>JAEUQC010000031.1 GCA_016789905.1 Bryobacterales bacterium | reverse complement strand
GGCTTCTACTTCTTCCGCCACTCCGACCTCAATGCCAACGCCTGGTTTGCCAACCGTGCCGGCAGCGCCCGCCCCTTCTTCCGCCGGGATCAACTCGGTGGCGTCCTCGGCGGCCCAGTGAAAAAGAACAAGACCTTCTTCTTCCTCACCTACGAACAGACCAAACAGAAGAGCCCCGTCACAGACCAGGCCACTTTCCCCACCGCCCCCCAGCGGGAAGGCGACTTTTCCCGCACCTTCCAGGCCAACGGCTCGCTCATCAGCATCTTCGATCCCTTCGACGCCTTCCGCAATAGCGCCGGTCAATGGGAGCGCCGCCCCTTCCCCGGCAACGTCATCCCGAAGTCCCGCATGGATCCCATCGCGGTGAAGGCCCTCTCCTTCTTCCCGCTCGGCAATCAGGTCACCAATGCCATCACCAACAACAACAATTGGCTGGTCCAGGGTGTCAACCAAAACCGCGCGCGCCAGATGGATTTCAAGGGCGACCACAACATCAACGACAAGATGCGCGTCACCGGCCGTTATAGCTATGCGCCGAACAACGGCGACCCCGCCAACACCTTCGGCGACGGCAATCCCGCCTTCACCTTCAACACCGGGAAGACCGGCACCAAAACCTCTTCCACCGTCATCGATTTCACCCGTACCGAAAACCCCACCACCGTCTGGACCTTCAAGTACGGCCTGATCTACTCCGACTTCTACCGCAACGCCATGGCGCCTTTCGACCTCACCACTCTCGGCTTCCCCGAATACATGAAGAAGAACGCCACTTACCTCGTCTTCCCCACCATCGCCCCAGAAGGGTATACCGATATCGGCACCGAAGGCTGGGTCATCATGGATCGCCAGGAAGGCGCCCACCAGGTCGCCGGTTCTTTCTCCAAATTCCTCGGCAGCCACACCCTGAAGGCTGGCGGCGAAATGCGCCAGAACTTCCTCGATTATCAACAGCCCGGCTATCCTTCCGGACAGTTCTCCTTCGGCTCCCAAGTCACCCGCCGCCTCCAGAACGTCGGCAATAACAACGAAGGCAACGGCCTCGCCACCATGCTTCTCGGCTGGGGCACCGGCGGCCAGTTCCACATCGACCCCAAGGTCTTCACTCGCTCCCGCTACATGGGCTATTACCTGCAGGACGATTGGAAGGTCAGCCGCAAGCTCACGCTCAACCTCGGCCTGCGCTATGAATTTGATGTCCCGCGCTGGGAAACCCAGAACCGCCAGAGCTACTGGGATCTCGACGCCAAGTCGCCCATCTCCGTCCCCGGCTATGACCTCCGCGGCGTGCTCAAGTTCAACGACGATAAGCGCCGTTCCCCCTTCAATGGCGATTACAACAACTTCAGTCCCCGTGTCGGCTTCGCCTACGCCCTCGATAACAAGACATCCATTCGCGGCGGCTGGGGCTTGCTCTATCAACTCTCCCGCGCCACCGTCTTCGGCCACACCGGCGCCGGCTTTGTCACCAACAAAGGCCCGGACTTCTCGCTCGATTCGAACGAAACGCTCTTCGCCAAACTCAACAATCCCTACCCGCAGGGCATGTTGCTGCCTCCCGGCAGCTCCCAGGGCGACCGCACTTTCCTGGGCCTGAATGTCGGTACCCCGGTGCCGTCCTACAACCGCAACCCGGAATACTATAGCTGGAACACCTCTTTCCAGCGTGAGTTCAGCGTCGGCGTCGTGGAACTCAACTACACCGGCAGCCGCGGCGCCCATCTCTTCAACCCCTACACCAACCTGGTTCCGATGCCTCTGTCCACCTGGTACCCGGGCGAGGGCCGCTTCACGCGCGATCAACTCAACGCCAGCGTTCCCAACCCGTTCTATGGCGTCATCACGGACCCCATCGCCGTCAACATGAACCGCCCCACCATCCAACGCTTCCGCCTGGAACGGGGCATGACCCAGTACGACGGCGCCAACTCCGGCACCGCCGAACCCGCCGTCGCCAACTCTTACTATCACGCCCTCCAGATGAAGTACGAAAAACGCTTCTCCAAGGGCTTGACCTTCCTCGGCCACTACACTTGGTCGAAGATGATTGACGACGCCTCCATCGGCTCCGGTAACTACTCCTGGCTCGGCGGCACCACCGCCATGCAGAACCCCCTCAACCGCCGCGGCGAGAAGTCTTTGTCCGCTCACGACATCGCCCACCGCGTTGTCCTCTCCGGCGCCTACCAGCTTCCCTTCGGCAAGGGCCGCGCCTTCGCTACAGGCGCCAACCGCCTCATCGACGGCCTCATCGGCGGCTGGGAAGTCAGCGCCTTCGCCCTCTTCCAGGGCGGCAATCCGCTCCAGGTCAGCCAGAACGGCGGCATCATGCAGAACGGCGGCACGCAGCGCCCCAACCTCATCGGCGACCCCTCGGTCTCCGGCCCCATTGTTGACCGTCTGAACAACGGCTACTTCAACCGGGCCGCCTTCTCTCAACCCGCTCCCGACGTCTTCGGCTCCGCTCCCCGTTACTTGAACTATCGTGGACCCGGCATCAAGACTGTCGACGCGGCGCTGCTCAAAACCATCAACACCTTTGAAGGACAGCGTTTCGAGTTCCGCCTCGAAGCCACCAACTTCACCAACACCCCCGTCTTTGGCGATCCCAACACCGCCTTCGGCAACTCCAACTTCGGCACCATCACCGGCACCAAGGTTGGCTCCCGTAACGTCCAAATTGGCTTGAAGTACTACTTCTAAGCCTCACTCCAACCCCAAAAAAGGCCGCCGGTCTCCGGCGGCCTTTTTGCGTTTTGTGAGCACAATAAAGCAGTGGATTCGCCATCGCCTGCGACAGGTCTGAAAGTGTTATTCGCCTCCTGCGGCGTTCACCTGCTGGAACAGGCCATCGCCACCGCACGCTCCGCCCGCCCCGAACTTCCTCTCGTCGTCGTTTCTCAACCGGAGCCCCTCGGCGCGGACTGGTGTCCTTATTACTCTCATGAATCGCTCGCTCACAATCTCCGCCGCTGCCGCCAGTCGCTAAACGGCGCCCCCATCGAGCTCGCCATCTTCATGCTGCAGCCCGCCAATCCGCATCGCCGCCTGCAAGCCATGGCCTTCCTGCTGCGCCCCCGTTGCCTGTTGGCCATGAACGAGAACATGGGCGCCTTCGAAGTTGGTTTCAATAGCGCCCTCCCGCGCCATCTTCTCTGGCGCTTCAACGAGTGGCGGCAGCGCCTTCCCGCCCGCCCGCCGCTATTCACTCTCTGGGCGCGCGCCGCCGGTTTCGTCATCGGCCTCGCCAAGCCGCGCGCCACCCCCTCCGGTTCTGTCGCGCCTGTCACCGGCGCGCAGCGCCCCGCCGGAATCTCCGTCGTCATCCCTTCCCGCAACGGCCGCGAAATGCTCGATAAGATGCTGCCCGCCGTCGTCCAACAGATCGGCGTCGGCGAAATCATCGTCGTCAATAACGGCTCCAGCGATGGCTCCGCCGCTATGCTCGCCGCCCGCTTCCCCAGTGTGACGGTCGTCGAAAGCGCCCAACCCCTGCTGTTCCCCATCGCCGTCAACGTTGGCCTGCGCGCCGCCCGTTTCTCTCATGTCTGCCTGCTGAATAACGACATGATGCTCGCGCCGGATTTCCTGCGCCGCCTGCGCCACGCCTTTGACCGTGTTCCCAATCTCTTCTGCGCCGCCGCGCAAATCTTCCTCCCCCCCGGCCTGCCCCGCCAGGAGACCGGCAAGGCGTTTCTCACCGCCAATCCCGCGCCCTCCGATTTTCCGGTACGTTGCGAACTCCCCATCGAAGCGGAGGACTTCACCTACGTCCTCTACGGCAGCAGCGGTTGCAGCATGTACGATGCCCGCCGCCTGGCCCAACTGAATGGTGTTGACGAAACCTACCAGCCCGCCTACGTTGAGGATCTCGACGTTGGCGTGCGCGCCTGGCAGCAGGGTTGGCCGTCCGTCTTTGTTGCCCGTGCCCACGTCGTCCACGAACACCGCGCCACCATGAACCAGCTCTATTCCAAACAGCGCCTGGACGCCATGGTCGCCGCCCACTAGCTGCTCTTCCTCGCCCGCACTTTGCGCGACCGCGAGTTGTTCTCTCTCTACTGGCGCCATGCAATCTCCCGGTCCGCACCCCCATTGGTTGGCGTCTTCGGCCAGTGGTTTCCCCGCCGCCCCGCCGTCGCTCTGCCGGACGCCGAAATTCTCGCCCTCTGTTCCGGCTCGGTCGCCGTCTTTCCCGGGCGCGACGTCGCGCCGGGCCAACCCGTCACCGTCCTTGCCCTCCCGCGCCTTCCCGACGCGCTTGGCGAAAGCACCGTCATCGTCGCCCTCGTCGATCAACTCGGCCCAATCCCCGCCGAACTGCTCCACCACTACGCCGAAGTCGTCACCGTGATCCGCACCCGCCCTGCCGCCTTCCACGCTGCCCTCCGCCAAACAGTCCGCAAATGGAATCCCGCTGCGGTTCGCTCAGAACTGCCCGCGCCGCTTCCATCCCGCTAACAATCGACTGCGGAATCAGCATGTCCCGCCACCGCCCATATTTGCCGCAGCAGTGTATTCCGTGCGCCCGCAGATAGTCCAGAATCATCCGCCGGCTCGCCTGTGTCCCGTGGTAGTACAGTACGTGGCCGTACGCAATATTGCGAACGCTCTCAAGCACGGCTCTCTCTCCGCCCCGCAGGATTCCCAGCCGCTTCAGCCCTTCGTGGAACTGCCGCGCCGCCTGCTGCGGCGAAAGCGGATGTCGCGTCGGATGATGGCTAATCTCTCCTGTCACCGCGCATTGCGTCCCTTTCGCCCCATACTGTGACGGAAACGACAATCGATAGAACCCGAGCGCCGGATCCGGAAACCGCAGGATCGACCATGGCGGCAACGGCCCCGCAACAATGGCGTTTATAACGTACACCGACGTGTATAGAAGGTCCGCTGCCGCCCGCCGCACCTCCGCCGGCGCGTTCCGTATCCGTGCCACCGTCTCCGGCAGTGGCAGGCTGGTCACCAGTTGCCCGTACCGCACCGCTTCCCCGTTTGCCAGCCGCGCCACTTGCGTTTCCGGCTCAATCTCCACCGCCTCGCTGCCATAGCGCGCGCACGCCTCCGGCAGCAGCCGCGCCATCGCCTGGGGCAGCGCTTCTATTCCTCCCGCGGCCGGATAGAGAAATCGCTGCTCTCGGTGTTCCTGCCCGTTGGTGGGCACGAAGATTGAGCGCAGCGACGTCCGCTCCATACGCGTGGTCCAATCCGGGGGAATCTCCTCCAGCGGAAATCGCGGCCGCTTCAAGTCATAGCCTCGAACAAACAGTTCGTAGGCCCCGGGGCCGCACTGTGCCGCCGCGTATTCGGCGTAGTTCGCCGGCGTCGCGGAGCGCCCTCGCCACTCCCCAAGCGCCAGCCGCGCGCGCGTCGCCACCGGCAGTTGATGCAAGTGCAGTTGAAATGGCGCGGGCACCACCTCTTCCATTCGCGTGCCCAGCACAATGCCGGACCGGCCAGGGTACTCATTGAACCGGACCCCGTCCAGTTCACCCAGCAGTGCCTTCACCTCTTCGGGCATCTGCAACAGCACGTGCGGCCCGTAGTCAAATGGGAAACCGCCAACCATGTCGGATTTCGCCAGCCCGCCCGCGCGGTCCTCCCGTTCCAGCGCCACAAACGGTACGCCGCGCCGCGCCAGCGCAATCGAACATCCCAGCCCGCTTACGCCCAGCCCAAGGATAACTACCGGGTGTTCCTGCGCCTTCACTTACTAACTATCCTACTCCGCGGCAAATCTCGTATCTTGAAGGGGCATGAGGTTCCATCGCCTGCTGTGGTTGTTCCCGGTGGCCGTCACCCTGCACAACGCGGAAGAGGCCATTGCCTTTCCTCCTTTCGCGCTGGAACATGCCGCACGTCTCCCATTGCTTGTAAGTCCGGCCGCCTTCCGCTTTGCCCTGGCAGTCTTGACGCTCGCCGCATGGCTCGTCACTTACTGCGCCTGGCGGCGCGGGCCCCGCAGCCTGTCCGCCCATCTGTTCTTCGGCTGCGCCGCCGCCATGCTCATCAACGTTTTCGTGCCACACATTCCCGCTGCCCTTCGGTTCGCCGCCTATACCCCAGGCCTCCTCACGGCCGTCTTTGTCAATCTTCCCGTTATGTCTCTCTTGCTCTATCTGGCCTGGAGAGACGGTTTTGTCCACCCCCGTCGCGCCCTGGCCTTCGGCGTCGCCGTTCCCATCGGCATCGCCGCTGCCGCCGCCATGTTTTTCCATCTGTAGGTCTGGCCCTCCGCCGCAAAAAGGGCCACCGGAATCGGCGGCCCTTCTTGCCTGGCTTCCACACGGAACCCCGCGCCTCAGCGCAGCGTCGTCGCCGTCGCCGCGTTCGAGTATGGGGAATTCCCCGCCGCGTTGCGCGAGCGTATCCGGTAGGTGTACGCCGTCCGCGACGTTAGCCCGGTGTTCGTAAACGTCGTCGCCGTGCCGGCCGCCACCGCCACCTGCGCAAACGCCGTGCACGCGGTCCCCCGGCACCGCTCAATCAGCACCGCCGTCTGGTCCGTCGTTGTATTGGTCCAGTTCAACCGGATGGAACTCCTCGACGCCGCTGTCGCCACCAGTGCCGTTGGCGCCGATGGTGGCGCCGGCGCCGTAACCGTTATCTGCCGCGTCGTATTGTTCATCGTCCCGAAGTTCGACACTACCGTCAGCGTCGCCGTGTAGACCCCCGGCGTTGTGTACACCTTCGTCACCGCGGGGCCGGTCGCCGTCGTGCCATCCCCAAACGTCCATGACCACGAAGCGATCGTCCCCCCAAGTACGCTCGATTGCGAACCGTCGAACGCCACGCTCAACGGAGCCGCGCCCGTCGACGGCGTCGCCACCATCGTCGCCGTCGGCACCGGGCTCGTGCTGAACAGTTGAATGCTCGCCGTGTTGGAATACGCCGAATAGCCGCCGCCATTCACCGCCCGAAGCCGGTAACGGTTCTCCCGGCCGCTGGCAAATCCGGCGTCGGAATACGTGGTCGCATTCGCCGCCGCGGTCCCGATCACCGCGAAGTTGGTAAACCCCGCTGTCGTGAACTCGCTCCGTTCAATGGAATAGCCCGTCTCGTCCGTCGCGTTGTCCGCCCACGTCAATTGAATCGCGCCTGAAACCAGCCGTAGCGTCAGGCCCGACGGCGCCGCCGGCACCTGCACTGGCCCCAGCCGCCAGCACGTCACCAGCGCGTCATACCCGCCCGTCGCGCACACGTCGCCGTTCCCCAACGCCGTTGCCCACACCGTCGCCTGGCGCGAAAACGCCTCCCATTGCAGCGTGCCCGTCGCGTCGTAACCAGCCGTCACTCCCTGTATAAAGCCGCCTGCCAGGCTCGGGCCCCCTACGCCCGTCACAACCGTCGTCCCATCGGCCAGTGCCAGCACCGCCGCCGGTATCTCGTCGGTGTTCAGCCCCCCGTCCCGCACGGCGTCCCAACGCACCGCGCCAGTCGTTTCCATCCGCACCGTGTACCAGTCCAGAAATCCGCGCTGCGCCTGCCCGGCTACCAGCAGGCTCCCGTCCGGTGCCAGCGCAATGCGCAGTCCGCTCGCCCCGCTCGCATCCGCCGGCTTCCGGTCCGTTCTCCACAGCCGTGCGCCCGTCGCCCGGTCATACGCAACCACCGTCAGGCAGTCCGTGATCCCGGTTCTGCCGTGCCCCGCCACATACACCCGCGACGCGTCCGTCACCACGTCCCTCGCCGCAACGCCTTCCGCCGCCGATTGCAGCCACTTCCGCGCGCCCGTAAACGCATCATAACTCGCCGTCGTCCATATCGCCCCGCCGCCCACGCTGCCGGTTAGTACCACTTCCGTGTTGTCCGGCGTCACGGTCAGCGATGTCGCCAAGTCATTGGTCAACAGCCCGGAGTCCAGCACCGACGCCCACACCAGCACCCCTGCGGCATTGTACTTGTGCAGTTGTATATCCTGCCCATTTCCAAGCGAATTGAAGGCCAAGTACGTATCGCCCGCGCCGTCCACCACCAGCCGGCCCACGTATGGCAGCGTGCGCGCAAGGTCCACCCGCCACCGCAGCAGTCCGTCGGAAGCATAACGCACCATCGTTATCGCTATCGGGCTTCCATTCACACTTACATTCCGTCCTACCGCAATCAGGTCCCCGTCTGGCGCCGCCACAATCCAATCCGCCAGAAAGGTCCCGGATGCCGGTGCCACGGTCCGCCGCCAGCGCAACACACCGGCCGGTGTGTATGAGGTAACGGCCAGGTCGCGCCCGGCCGGCCCGGACACCACTGCCACATTGCCCTGAAAGTCCCTCGTCATTCGCGCTGCTTGACCGGCGCCACTGTTGCCTGCGTCCAGTCCGCCCGCTGTCCATAGTGTGGGAATCGTCGTCACCCCCATCGCCGGAATCGCCGCAATGCAAAGCAGCATTGCCAGCGCGGCCTGTTTGTTCAAGGAAAGTATCGTAGATTGCATGAGTAATCTCCTGCGGGTTCTGACACTCCGGAAGGAGTGCCGGAACAGAATTTACTCCTCAACCATGCACTTTCAAGCGAACACGCGCAAGCCCTACTTATAGATCTCGTTCAACGCGCCAGCCAGCCGCACACCCGCCTGCAACAGCCGCTGCTTCACAATCGGCATGGACTTGTAGACGTAGTCGTAACTCAGCGGCAGCTCCTGCTTAAACTCATAACATCGGTCCCGCAGCTTGTAGGACTCCTCCATCCACGCCGCGTAACTTGTCCCCTGCCACTCCTTCACCTCGGCCGCCGTCGGATGATCCAGAAAACGCGTCCACTCCGTAAAGCTCAGCTTCTCCTGTTCAATCAGCAAATCGTCCCACACCGTATGCAGATTCGTCGATTCGGCATTCCGGAACCAATGCACCGTCACGCGATTCGCCCCCAGGTCCTCCCGCTTTCCCGCATGCAGCGGCTGGTGCAGGTCCCCAACCATATGCACCAGGAATTTCAACGCCTGGATACGTTCTTCCCGTGGCGCATCCGCGTTCCGCAGCGTCGCTTCGAATTTCTTCAGCGCCACCAGAATATCCCCGGCCGGGTTCTTCTCCATCGTGTCGTACGTTTGCCCGTCCGGAATGTTTACATAGTGCCACGGGTCGTAGCGCTTCATCGACGGATCGGACCGGATCTCGTCGGCCCAATTTGCCACCTCCGCCAGGGAATCCGGGCCCAGCAGGTCCCGAACCGCCTTGGCCGCCTTCGGCGTCAAGTGGTTCTCCGCAATCTGTCCAACAACGCGGTGCCCCGTCTTTCCCCAGCAGTAGGCCAGGGCCGGAAGCAGTAGAAGGGCAAGAATGGCTTTGCGCATGGGGCTGTTGTCACCACGATAGCGCGATAATTGATGAATATGTACCGTTCATGGCTGGAAGTGTCGCTTAGCCAGATTGACGCCAATTTCCGTTCCATCCGGAGGGCCACCGGCCCCGGCGTCACCGTTATGCCTGTGGTCAAGGCCGACGCCTATCGCCACGGCGCCGTCGAAGTTTCGCGTGTATTGGAGGAGGCCGGCGCCCGCTGGCTGGCCGTGTCCAACGTTCACGAAGGAATCGCCCTCCGCGAATCCGGCATCCAGAGCCGTATTCTGGTCATGGCCGATTTTCTCCCCGCCAGCCGCCCGCTCTTTCTCGACTACAATCTCACCCCCTCCATCCACTCGTTGGAGGGCGTCCTCGCCTACGAACATCTCGCCGCCGCCGCGGGTCAAAGCGCCCCGTTCCACCTCAAGATAGATACCGGCATGGGCCGCCTCGGCACCCGCGCCTCGGCCCTGGAAATTCTCGATACACTCGCCCAAACCCGCGCTGCGAAGCTCGAAGGCCTCATGTCTCACTTCGCCTCCGCGCCCAACTACACTTCCACCCAGACCGACGAGCAGATTGCCACCTTCACTGCCGTTCTCCAACACCTGCGCACCGCCGGCATCAACCCGCCGCTGGTCCATCTTTCCAGCACGGTTCCCGTCGCCTATGGCCGCAAAGAAGCTTGGGGCAATCTTGTCCGTCCGGGTCACGCCATCTACGGCTACGTCTCTCCGGCAAAAGGTCTCAACACCGCTTCTTCATTGGACGTTCACCCCGCGCTCGCTTGGAAGGCCACGATTCTGGAAGTGAAGGATATCCCTGCGGGCGCCGCCATCGGCTACGGCGGCATTCACACCACCAACCGTCCCACGCGCATCGCCGTGCTCGGTGTCGGCTATGCCGATGGCTACCCCCATCGTCTTTCCAACAAGGGTCGCGTGCTCATCCAGGGCCGTTCCGTCCCTGTCCTCGGTGCTGTTTCCATGGACTTGACCACCGTCGACGCGACTGGTCTCAACGTCGAACCCGGCCATCCCGCCACCCTCTTAGGCGCCGATGGTGCTGAGTCCATCGACGCCCAGCAGATCGCCAAGCTCGCCGGCACCATTTCTTACTCGGTGCTCTGTGGTATCAGCTCCCGCGTCGTGCGCCTCTACGTCTGATTTGCGCAGGTGTCGGGAGCGGCAGCGCGCCCACGCCATCTGCCCCCGTCACCAGCGCATCATCGCCGGCCGGCTTACCCGCTGGTCCGGTCAACTCGTTGTCGCCTCCATCCCAACTTCGTATTCGCGCTGTTGACCACAGCGGCAGCACGCGCCTCCGCCTACTCCCAACCACCAGCGCATCATCGCCGGCCGGCTTACCCGCTAGTCCGGTGAACTCGTTGTCGCTTCCATCCCAACTTCGTATTCGCGCTGTTGACCACAGCGGCAGCACGCGCCTCCGCCTGCTCCCAACCACCAGCGCATCATCGCCGGCCGGTATACCCGCTAGTCCGGTCAACTCGTTGTCGCCTCCATCCCAACTTCGTATTCGCGCGGTTGATCACAGCGGCAGCGCGCCCACGCCATCCGCCCCCATCACCAGCGCATCATCGCCGGCCGGTTTACCCGCTAGTCCGGTCAACTCGTTGTCGCCTCCATCCCAACTTCGTATTCGCGCAGTTGGTCATAACGGCAGCGCGCCCACACGCCATCCGCCCCCATGACCAGCGCATCATCGCCGGCCGGTTTACCCGCTAGTCCGGTCAACTCGTTATAACTTTGCTCTCCACCTCTAGTTCACGCAGGTGAGGGAAGCGGTTTGCGCGCGCACGCCATCCACTTCCATCACCAGCGCATTATCACCGGCCGGTATGCCAGGCGGCACGGTGAAATTGATTTGGAACGCGCCGGCAAACGTCATCCCAGCAAACAACAGCGGTGCCTCTTGCCCGCCCAGCGTGACGTTCACCCGGCTTAGGTTGTCGATTGGAAACGCCGTCGGCAACACTTGCCCCAACGGAACCGGCGACGCCGTCGCTCCCAACCCCGTCGCATACAGCGTCAGCACATCTCCCGCCTTGCACGGCCGCGCGTCCAACCCGCCCAGCGCCCCCGTGCCCGCCACATACGTGGTCGTGTTCGCATACAGCGCCGATGGGTAGAACTTCTCGCCCAGAAAATAACCAAACCATCCCGGCGACACCCGGTTCACCGCCACACTCCGCCGCGTAGAACCGGTGCTATTCGTCACTTCGATTTCCACGTTTCCCGAATACGCTCCAGGAGGCGCCAGCACGTTCAACTGCGCCGGGCTGAAGTACGAAACGTAGGCGTCCTGATTGTTCACCCGCACTCGAATCGAACGAATCGCGGTGGGCAGCGCCCCGCCTTGAATGAACTTGTCCCAAGGCCCCAGCAGCGTCGTAAAGTTGGAGCCGAAAACAGTGAAGAACCCGTTCGGCGCAAAATTGGAAGCGAAGCTGGCCGCGTTGGCCACGCTCGATATCTGCGGCGCCCGGCTCGCATTCTGCACCGTCCCGCCGCGCACCTGAAACACCAGCCGTCCCAGCACTCCCGGCGCGTCCATTGAACGCGTCACCAGCCCCAGGTTCAACGGATTCGAATCCAGAAACAGCCCCGCCTCGTTTGACCCATCGATTTCAAACGCCGTGATCGCCGGCGCTCCTGTGCCCGATGTCCACCCGGCGCGCGCCTGCGCAAAGCCCACCCCATTCGCGCACGTGCGGTTGTTATTCGAACACTCCCAGTTGATCGTGTTGTAGTTGAACTCAAAATCGAAATTCCCCGCGCCCGTGTCTGCCCGGTCGATCAGCACCAACTGGAACACGTTCCGCGGCCCGTTCGCCGTAAATGGAAAAGGGATGATCCCGTTCCACGTCGCCGCGAACGCGTTCCGCCCATTCACCGTGTCCCGCCCGAACGTCACCGTGTTCGGATTCGCATAGCCGTCGCTCCAGAAAGGGGTAATCGAAGCCTGCGTCAACTCTCGCAACGCCCGGTACTGAAAACTCGCCGACGCCACCCCAAGCGTGATCATCCCATCGGCATTCACACTCGCCTCAGTAAACGTGCGGCCATAAAAGTTCGCGGTGAACCCCAGCGCTTGCATCGGCGAGGCCACGGCGTCGCCTGTAGCAAGCGTCGTCTCTGCGAAGCTTGGATTCGTGCGCACTGCGTTTTGCGCGGCCGCGACGGTCGCCGTCAGTACCAAAAATGTGAAGACTCTTCTCTGCATACCCGTCAAACGAAATCGGCGCCCATCAGGGCTCAGCTACCATGGCTCTGAATGGTGAATCTCGAAATGATCGAATCGGCCACTCGCCGTATCCGGGGCGAAATCTACGTCTCCCCGCTCGTGCATTCCAAGTCGCTCTCCGCCATTTGCGGGAATGAGATTTACCTTAAACTCGACAATCTCCAGATGACCGGCTCTTTCAAGGAGCGCGGCGCGCTCAACCGGATTCTCACTCTGACGCCCGTCGAAAGCGCTCGCGGCGTCGTCGCCGCCTCCGCCGGCAACCACGGCCAAGCCGTTGCCTATCACGCCACCCGCCGCGGCATCCGCGCCCAGATCTGGATGCCGCGCTACACCCCGCTCGTCAAGCTCTCCGCCACCCGTGCCTACGGCGGCGACGTTGTCCTTCACGGCAACAGCTATGACGAAGCCTTTGAAGGCGCAGTCGCACAGGACGCGACCTTCGTCCACGCCTTCGACGATGAAGCCGTAATCGCCGGCCAGGGCTCACTCGGTCTCGAAATGCTCGATCAGAACCCGGACCTCGACTTGATCGTCACCTCCATCGGCGGCGGCGGTCTCGCCTCGGGCGTCGCCTGTGCCGCCAAAGGCCGTAAGCCGTCCATCGAAGTCATTGGCGTCCAAACCGCCCGCCTCCCCTCCATGGTCGCCGCCCTCGCCGCGGGCGATCCGGTCCGCATCCCCGCCGCCTCAACGCTTGCCGATGGCATCGCCGTTCGCAAATCCGGCCGTTTCACTGTTCCTCTCGTTCGCGAATTTGTCGACCGCGTCGTCACCGTTGACGAAGGCGACATCGCCACCGCCATTCTCTATCTCCTCGAAAGCGAAAAGACGCTCGCCGAAGGCGCAGGCGCCATCGGTGTCGCCGCCGTCATGCGGCATTTGACCGGGCACAAAGGCAAGCGTATCGGTGTCATCGTCAGCGGCGGCAATCTCGACGTTACGCTCCTTTCTCGCATCATCGAACAAGGCATGGTGCGCGACGGCCGCCGTCTGCGTGTCCGGGTCACTCTCCCCGATTACCCCGGCGCTCTCGAAGGTCTTGCCGCCCTCATCGCCCGCGCCGGCGCCAACATTGTTGAAACCCTCCACAACCGCGCTCACTACGGCGTCAGCCTCACCGAAACCGCCATCGACATCACCATGGAAACCCGCGGCCCCGATCACGTCGCCGAGCTCCTCGCCGCTCTCTCCCACGCCGCCTACGAATACAGCCTGGTCGAATAAAAACCCACCACAAACCAACCCCCAATCGGAGCCACCCCCCGTCTGTCCCCTACTATTTGTTAATGTTTAAATAACTCCATGTATTCCTATACTTTACAGCCTAAACTCGGCGAATTTTGAGTACCCCCCCTCGCGCCCTCCCCCCTTTTTTTCCGGCTCCGCAAAATGAAACAATCAACCCAATGGATCAGGCCCCCGAAGCACCCCCCATTTACGCGCCCCCGTCCTTCCCGGGCTTTTGGGGCGCCATCGGTCTATTGGCCCTCATGCAATTGGTGGCGCCAATTCCCATCGTGCTCCCGTTCGCCATCGCGGGAGCGGCCATGAAGAACCCGGACCTCTTCAAACACCCCGCCGTCAACGCCGCCGGCATGCTCGCCGGGGCCGTCTGTGTACTTTGGATCTACTGCCGTCAGGCCAACACAAAACTCGCTACTCTGGCCGGTCCGCACGCTCAACGCCCTGCCGTATACCTCGGCGTGGTCGCCGCCGTTATCGGATTTCTGATGATCGAAACACCCCTTGCCACCGCCGCCTTATACTACTTCCCGTCTCTCAACCCGGAACTGGACTTTGGCTTCGCGCAGTCGCCCTTCGCCGCATTTGTCCTCATTGTCCTCATCGCCCCGTGGTCGGAGGAACTCGTCTTCCGCGGCATCTTCCTGCGCGGCTTCGTTCCCCGCTACGGCATAACCAAAGCGGTCCTGACCAGCGCCGCCCTTTTCGCCGCCGTGCATCTGTATCCCGTGCGCCTCCCCGGAATGTTCGCCGCCGGCGTTCTGCTCTGTTTCCTCGCACTCCGCGCCGGCTCCTTGTGGCCGGGCATTCTTGCCCACACGTTAAACAACGCCGTCGCCGCTACCGGCATGTTCCTCACCGGAGCTGATGAAAAACCCGGCGATCTCTGGCTCCAACTCGGCCCCGCGCTTTCTCTCTCCATCGGCCTCAGCGGCGCCGCCCTCCTCGCCGGGGGCATCTTCGCAGTGCGCACCGGAACCGCACCGGAAGCCGAATTGCCTATGCCATAATCACCGCGATGAACCCCACCGTCAAACCGCCGTTTCCTGGTTTCTTTAGCGCAATCGGAGTCATCGCACTTGCAAAAATCGCCATTCCCGCCCCGATTGCCCTCAGCGCCTTTATCGGCGGTGCGCTTCTCGGTGTGCCCGACGCCTACACCCATCCGGCCGTCGAAGCCGCGTCCCTGTTCGCCGCTGCCACCGGCATTGCCTGGTTCTACCGCCGCCAAACAGGAACTGCCATCCGTGTGCTCTTCGGCCAGTTCCCCCGCCGCCTCTCTCTCCTCCCGCCGTTCGTCGCAACCGTGGCGGCGTACACTCTCCTTCAATCGACCTTCACTGCCGCTATGGCGAGCTTCTTTCCATCGCTCTCCTCCCACATCAGCTCGGAGTTCCCCCAACACCGGGCGTACATTTTCACCGCCGTCTGCCTGGCCGGTCCCCTGGCGGAGGAGATCACCTATCGCGGCGTCCTCCTCCGCGGCTTCGTACCACGCTATGGCCAAACCCAGGCGCTCCTGTTCAGCGCCGCACTCTTCGCCGCGCTGCATGTCAATCCAATTCGGCTTCCCGGCACGTTCCTGTTCGGCATGTGGACAGGTTGGCTCACGCTCCGCACCCGGTCACTATGGCCCAGCCTGCTCTTCCACTCCATCACCAATACGCTCTTCTTCGCCCTGGCCGCCCTCGGCTATACAGATCAACAAGCCGTCGCGGTGCTGCGCGAAAGCCACCCGGCGCGGCTCGTGGGCTTCATCGCCGCGGCCCTGGCCCTTTTCGCCGCGGGCGTCTTCAGCATCCGGCGCGGTACCATGGAAATTCAGTAGAAACATGGCCGAATCACCCATCACTCCCCGCGAAAAAGACTTCGCCACCTGGTATCAAGACGTCGTTGTCCAAGGCGACATGGCCGAACCGGCTGAAATCGTCAAAGGCTGCATGGTCATCAAGCCTAACGGCTACGCCGTCTGGGAAGTCCTGCAACGCGAACTCGATACCCGTTTCAAAGCCACCGGCCACCAAAACGTCTACCTCCCGCTCCTCATCCCCGAAAGCTTCCTGAAGAAGGAAGCCGAACACGTCGAAGGCTTCTCGCCCGAACTCGCCGTTGTCACCGTCGCCGGCGGCAAGAAGCTGGAGGAGCCCTACGTCATCCGCCCGACGTCAGAGACCATCGTCGGCCACTTCTTCTCCAAGTGGATCCAGTCCCACCGCGACCTGCCCATGCTCATCAACCAATGGGCCAACGTCATCCGCTGGGAACTGCGCACCCGCATGTTCCTCCGCACTACCGAATTCCTCTGGCAGGAGGGCCACACCGCCCACTCCACGCACGAAGAGGCGCTCGAAGAGGTGGTCCGCATGTTGAACGTCTACGCCGAAGTGGCGGAAGACGTCATGGCCATGCCGGTCATTAAGGGTGTCAAAACCCACGCCGAAAAGTTCGCCGGCGCCCTCCGCAGCTATTCCATTGAGTCGATGATGCAGAACGGCCTGGCGCTGCAAGCGGGCACGTCGCACGATCTGGGCCAGAACTTCGGCAAGGCATTCGACGTCCAGTTTCAGAGCAAGGAAGGCAAGCTCGACTACGTCTGGCAAACCAGTTGGGGCGTCTCGACCCGTCTCATCGGCGGCCTCATCATGACCCATTCCGATGACAAAGGCCTCGTCCTTCCGCCGAAAATGGCACATCGCAAAGTGGTGCTCGTCCCCATCTTCCGCAAGGAAGAGGAAAAGGCGATCGTCATGGAAGCGGCCGCCAAACTCGCCGCCGAAGTGGGTGCCCACATCGACACCCGCGACGGCCACACCCCCGGCGCGAAATTCTTCCATTGGGAGCGCCGCGGCGTTCCGATCGTCCTCGAACTTGGGCCGAGAGACGTCGCCGCCGGCAACATCGTGCTCAAGCGTCGCGACACCGGAACTAAGGAAGTCATCCCCCAATCCGCCCTCGCCGCCAAGGTTGCCGAAACCCTCGAAGCAATGCAAAAGGATATGTTCGCCAAGGCCAAGCAGCGTCTGGCGGACAACACGGTCGTAGCGAATTCGATTGAAGAGGTACGCGCGATCCTCGACGACGTAACGGCGGAAAAGGGCGGCGGCAAGTTCGTCATGGCGCATCTCAAAGACGATCCCGCCAACGACGTCAGGATCAAGGAATTCCGCGCCAGCGTGCGCAACATCCCGTTGGTCGACGAGTATGACGGCCCCGGCAAGTGCATCCTGACCGGGGAAGAAGTACCCCAGCGCGTCGTCATCGCCAAGTCCTACTAAAGTAGCTCCAACGGCAGCGATCTTCGCTTTCAGCGAGACTAGAGACGACCTCCCAACCGTTTGACTTCCGAATGGCACAGGAAACCAAAGAAAACGAAATACGGATCTTCTTCTCGTGGCAGAGTGACGACGACTTTAGTCAGCGAGAAATAAGAGCGGCGTTGCGTGACGCGTGTTCTCGAATCGAAGCCCAACCGTCAAAAACAGACGCCAGGCTGGTGGTGGAAGAGGCGACTACAAGAGTTCCTGGAAGCCCGAATATTCCGGATGAGATTCGCCGCAAGATCGAAGAGGCTGATATCTTCGTTTGCGATATCTCAACGGTGAACCGGTCAGCCGAAGGAGTCTCTCGTCCCACTCCGAACCCCAACGTGGTCTTTGAGCTTGGATACGCAGTCGCCCACCTGGGCTGGAATCGCATCATTATGCTCTTCAACAAGGCAGTCGGCGATTTTGATAAGGACCCTCCGTTCGATTTTGATCGACATCGAATATCGCCCTTTCAGCTTGACGGAGCTACTGTTAAGACCGACAAACAGGGCAAGTCTGACCTAAGATCGTTGCTAGCCTGCGCCGTGGAACTTGTAATTGACACCGACCCTAAGCGCCCAGCAGACATGAGGCACCTCAGCCCCGAGGAACTACGAAGAAAAAGGGATATCGACAACCTGAATCGGATCCTTGCAGCCATTCATTGGCCGTCAATTGATGAACATGTCCGTAATCTACCGAACAACATAGCGCAAGATCTCTTTTACTACTGGGCAGGATTTGACGGAATATATGTAAGCAGCATCTTTCACATCAACGATGTCCAGCTTGCTGAGGAGCTTGCTAAATTCCACGAACATTGGCGCAGAACTCTTTCTTTCGGCGAGCACTACTCCGCAAACCATAGTGGGACAAGCATCTTCAAGTACTCTCCCGTGCCCACCGATACTGAGCGGCGTGACTGGAAGGCAATCGAAAAGGCTGCGCGCGAAATGAATCGTGCGATGGAGATTCTACTGAAAGATATCAGGATACGTTTCGTGGAGATCGATATTACTGAACTCAGCGCCATCGCAAAGCGAGATCTGATCGCCGACGAGGAACGCTTTGAACAACGTAGGGCCAAAAGAGGCTCACTAAGTTCAACCTGAACCGCAAAAAAAAAGCGGCCCCGAAGGGCCGCTTTCCAAACTACACCAGCTTCGTATTCCGCAGCGGCAAGTCCCGCACGCGCTTGCCCGTTGCCGCGAAGATCGCGTTTGCGATCGATGGCGGCACCGGCGGAACACCCGGCTCTCCCACGCCGGCCGCGAGTTCCTTGCTCGGGACCAGATGAATGTGCGTCTTCATCGGCGCTTCCGGCAACCGCGCCACGCGGTAGTTATGGAAGTTCGACTGCTGCACTTTCCCGTCTTTCACCGAAATCTCGCTCATCATCGCAATCGACGTCCCGAACACCGACGCGCCTTCAAACTGCGCCAGCACCCGGTCGTGATTGTACGTCTGCCCCGCGTCCACGGCGATGTGCATGTTCGGAATCGTAACGCGCCCCGCGCCGTCCACCTTCACCTCAGTGACCACCGCGACGTACGTCAGGAAGCTGCGGTGCGCCGCGAAGCCCCACCCGTGCCCCTTCTCTGTTTTGCGATTCGCCCAGCCGGACTTGTTCGCCACCAGGTCGATCACGTTCCGCAGCCGCGCCGTGTCCACCGGGAAATCCGACTGCTTCTGATTGTGATTCCAATAGGGCATCCCCACCGGCGTCATTTCAATCTTCCGCCCCGGCCCGATCAGCCCCAGCGTGTACTCAATCGGGTCCTTGCCCGCCAGGTGCGCCAGTTCATCGGTGAACGAATGGATCGCGAACGCATGGTAAATGTTGGCCACCGCGCGCAGCCAGCCGATGCGGATGTGGTTCTTCGCCGGACCGTTCTCGGCGCGATGGTTCGGAATGTCGAAGGGCAGATCGTTCCAGCCCATGCCCATTTCCAGGTCCATGCCGTACTCGGCCTTGTCGTCGAACGTGGTGCCAATCGATGGGAACACGCTCCGGTGCAGCCACGACGTCGGCTTGCCGCTCGCGTCCAGGCCCGCCTTCATGTACATGCCCGCCGTCGAATGGTAGAAGTCGTTGCGGATGTCGTCCTCACGGCTCCAAACCACCTTCACCGGCTTGCCAACCTTCTTTGACAACAGCGCCGCCTCGGCTACGTAGTCGGGCTTCGACTTGCGTCCAAACCCGCCGCCCAGCAGCGTCACGTGGCAAATGACGTTCTTCTTGTCGATGCCCAACGCGCCCGCCACCGTCTCCTGCACGGCCTGCGGATTCTGCGTCGCCGCATGGCACACCACTTTACCGTCTTTGAACTCAGCTACCGCGGCCGGCGTCTCCATGGGCGCATGGCTTAACAGCGGCGTCGAATAGGAGGCCTCGTGGATCTTCGCGGCGCTGGCGAATCCCGCCTCGACGTCCCCGTGATTCCGAACGACTTTGCCGGGCTTCTTCGCCGTCGCCAGCAGCGATTCGCTATAGCGGTCGCTGTCATAGGAAGCGTTCGGACCCAGGTCCCATTCCACCTTCAATTTCTTGCGGCCCTGCAGCGCCGCCCAGGTGTGATCGGCCAATACCGCCACGCCGCCCAGCGGCTGGAAGTTGTGCGGGGGCTTGAAGGCGTCGAGCACGATGACATCGCGCACACCGGCCACCTTCTTCGCTTCCGCGGCGTCGAAGGAGCCCAGCTTGCCGCCGTACACCGGCGAATGTTCAATGGAGGCGACCAACATCCCGGGCATCTTCGCGTCCATGCCGAACACGCCTTTGCCCTCGATGATGTCCTGCTGGTCCACCATCGGAACGTTCTTGTTGATGTAGCGGTACTCGCTTTCGGGCTTGAACTTCAGCGTGGCCTTGTCGGGGACAGGCAGCTTTGCGGCCGCCGCCGCCAGTTCGCCGAAACCGGCCTTTTTGCCGGATTTCGCGTGAACGATGAAGCCCAGTTGCGCTTTGCACTCGCTGGCCGGGACGTTCCACTTCTGCGCCGCCGCCGTCTCCAGCATCGTCCGCGCCGTGGCGCCAGCGATTTTCATGATGGCGACAAAGTCGCGGATGGAGCAGGAGCCGTCGGTGTTCTGCGAGCCGTACTTCTCGTCGCCGATGGCCTGTTCAACCCGGACTTTTTTCCAATCCGCGTCGAGTTCATCGGCGACTACCATTGGCAGCGTGCTCTTGGAGCCGGTGCCCATTTCCGAGCGGTGCGCGACGATGATGACTTCACCCGTCGGCTGAATGCCGACGAAGACATCGGGGTGGAAGGCGGCGTTGTCGGCGTCGGAGGCCCAGGCTTCGACGTGGGTGCCGAGAATCAGCGCGCCGGCGCTGAAGGTGTATTTAAGGAACGCGCGGCGTTCCATGACTTTCATGGTGCTCATGCCTTCACCCCCGCCGCGGTCTTGATGGCTGTGCGAATGCGCCCATAGGTGCCGCAGCGGCAGATGTTGCCCTGCATGGCTTCGTCGATGTCTTTGTCAGTGGGCTTCGACTTTTCTTTGAGCAGCGCGGCGGCTTGCATGATCTGGCCGGACTGGCAGTAGCCGCATTGCGGGACGCTGGCGGCCATCCACGCTTTTTGCAGCGGGTGTTGGCCTTTCAGGCCCTCGATGGTCACCACGGACTTACCGGCCGCGTTGGCCATTGTGGTTTGGCAGCTCCGGACAGCTTTGCCATCGACGTGGACCGTGCACGCGCCGCACAGGCCCATGCCGCAGCCGTACTTGGTTCCCGTCATTTCGAGCGAATCGCGGAGATACCACAGCAGCGGCATTTCCGGATCGCCCTCAAACTTACGGGTGACCCCGTTCACTTTGAGTTGCACCATTAAACACTTCCTCCTGGACCATACGATTCTACGACGGCGGGGATATACTTTTGGCATGAAGGCCTGGATCGCCATTTTCGGCTTGGCGCTGTGGAGCCAGACGCTGACGGTGCAGAAGGAACGGGCGCTGGGCGAGGCGCTGCTGCGTGATGCGAAGCGCTTTGAAAATGCGGAGGTGGCGGCCTACGTGGAGCGCGTGGGCGCGCGGCTCGGCGGCGGGTTCCGTGTGGTGGTGATAACGGGCGACAAGGGCGAACCCGTAGCCCTGCCCGGTCAGATTGTGACGGTGCCGGCGGGGTTTCTGTTGGCGGTGGAAGACGAGGCGGAGTTCGCAGGCATGTTGGCGCACGCGATGGGGCATACGGCGTTGCGGCATGGGATTGTGGAGCAGCCAGGGACGATCACGCTCATGACCCCGATAGAGCATCCTCCGGACCGGATGCTGTCCGCGATTCGGATGCGGCTGCCAGAGTACGAATTGGCGGCGGACCGTTACGGTGCGGAGGCCGCGGCGCGGGCGGGCTATGATGCGACTGGGCTGACGAGGTATCTACGGCGGACGAAGGCGGCCGAGGAGCGTCTGGCGGAGTTGCCCGCGGCGGAAGGCGGAGAGGTATCGAGCAGCGAGTTCCTGCGAGTCCGCGAG
>JAEUQC010000207.1 GCA_016789905.1 Bryobacterales bacterium | reverse complement strand
GGGGATGGGGATTTGGGGAAGCGGGCGGATGCGCCGGGATTGGCGAGGAAAGATGTGGGGGAGGATGTGGGGTATGTGGAGGGGCGGGGTGTGCAGCGGGTGGAGTTCCGGTATTTCAAGAGGAAGGAGTAGGGGGATGCGACTCTCACTTTTGGCGCTGTTGGTGTTAGTTGGGGGCGTGAGTTGGGGGCAAGAGGCGCCGCGGGTAACCCCCGGTGGGCCTGCGCTGCGAACAGGAGAGCGGTTTGGGGTGCTGTCGTTTTCGATGCGTGAGAACTACGTGTATCCGCAGGAGGTGACGGTCACGGAGGGTTGGTATCGAATTGTGATCGACAATCCGCATCGAGTGATTGGGAATGCGGCCGCGCGGCTGGACGATGAAAGAGGCGCGGCGTTGAATGAAAAGGCGGTGGAGGGGAAAGACTTTCGCACCTCCTTCTATCAGCGGCTGACTCCAGGCAAGCACAAGCTACGGATTGGAGCGAAGGCGGAATGGGTAGTGGCCGTGACGGTGACGGCGCAGCGACCGTAGTACGGGGACGGGAAAACGAGATGAATCGATTGCACGTAGTGGCATTTATGGCGCTTGCAGGGATGATGGCGAATGGCCAGAATGTGAGCCGGAACTTGTCTGACGGGCTAACGCCGCCGGCGGTGGCGCCGGGCGCGCCGGCAGGGGTGAAAGCGTTAAGCGGACTAGAATCGATTAACCTGTACAGCGGCCACCTTTCGGTGACGATTCCATTGCTGCAAGTGGGGGGGCGTGGGGAAGCGGGTTATGAGATCGTCGCACGGGGCGGGACGGCTCCATGGACGATGACGCTGGATACGGCGCCATTTTGTCCGTTGCCGAATGATCCGTGCAATGGGTTTACTCATACGACGACTGCGTCGAATCGAGAACAAAATCCATTCGAGGCGCCGTATGCGCCGGGAGTCGTTTTCGGAAAGAGAAGCGGAACTGCGCCGTTCGTCTGCGCGACGAATGGGATGACGGTTTATCAGACCTACTTTACTCACTTGGTGTTTGAACAGCCTGACGGGACGCAAGTAAAACTAGTGGATAGCAGCCTGGTCTCGCCCGAGGCTTCGAGCACCTGTGGACTGGCGGCAAGAAATCGAGGGACTCGATTTACAGCGATGGGAATCTCGCAGATTGTCTTCGTTTCGGACGCAACGGTGGTGGATGACCCATTGTTATTGAGCCCGGACAAGTTCGCGATTAGTGGTGTGCTGCTGTTTCCGAATGGAGTGGAGTATCGTGTGGACGTGGGCGTGGTGACGCGGATCACGGATCGAAATGGGAATAAGGTGACGATCCAATACGCGGCCGGAACGACGAAGCCGAATCTGGTGACGGACTCGCTTGGGCGGGAGGTAACGATTGAGCATGACGTGAACGATCCTACGAAAGGCTGGGTGGACCGGATTACATATAAGGGAAAGAGCGGAGTGAGCCGGGTGATGTATGTGGAACGAGTAAGGACCGGGACGATGCCGATCCGGTCGGATCTGGCATCGACAACCTTGAACTTTGGGAATGCGGACGGCTACATCCATAACTTTGACCGGCTGTTGAAGAAGGTGTGGCTGGCCGACGGCAGGAGCTACGAACTTGAGTACACGCGGTACGGAGAAGTGGCGAAGCTGAAACTGCCGACGGGGGGATCGGTGGAGTACGATCATGGCGCCGGACTGTCAAATGCGGGAGCGATTGCCGGGACGTATGCTGGCGGAGGCGTACTGGACAGGCCGGGGACGATCGCGAATACAACGAGCAGCGACCCAGGCTGGCGGCCGGCGGTGTACCGACGGCTGTTGGAGCGGCGGACGTATCCGACTGGTGGAAGCACGGCGGAGGCGACGACGAGCTATTCGCGGCGGGAGAGCGGGAGCGCTCCGTGGACGGTGGGCGGGGTGACGAGTTGGGTGACGGTGACGGCGGCGACGTATATGGAGGAGACGACGACAGGAACCGGGATCACGGGAAGCATCACGTTGCGGCACTCGTTTTTCGAGGCGGCGGATACGCCGGCAGTGGCAGGGTCGAATCGCGGCACGGGATCGCCGTTGCAGTCGATGATCAACCACGTTGGGGCGGCGCGGATGCCGAACGACGATAACGTGTATGAAGGGGTGGAGTATAAGACAGTTGCGCCTGGTTTGCACTCTACGGAGAAGGGCTTTGTGCTGGCGACGGACACGAGCCGGGCGCTGCGGGTGTGTCAGGAGACGGTGCTGGCGGGTGGGAGTACGAACAAGCGGGCGGAGACGCTGCTGTTTTATGATGCGCGGGGAAATGTGACGGAGACCTACGCGTATGGTTATGGCGACGGGCCTGAGCTAACGCGGATGGGCGGAGTGCCGCAGAGTTGCGGGGCTGTGCCGGCGGGGAACACCTATCAGCGCCGGACGGTGACCACCTACAAGGGGGATGCGACGTATGTGGCCGATAGCCGCCATTTGTGGCAGCTTCCGGCGACGGAGGAGACGTTTGGCTATGGAGGGACGCAAGTGGCCAAGACGGTGTACGAGTATGACGGGCGCGTTGTATTGGCGGCGGAGTTGAGTCCAGTGGCCGGACATGATGCGACGAACTATCCGACGACGCGAGCGGAGCGGGGGAATGTGACGGCGATCCACCGCTACAAGTCATCGGGGGCGGCGTTGACCTCGGCGTATCAGTACGATTTGTTGGGGAACGCGCGGTATGTGATGACGCCGGTGCTGGTGGCGGCATGGAGCGCGGGCTATTCGAACAGCGCGGGACTGGACGCGGCGGCGGCGAATGCGGGGAAGTGGACGTACGCGGATGCGTGTGACGCGGCGATTGGAAGCAGCAAGGCGCTGGCGTTTGTGACCGGGGAGGAGTTGCCGAAGGCGACGAGCACGGCGAGTGCGTTCAGCACAAGCGCGACGTATGACTGCTATTTGGGACAGCCGACGGGATTCACGGATATCAACGGGGTTTCGACGGCGTTTGGCTATGGGGCGGTGGCAGCGAATTATGACCAGTTGATATTGCTGAAGCGTGCGGCGGGGACGGGTGCGGAGGCGCAGACGAGTTATGAATATGCGTTGGGCGGGCCGAGCCCTTCGGTGGCGGTGAGCGGGGCGCTGCGGACGGCGTCGGATGGGCTGTTGCGGACGAAGGCCGTCTATGACGGGTTCGGGCGTGAGGTGGAGAGCCAGCAGCACAACGGGACGGCGTGGGTGGTGACAAAGAAGGTCTACGACGGGGCGCACCGGGTGTGGAAGGTGTACAACCCGACGACGGGGACACCGACGGTGTTTACGGAGACGGCTTATGACGGGCTGGGGCGGCCGACGCAGGTGACGGCGCCCGGCGGGGCGAAGACGACCTATTCGTATAGCGAGAACGAGACGACGGTGACGGACCCGGCGAATGTGAAGAAGAAGCTGGTGACGGATGCGCTGGGGAGGCTGGAGAGTGTGATGGAAGACCCCGGGGGATTGGGGCTGACGACGAAGTATTTTTATAGCGCGACGGGGAATTTGTTGACGGTGTGTCCGAATGGAGGGACGCTGGCGACGACGACCGGGGTTTGTACCGGGGTGGCGCAGGCGCGGACGTTTACCTATGATTGGCTGGGAAGATTGTTGACGGTGGCCAATCCGGAGAGCTCGCCAATCAGCTATGGCTACGACGAGACGGCATCGACGAATGGGGCGGGGCAATTGACGTCGAAGTCCCAGTTGCGAGGCGTGACGGCGCAGGTGACGGCGACGACGCGGTTCCACTATGACAGTTTGGGGCGGATGACTTCGAAGACCTATACGGGTGCGCCGGATGGGATAGTAACGCCAGCGGTAACGTACACCTATGATGCGCACAATCCGGCGATTGCCGGGGTGACGAGTTATGCGAAGGGGCGGCGAACGCGAGTGGAAGTGACGGGCGGACTGGTGACGACGATTGACAGTTTTGATGAGATGGGGAGGGCGACACGGTCGAGCCAGGGGACGTACCGGTTTGGGAGTGACACTGTGGCTGGGTATGAGTATTTGCGGAGCGGGGCGCTATCGGTGATGCGGTTGCCAACGGGGCGGACGCTGACATATACGTTTGACGATGCGGGGCGTCCGACGGGGGTGGGGGATGGGGCGACGACGTATGCAAGTAGTGCGGCGTATACGGAGTTTGGAGCGATGTCGTCGTTGCGGATGAATGGGTGGAAGCTGCGGGAGTCGCGGAGCTATGATGCGTCGCGGTTGCAGTTGACGGGGATTGGGGTGGACAAGTGCACGGATGAGACGGCGCAGTGTACGACGCCGGCGGCGGTGCGGGCGTTTGGGTTGGTGTACACGACTTCGGCGACGGGCGGGAACGGGAGCGGGCCGAACAATAATGGGAGTGTGCGGCAGCAGACGATCAGCGACGAGGGGGTGTTGCGGGCGACGCAGGTGTATGGGTATGACGCGCTGGACCGGTTGACGATGTTCACGGAGGGGACGCTGAGCGAGACGAATTGTTATGACGCGCATGGGAATAGGGCGGTGTTGCAGCGGGCGGGGTTGTCGCCGTTGGTGCCGCAGGTGGTGGGATGTGGGGACGTTGGGACGCTGTTTCCTTCGAACCGGTGGGCGGGGACGGCGTATGATGCGGCGGGGGGAATTGGGAATGATGGACGGTCGTTGCTGCGCTATGACGGGGAGGACCGGTTGGTGGGGACTGTTCCGGTTTCTGGTGGGAGTTGGACACAGTACGGGTATGACGGGGATGGGAAACGGGTGTTGGCGGGCGGGGTGACGTTCGTGTATGACGCGTTTGGGAAATTGGCGGTGGAGTATGGGGGGACGGTGACGGTGAGCGGGCGGGAGTTTGTGGGGGTGGACCATTTGGGGTCGACGCGGACGGTGGTG
>JAEUQC010000195.1 GCA_016789905.1 Bryobacterales bacterium | reverse complement strand
GTTGCTCACCTCCACCACCAACAGCCCCGCGCCCGCATAGGCCATCGTCGCCATCAGAAACCGGAGCAGTCCGTCCAGTTGCGAGAGGTTTGTCGTGAACTGGCCGCGAACGAACGCGCACGTTAGCGCCAGCGCCACTACTTGCGTTCGGTTCAGCACCACGGCCGCCATCGCCATCGGTATCGAGTACAAAACCCCCAACGACACATCCAGCCGGAAAGACCATTCCAGTCCTACCAATAGCCCGAGCGCCGCCGCGCTACCCGCCAATATCTTCGTTCGCGCGGCCGGCGACTCCTGCACTTTGAGCCCGAAGATGGATAGTCGAGTAGGCATGCATCGCCCGTTTGGGGGACCAACCCATTGTAGATTCCGCGCGCTGGATTTCGATTCACCACTGGCCGAAAGATAGGTTCCCGCCTACCCACTGAGCGCCAATTGATAACTGGAATCGGCCACTCGATGCCCGCACACTAGGTTCATGATCGTTCGTGACCATCTGCCTTGGACCCGTGTTTGGCCGCAAGTGTCCAAGCGGTTGGGCATGCTCTTTCTTTATGACTCGTCAATCGCGGCGCTCTACGTGCTAGGCGGCATGCACTTCCTGGCCATGTCGGCGCTCCCATTGACGATGCTCGGCTCCGCCATCGGCGTTTTCCTCGCCTTCCGTACCGGATCGGCCTATGACCGTTGGTGGGAGGCCCGAACCCTTTGGGGTGGCCTCGTCAACTACTCACGCTCGCTCGCCCGTCAGTCTCTTTCGCTCATCATTTCCCCGGACCGCGAAGCGAGCGGCTTGCGCGCCTCGTTGGTCATGCTGCAAATTGCCTTCGTCTACGCCTTGCGCTGCCACCTGCGCGGTCAAAACCCCTACCCGGAACTCGGCAACATTCTTCCGGATTCCATCCTTACGATCCTTCGCCGTTACAAGAACGTGCCCGCCGCGATCCTGTTGCTGATGGGCCAGGAGGTTCGCAGCGCCTTCGAACGTGGCTGGCTGGATTCCATCCGGCTCACCACCATCGACGAAACGCTCACGCAATTGACCAACATTCAGGGCGCTTGTGAACGCATCAAAAACACCCCGCTGCCGCGCCAGTACGACTATTTCCCTCGGCTGCTTGTCAACTTCTTCTGCCTGCTTGTGCCGCTCGGTTTCGTTGAGGGGCTTGGCCTCGCCACACCCATCGCCTCCACGTTTGTCAGCTTCGCCTTCATCGTCCTCGATACCATCGGCCGCGACATCGAAACTCCCTTCGCCAACACCGTGCACGATACACCAATGACCACTCTTACCCGCAGCATCGAAATCGATCTTCGGCAACACCTCGGCGAGCGGGACATCCCCGCGGAAATCCATCCGGTCGCCGGCTTCATGTACTGACCCTTAGGAACTCCCATGTCTGAACTGAACATTCTCTTCGCCACCAATTTCTCCGATTCCTGCTTCCGCGCCATTCGCGCCGTCGCGCAACTTGCCGACGCCATCAACGTCCGCCTCACCGTCGCCCATGCCAATCATGGCGGACTCCCCCGTCACCGCGATCTCCACTCCTTCTTCGCCGAAGCCGACCATTTCGGCCGGTGCCGCCGCGTCACCCTCGATGGCTCCCCGGTCGAAGGCATCGTCGCGCTCAGCCGGCAGGAACGCTTCGATCTCATCATCTCGCCGGGCTCAGATCGGCTGGGCCTGCCTCGCCCCTTCCACCGCTCCATTCGGGCGGGCCTCTTGCAGGCTGGCACCGCCCCGGTTTGGACCACCAGCAGGGGCCTGGAAGAAGGGGACTTCCGCCGCCCCATTCGAACCGTCGCGGTCGCCATGGATGGGTGGGACTCGAATCTTCAACACCTCCATCTGGCCTCTGCCTTCGCCGAACGCGTTGGCGCCCGCCTCCACCTGCTCACCGTCGTCCCCGATATTCACGAGGGCACGCTCGTCTCCCAGGCCGTCGCCCCGCAGCCCCTCCATCCAGACCGCGCCATCGCCCGTCTCGAAAAACTCCTCGCCGGGTGGCACCGTGTTCCCGTCATTGACGCGGCCGTTGGCTCGGCCAGCCGTCACATCCCCCGCATGGCCGCCAAGTGCGACGCCGATCTGCTCTTCCTTTCCCAGGCCCAAAGCACCAGCGGAGTCTTTATTCCCGGTATTAGCCGCACCGTCAACCATGCTCCCTGCGCTGTCGTCAGCGTCCCCGCCGCCCTGCCTGCCTCCTTCCGATGGAGCTTTCAGACGCCTGTCGCGGCCCCGGCCGCGGCCCTTCTGGATACGGTCTACGCCTAGTTTTTCGTTCATTCCCTTGTGCCTGTCCGTCTGACCCGCGGGCAGGCACGATTTTTTTCGCTTGCCAATCTCCCGCCTGCCCAGGGCAAACTGAAAGCTCGCCTATGCGTTCCCTCCGTTGCCTCGCCCTGCTCGCTCCGCTATGCGCCCAGCCGCCGGATTTCCAGCGCTTCCACGCCTACGCCGATTCCATTCGCCCCCTTTCGCCCGGCATCGTCAACGACCTGCGCTGGATCGATAAATCCAACGAGTTCTGGTATTCCCGCACCACCCCCGCCGGCGGCGAATTTATCATCGCCGATGCCAACGGCGTCAAGCGCCCCGCCTTCCATCACGCTCGCCTCGCCGCGTCCCTCGCCAAGCTCACCGGCCAATCCGTCAATGCCAATCGTCTCTCCATCACCGGCCTCGAATTCCGCGGCAACACGCTCACCTTTCTCCACGGCGGCGCCCGCTACGAGACCGATCTTGCCACCTACGTCACCACCCTCGTCCCGCCCGCCGGTCCCGGCTGGTCCGGCGGCCCACGCGTCCTCGAAGCCCGCGGC
This sequence comes from Bryobacterales bacterium, assembly GCA_016789905.1. Taxonomy (GTDB): domain Bacteria; phylum Acidobacteriota; class Terriglobia; order Bryobacterales; family Bryobacteraceae. Next base: position 7 of record JAEUQC010000195.1, on the reverse strand, counting down.
CCCATCG
>JAEUQC010000193.1 GCA_016789905.1 Bryobacterales bacterium | reverse complement strand
GTCAGAACGTGAGCTTCAGGCCAAGTTGCAGGTTGCGTGGGGCGTCGGCGACGCTGATGACGCCGAAGCCGGCGCCGCCGAGGGCGCGGCCGGGTTCCTGGAAGTTGGCGCGGTTGAAGGCGTTAAAAGCCTCCGCACGGAATTGCAGGTTCCAACGGTCCGTGAAGGCGAAGTTCTTCAACAGGGAGAAGTTGAACACGGCGAGGCCCGGGCCGGTGAGCAGGGCGCGGCCCGCGTTGCCGAAGGTGAACTGAGGCGGAGCGGCGACGGCGGTTGTGTCGAACCAGCGGGCGACGGTGCGCTCGCCCTTCGGCAGTGACGGGTCCCGGAGGACGTTGACTCGCTGGGCGCCGGGGGTGAATGCATTCGTCGTGTTCGCCTGGGTGACCAGACCAACCGGGCTGCCCGCCTGCAACGTCATGATACTGCCCAGATTCCATCCGCCTAGCAGAGTGGCGCCCATACCGTCACTCAACCACCGGCGGTTGCGGCCCCAGGGTAGTTCATAGACCGAACTGAACGTGAGGCGATGGCGTATGTCGTTGCCAGCCAGCGCTTTTTCCGCCCGGCGGTCATAGTAGTTCTGCATGCCGCCACCGACGGCGCCGGCCTCCTGCGCGGCGGTCACATCGTCAATAAACTTCGACCAGGTGTAGTTGGCCAGGAAGTTGAGGCCGGCCGAGAAACGCTTTTCGAGCTTGGCGTTCATGGCGTGATAACTGCTGTTGCCCCACATGGGCGTGATGAGGGTGACGTTGCCGAATTGAGGGAAGGGGCGGCGGATTTGCGCGTTGCCGGCGGCCATCTGGCTGGGCAGAACCTGATTGATATTCACGTCGGGCCCGTTCAGCTTATGGCCGAGCGTGCCGATGTAGGCGACTTCAAGAACACTATTCCAGCCGATGGTCTGCTGGATATTGAGATTGAACTGCTGGGTGTAGCCAAGGCGGCGGTTGCGGTCGTGGAACTCCGGGGCGAAACGGATGGGCTGGCCGACACGGACGGCTCCGAAGGTGGAGTTGAGCTCGGTGCGAGCGTAGTTGGGCAGGCCGTTGCGTAGAAGGAAAGGCGCGGTGACGCCATTATCGGGCGACTGGAAATCGCCGCTGGTCTCATAACCGGCGCTGGCGTTGTTGGAACCGGGAAGGGGCGGGCCGTAAAAGATGCCATAGCCGCCGCGGAGGACGGTGCGCTCCTGCTTGAACGGCTTCCAGGCGAAGCCGAAGCGGGGGCCCCAGTTGTTGAAATCGGGGTTGTAGGTATGGGCGGCGTAACCGTCCTTGCCGGTGAAGGTGATGACGCCGGGGGTGCCGGAGACGGGATTGATGGCGGAGAGATCGAAGCCGTTTTGGCGGTTATTAGCGTCTGTCCGGGGCATATGGGTTTCCCAGCGAAGGCCGAGGTTGAGGGTGAGATTAGCCGAGAGTTTCCAATCGTCCTGGAGGAAGCCGCCGTAGTATTGGGTACGGCGGTCAATAAAATCGACCTGGCGGACGTTGGCGCTCAAGGGGAAGCCGACCAACATGCTGGCGATGGAGTTGCCGGAATTGGCGGCGCCGGGGAAGGCGGCGGTGGGCTGGACGTTGAAGTTGAAGGCGCCGGAGATGGCGGGGTTGAACTGTTCGGCGTTGCGGCCAAAGCGGCCTTCGCCGCCGAACTTGATGGCGTGTTTGCCGTGGAACCAACTGAGGCTGTTGACGAGATGGGAATCGCGGATGGGGGTTTGGACGCGTTCGTGGGTGCCGGAACCGGTGGAGGTGTAGTTGGCTGGGTTGACGCGGGGCATGGCGCGCTCGGAGACGCCTTTCAAGCCGAGTTTGGCGGGCCAGCCTTCGTCGAGGCCGTAGGAGGAGTTGATGAAGAAGCGGGGCTGCCAATTGAAGCGGAAATCGTTGACGAGGGCGGGGGTGAAGTTGTGGAGGTGGTTGAAGAGCAGGGAGTGGGCGCGGCGGTCCGATTTATTGCCGTTGGGATCGGCGGCGGCGATGGGGAAGACGGTGCCGTTGTAGGTGGGGAAATCGTGGAGGACGTAGCGGACGCTGAGGCGATCCTTCTCGCTTAGGACGTGATCGACTTTGGTGGTCCAGGTGGTGATGTTGAGGGCGTTGGCGGTATTGGCGATGAAGTTATTGGCGCCGGCGAGGTTGGAAGGGGGGCGGTTGGGGAGCGGCTGCAATTCGGCCATTTTGAGGCCAACGGGATCGATGCGGGAGGCGGGAATGACGTTGCCGGGGAAGGCATCGCGGAGGACCTGGGCGGGAGTGGCGGGATTGGGCCGGCCGGTGGAGGGATCGAAAATGGCGGTGCGGGCGCCGGCGGCGTTGGTGGTGGCGGAGAAGTCGCCGATGCGTTCGGCGGCGGTGGGGACGGTTAGGTTACGAGTGACGCCGACGCGTTGGCGCTGGAATTCGACGTGGGAGAAGAAGAACGTCTTGTTCCTGATGATGGGGCCGCCGAGGGCGCCGCCGAACATATTCCAGCGGAGCGGGGCGCGGGAGGCGGCGAAGAAGTTGCGGGCGTCGAGTTTTTCGTTGCGGAAGTATTCGTAGGCAACGCCGTGGAACTGATTGGTGCCGGAGCGGGTGGTCATGGTGACGGCGCCGCCGGAGGTGTTGCCGAGTTCGGCGGCGTAGACGCTTTGGTGGACTTTGATTTCCTGGACGGCTTCGACGGGAGGATTGAAGAGGGCCTGCGGGACTTCGAGGGCGATGTTGGAGGCGTTAACGCCATCGAGGAGCCACTGCTGCTGATCGGCGCGGCCGCCGGAGATGGAGACGCGGGGGCGGATGACATCGCCGGTGATGTAGACGCTGGCGCCCATCATGCCGAGGAGTTCGCCGACGCGGCGGCCATTGAGAGGCATGTCGACGATGGTTTTGTTTTCGATGAACTGGCCCATGGTGGCGGTTTCGGAATCGAGGAGCGGAGCGGCGCCGGTGACCTGGACGGATTCCGAGACCTGGCCGACGGAGATGGTGAGATCGACGCGGACGACGCGGCCAAGTTCGACGGTGATGCCGGTGCGATTGAGGGTGGAAAAGCCGGGCTTTTCGGCGGTGATTTTGTAGCGGCCGGAGGGGAGGAGGGAGAAGGTGTATTCGCCCTGTTCGTTGGTGGTGGCGGTGTTGACGAGGCCGGTGTCTTCGTTAGTCAGTTTCAGGGTGACGGCGGGGACGCGGGCGTCCTGGGGGTCGGAGACGAAGCCGGTGAGGGTGCCGGAGCTGAGCTGGGCGAAGAGAGGGGCGGCGAGGAGGAAGAGGATTAGTCGAGGCATGGGGTGGGCGTATCATATCGCTCCTTGCCGGTGGCCGTCAGGAGCTATAACGCATGGAAAGCTGCATGACGCGGGGGAGGGTGACGACTACCCAGCGAACAGGCAAGGCCAAAGACCCCGGTCACCATAATCGCCTGGTCTAAAAGACCAGGCGCAGAGCGAGTTGTACCTGGCGCGGGTCCTGCGCGTTGAGGGAGCGGCCAAAGTTGGCGTTGGCGACGTTATTGATGGGTGCGGAGTAGTTTACGACGTTGAGGGCGTTGGAGGCCTCCATGCGAAACTCGGCGCGGATTCCTTCACTGATGCGGAAGCTCTTTTGGAGGGAGAGGCTTACGTCCTGGAAGTTGTCGCCGCGTTCGGTGTTTCGGCCCAGCGTGCCGGTGGCGCCGGCGGCGGGTTGAAGAGCGGCAAACGAAGTTCCCGTGGCCAGGCGGAGGAAGGTGTCCGCTTGCCGACCGCGCAGAATGGAGCCAGGAACGTCATTGACGCGGTTGATGAGCGAACCGTTGAAATTGTTGGTATTGGAAAGAATGCTGAAGGGCAGGGCGGTGCGGCGGATCATGGCGCCGCTCACCTGCCAACCGCCGAAGAGGGCACTCTTGGCGAAGAAGGGCAGCGTATAGATGGCCGATGCGGTGAACAGGTGGGGCTGATCAAAGTCGGAGCGGCCACGATCGAGGCGGAGGTTGCGTTCGTCGACGGGGAAGAGGCCGGTGGCGTCGGAGACGTCATCGATGGCCTTGCTGAAGGTGTAACTCAAGCGCGCCGTTACGCGGCGGGCCAGGATGGCGCGGTAAGAAGTTTGGAAGCTGTGGTAGTTGGAGTTGGAGCTGTTGTCGAAGTAGCTGACGACGCCGACGGTGCGATCCGGGCGGAGATTCTGGGCGAGGTTGTCGCCGCCATTGGGGCGGCGGTTGCGGGCAAGGGAGTTCCCCTTGCTGCCAACGTAGGCGACACTCAGGAGCGACGAGGGGTGGAACAACTGGCGCTCCACGGTTAGGTTCCAGTTCAGGCCGTAGGGGTTGACGAGGTTGGGGTCGATGCGGGTGACATTGCTGGAGAGGACGGCATTGCCGAGGAAGTCCGGGCGGTTGACGTTGCGGAGACCGGGGCGGAAGGGGAAGGCGTTAGAGAAGGTGGAGACGAGCGGCGGATTAAAGCGAGTCTGGCCGACGATGTCGAGGAAGAGGGCGTTGTAGAACATGCCGCCGCCGCCGCGGACAACGGTCTTGGATTGTCCCTTGACGTTATAGGCGAAACCGAGGCGGGGCATGAGGTTGTTCAGATCGCTGGCATGGGGCGTGGGGATGCGGTTGAACTTCTCCCGGTAGGGGGCATAGGTTTCGTAGCGAACGCCGAGATTGAGGGTGAGGTTGGGCGAGAAGCGCCAATCGTCCTGGAAGTAGAATCCGAATTCGCTGCCGCGCTGGTCGGTTCGGGTGACACCGAAGGCGCGCTGGTAGTTGACGGGGTTGCCGTTGAGGAAGTCGTTGACGGAGGTGAAGATCATCCAGCCGTTGAAGTTCTGGTCGTTCACGGTGTTGGACTGCAGGCGGCGGTGGATGCCGCCGGCCTTGAGAATGTGGCGGCCGGTGGAGAAGGTGAAATCGTTGGAGATGTTGTAGTTGTGGGTGGTGGTTTCGCGCGGCCAGCGGAAGACGCTCCAGAGGTTCTGGAGGCCGGTGATGGTGACGCCGCCGAGGATGCCATTCACATTGGGATCACCGAGGAAGACGTTGCCGGGGCGAACCGTGTTGCCGTAGTGGACATAGCTGGCCTTGATCTGGTTGAGAGCACGGGGGCCGAAGGAGCTATCGAGATTCGCGACGTACATCTGGTTCCCGTTGTAGCTGCTGAAATCGAGGGCCGGAACGCGGCCAAAGGTGTTGCCCTGCGTTTTGGTGTAGTTGTATTTGAGTCCGAGGCGGTGGCTATCGGTAAGGATGTGATCGAGTTTGCCGATCCAGGAGCGCATGGTACGCGGGCCGGGAATGGAGGCGCTGTTGAGGTTGGTTCCGATGTTGGGTTCGGGAAAGAGGTTGGCGATGGGGCGGACCCAGGGGACGGCGTTCGCCTTCTGATCGTTCGTCAGGGTTTGGATGACGCTGGAGGCGGAGCCGACGTCGCGCCCGGTGATTTCGCCGCCGGCGAAGAAGAAGGTGCGGTTGCGGCGGATGGGGCCGCCGAGGGTGAAGCCGGGAGTGTAGCTCACGTAAGGCGGGCGTTCGAGGAGAGTGGCGTTGCGGGCGTTCATGGCGCCGTTCTGCCAGAAGGTGTAGAGGGAGCCGTGGAGGTCGTTGGTACCGCGCTTGGTGACAAGGTTAGAAACGCTGCCGGAGGCGCGGCCGTATTCGGCCTTGAAGTTGCCGGTCTGCATTTCGTAGCCTTCGACGGTTTCCATGGAGACGGGCTGCTCCGTGAGGCCTTGCGCGAGGAGGCGGCCGTAGTTGAAGTCGATGAACTCGGCGCCATCCACCATGACGTTCATGGTGCCGTGGGAACGCGTGCCATTCACATTGAAGGGAGCGTGGGCGGAGCCCTGGCTGGCGACGCCCGGGAGTTGGAAGCTAAGGACGCGGAAGTTGCGGCTGGTGCCGCCGCCGATGAGGGGCAGTTCGCTGGATTCGGCTGACGTGAAGGTGCCGCCGCGGACGCCATTGACGGCGGCGGTTTCGATGAGGGAGCCTTCGGCGATGACGGTGACCTGATCGGCCTGGGTCCCGACGGCGAGGCGGGCGAGGTGGTTCATTTCAACATTGCCGATAAAGGACAGCCGTTCCACCCGGTAGCGCTGGAAGCCTTGCTTTTCAATGACGAGTTCATAGGCGCCGGGGCGAATGCCGTTGACGCGAAAGACGCCGGCTTCGGTGGAGACGGAGGCGAGCGTGGTTAGACGGTCCAGGTCCTTGAGCGTAATAGCGGCACCTCCGATGGCGGCGCCAGTGGGATCCAGAACGGAGCCAGTGAGCGAGGAAGAGATGGACTGCGCGCCCAACGAGGCGGCGGCAAACAGGACGAGTATCCAACGAGACATAGAGTTCCTTACACTTTCTTGCGGCGGAGGCCGAACCAGAAGAGGGCGGCAACGGCGGAAAGGCCGCCCATGGCATAGAGTGAGTTGCGCGGGGTGATAGCGGCGAGGGGTGAGTCCTTTTGGACCACTAGCTTTTGTCCAGTCACAATGGCTGGGGCTTGGGTGGCCTGTTGGAACTGGGATAAGAGTTGGCCCTGCACGCTACCAGGGGCGTTTAGATTGTCGGCGACGAATTTTTGCAGATCGGCATTGCCGGCGGTGCGTTCACTGCCGTTGGCGCCGTGGCGGGCGACGGAGGCCGCGTATTGGGTAGAGAGATTCTGGCGGGTGGAGGCGTCGGCCTTCCAGTAGCCTTTGCGAATGGCTTCGAGCATAGCGGCGGTCATGTTCTGGAAGGCGAAGGCGTTTTTCTGGTCGAACCACTGGCGCATGTTGGGATCGTCAACGTAGATCTTGTAGGTCTCCTGCCAGAAATAATCCTTTACGGTTTCGGGGCGGGTGATTTGCCAGCCATAGAGATTTTGGGTGAGGGTGGAGACTTCGGAGGCACCGGCGAAGTCCTGCGCCTTCATGCCTTCGATCCATTTGGGGTTCCACATTTTGGCGCGGAAGTCCTGGGCGAGCGCTTCTTCGACGGTGATAGTACGGGTCTTTTCGGCGGCGCGAGTGTCGGCGATGTAAGTACCGGCGGACTGGCCGTGTTTATCACGGAGCGCCATGGCCATGCCGCCGGCGAATTCGAAGTAGTGGTCGAGAGTGAGGGCGGAGATCGTGTTAGAAGAGTTGGAGATGGAGATGGCTTCGGTATTTTTGAGGGCCGTTTCGTAGAGCTTGGGAACCTTCTTGCCCCATTCGGCGCCAGCGGTATAAACGGCGCCCATCCGCTCGACATAAGCTTCGGTGAGTTCTTTGGTATCGGTATAGGCGCCGGACTTCATGACGCCGCCCGTGATGCCGGAGCCATAGCCGCCGACGCCGTTGGAAAAGACACGGGCGAGCGAGAACTGTTTGGCATCCGCAGCACTGAGGCCCAGTTGCTTGAGTTCGGTTTCGAGCTGGGCGGCATTATCGGCGACATAGTTTTCGGCGTCGCGGGCGGTGGCGGCAAGGCGGACGGCCTGGTCAATGAGCTCCATGCGGTCGGGGAAGGAGTCACGGAACTGACCGGCGGCCATGATGAGGACATCGATGCGGGGGCGATTGAGTTCGGCGGCGGGGATGAGTTCGAGATCGACAACGATGCCGCGCTGGTCCCAGACGGGACGCACGCCGAGGAGCCAGAAGACGCTGGCGAGGTCTGTTCCGTACTGGCGGATGAGTTCCGTGGGCCAGAGGTTGAAACCGACTTTCTTGGGGAGGCGGCCGAGACGCTTTTGTTCGAGTCCAATGAGATCGTTGGCGAGTTTGATGCCCAGGTCCCAGGCGGCTTTGGTGGGAATTTCGCGGGGGTTGACGCCGTAGAGATTGCGGCCGGTGGGTAGAGCCTGCGGGGAGCGCACGGGGTCACCGCCGCCGCCCGGCTGGATGTACTTTCCATCGAGGGCGCGGAGGGTGGCGGGGATTTCATTCGCGGTTTCGGCGAAGGCGGCTTTGAGGGCGACGAGGCGCGCGAAATCGGCGTCGAGCGCGCCATCGGTGGGGCGACGGGTGAGTTCAGCGGCCGGTTGCGGACGCATGATGACTTCGCCGGCGGGAGAGGCGGGACCGTGTTTGCCGGGATGGGTTTGGCTTTGATGCGTCTTGCCGGCAGGCATGGAGGCGCTGGCAACGGCATACACTTTTTCTGGCGCTGGTTTGACGAGGACGGCAGGGCGGATGGTTGGCTGGTTCCAACGGGCGCGAACGGTCTCGGCGGCTTTTATCTTGGCGGCGCGGTAGGCTTCGCCTTCCAACTTTCCGCGGCCAGCGGTACGCTCGACGAACGGTTTGCCAAGGATTTCAGTGACGGTGAGGCCGAGTTCTTTGGCTCCGTAGGCCGTAGAGTGAACGTGTAGGCCGATGGGGATTTTGGCTTCGTCGAGATCGTCGAGGTATTGGTCAAGCTGGGCGATCTGTTCGTTGGTGGGCTCGGCTGACTTCCAGTCCATGCGAAGGTCCTGGTCGAGTTTGCGGCGAAGGGCGAGTTCCCGCACTTTGGCGCGCATTTGTTGTTTGAGGGCGCCTTCGTCCTGGGCGTTGAACTGCTGCGTGAGGCGGTAGAGTTCGCGAATTTCGGCGTCGGATTCGGAGAGTTGGGCGGGCTCAATGGGCGGGGTCTGATGGGAGACCATGACGGCGTTGCCGCGGCGCTTGGCCATGAGCGCTTCGCCGACGTTGTCCATGGTGTAGACATAGACATTGGGGAGGGCGGCGACGGTGCGGTCGGAGTAGTCGTCATCGAGCTGGCCGACGGGACGGCCGGGAAGAAACTCGTAAGTGCCGTGGGTGCCGTAGTGGACCAGGGCGTCCGCTTTCAGGCCATCCTGCAGCCAGTGGTAGGTGGCGAGGTATTCGTGGGGCGGCGGGATTTTGTCGCTGTGGGCGAGCTTGGAGTCCATGTTGGCGCCGCGGGCGGGTTGGGGAACCAGGGTCACGTTGCCGAAGGAGAGAGTGGGGACGGAGAGTGCCTCGGGCGGGGGGCCATAGGCTTCGGTGAGTTGGGCCTTCATTTTCTCCGGAAGGGAGGCGAACCACTTGGCGTAGCCGGCGGCGGGAATGGGGGTGGTTTTGGATTCGCGGTTGTTGAGGAGTTGGAAGAGGGCTTCGGCATCGGCGGGGATGTTGTCGACGGTGTAGCCGGCGTGTTTCATCCCGTTGAGGAGCTTGACGAGGGAGCGAGGGACGTTGAGTCCGGCGGCGGTGAATTCACCTTTTCCCTGGGCGGCAAAGTAGACAACGGCGATGCGTTTGTCTTTGTTGGCGGTGCGGCGGAGCTTGACCCAGCGGTCCGAGCGGTCGATGAGGCGTTGAATGCGTTCGTCGAGAGGGACTTCGATTTTGCGGCCGTTTTCGTCCTTGCGGAGGCCTTCCACCAGAGTAGGTTCGATGGTGCCATCAAGTTCGGAGACGATGGTGCCGATGGAGAGGCCGGGACCGCGAATGCCAGCGGTGGATTGCTGGTACTCCTCCATGGTTTTCTGTTCGAAGGTGAGGGTAAGGCCGCGAATGACCGGGGCTTGAACGACCGTATTGAGGAGTTTGACGCCACGATCGCCCTGGAAGAAGCGGCCGTGGGCGCGGTTAACGATGAGATCGGGTTGGATGGCGGGGAGAAATTCCGCGTGTTTCTGGCCGAAGAGGGGGTAGACGATCCAGCCGCGCTTTTCATAGGCGCGGATGAGGCCATCGGTGCCCTGGGTGATGCCGGTTTTCCAGCCCTGGGAGAAATCGAGGACGACTTTGGGGGCGCCGGGCTTGGTGCGGCCGGTTTTGGCTAGAAAGGCGTTGTAGGTGTCGAGGGAGGTGAAGATATCGTCGGAATCGGGGTGGTAGAAGCCATCGTCGGGGGTTTCCACTGGAGGCTGGATGGGGAGTTTGGCGCCGTTGTAAGTGGTTGATACGAAACGAAGAAGGCGGGCCCAGTTTTCCACGCCGCCGTTGCTGAAGTAGGCGGCGACATTGGCGTCGGCGCCTTCGAAATCGGCATTGCCGAGGGCCATGATCTTGGCTTGGCGCGGAGGAAGCACTATGACTTTGGTGCCCTTGTTGACGGCGGCCTGGACTGCGTTGCGGACGGATTCCGGGTACGGTTCGGCGCGCAAACCGTTCAGAAAGACGACCTTAAATGCACCAAAGTTGGGTGTTTTGGCGCCATTTTCGAGCGTTTCGCGGCCAATTTCGGCGATAGGAATCGAGGCGCGGGCGGAGGCTTTTCCGGCGAGGATGGAGAGTTGATCACTGAAGCCGGCAAAGGCAACGGCGGGCCGGGATAGGAGATACCAAGCAGCGCCGGCGGCGGCGAGGAGGGTAGCGGAGAGAAGGAGTTTGAGTCGCATTTTGCCTGTCGATAACGACACCGCGTTATCATCACTGAGTGTTGTTGGTGATGATAACGCGATATCAGAAAATCGACAAGGACTATTTTGCTTCGGGGACGTAGATAACTTCGCCCGAGGGGAGGCGGAAGGCTGTGCCGAGGCGTTCGCCGGCACCACGGCCCTGTTCGCCGGTGGCCTTGAGTTTCTCGATCTTCTTGCCGCGTTTGATGAGCATTTCCATGTTCTGTTTGCCGGGGTTGGTGACGATGGTTACGTCATCGGTGGAGAGGCGGGCGGCGACTTCGGCGAGGCTGCCTTTGCCGACGAGGGCGACGAGCATGGCGACGACGAGGACCATGGAGGCGTCAAAGAGGTTGATGAGTCCCATGAGAGGATCGTTTTCGCCATTGGCGGAACGCCGGCGCATTTTGGCGCGGAAGTTCTCGCGTTTAGGAAGGGATCGACGCATTGCTGTCCTCCCGCCAAATGTCCTGCAGAAACTCGATGTCGGTAATGTCCTGCTGGTACCATTCGCGGCGGAAGATGCTGATGGCGTAGCAGGCACCGCCCACGAGGAGGCCGACAACGGTGGTGGTGAAGCCGATTTGGAGGTTGGCGCCCATGGCCTGCATGTCACCGCGGGCAAGGCCGGCGAGGGCGGGTTGGAGCGGGATGAGAGTACCAATGAGGCCAAGCATGGGGCCCACTTTGCTCAGGATGCCGAGGCGCTCGACGCGGTGGTGCATTTCGTGATCGATGTCGGCGACTTCTTTGTCGATCATGGCTGGGAAGTGGGCGAAGCGGCTGCGCGCATCGGCATAACGCGCGAGGTAGCCTGACCACTTCTGCTGGGCGAAGGACTCGGGGGTTGGGTCATTTTCGTAGAGGCGGCGGCGAGCGTTGTTGATGGCGCGCCTATCGTTAAGCTCGGCGAGGAACTGTCCTACCAGATAGGTGCCGTAGGCGAAGGCGATGAGGGTTCCGAGGAGAGTCGGAAGGAGAAACGCGTTAGAGATGAGGTAGAGGAGATCTTCGATGATTTTCATGAGTGGCGACGGGGGTAAGGGGTTCCGCGGGCGTGGTGCCAGGCGTAACTCGCGGCGGTTAGGGCGACAGTGAGGGCTAAGGGGATAAGTGTTTCTGTCCAGGAAAAGGCGGCTGGGCCTGCGGGGGCGGCCGGCGGTTCGTGGGGCCAGAACGGGGCAAAGTAGAGGATCAATAGATGCGGGAGGAGCGCAGGCCCCGTAGGGAGCGCGGGCCGGGACCCACGCCAGAGACTGAAGAGGCCAGGCAGGGCGAGGACCGCACCGAGCGCGGCGCCAATCGCGGTGCCGGGAACGCTAGTGCGATGGAGCACGAACCAGGCGGCGACGGTTAGGGCGACAAATTCGGCGGGGATAGGAACGGCGTTGAGACGGGTGACAGCGAGCAGGAGATGGATGGCGGCGGCGATCCAGAAATAGGGAACGTAGGCGAGGAGACCAAAGAGGGTTTGCCGCGAAAGTTGTTCCGCGACGAGGCCGGCGGCGACACCGAGCGCCAACCAAAGGGCAGCCCGCAGCGAGACAACCCTGGGGCTGGCGGAGCGAAGGACACGGAAGTCGCGCGCGGCAAAGACGATGAAAGCGCAAACCGCCCACAAAAGCACCGGCGCGTTACTGCGCTCCATCCACTACACTCCGAGATTGCATTCTCATTACCGATAAGGCTACTTGAAACGGCGAGCCTAATGCAAGCTCAGAAGCTATACGGCATGAAGAACTGCATGACGCGGGGGAGGGTGAAAGTGTCGGTGAACTTGCCGAACAAGCCGGTGGCGCCGAGCGGAAAGCTGGTGAAAGAGGGATCGAAACGGGTGGAACGGTGCTATTTCGTGTCAGTGTTTGGTCAGTACGCGGCTGGCGCCGGAGAAGCTGCGGATTTGGACGACATCGAGACCACCCATGAAGCCCAGGATCATGTTTTGGAAGCTCTCGTTCCAGATGTCACCGTGATCCTTCACCACGTTGCCATCGACGCGCATGATCCAGATGGGATTGCGCTCGGGCATGGCGGGATCGCGGGAAACGGCGTAGGTTCGGGGCGGATCCTGCTGCGTTTGAAACTTGAAGAGGGGCGAGGGTGTGACGGCGCCTGTATCGGGCGTGACCCGATGGGTCCAGAGCGAACGGGTATGGGGCGCGGTGCGGCCGAGGAGGGCGGCAGGAACCAGGAAGCGCGTGGCCCAATCGGCACTGGAGGCCACGTGGACGAATATGGGATAGGGCTGGCAACGGCGCTCGGTGGGATTGGCGTCGCAAAAAGATTTGCTGAAGCCGGGGTGGCGAACCATGCCGCCCGAGGCGGCGGGAGAGCATTCGCGAGTGGCGCGGCGGGCCTGGCGGGACTTGGTGGCTTCATTGACCAGGAGGGTGAGGTCAACGATGGAGGTGACGTCCTTGCCATCGTTCAAGGCGGTACATTGGCCGAGCAGGAGGCCGCGCCGCGGGTTGCCTTCAACAGCAAGGAGTTCCTGGTTGTGCACCTTTTCCAGCGCGTTTTCCATGACACGGGCGCCGAGCGAATGACCGATGAGGATGACGCGGGGGCGGCGCTCTTCGGTGAGTTGTTTGCGGCCCGCGACACCGGCCTGGATGAGCTGCGCGATGGAGTCGTGCATGGGTTCGCCACCGACGTGGCCGGCAGCAAAGTAGCGCGGCCATAGGGTCCACCAGTTGAGGAGGCTGGCATCGATTTCGACGCTGCGGCCACGCCAGCCGAGATAGACACCGATGACGGGGAGGGGCGACTTACCGGGACCGGGATTGACTTCGGTGGCGAGCCCGCGGAGGAAGTCGCGGAATTTTTCAACGTCCTTTCGGCGGCCCTCGATGCTGCGGGCGTTGTTTTTCCAGCCATGGGCGTAGATGACGGTGAGGCCGCCGATGGTGGACTCCTGCTTGGCGCCGGTTTGGAGGTCGAGATGGCGGAGGGTGCGGATGCGCTTGACGACGAGGTCGAGCTGTTCACGGCCACTGAGGCGTTTGCCGTCGTCGGCGAACTCGACGAAGCCGAGCTGAAAGTCACCGTGGTCTTCGATGATGCGGGTGTCTTCTTTTGGAGCGCCGGGCGGGACGAGTTTGTTGGTGCGAAAGGGGCCCCGAGGGGTGCAGGAGGCCAGGGTCAGGAGCGAGACGGCGAGCGCATATTGAAGCTGCATATAAGGTGCCTATTGAAAAGCTGGCACCTTATTATGCGCAATCGGAAGGGGGATAGTGACACAACCCCTAGAAGCTATAGCGCATGGAGAACTGCATGACGCGGGGGAGGGTGAAAGTGTCGGTGTACTTGCCGAACGATCCGGTGGAGCCGAGCGAGAGGCTGGTGAAGAAGGGATCGAAACGGGTGGAGTTGGTGACGTTGAAGACATCCCAGCGGACCTGTACGTTGTGGTGCTCGCTCCAGGGCATGAGGAAGGTCCTGGTGAGGTTCATGTCGATGTTGAAATTGCCGTCGCCGCGGACGGCGTTGCGGCTGCCGGTTTGGCCGGGGAGCGTGAAGTCCCAGGAGGCGAGGGCGGCGGCGGGGTCCTGGAAGATGTTTGGGCCGGAGGCGCCGCCGGCGACCGGGGCGGGGGCGTTGGGGTTGGTGCCGTCGGCAAAGGGGATGCCGGTGGGGGTGGCGTAGCCGACCGAGTTCCAGTTGGTGGGATAGTTGCGGCCGGGGCTGACACTGGTGGGGAGGCCGGACTGATGGCGGTAAAGCGCGCCTAGCTGCCAGCCGCCGAAGAAGCGATTGCGCCTGGCGAAGGGCAGGCCGTAAACGATGTTGGCGTTGAGCTGGTGGCGCGAATCGAAATCCGAGACGGCGCGGAATTGGGCGCGGTTCCAGGCGTTGATGATAGACCCATTGGCGGCGGTGGAGGATTCGGGGCGGGAGCCAAGATCAATGGACTTGGAAAGGGTGTAATTGAAGTGGACCTGATCTCCATTGGCGAAGCGCTTGCGGGCGGTCAACTGGAAGCCATGGTAGCTGCCGAAGCCGACGCTGCGGAGGGCGCGGAGGTAGCTGTACTGCTCATTAAAGAAAGCGAACCGGCCGAATTTGGAGCAGGCGGGGCGGCAGTTGACATCGACGGTGTAGAGGGCGTTGGTGGTGTCGGGGCCATTGGCGTCGAAGACCTGATAGACGCGCTGGGTGGCGGAGAGAGTAGCGCTGGCGGCGGCGGGGAAGAGGTTCTCCCAGTAGGGAATTTTGGGCACGTTGGCGACGGGGGTGCGGGAGCGGGAGAGGAGCATCAATTGGGAAGCGGCTTCAAAGTAAGTGGCGCCGCTGGCGGAATCGCGGAGGTTGGTGGGCTGGCTCATGTCCTCGTAAATAAGAGAACGGCGGGATTCGCGGCCGACGTAAGAGGTCTCAATGAACCAGCCATGATCGAACTCGCGCCCGAGTGAAAGATTGAAGTTCATGGAGTAGGGGGCGCGGATGCGATCGTCGATGGCTGTATTGATGTCCTGAATGGCCGGGGCGCGCTGGGGGAAGCCGGCGGGGGGCGCGGGGAGGGTGAGCTGCGCGGGGATGGAGCTGAAACCTGAATAGCGGGGTGCGGTGGCGAGGGTTTGGGTGCCGCTGGGGTTTGTTAAGTTCGTGGCGAGGCCGAGGGCGACGGCATCGAAATTGGTGATGAGGCCGGAGCCGAAGAGGTCATAATACATACCCCAGCCGGCGCGGATGACGGAGCGGCCGGGGGCACCGAAGAGTGTCCGGGCGAGGGGGCCGGAGGCCTGCGGGGAGTAGGCGAGGGAGGCGCGGGGGGCGAAGTTGGTTTTGTTGAAGGTATAGATATCGCGGCCGCCGCCATCGCGGAGCAGGTATTCAACCGGGGCGACCTGGGACTGCGGGAGGCCGGCGGCGGCGAGAGAGGCGCGTTGGGCGAAGAAGTCGCTGAGGGGGACGCGGGTGCTGGTTTGCAGGCCGGTGCCTTCGTGGATGGGGGGCATGAGCGACCAGCGAAGACCAAAGGAGGCGGTGAGGGAGCGGCTGACCTTCCAGGTGTCCTGCGCGTAGAGCTCAAATTCGTCGTTATTGAACTGGCGGGCGACGCCCGAGCCGGGGGGCAGAGGCTGGCCGGACTTGTCGTAGTTGTAATAGGCGTTGACCTGGGTGACGGGGCCGAGGACGGCGAGGGCGGCATCGCGGAAGGAGGTGCGGAAGGTGGTGGCGAGATCGGGGACGGGGGCGTTGATATCGGCGCCGGTGTTGAGCATCCAACTGGAGTTGACGCCAGCGTCGTTGAAGGAGCGGGCGTAGTTGACGCGGTTGTTACGGATGGCGCGGACGATGCCGCCGAGTTTGACTTCGTGTTTGGAGCGGATCCAGGTGAAGTCGTCGGAGAAGGTGAAGACGGGGGTTTTGCGGATGATGGGGCGGGCGGTGCCGAAGCGGTCGGTGAGGCCGCGGATATTGACGAAGGGGGCGAGGAGGACGCCGGTGCTTTCGAGACTGGCGCGGGTGAGGCCGAAGCGGAAGGAGTTGATTTTTGTGGGGGAGAGGACGGAATTGAGGCCGATGCCGAGGGCGCGGCTGCCGTTGAGGTTGGTGTTATTGGGCGGGAGGCCGGGGAACTGCGGGGCGGTGATGTCGTTGTCGTCCTGGAGCTGGCCACGGAGGAAGAGGGTGTGGTTGGAGTTCCGGTCGAGGGTGTAATCGAGCCGGGACATGTAGGACTTCCAGTGGAGGCGGATGGGGGCATTGAAACGGAAACCGGAGGTGTTGAGGCCGTCGCCGGTGGAGGAATCGTTGGGGAGGGGATAGGAATTCAACATGCTGAGCATGGCGGGGGAGGCGCCGATGCCGAGGGGGTCGATGCGGGTTTTGACTTCGGTTGGGGTGAGGGTGGCGACGGAACGATCGGCACGGAGGTAGCGGACTTCGCCACGGCGGAGGGATTCGGTGGGGACGATGCGGAGGGCGCTATCTTCGCGGCGGTCCTGGCGGCCCTCGAAGTTGCCGAAGTAGAAGAGGCGGTTTTTGCGAATGGGGCCGCCGAGGGTGGCGCCGTAGACGTTGCGATTGAGTTTGGCGAGGGGGACGCCGTTCTGGTTATTGAAGAAGCTATTGGCGTTGGTGGCTTTGTTGCGGAGGAACCAGTAGGCCGAGCCGTGGAGCTGATTGGTACCGGCGCGGGAGGCGAGGGTGATTTGGGCGCCGGAGGAGCGGCCGAAATCGGCGGAGACGCCGGTGGTCATGATGCGGAATTCCTGGACGGTATCGAGGGGGAGACGGATGGCGGCGGTGAAGGAGGTGCGATCCTGCTGGTCGTTGACGTCGACGCCATCGAGGGTGATGTTGGCCTGGTCGGCCTTACCGCCGTTGACGTTGCCGGAGCGGTAGCTATTGCCGTTTTCGCCGTAGTAGGTGACGCCGGGCTGGAGGGATAGGAGGCCGATGATGTTGCGGCCCTCCATGGGGAGTTCGAGGATGGCTTTTTGGCCGAAGTTGTTGCCGAGGGAAGCGTCCTGGACATTGACCTGGGCGGCGGCGGCTTCGACGGAGACGACTTCGGTGATGGCGCCGACTTCGAGCTGGATGTTGTGGGTGACGGGGGTGGCAACGGGGAGGACAAGTTCATTGAAGGCGCGGGCGGAGAAGCCCTGGGCTTTGACGGTGAGCGAGTAGCGGCCGGGGGGAAGTTGGGGGAAGGCGTAGGCGCCGGCGGCGGAGGTGGAGGCGGTGCGTTTGGCGCTGGTGTCGAGGTTGGTGAGTTCGAGGGAGGCGTTGGGCACGAGGGCGCCAGAGGGATCCGTGACGGTGCCGTTGAGGGAACTCAGTGCCTGCGCGAGGAGGCTGGCGGCGAGGAGGAGGAAAAGGGCGAGTTTGCGCACACTATAGTTTGGGGCGGCGGGCTGGAAGAGGCAAAGAAAGTGAGGCGAAGCGCGGAAATCCGGGGTGAAGCGGATTTGGCGGGTGTCAGCGAGGAACGAGGACCATAGGGCCGTCGTTTTTGGCGACATAGACCGCGCGGAAGGCGGAAAGGGGCAGGAGGCCGCCGGAATCGGCGCCGGGGAGTTCCACGGCCTGCAAGGACTGGCGGAAGCGGTCGCCGAAGGCGAGGGTGGCGATGCCGGTGCTGGCTTCGGCGGTGCCGTTGTTGGTACGGAGACGAACGCGAGCGGTGTATCGGGGGGAGGAGCGAAAGAGAATGAGGGCGGGGGCGCCGGAATCGAGGACGAGTTCGCGGGTTTCGCCGTCGACGGTGGCGGAGAGGGCGGGGCGGCCTTCGGCGTCTTTGCGGGTGAGTTGAATGCCTTGCGCGGGGGGATGGCCGTCGAGGATGAGTTGGCCTTTGGCGAAATCGAGGAGGTAGCTGTGGCGGCGGAGCCAGGACTGGCCGAGCACACCATCGGCGTGGGGGAAAGCGACGGGGGAGAAGACGATTTCGATGGTTTCGGCGGGGAGACCGGGGAAGCTGAGTTCGACGGCACCGGCGAGGCGGAGGGAGGCGCCGGAAACAGTGACCTGTTCGACGCGGGCGAGGGGGGCGACGCCGATGGCGGAGGCGATTTCCGGGCGAAGGGTGGAAGAGGCGGCGCCGGAATCGACGATCATGCGGAAGGGGCCTTTGCCGTTTAAGTACACTTTAGGGAGCAAGAGGAAGTGTGCTACTTTTTTGGCCGGGAGAACGTCTTCCGAACGGAGTGTGGCCGGGAGAAGGAGCAGGAGAGCGAGTGGGAGAATGGGGCGCATGGACGGAGCGTAAAGGGCGGGGCTCCGGGAGTCTGGATGGAGAGATGATTTTTGTGTCCGAGCGAGGAAAACGATGGTGATGAATTCGTGATGGAAGACAAATCCGTTTGTTTTCAGTTCGATACGATTGAGGTGTGGCCGGCGGCTTTTGCGGTGAACCGGGATGGGGAACGGCTGAATCTGGAGCCGAAGGCGATCCGGGTGCTGCTCCATTTGATACACCACCGGGACAGGGTGGTGACCAAGGACGAGCTGGTGGAGACGGTGTGGGAGGGGGCGGCGGTAACGGACAACGCCATAACGCGGGTGGTGGCGCAACTGCGGCGGGAGCTTGGAGACGACCCTCGGGCGGCGAAATATATTGAGACGGCGCCGACACTGGGGTACCGTTTTGTGGGTACATTGCGGGAGGCGCGGAAGGAAGAGGCGGCGCCAGTGGCAGGCGGGCGGAAGTGGTGGTACTGGGCGGCGGCGGGGGTGGCGGTAGTTGCGGTGGGCGGATGGCTGTGGCTGTGGCCGGGGCGACCGGCAACTGTAGAAAACGCGGCGGCGGTGGAAGTGGCGCAGATTACGACGACGTCCGGACTGGACGCGCGGCCATCGTGGGGACCGGACGGGCGCGGGTTCGTCTACTGTTCAAACAAGAGCGGACGGTTTGAGCTGTACCGGCGGCAGGCGGGCACGGAGGCGGCGGAAGTGGCGCTGACCAACGATGGCCAGCAGAATATACAGCCGGCGTGGTCGCCGGATGGAAAATGGATTGCGTACCATTCGGTGGTTGGGCGGGGCATTTGGGTGATACCGGCGGCCGGGGGCGCGGCGCGGCGGCTGACCAATTTCGGGGCTACGCCGGCGTGGGCGCCGGATAGCGGTTCAGTGGCGTTCGCACTGGCGGAGCCGAAGAGCCTGGCGCCGTTTGACGCGGGCGGCGCGGGAACGATATGGACGGCGGCGCTGGAGGGCGGGGCGCTGCGGCAGGTGACGATGCAGGGAACACCGCGCGGAGTTCACACCGCGCCTTCGTGGAGCCGGGACGGGAAGCAGATTGTGTTCACGGCGATGGCGCGGGATTCGGGAATCCATGTGCTGGATTTGGCAACGGGGAAGATACGGCCGCTGGTGGGAGTGGGCGTGGACATACCGCGGCAGCCGGGGACGTATGTGAGCCGCGTGTGGGATCCGGTGTTTGGCCCGGAAGACCGCAAGGTCTACTTTTCCGCAGCGGGCGAAAAGGGGACTCACGCGATATGGGAAGTGGCGGCCGAGGGCGGGAAGCCGCGGCGATTGTATGCGACGACCGGGGACACACCGGCGGGGCTGAGCCTTTCGCGGGACGGGCGGCGGCTGCTGTTTGCGCGGCTGCGGAACGTAAGCCAGTTGTGGAAAGTAGGGGCAGAGGGAACGGCGCGGCCGGTGTTTCAGGAAGAGGTGCTGCGGGCGTATGTGCCGAGCTTTTCGCCGGACGGGAAATGGATGGCGTTCGCGGTGGAAACGCAGGGGCGGAACCGCACGTTTTGGATGATGCCGGCGGAGGGCGGGGCGGCGATGGCCGTCGCGAACGACGCGGGGCAGAAAGAGGGCGGGACGAGTTGGACGACGGAGGGAGAGCTGCTCTACAACGCCGTGGAGGGTGGCGAAGTGGAGTTTCGGGCGTTCGACCCGCGGACGCGGAAGACGCGGGTGATTCATAAGCGGAGCACGCTGGGGCTGTTTCATCCGGTGTTGCTGCCGAACGGGAAGGATCTGTTGTCGTCGTGTTCGATGCCGTTCAATGTTTGTGTGGGGCCGGTGGAGGCGGTGCAGCCCAAACAGATCACATTCGAGCGGGACGGGGCGACGTTTGCGTTCGGCGACCGCAAGGGGGAGTGGATCGGGTTTCAGGTGCGGCGCGGCGACTATGACCAGATTGGCGTGGTGCGCAAGGATGGGACGGGGATGAAGGTGTTGGGCCATGAGCCGGAGTGGCAGTGGGCGCATTCGTTTTCCGGGGACGGGAGGCGGATTGCCTACGCCTCGTTCCGGGCGGGGGTGTGGACGTTGTGGTGGGTGGACCGGGAGACGGGCGAGCGAAAGCAGTTGACGCGGGAGACGGGGTTCGGCCCATTTGTGCGTTCGCCGGCGTGGCGGCCGGGGACGGAGGAGATTGCGTATGAGAGTTTTCAGGTGCGAGGGAATGTTTACCAGTTGGAGCTTGTTAAGTAGGAATGGGATGGGCGCGGTGTTGCGGCTGGGACTGGCGCTGGGGATGGCGGCGCTTGGGGCGCCGAGGGACGGGGTATGCAATGTGCGGGAGTACGGGGCGGCAGGCGATGGGAAGACGAACGACCAGGCGGCGATTCAAAGGGCGATAGAGGACTGCGCGAAGGCCGGAGGGGGAGTGGCGCTATTGCCGGCGGGGAACTATTTGTCCGGGAGTGTGGTGCTGCGGAGCAACATCACACTGCGCATACTGCCGGGGGCGACGCTGACCGGCAGCCGGCGGATGGAAGATTACAATCCGCCGCACCTGGTGAGCATGCACGGCGTGGAGAACGCGGCGGTGGACGGCGGGGGGCGCATTCATGGGAGCGGCGACGCGTTCCGGCGGGAGCGCAACGACCATCCGTACCTGCTGGGCGTGCGGCCGCGGCCATCACCGCTGCTGGAGATCGCCGATAGCCGGGGGGTGCGGGTGCAGGACATCAGCATACGCGATACGCCGGGATGGGGGATTCACGTGCTGCGGTCGGACGGGGTGGCAATTCGGGGGGTGTCGTTGATCAGTCCGCTGCGCGGGCCGAACACGGATGGCATCGACATCGATTCGAGCCGGAACGTGCGCGTGGCCGACAGCTACATTGAGGGCGGGGACGACGCTATTGTCATCAAGACGCCGAAACGGCCGGGCGCGCCGGTGGGGACGGCGGAGAACATCGCCATCACGAATTGCGTGATGACGAGTACATCAAACTGCTTCAAGCTGGGGACGGAGAGCACGGGGGATTTTAAGAATATCGCCATCAGCAATTGCGTGATGTTCAAGAAGGCGGATGCGTTCCGGGCGCCGATTTCCGGAATTGCGATTGAGACGGTGGACGGCGGGACGATTGACGGTCTGGTGGCGTCGAACATAACG
Source organism: Bryobacterales bacterium (assembly GCA_016789905.1). Classification (GTDB taxonomy): domain Bacteria; phylum Acidobacteriota; class Terriglobia; order Bryobacterales; family Bryobacteraceae. Next base: position 28,667 of record JAEUQC010000193.1, on the reverse strand, counting down.
ATGCGGGATGTGGGGACACCGGTATTTGTGCGGCTGGGGAACCGGGGGCGAGGGATGGAGACGCCGCGGCCGGGGGTGCTGCGGAATGTGTCGATTGCGAACGTGGTGGCAACTGGCGGGCTGGTGACAAGTTCGGTGACCGGGCTGGCGGGCCATCCGGTGCGGGATGTGAGCCTGGACAATATTTCGATTTCGATGAAGGGCGGGGAGAAGACGGCGGGCGGGCTGAACGTGCCGGAACTGGCGGACCACTATCCGGAGGCGTGGATGTTTGGCACGCTGCCGGCGTATGGTTTTTACGCGCGTCACGCCGAGGGGCTGACGCTGCGGAATGTGCGGGTACGGTGGGAAAACGAGGACGCGCGGCCGGCAGTGCTGCTGGACGATGTGCGCACGGTGACGCTGGACGGACTGCAGGCGGAGGCGGCGCCGGCGGTGCGGCTGCACAATGTTGTGGACGGGTGGATACGGGGACTGCGGGCGCCGGCGGGGAAGGGGAAATTGACGGAGGTGACGGGGGAGGTGAGCCGGGATGTGCGGGTGGAGTAGATAGGGAGCGGAATCCGCTTGACATGTATTAGTAGACTAGTACACTAGTAAACAATGGCAGAGGCGAAATCCAATGCGGCATTCGGTTTTCGGCTGGACTTGAGCACCGGTATCCCGGTGTACCGGCAGTTGATCGACCAGGTGCTGGGGGCGATGGCGGTGCGGGCGTTACGGGCGGGAGACCGATTGCCGACGGTGCGGCAAGTGGCGGTGGACCTGGCGATCAATCCGAACACAGTGGTTCGGGCATACAAGGAACTGGAGATCCGGGGCGTGTTGACCACCCAACAGGGAACAGGCACGTTTATATCGGAACAGCCGGTGGCGGTGGATGAGGCCGAGCGGCAGAGGCGGCTGAGCCAATTTGTAGCGGACCTGGCGGCGAGGGCTGGGGCCGAGGGATTTTCGATGAAGGAAGTGCTGGCAGCGCTGCGAGAGAAGCAGCACTAGAAGAGGAGAGGGCTATGTCATTGATCGTGATTCCGAGGAGGGACAGCGCGTCGGGCGCGCAGTCCATCTGTCCATTGGGATTCTTTCTGTTCCTGGCGGTGCTTCTGGCCGGGGCGGGAGTGACCGGGCTGGCGCTGACGCCGTGGCCGGTTGCAGCAGCATTGCCGATTGCGTTTTATCTGTTGTTCGCGATCCGGGTGGCGGAACAGTGGGAGAAGGCGATTGTGCTGCGTATGGGGCGGTTTCGGGGCCTCTATGGGCCTGGGATGTTCACGGTGGTGCCGATCATTGATTCTGTGGCAAGAGTGGTGGACCAGCGGGTGCGGGTGACGGATGTGACGGCGGAATCGGCGCTGACGAAGGACACGGTACCGGTGAATGTGGATGCGATTGTGTTCTGGGTGGTGTGGGACGCGCAGAAGTGCGTGCTGGAGGTGGAGAACTTTTACGAAGCGATCCGGCTCAGCGCGCAGACGGCGCTGCGCGAGACGATTGGAGCGCATGAATTGCACGACATAATCACCGGACGGGAGCATATGGGAGTGGAGCTGCAGCGGATTCTTGACGAGAAAACGAACCCGTGGGGGATAACGGTGCAATCGGTGGAGATTAAGCAGGTGAACATTCCGCAGGCGCTGGAAGACGCGATGTCGCGAAAGGCGCAGGCGGAACGGGAGCGGCAGGCGCGTATCATATTGGGGACGGCGGAGACGGAGATTGCGCAGAAGTTCGCGGAAGCGTCGATGCTGTATCAGGACAATCCGGTGGCGTTCAATCTGCGGGCGATGAACATGTTGTATGAAGCGATTAAGGAGAAGGGCTCGATGGTGATTGTACCGTCGCCTGTTGTGGAATCGATGGGGCTTGGCGGGGTGCTGGGCACGGCATCGGCAGCGCGGGTGAACCAGACCGGACCGCAGGCCTGAAGCAAAGCGGAGGACGGAGAGATGAGAGCGACCATTCTGCTGTTGGTGATGAGCGTGTTGAAAGCCGATAGCGCAGGCGGTGTGACCGGGGTGTGGCGGGGGTTGCCGGCGCCGCCCGAGGCTCCGGAACCGATGCCAGGGCCGGGAAAGGTGTTGCTTGTGCGCGATTGGATGGAAAGAAAATCGAACCAGATGAGCCGGGAAGAGTAACGCATGACCCGGCGCCAGTTGCTGTTCACTCCCGCGCTTGCCGCCGCCGCCCGGCGAAGATGGCCGCTGGGGGCCAACACGGCCGTGCAGGGCTACAGCCTTTCCCAGGCGATTTCGCTAATCGGTGAACTTGAATTTGAAGTGATCGAAATCCATCCGATGGGCCGGCCGCAGCCGACGCCGAAGGTGTTCCCGGGATTCCAGTTTGACCAGTTGACGGCGCTGGAGAAGCGGGAAATTCGAACCCAGCTAAAGCCATTCAAAACCGTTACGACGCATCTGCCGTATACGGGCCTTAACTGGCTGAGCGCCAGGGTGGAGGAAAAGCAGCACGCGGTGAAGACGATTGACACGGCGCTGGAGGGCTCCGCGTATTTCGGCGCGACGACGGCTGTGCTCCATCCCCAGCCGCTGACACAGGAAACCTGGAAGGCGCGGCAAGACGAGTACACGGAAGCCATAGCGCGGTGGGCGGGGAAGGCGGCGAAGCTCGGGGTCAGGATCGCAGTGGAAACGGGGTTCCCGCATTCGGTTGACGACTTCGTCTCCCTCATACAAACCGTTGGTCATGGAAACCTGGGGGCCACGATCGACGTTGGCCACCAGGGCCGGTTTGTCGAGCTGGCGAGCAGGATTCCGGCCGAAGCCCGCTCGCTGCCCGCGTCCGTTCAAGCCTACAACGAGACGACGAACACCATACTCAGCCGGCTGGGCCGGAAGGTTTTTCACCTGCACGTTCACGACATTGATCCGGAAACCTGGGTGGAGCACAAGCCGCTGGTACATAACTTTGTGGACTATCCACGGCTGTACGAGACGCTGGGGCGTATTGGGTACAAGGGCGCGCTGGTGCTGGAAATCGGCGGCCCGCCGGAGCAGATGCCGGCACACCTGAAAGAGGCCCGCCGCAAACTGCGAAACTGGTTTTCATAAATGTGCCGCAGCATTAAGCCCCTGTTCAATTTCGATCCTCCGGTGACGGACGAGGAGGTGCGCGCCGCCGCGCTGCAGTTTGTGCGGAAAATCAGCGGATCGACGAAGTCGTCGAAGGTGAACCAAGCGTCGTTTGAGGCGGCGGTGGATGACATTACATTGGCATCCAAACGGCTGATCGGGTCATTGAAGACTGCCGCGCAACCAAGGCAGCGTTAAAAGCAAAAACTCCCGCCGGGGCGGGAGTTTTTGTGTTTTTGGGTTGTGTTGGCGGGAGTCTATTTGCGCTTGCGGGCGGCGAGCGCGACGGCGGCCATGCCCATGGCGAAGAGGCCGAAGGTGGCCGGTTCCGGGACGGCGGCGCCGGCGGCTTTGAAGCTGACGCCACGGGAGCTGGCGGAGGTGTCGAGCTGGCTGTCACCAAGAAGGCCGGCCGAGGCCACCAAGGTACCGTTCTGGGTTTCGAGCGTTACCTGCAGCGACGAAACAACCGAGGGCGCCAAATCCGTAAACGCGCTGCCGGTGAAGTCGACATCAAAGGTGAGCAAATCCCCAAACGTGGCGTTGTAGAGGACACCGTTCAGGAAATCAGAGTTCAAGATGGTGAGCGGGCCAGGCACGAGTGTACCCGAAGCACCGCCGTCCGGCCCGGACACCAGTGAGCCGAGCGTTCCGGTACCCAAATTGAAACTTGTTATCACCGCGCTGCCGGCTTCGTATGGACCGGGAAAGCTGCCTGGGTTGAATTGAATATCAATGGTTCCGGACTGGGTGCTTAGCCCGTTGGTATCCATGGTGACCTGGAAGATGGCCGCCGGCATGGCCGCCGCCATGGCCAGGAAAAGTAGAAGTTTGGTTTTCATTTTTGTTATTCCTCCGAAGACTACAGTGTGCCCGAAAACACATTGGCCGCGTAGTTGATGGGCCCAATGGCATTCAGGGAGAAGTTTAGATTCACGGTGACCGACTGGCCGGGGGCGAGCGGTGCCGCCAAGTTGTAGACGTAAGCGGCGCCGAGAGCCGCGGTGGCATTGGTTAGCGTGACGCCGCTGGGCAAGCCGGAGATGACCAGGTTGAGCGGGCCGGCCATGGGGCTGGCAGTGTTGTTGCGCACGGTGATGCGGCTGGTGGCGGTGAGGGCCGTCCGGTTGTAGATGATGCCGAAACGGGTCGTGGCCGTTTGGGAGGTGATGTTGGCGGCGGTGGTGAGGTAGGCGAAGGCGGGGTCATGGTCGGAGTAACGTTCCGGACGGTTGAAGTCGCCGCGGAACGATTCCGGGAATTCGGCGTTCAGGCGGGCATAGCCGCCGCCAACGAGTTGCTGCAATGCGGCCGGGTTGATGAGGGCGTGGTCCAGCGTCTGGTGGTTGCCGTCGAAGACGTAGGAGTAGCGCTGGGTGGCCTGCAGCAGGGAGAGCAGGTTGGTCATGTTGGCGTAGGAGGGGTCCGCGGTGGCGGCGGCAACCTGCGTGGCCGGGGCGGGGGTGCCCATGATGGTGTTGATGGTGTCCACGTAGCCATCGTTGACTTCAAACGCGTTGAAGTCGCCGACGGCGAGGATGCGCGCCGAAGGGTTGGCGGTGAGTTCGTCCTGGATGACCTTGGCGACATTGTTGGCCTGCGCGGCGCGCTTGGCGCGGATGCGGGCGCCATCGGTGGCGAGCGTACAAGAAGTCTCGTCGCTGATGCCGTTCAACGAACGCAGGTGATTCACGAAAACGGTGAAATCCATGAGCTGGCCGTTCTTGGAGGCGGTGCCGCGAAGGCGCAGCGGAGGCCGGTCGTTGAGCGTGGCTTGGGAGCCGGTGCAAGGGTCGGTGTAGGTAGTAGCGGATTCGAGTTGGGTGACAGAGACGACGGACACGGCGGGGGTACGGACGAGGAGCCCGACGTCGATTCCGCCGACATCGTTGCCTTCGATCAGATAGGGGGTATAGCCGGGATCGGGCTGGGCGTTGGCGATCGCGTCGGCGTTGATGCGGGCGGCGAGATCCTGGGCCACGGTGAGGTTCTCCACTTCCGAAAGCGCGAGCACATCGGGCGTGCGGAGGTTGTTGCGGATGGCGAGTGAGATTTTCCCGAGGCGGTTGTTATAGGCCGCCGCGGTCAAGACTGGGTCGCTGATGCCTGGGTCGTTCGTGGTGTCGAAGAGCCGCTCCATATTCATGGCGGCGACGGTGAGTGAGCCGGCCGGGGCGGGGGGGATGGGGGTGGCGGAGATGGCGGCGCCGCCGATGGCGGGGGCCTGAGTGGTGTAGAGCGAGTAGGCGCTGCCGTTGTGGTCCAGCACTCCCTCCACGCCGGTAAGAGTGAGGCCAACGCCGACATTGAGTGCCGTTTGACCGGCAATGGCGTCGGAATCCACGCGAATCCGTTCCGGGTTCGCATCGAAGACGGGGATGGCGCAGCCGGCGCCGGCGGCGCAAAGCGGCGCCGCGAGCGGTGTTTCCACTCCCGCTTCGCGCACGGGCGTGGCGATGCCGCTGAGCACGGCAAAATAGACACCGTTCGAGGTGGAGGTGGCGTTCGCTTCGCTGACATTTCCTTCGGTGGCGGCCACTACGCGCATGGACGGGATGGATACACGCATTCCTTCGAAGCGCTCCAGTTGGGTGAGCCCGCCGTTCGGGAGGAAGTTTGCCGCTGTGAGCACGGCCGGTGCGGGCAGGGGGTTGCCGGTGGAGAGTTGCACGACGGAGGGGCTGGTTAGTTCCGTGGTGGTGAACAGCAGCGGATTGCCGGTGCTGGTGAATTCGGTGACTGTGCCGGTTACCTGGACCAGGGCGCCCACGGCGGCGGCGGCGGGAGGAGCCGAGGAGGTGAAGACGAGAATGCCCTCCGAGGTGGCCGGGTCCGCATCGACGTTTGCGTCCGGTTCCTGGAGGAAGAATGCATTGGAACGGAGGGCGGTTACGATGCCGCGCACGGTGACCGATTGGCCGGTGAGCGGCGAGGCCGGGCCAGTGCCTTGCACATCGTGAATCGAGAGCAGCGAAACATCTTCGTTGAGGATGGTGGCCTGGCCCTGGGCGTCGCCGGCGGTGGCGCCGGTGATGTTGGTGACGTTGACGAAGAACGTCTCGTTGGGCTCGACCGCCGAATCGCCATTTACGAGCACGGTGAAGGTGTAGGTGGAGGAACCGGCGGGAATTGTCTGGCCGGTGAGCGCTTTGGCGTTGTAGTCGAGGCTGGCGGAAGTGGCGGTTCCATCGGCGGTGGCGATGTCGAAGGTGACGCCGCCGGCGGCGGCCGGGGCGGACAGAGCGACGGTGAAGGTGAAGTTCGTCGTGCCGGCGTTGCCTTCGGCTTGGGAGACATCGTTAATGGAGAGCACGGCGGGCCCGCCGGAAGTGCCTTGTGGGGTGATGGAGAAGTCGTCAACGGCCAAGCCGTCATCGGCGCCGGAGCCGTCGAAGCTGTTCCAGCGGATGAAGAAAGTGGCGCCGCTGGGGATGTTCAGGCCGGTGATGTTGAACGTGATGGCGGTGCGGTTGGCGGCGGAGTTGCCGTCCAGGGCGCCGAGGGGGATAGCCGTGACGGGGGCGGTGAAATCCAACTGGTTGACGTCGGTCCAGGTGCCGGTGGCGAGCGAAGTTGCATCGGTGGAGTATTGAAAATCCAGGCGATCCACGCGTGCGGCGGTCCCTAGCCGCCACTGCTCACCGGTGTAGGCGATATTGAGAGAGGTAATGGTGCCGCCGGTGTTGTTGGTGAACGATGCGCCAATTGTTGGTATCAGGCTGCCGCTTTGGAGCCCTCCCAACGCGCGCTCCGTGCTTCCCGCGGAGCCGAAGCTGTAGGTGTCGCCGGCATTGCTCGATCCGGTTCCGGCGGTGTAAATGGTGTTGGCATTCGTACTCGTCTCCAGGAACACCCATCCGGCCGGGAGCACAGTGCCCGTGCCGGAGTTGGCGAGGGTGTTGAAGTCCTGTGTGTATGGGGTGCCCTGCGTGGTCAGCGAGACCTGGGCTGGCAGGAGGGCCGAGGCGGCGAGGAGAAGTGGGAGGAGTTTTCTGAGTGACATAGGGAGGAAACCTTAGTGTAGGGCAGAATCGGTGTCTATTTTATGACACTTGGTTCTACCCCTCCTTTTTGGTGGTGTACCCCTATGGACGAAGAGGCTCAGTCCCCTCGCTGAGTATGTCCAGGTAGGCGCGGTAGCGGAAGATGCGGCCGCGTTGGCGCTCATCGCCGTGGAGGATGCCGATGGCGGCCAGATGCAGAAACAGTTTCGTGCAGGTCTGGTGCGACAGGCCCAATTGGCGGGAGGCGAAAGGAATGGACAGGATTGGAAACCGGCCCAAGAGGTCGAAGAGGCGAAGCCCGTTGACCCCGGCGCGGCCGAGTTTTTCGACGCGAACACGGTCAGCGGCGCGGAGGTCCATGATTCGCCGGGCGGCGGAGATGACATCGTTCGCCGTTTCGGCGACGCCGGTGAGGAAGAACCTGAGCCAGGCTTCCCACCCGCCGTCTTCACGAACACTTTGGAGGAGTTCGTAGTAGCGGGGGCGGTTCTGCTTCATGTAGAGGCTGAGATAGAGCAGCGGGTCCGCCAGCACGCCTCGTTGGCAGAGAAAGAGCGTGACCAGCAGCCGGCCGATGCGCCCGTTGCCATGGAGGAACGGATGGATGGACTCAAACTGTACGTGCACCATGCCGGCTTGGACGAGCACCGGGAGATCGTCCCTTTGGATATGGAGGAACTTTTCCAGGTTGTCCAGGCACTCCATGAGCCGTTCGGGCGGCGGCGGAACATAGGCCGCGTTGCCGGGCCGTGTGCCGCCGATCCAGTTCTGGCTGGTTCGGAACACGCCCGGATTCTGGTGGGAGCCACGGCCGGTGGCGAGCAAAACGCCATGCATTTCCCGGATGAGGCGGAGCGAGAGCGGGAAGCCGCCGGCGAGCCGCGTCAACCCGTGCTGCATGGCGGCCAGGTAGCGGGACACCTCTTCGACATCCCCCATGGGGGACTCCTCCGGACGCTCCTCGCCCTCGACCAGGAGCAGATCGGCGAGCGAGGACTGCGTGCCCTCCACCTGGGAGGACAGCAGTGCCTCTTTCCGCACGTTCATGAACAAATAAAGGGACTTATCCGGCAGAACGTAGCCGATGTCGTCCATGCGGCCGAGGGATTGATTGGCTTAGTCCAGGAGGCCGATGAGGGAAGTTTCGCCAAAGGCGGAGGTGACGATCCACGTGCCGAGGCGCCGATTTGTTACTACCGGATGCACGATTATGTAATTGTAAGAGGCTTTGATTACATAATCACGATTGTCGTGTAAGGATGCTTACATTAGAGTTTTGCGGGGACGACGTAGGGCTTGCGGTAGTCGCGGGTGAGCAATTTGTTGGCGGCGACGTCGTCAAAGGTGTGTTTTGCGCCGTCCCAGTTCAGGCGTTTGCGGGCGCGGTAGGAGATATTGGCGAAGTGGCAGAGGTCGGCGGCGGCGGCGCCGATTTCGATTTCGGCGTTTAAGCTCTTGTGATCACGGGACTTAACGGCCGCCAGGAAATTCTCCATGTGGCGCACGGTGCCGTCCATGCCGCGTTCGGCTTTCACGTTCTTGACGACTTCGTTGTTTTCGCCCTTGTAGATGCGATAGCCGGAGCCATCGAGTTCCATCCAGCCGTCGACACCGTAGAAGAGGTTGCCAACGGCGCTGGTGGCGCGGTTGGCGGTGCCGAGGGTTCCTTCGCCGCCGGTCAAAACGCCGCGCACTTCGAAGACGATTTCGCGGTCGCCGTAGTCAAACGTGGCCAATTGGGTGTTGGGGGTTTCCTGATCGTCGTCGTAGGCGAACTTACCGCCGGTGGACACGACGGATTTCATACCGGAGTGGTCGTTCGGCACGCCCATGCCCCAGCGGGCGATGTCCATCTGGTGAACGCCCTGGTTGCCGAGGTCGCCGTTGCCGGTGTCCCAGAACCAGTGCCAGTTGTAGGCGAAGCGGAGTTCGTTAAAGGGGCGCATGGGAGCGGGGCCGAGGAACATGTCCCAATCGAGGCCGGGGGGGACGGGGGCGTCCGGTTTGCGGCCGATGGATTTTCGCCGCTTGAAGCATAAGCCCTTTGCCATGTAGACTTTGCCGATGACGCCGTCTTTCAGCGCGGCCATCGCTTCGATGCAGTGCGGGGTGGAGCGGCTTTGGGAGCCGATCTGGCACATGCGGCCATATTTGCGAGCGGCGGCGATCATCTGCTTGCTTTCAAAGGGGTTATGGCTGGCGGGTTTTTCGCAATAGGTGTCTTTGCCGGCGGCCATGGCCCAGATGGCGCCGAGGGCGTGCCAGTGGTTCGGGGTGGCCATGGAGACGGCGTCGATATCCTTCAAATCAAACAGCTTTCGCATGTCTGAGATTTCGGCGGCCTTGTCCTGGCCGGCCTTGACGACGCGCGCGTTGGCGCGTTCGCGGGCGGCCTGATTGACATCGCAAAGGGCGGCAATTTGCGCGCCGGGAATGGCCAAATAGCCGCTTAAATGTGCATTTCCGCGTCCTCCAAGGCCGATTATGCCCATCCGAACGCGGTCATTGGCGCCCAAAATGCGCCGGGAACCAATCGAAAGCGCCGCGGCGCCGGTGATGAGAAGTTTTCTGCGATCCATAGAGTTCTCCTAGGGGACTCCAAAAGTATAATTGAGGTTTCCTCCCCCCGGAACCTTCCGCCACAATTCCCGATGTCAGACGTACCTTTCGTTCACCTACATTGCCATACCGACTATTCGCTGCTTGACGGTGCCTGCGAGATCAAGCAACTAATGGAGATTGCCGCCAAGGAGCAGATGCCCGCCATAGCCATGACCGACCATGGCAATTTGTTTGGCGGGGTGGAGTTCTACAACGCGGCGAAAGCGAAGGGAGTACACCCGGTGATTGGGTGTGAACTCTACGTGGTGGACGACCACAAGAAGCAAGCGGGGCGATACAACCATCTGGTGCTGCTGGCGCAGGACCAGGACGGCTACCGCAACCTGATCAAACTGGTATCCACGGGCTATCTGGACGGGTTCTATTACAAACCCCGGGTGGACAAACAGCTTTTGCAGCAGCATTCGAAGGGGCTGGTATGTTTGTCGGCGTGCCTGCGCGGGGACGTGAACGAAGCGTTGCTGGAAGACAAGTACGACAAGGCTCGGCAGATGGCCGGGGAGTACGCGGAGATATTCGGCCGAAAGAATTTTTTTCTGGAGATACAGGACCACGACCTGGACCAGGACCATAAGCTGATCCCGGAGGTGGCGCGGCTGGCCAAGGACATGGACCTGCCGCTGGTGGCGACGAACGACGCGCATTACCTGCGCCAGGCCGACGCGCGGGCGCACGACATCTTCATGTGCATTTCCACCGGCAAGACGTACAACGATCCCAATCGAATGAAGTGGGACAAGCCGGCGTTCTACATCAAGAACAAACGGGAGATGGAGGCGCTGTTTTCGAACTATCCGCAATCGCTGGTGACACCTTACGAGATTGCGATGAGCTGCCAGGTGAAGCTGGAGAAAGTAAAGGAGCCGTTCCCGAAGTTCGACGTACCGCCGAACCACTCGATCGACAGCTTCTTTGAATACGCGGTGCGCGAGGGGTTTGAGAAGCGCAAGCCGCGGCTGGAATACATGGCGGCGCACGGGCAACTGCGCACGCCGCTGCCGGAGTACGAAGAACGGCTGACGCGTGAGATCAAGATGATCCAGCAGATGAAGTTCTCCGGCTATTTTCTGATCGTGTGGGACTTCATCCGGTACGCGCGGGAGCAGAACATTCCGGTGGGGCCAGGCCGCGGGTCCGCGGCGGGGAGTCTGGTTTCGTTTGCGATGACGATCACCGATATCGATCCGCTGCAATATGGCCTGCTGTTTGAACGGTTCCTGAATCCGGAACGCATCAGCATGCCCGATATTGATACGGACTTCGAACCGCGCGGGCGGGGGAAGGTGATTCAGTACGTCACAGAAAAGTACGGCCGGGAGCAGGTGGCGCAGATCATCACGTTCGGAACGCTGGGCGCGAAGGCGGCGATTAAGGACGTGGGCCGCGTGATGGAGATGACGTTTGGCGAAGTGGACAAGCTGACCAAGCTGGTTCCGCCCACGCTGAATATCAAGTTAAAAGAGGCGATTGAACAGGAGCCGGGGTTTGGGGAGGCAGCGAAGGCGGACCGGCGCGTGGAGGACGTGCTGGAGGTGGCGCAGCGGCTGGAGGGCATGGCGCGGAACGCGAGCGTACACGCGGCGGGTGTTGTTATTTCGCCGGAGCCGTTGAAGAACATCGTTCCGCTGTACAAGACGAACAAAGACGAAATTGTGACGCAGTACGACATGAGCGGGCTGGAAAAAATGGGCCTGCTGAAGATGGACTTCCTGGGCCTGACGACGCTCACCATTGTCGACGACGCGTTGAAGCTGATTGAATCCAACCGCGGGAAGAAGATCGTGATGGAAGAGATCCCGCTGGACGATGCGTTTACCTACCAGGAGATCTTCCACAAGGGCAACACTTCGGGCGTATTCCAGTTTGAATCCGGCGGGATGCAGGACATTTTGCGCCGGTCGAAACCGGAGCGAATTGAAGACCTGTGCGCGCTGAACGCGCTATACCGGCCGGGCCCGATCCAGGGCGGGATGGTGGACGACTTCATCGCGCGCAAGCACGGGAAGAAGGAAGTGGTGTACGACCTGCCGCAACTGGAGCCGCTGCTGGCGGAGACATACGGCGTCATTGTGTACCAAGAGCAGGTGATGCAGATATCGAACGTGCTGGCGGGCTACTCGCTGGGCGACGCCGATATTCTGCGGCGCGCGATGGGCAAGAAGAGCGCGGACGAGATGGAGCGGCAGAAAGTACGCTTCCTGGAAGGCGCGGCGAAGAACAACCTGAACGTCAAGAAGGCCGATAAGATTTTCGACCTGATGGCGCAGTTCGCCGGGTACGGGTTCAACAAGAGCCATTCGGCGGCATACGCCTATATGGCGTATATAACGGCGTACCTGAAGGCGCACTATTCGATTGAGTTCATGTCGGGGCTGTTGACGTCGGAAACGGGGAACACCGATAAAGTCGTCAAATACATCAATGAATGCCGGGACCGCGGCATCAAGGTGCTGCCGCCGGATGTGAACAAGAGTCTGCTTTCGTTCGCGCCGGATGGAGAGGCGATTCGATTCGGGCTGGGGGCGATTAAGAACCTTGGGCAGGGCGCGGTGGAATCGATTCTGGCGGCGCGCAAAGAGGGCGGACCGTTCAAGAACTTCTTTGAATTTGCCGAGCGGATCGACCTTTCGGCGGTGAACAAGCGGGCGATTGAATCGTTGATAAAAGCGGGGGCGATGGACTCGCTGGACGGGACGCGGTCGCAGCTATTTGCGGCGGTGGACCGGGCGATGGAGCACGGGGCGAAGGTGCGGCGGGACAAGGAATCCGGCCAGGGCGGGCTGTTCGGCGATATGTTTGGCGGCGGGGAAGAGACGCAGGAAGACCTGCCAAAGGTGCCGGATTGGAAGCGAATGCAGGCGCTGCAGGGCGAGAAGGAAATGATCGGGTTTTATGTTTCCGGCCATCCGCTGGACGACTATGAAGACCGGATCGCGGACCTGCGCACCCACGAGACGGACCAACTGGCGGACCTGCCGCGCAATTTTGAAGTGAAGCTGTGCGGCATACTGACGGGCATCCAGCGGCGGCGCTCGAAGGAAGGCAAGGCGTACGTGACGCTGGGCGTGGAAGATTTGAAGGGATCGCTGGAAGGGATGATTTTCAATGGGCGCGACAATGATCATCTGATCGAAGATCTGTCGCCATGCCTGACTGACGACAACGCGTGTTTGATAGTGGCGACGGTGATGCCGGACGAGGGGGCGGCGCCGCGGCTACGGATTAAGGAACTGATTCCACTGGCGAATACGCGGGTGCCGCTGGCGTCGCTGATTGCGATCCGGGTGCGGCTGCAGGAGAATGGGCGCGACCCGGTGCGGGAGCTGCACGAACTGTTTGAGCGCAAGCCGGGGACGGCGCAAGTGCGGCTGAAGCTGGAAGCGGCGCGCGATTTTTCGGCGATTCTGGATGTGGTGCAACGGGTGCGGCCGGACCGGGAATTTCGAAAGACGGTGGAGCAGATTTGTGGCGCGGAGGCGTTCGAGGTTTTGCAGAATTAGCCGCCGTTGTAAGCTGAGGGAAGCAGGACAAGCACTGACCCGGTCCGCGAATGGTTCGCGCGTTTAGTGCAAGCGCCTCTCATGAGCAAGAGTCACATCGTACGTCAGGGCGAGTGCCTTAGCCGCATTGCCGACAGGTATGGCTTCTCCGACTGGAGAACGATCTACAACCACCCCGCCAACAGCGCATTGCGCAAGAAGCGGCCCAACCCCAATATCCTGTTCCCTGGGGACGAAATCGTCATTCCGGCGGCTCGCGTGAAGGAGGAGCAAATCGCGACCGGGCGGCTGCACCGGTTCACGGTTAAGTCTCCGCGGAAGTTTCTCCGGGTGGTTTTCAAAGATGCCAAAGGCGAGCCATTTCGCGACGAACCTTACGCCATCCAGTTCAGCGGCGGCCGGGCGAAACGGGGGGCCACCAATGGGGACGGCCTGGTGGCGGAGCCTGTAGCGATGGAGGAGGCCACGGCCACGCTGACGATTGCCGGCCGGACTTTGACGCTGAACCTGGGACACCTAAACCCAAATGGTGACGTGGAAGAGGACGACCTTACGGGAATTCAGGCGCGGCTGAACAACCTGGGGTACACGGCCGGCCCGAACGACGGCATCTATGGGCGCAATACGCGGGCGGCGCTGGCGTTGCTGCAGGCCGATGAGGACCTGGAACCGAATGGCTTGCCCGACGAGGCAACGCTGGCCAGACTGGAGAAGCTTCATGGCTGCTGATACGCACGACGTCGCGCTGTTCAACGCCGGCGAGACGGAGCACAACACGATTGTGTTGGGGGGCGTGGACGTTGTGATTCCATTGGAACTCGACATGGACGGCGACCCGTTCCAGGACGACGCGGTTTGCCTGCGCAGCCTGGGCGGGGATTGGGAACACGTGTGTCTGAGCTCCGACACGGAAGTGAAAGCGGCGCGAGACAAACGCCATTTGTACTACCCGTTCCACGACGTTCCAGCGGGAATTTACAGCGTTGACGTTCGGGTGGCCGAGAGCTGGAACACCGTGATTTCCAACCTGCTGGTGTCGCGTGGCGCCGCCTACATCGGCGACCAAAAGCTGGGCGAAACGGCACCGGAGGCAACGCCATGCACGGACGATCCACACACGCTGGTGGAACGGGAGGCAGCGGAGGCGGAGCCAGGCTCCGGCTGTCCGTGCGGGAGCTGAACAATCATGGCCAAGAAAGAGAATCCCGTTGCGGTGGCGCCGGGACTATTTACGGTCCGGGTGCTGTTAGCCGGGTCGAACGATCCGGTGAAGGGGCTGTTCATCGCATTCAAACTCTCGCCGCCGGCAGGGGAGAAAGAGGACACGAAGGCCGCGAAGGTGGCGCGGGTGGTGGAAACACCGCACGTGAAGGAGTTCAACGAAAAGCGTTACAAGCGGCTCCAGAAGCAGTATGAGGCCCAGCTCGCCGAAACCGTTCCAGACCCGGCGGACCAGTTCGTGTTGGGGATTACGGATGTCGACGGCTACCTGGAGCCGGTGTATGCGACATCCAACCCATGGCGCGACCGGCACGCGCGGTTGGAACCGGACTCCTTTAAATTTTCGGCAGGAGAGGAGTATTTCGCGCTTTATATACGGCACCCGAGTCCGGACCTGGCGCGCGCCCTGACACGCGGACTGAACAACCAGTTTCCGGGGCGAGCGGAGGTGGATTTTCATAACACGGACCTGTGGGGCGCGATGCCCGGGACGTCCGGATTTGCCAAGTATTTCGGCTTCGGGGGCCCCGCAGTGCAGAGGTTCCGGGTGGAAAACGGCAGCGGGAAGGACGGAGAGCAGTTCGTGATCCACGTGCCGCCGAAAGCCGAGGCGTACGTGCCGCAATGGCAAGGCGAAGATAAGAGCTACCGCTGGTGGTTGTACGCCGGAATGCCGCACGAGAACCTGAGCGCGGTGCGGCAACAGGTGGAGGAGGCCGTTGATTCCCTGGGAAAGCTGAAATACCCGGCGACTGGGGACCAGGACACACCTTACTCCGTGCCCGGATTGAAAGCGGCAATCACCAGAACTGAGAAGAGCAAGAGCATGGGGGAAAGCGCGAAGGCGAAGCGGGTAAAGGCGCTGACGGACGCGTACAGTTTCTTCCACGGACCGCTGCAGGCGGCGGCGGCCCGGTTCCAGGAGCACCTGGGCAAGGGCGAGGCGATGCGCCTGGAAGCATGGGATCCGGCCCATGAAGAAGACTCCTGGGCATCGGAGATTGGGGCCGCGGCGGCGGCGAAGGCGAGTCCAGTACCCGCGATGGAGCAGGGCGGCGTGATAGGGCCGCGCACGCACGCGGCGATGGCGTTGTGGATCAAGAATCGATGGGTGAAGCCGCCGCAGCATCTGGTGACCATTGGCAACGGCGTGCTGATGCTGGCCCGGGGCGCGTTTGCGTTCAATGCCTGGAGCGAGCTGGCAAAGGTGATGGGATGCCGCTATGGAATGAAGTCCGGCCACTCGTACCGGCAACTGCTGGCAGAAGGCGGGGGCGGAGCGATCAAGAATTCGATCCATAAGACGGGACTGGCCAGCGATATGACGGGGGGCCGGCAGCGAACATCGACGGAGGATTGGCCTATCCGGTTCGAGGCGGAATTTCGCCGGTTGAAAGCCAGCGCGACGGTGGCGGAGCTGGAAAGAGCGCTGGAGCAGAAGCAGCAGGCGTTGGATGCGCTGACGGCGGAACGGGAGAAGGACCGGGCGAAGGCCCAGGAGACGCTGGACGCAGCGAATGCGGCCAAAGAGACGATGGAGGCGCCGGACAACCCGAAGCCCCCGACGAAGAAGCAGACGGATGCGGCGAAATTTCGTGTGAAGAGCGCGGAGAAGGCGCTGGGGGGAATCGACAAAAAGTACGAAACGCGGGTTGCGAAAGCGACTCGAGAACGCGACGCGGCGGCGAAGGCGATCGAAGACGCGAAACGCGCCATCCATACCGATGGCTACCGGCTGCCTGACCGGTGGCGCATGCGGTTTCGGCTGTATGGGCATTCGAGCGTGGCCGTGTTCAAAGAAGACGGCACGATTGACAACGACGAGGTGGAGCGGTTGAAGACCAAGATCGCCGAATGGGCGGGGCTCCCGGCGAATCCGGACGAGAAAGACGATGGAGGAGTGGGGGGCGGCTTTGCCCGTTTTGTGAGGGCGAACTACTTGAAAGGCGTAGACGAGAAACTGGCGAACGACTGGATTCGTACGCAGTTCAAAGAGGCGTACGGCTTTGCCAAGGACCTTGCCGCGCTGGAGGCGGCGGAACTGGTGAACCGGTACTACCGGGCGACGGTGACGCAGTGGCGTGTGAACTTCTACGAACTGGACGGCGGTACGGACAGCCTGACGGTGTACAAACCCGATGAGGGCGACGCTGATTTTCCGGCGCGCGAGTGGGCTAGATCGTGGCTGAATCTATCGGCGGTCGGGCACGGCTGCCAGATGCACCGCATACAACCGCACAAGTGGGAAACGCGCGACCGTGCTTCGTTTTCGGCCGATCCATCGAAGGTGCCGCCGACGTCTTTCCCGATGGAAAACTACCTGCAATTTGAGACGAGCAAGGCAGAACAGGGAGACCTGGTGGCGGCGATTGAAGATATTACCGCCTCCCAACAGCAGGCGCCGGAACTCGCGCACAAAAAATACGTCATTGAGTTTCGCGAGGCCGGCGCAAAGGGCAAGGAAACCACGGTGGACGAGACGGCGCTGCCGGACGAGGTGGACACGCCCTTCTTCAAGGAGTGGCGCCGCAAGATCAATCCGCTGAAAAAGATTCCGAAAGTTCCGGCCTACCTTCCCGGGAGCAAAGGTGTGTATTTGCCCGGGGGCGCGCAGATTTCGGTTGTGCTGAATGAGCTGAATCCGGACCGGCAGGATGGGCTAAAGCAGGTGTTGAAGCTGTTCCGGAACGACTTTCAAGACAAGTCATTTCAGGTGGCGGCGAGCGGCGTACAGGTGGACGACGAACTGCCGGCGGCCACCGTTTTGACAGGGGCGGAACTGGCCGCGGCCGCGGACAAGGCGCTGGCGAGGCTGACGGCGGAAGCCACGGCCGCCAAGCAAAAGGCCGATGATGAGGCGGCAGCGGCGAAGCTGGCCGCCGAAGTGGCCGGAAAGGGAGCAAAGAAGAAACAAGTGAGGAAGGCGGACCTTCCCAAGCCAGCGAAGATCAAAGTGGAGGACTGGAGTTTCCTGGTGCAGCCGGTCTTTAGCAAGCCTGCCAAACAGGAGCCGGGCAAGCCGCCCGCGCCGCGCAAGATGCTGTTTCTGCCAGAGCACATCGTGATGCTGCCGCCGCGGGAAAACGCGGCCCATCTGGAATGGTGGCACTTTCAGCATCACTCGGTGAAGGCAGCCACCAATTGGGCGCAACTGCTGAACGAATGTGGCTATTCGACGCCGGTCATGAGCACACCGCTGGAGGGCGCGACGCAAGCTACGGGGGAACCGGTCCACTTTGGACTGGGATACAGCATCGGCTTTAAGGGCAGTGAACTCGACAGCACACCATGGCCGTCACCGAGTGAGATAGCGGAGCGTCCGTCGAACAGCGATTCGATTTCCGATGAAGCAGTGGAAGAGGAGGAGGCCTACATTGAGTAGCCAACGGCGCGTCTTCCGCATTCACATACTAAATCGGCTGTACAATGCGATTCGGGCCTCGGACCTCCGCGCGGAGGAGACGCCGATTGCGCCGCAACAGGCGGTGGCGCTATTGGAGCGGGCGCTGCAGCGGCCGCGGAACCCCGAGGAATTGACGCTACTTTGGGGCGCGCTGGCTGGCACAGGAAATCCGCGTCACAGCGTAATCGCGAACGCGTTCCGTTCCGGGGCCTGGGCGCTGCTGGCGGTTTCCAGCGGCGGCGGTGTGCCGCCCGCGGCGGCGGCGGCGCCGGTTGCCGAGCAGATCCGCGAAGCGAAGGTGGTTAAGACGTGGATTGAGATGGAAGTGGTTGACGATCTGGGCCGCCCGATGGCGGGCCAGGAGTATGTTTGCATGTTGCCGAACGGCGCGATTGAACGTGGAACGCTGGACGCTAAAGGGCGGGTTCGCTTCGATGGAATTGAGCCGGGCAACTGCTCCTTTTCGCTACCGGCGCTGGACCAGGAAACCTGGAGCCAGACTTCGTGAGCAGAATTTCCGGCTATTCGCGCGTGGTGTGTGCGGTTGCGCGGGCTTGGTTAGACTGGGAACGGCGATGCTGCTCGAAACCCAGGCCGTGTTCAGCCTGCTGATCGCCGCACTTGGCGGCGCGGCGATTGGCATGGAGCGGCAGTGGTCCGGGCACGCATCCGGCCCGGCGTCGCACTTTGCCGGTATTCGCACGTTCACACTGCTGGGGTTGTTTGCAGGGGTGGCGGGGCTCTTTTGGGCACATGGATTGCCGTGGCTGGCGGGCATACTGCTGGCGGGCGCGACAGGGCTGATACTGATCGGCTACTACGCGGCCAGCAAAGTGGACCACGATGGGACCACGGAGATGGCGGCGCTGGTGGTGCTGGCGGCCGGGGTGCTGGCCGGGATCGGAAATGGCCGCACGGCGAGCGCGCTGTTCGCGGGGACGGCGCTGCTACTGGTGGAAAAATCGCGGCTGCATTCGCTGGTGGCGCGGATTCCGGCCCAGGGATTGAAGGCGGCCGCCCGCTTTGCGGCGATGGCGCTGATTGTGCTGCCGCTGCTGCCGGAAGGGCCGATTGGCGGTTGGGGCGGCGTGCGGCCGCGCGAACTTTGGATACTGGTGCTGTTCTTTTCGTCGTTGAGCTTTGGCGGCTACGTGGCGCGCGGTGTGGCCGGGCCTGGGCGGGGATATGTGTTGACGGGTTTGCTGGGCGGGCTGATCTCCTCCACGAACGTGACGTGGACGTTTTCGCGCCTGAGCCGGCGAGAACCGGAGATGGCCGCGCCGCTGGCGCTGGGCGTCATTGGCGCGTGCACGGTGATGTATTTCCGCGTGTTCACGGCGCTGCTAGTGTTGGAGCGCGGGATGGCCGCGGAGCTGTTGTGGTATCTGGCGGCGCCGGCGGTGACCGGCGTGGCGATGGTGGCTTTCGGGCTGCGGCGAGGGGCTGCGGCGGAGGGCGACGCGCCGGCGCCAAACCCGCTGCAATTGGGGGCCGCGCTGCAGATGGCGCTGTTGTTTCAAGGGGTGCTCTATGCCGTTCATTGGGCCCGGGAATGGGGCGGGGGCGCGGGCCTGGTTGTTTCCGGCGCCGTGCTGGGCCTTACGGATGTGGACGCGTTGACGCTATCGATGGCGCGCGCTTCGGCGGACCCGGCGGCGCGGGTGGCGCTGCTGGCGGGTGTGCTGGCCAACGGCGTGTTGAAACTGGGTGTGGCGGCGGCGCTGGGCAGCGGGCGTTTTCGATTGCTGGCCGGCGGGGGGCTGGCGATATTGGCGACGGCATCGGCCGCGGCGGTGGCGCTCGGGCGATACTAATAGTTAGAGTGCGCGCCACGAAAAAGCCCGAGATCATGTCGCCGGCCGGGCATTGGCCGCAGTTGCGCGCGGCGATTGAGGCGGGCGCGGACGCGTGCTATTTTGGGCTGCACCACTTTTCGGCGCGGGCGAAAACGGGGTTCGCGCTGGAGGAGTTGCCGGAGGTGATGCGCACGCTGCACGCGCGCGGCGTGCGGGGGTACCTGACATTCAACACGCTGGTTTTCGAGCACGAACTGGACGCCGCCGCCGAAGCGATCGGCGCCGTTACGCGCGCCGGGGTGGACGCGCTGATTGTGCAGGACATAGGCGTATTGAAGATGGCGCGGCAACTGGCGCCGGCGCTGGAACTGCACGCGAGCACGCAGACCTCCATCACCAGCGCCGAGGGCGTGGAGTTCGCGCTGTCGCTTGGTGTGCAGCGGGTGACGCTGGCGCGCGAACTGTCGATTGCGGAGATCAAGAAGATCCACGAAACGACGGGCGCGGAGTTGGAGATTTTTGTCCACGGCGCGCTGTGTGTCGCCTATTCAGGGCAGTGCTTTTCCTCCGAGGCGTGGGGAGGGCGAAGCGCCAACCGAGGGCAGTGCGCGCAGGCGTGCCGGATGGAATATGAAATGGTGGTGGATGGAGAGATCGCGCCGTTGGCGGATGCACGCTATCTGCTTTCTCCGGGTGATCTATCGGCGCTTCATCATGTGCCCGCGATTATCGACGCGGGGGTGGCTTCGTTGAAAATAGAGGGCCGCTACAAGGACGCAGCCTACGTGGCGCTGGCGACGCGCGCCTACCGGCAGGCGGTGGACGACACGTGGGCGGGCCGGGCGCCGCGCATTACGGCGGCGGAGGAGTTGCAGTTGGAGCAGGTGTATTCGCGCGGGCTGGGGGCGCACTTCCTTAGCGGCGTGAATCATCAGGCGGTGGTGCGCGGCCGCGCACCGCGCCATCGGGGCGTGGAGATGGGCAGCGTTGTTTGCGTATACGCGGACGGCGTGGCGGTGGCGCCGGGGGCGGCCCACGACATTGCCCCGTTGAAGCCCGGCGATGGGGTGGTGTTCGACGCGGCGGATTGGCGCAGCCCCCATGAGCAGGAAGAGGGCGGGCGGGTGTACGAACTGCTGCCGGAGCTGGACGGTTCGCTGTTGCTGCGATTCGCCAATGGCGCGGTCCGCTTTGACCGTATCCGTCCCGGTGACATATTGTGGCGGACGGACGACGCGGACCTGGCCAGAGCCGTGCGGCCGTATTTGGACCCGGCCGCTCCCGTAGCGCGGCAGCGGGTGAATGCTCACGTCACCGCATCGGCCACGGCGCCGCTGGCAATCCGCTGGAGATTGGAACGGCATCCGGAGATCGAGACGACGGTGCGATCTCCACAGCCGCTTTCGCCTGCTTCCAGGCGTGGGCTGGACGTGGAGATGCTGCGCGACCAGCTTGGCCGGCTGGGCAACACGGCCTATGAACTGGGTGAGATTACGGCGGAGATTCAGGGGGCGCTGTTCGCGCCCGCGTCGCTATTGAACCAGCTCCGACGTGAGGCGATGGATGCGCTGCAAGCGCTGCAAACACGGGCGCCGGAACGCGAGGTTCACCCCCGCCAAGCACGCCCGCACGTGGAGCATTTCGGCGGCGGGGAGCCACAGCTCCATGTGCTTGTGCGGACGCCGGAACAGTTGGACGCGGCGCTGGCGCTGGACGCGGCGAGCGTGACGCTGGACTACCTGGACCTGTTTGGCCTTCGGCCCTCAGTGGAGCGCGCCAAAGCCGCCGGTGTGAGTGTGCGCGTGGCCAGCCCGCGAGTTTTGAAACCGGATGAATCCCGCATTGTGCAGTTCCTGGTGAGCCTGGATTGCCCGATACTGGTACGCTCCACCGGGATGCTGCGGACGCTGAACGGCGCCGGGCGGCAGTTGATTGGGGACTTCAGCTTGAACACCGCGAATACGCTTACCGCGGCCGCATATTTGGAAATGGGACTTGCCCGCCTGACGCCGACACACGATTTGAACGCGGCGCAGATTGGGGCGCTGGCCCGGGAAATCGGCCCTGGGCAAGTTGAGGCGATTGTGTACCAGCACCTGCCGGTGTTTCACACCGAGCACTGCGTTTTTTGCCGGTTTCTATCGACCGGCACAACGCACAAAGATTGCGGGAGGCCGTGCGAGGAGCACCGCGTGGCGCTAAAGGACCAAAAAGGGCGCGCGCATCCGGTGATGGCTGATGTGGGCTGCCGGAATACAATCTTCGGCGCGGAGGCGCAGGAGGCGAGCGCGCATATCGGCGAGTGGATCAACGCGGGCATCTGTCATTTCCGGCTGGAGTTTGTGCATGAAAGCGCGGCGGAAGTGGAGCGCGTGGTGGAAGCGTTCCAGTGCTATTTCCGCGGCGACATCAACGGGCACGAACTGGAGCATCGCCTGCGCCGGATTGCGCCGGAGGGCACCACCGAAGGCAGCCTGTTTGTGCCGAAAGACTACCTGCACTTTCCGATTCTTCAATAGGCGGGTTACTTTTCGCCGCGAATCTTCAAGTTCCGGAAACTGCCCGTTTCGTTGAACGAACCCAGGCCGACGCGGCCACTCTTCAACGACAGATCCACGGCGTGCAACGCCTCGCTGGTCTTTCCATCGGCGAAGCAGCGCACCTCCCCGGTCTTTCCATTCCACACCAGCTTCACCTTGGTCCACTCCTTGGTAGGGAGCAGGCCCGGGCCTCCTTCGAGTGACGAAATGCGAACGCGTTCGCCGCCAAACACGTGGAAAACACCGTTGTGCACGCGCTGTTTCGCGGGGTCGTCGACGGAGATGTGGGCGTAATTGAAGTGGCCTTCGTCCTGGTGCGCGAAGGCGAGCGCCAACGACTTTCCATTGCGCTTCACCTCGACTTCCAGGGTGAAAGAGGTGAACGGCCCTTCCTGCAAAACGGCGAACTGCTTGGGCCGCCGGGGCACGCCCGGTTCATCCTTCACCACCAGTTCCAGGCCCTCCGGCGTGCCCTTCCAATCCGCCGCGTTTCGCACGGAAAACGTTTTGCCCATGGCTGTGACGGTCTCATCAGCCCAAGCCGCGCCAACCAGCAACACCAGTCCACAAAGTAGCTTCATACGATGTATTCCAGGCTATACCAATCGCCGCTAGCGCGCGGTAATCCGCAGGTTGCGGAAGCTGGCGGATTCAAAAAACGAACCCAAACCGACGCGGCCTTTTTGCAGGGAGAGATCCACGCCGCGCAGCGCCTCCGCCGTTTTCCCGTTGGCATGGCAGACCACTTGTTTGCCATCCCACACCAGTTTCACTTTTGTCCATTCGGTGGAGGGCAGGGCACCGGCGCCGCCGGCGGTGGAGGAGATCCGAACGCGATCGCCGCCAAATACGTGGAAGACGCCGTTGTGGGCGGGGACCTTCGCGGGATCGTCGACGGACAGATGGACGTAGTTGAAGTGCGCGTCGTCCTGAAAGGCGTAAACGAGGATGAGCGATGTCTGGTTGCGCTTCACCTCTACTTCCAGCGTGAGCGCCGTGAACGGCCCCTCTTCCAACAGGGCGAATTGCTTCGGCCGGCGGGGCTTTTCCTGGGGCCGCTTCACTACGAGTTCCAGCGTTTCCGCGCTGGCCTTCCAATCCGCCGCCAGTGGCACGGAGAAGCGCCGGCCCAGCGCGGAGATCGACTCGTCCGCCCAGGCGGCGCCGGCCAGCACACAGAGCCCAACAAGCACCTTCATACAGCAACAGCTATCACACCACGGCGTTGGGCGCTACAGTATGCATGTGGACGATCACTTCCAAACCGCGCGCCACGCCAATCCGGTCTTCTGCCATCCAGACTTCCTCGAAAGACTGGAGTCGTATCGAACCCAGCCGATTGGGAAGCGAGCGGCGCTGCTGCTGCAGCGACTGCTGATAGACCCCGAACGGCTGCACTATAAGGGCACACAGGGCGAAAACAAGGGCTGGCGCCGATCGAGGCTGGGCGGATCGTCGGGTTCGCATTTCTACGCGTGGTGGGCGCCGGCGGGCGCGCTGCCGCTGAAGGGGTTCAACGCTCCTAGCGGCGCGCTGTTCCTGCGCGACATTCGCCACCACGACGACCACGCGCCACTGTCCGCGCAGAAGTTTCCGGAAGACTATTTGCCCATCACGGTGCCCGAAGTGCGCCGCGAAGATTACGGCCCGGCACCGTGGACGCCGCAGCAATCCAAGTTCGCCGCCGCGCACGATCAAGTGCGCATTTTGAAAGGCCATCCTGGCTCCGGGAAGACTACCGCCCTGCTGCACGCCGCCGACCAGACGACAGCGGCGAACACCCTTTACCTGACCTATTCGAGCGATCTGGCGGCGCTGGCGCGCTCCTACTTTGAACGCTACTGCGCCGCCAACCGGAGTTACCACGTCAACACGTTTCCGCACTTCCTGCGGGAATTGCTGGGCGTGACGGCCGTGCCCGTGCCACTCGCGGAGCAGCGGAGCAGGTTCCGTGTGGAGGTCGCCTCCCTTTCCCGCAACCTGGGCGCGTGGGCGCAGAACATACCGGCGCTGTTCGACGAG
This sequence comes from Bryobacterales bacterium, assembly GCA_016789905.1. Taxonomy (GTDB): domain Bacteria; phylum Acidobacteriota; class Terriglobia; order Bryobacterales; family Bryobacteraceae. The sequence goes on along the minus strand of JAEUQC010000193.1, from coordinate 4,470 downwards.
TTCCACGCCCACATTATCGGCGGCGCGCTGCCGGCGCGCGTGGGCCGATTCAGTGCCTCCCGCCTGCAACGGCGTAACGACGCGGAGTACATTTCCGCGCGCACCCGCTATGTGGGCGCCGCCGCCGCTGAAGCGGCGAACGCGGCCGCCAACCGCATTGAAAAGTCGGGCGGGCCGATCGCGCCCCGGCTGTTCCCGGATCTGAATTTGGCTTGGTTCGCCATCCAGCAGCTTCCAAACATTCCGGCCGAACGCCTGCCGTGGGACTGCATCGCCATTGATGAGTGTCAGGACCTGACGCCGATTGAGACCTTCTTCGTCGCGCGCCTGGCCAAGCGTTTGCGCGAACTGCGCGGCCGCCCGATTCCAGTGTTGATTGCGGGTGACGAGGCGCAGACGGTGCGCCCCACCGACTTTGAATGGGGCTGGCTGAGCGACATTTTCCACGCCGAAATCGCGACGCCCAGCGTTTATAAGCTATCAGCGAATCTACGCAGCCCGCGGCAGATCGCCGAACTGATTAACCGCGTCTGGGATCTTTACGGGCACCTTGAAAAACGGGACCGCCCGTCGGGCCAGGGCTGGGCATCGATTGAAGACGACGCCACCGATCAGATTCTCTATTGCGCGGCGGCTCCCGGCGAGGAGCTAAACACACTCATCAGCGACTTGCAGGGCCGGGAAGGCCTTGCCATTGTGACATTCGCCGACAACCAGACGCTGGTGCCCAACGCGCTTTCGCCGTCTGAAATCAAGGGTCTCGATTTTCATTCCGTCTGCATCATTGACCCCGGCGCGCAGCTCGAAAAAGTGACGGTGAATCGATTCCTTCCCGCCGACATTGAGAACCTTTCGCGGCGCCTGGCTATCGATCAGCTTCGCGTGGCCGTCAGCCGGCCCACGGAGCGGCTGATCTGGCTGGACGTGAGCCCCAACCCCGGGCGCGTGGCCAACAGCTTGCGTTTTCTGAACGACATGCAGGGGAACCATTCCGCGCTGACCCCGTCCGCGCTTCTGAAGTCGCTGCAGGAAGAGAATCTCGATTTGGAAGAGCGCATACAGCGTTGCCAGGAAGATGCGCGGCAGTACATTGCGATTCGCCCGGATCTGGCGTGGTCGCGGGCGCATCAGGCGGTGGCGCTGCTCGGCCACGAAAAGGAGATCAACTACGTTCACGATCCGCTGGCGCGGAAGGCGGCGTATCATACGTTGACCGAGGTGTGCTTCACGCTTGGCATGAGGAAGGCGAAGCTCTCGCCGGAGTTGGGCAACCCGAACCTGCTGCGGGAGGCGGCGGAATCATCGACCACGCTCGAGAACTCCGAACTAACGGGTCTACTGATCGCTATTTCGCAGCTCCACCGCCTTTCGGAGCAAGAAGAACTGAACACCGCGGTGGATCTGATGCGGCGTATTCCGCTGGCGCTGGAGAAGCTTCCGCCGTGGTTCCTGCTGGAGCTTGGCGCGGAGCCGGCGCGATGGATCCATCTGCTGGAGCGGGTACAGCACGTGGGGGCCAACGCCGCGATTTGTGTGCGGGTGCTGCCGCCGTTTTATAAGGCGATCGGGATGCCGGATGCCGAGGAGCGTTCCGCCCGGCTACGGTCGCGCGCGGTTACGGACTTGGTGAAGGCGCACCATTACCGGGAGGCGCTAGGGGTGCTGGCGGAGCTGCCGGAGCGCAACCACAAGCTGGAGGCGCAATGTTATGAGGGCGTTGGGGATTTGGCGGCGGCGGCGAACGCGCATCGCGAAGGCGGCAGTTTGGAAGCGGCCATCGATTGTTACCGGCGCATTCCGGATATCAAGCAGACGCTGGCGGCAATGAAGGAGCTGAAGAAGCCGCACACGGCGGCGCCAGCACTGGAATGGGTGGCGGCGATGCAGGCGCTGGCGGCCAAGCGGCCGGAGAATTTCAACCGGGTGATGAAGCCTGAGGAGAAGAAGCTGCTGGAGGCGGTGCTGGAATCGTCGCTGGGTGTGCAGCGGAAGAAGCCCGCGGCGAAGAAGGCGGCGACGAAAAAAGCGGCGGTGAAGAAAGCGGCAGTGAAGAAGCCGGCGCCGCGCCGGAGTTCGTTTTACCGGGAGCCGTTTTAGGGAGAAATGAAATGCCTCGGGTGCTTACAGCGCTGCTGGTTTTTTGTCTATCGATAGTATCTTTGAGCGCACAGCCATCGAGCGAATCCACCGCGCCGGTCCGCATTGGCCCTGGCGTCACCCCGCCGCGCCTGATCCGCAAAGTTGAACCGGAGTATTCGGCAGAGGCCCGAGCCAATCAGATTCAAGGTACGGTCATGTTCCAAATCGTCGTGAGTGAGCAGGGGAGGCCGACTGAGATCACGGTGCTTAGTCCGTTGGGTTTTGGACTGGACGAGCAGGCCCAGCGCGCGTTAGAGCAGTGGGAGTTTGCACCGGGAACGAAAAATGGGGTTCCGGTGAGGATACTCGCCAATGTTGAGGTGAATTTCCGGTTCGCGGGTGTTTGGTTCGATGAAAAGGCGGAACGGCGGCGAAATACTTTTAACCTAGCGTTGGGAACACTCGGCCGGAGTGACAGCGCTTCCGGCGAGATTGCAAGGGCCGTCGCGTCAATCACTGAGTTGAGCCGGAGTCAGTATCCACCGGCGGTGTATCTTGCCGGGAAATGGCTTCTTGATGGCGAACATGGCCAACGGGATACAGCGGCGGGCCTCGCGAAGATGGAAGAAGCAGCCGCCAAGAACTATGGGCCGGCGCTTTACGAGGTTGGGATTCGGCGCGTCCGCGGCCATGAGTTGCCACACGATCTGAAGAAGGGACTTAGCGAACTGCGTAGCGCGGCGACGCTGGGTAGCGTCCAGGCGCAATACCACCTCGGAGTGCGTTACGAAACCGGCGACGGCGTACCCGGAGATCTGGCGCGGGCGCGCCGTTACTATCATCTCTGTGCCTCCCGGGGCACCGCATTGTGCCAGTACCGGCTGGGGCGTCTGCTCCACGAGGCCGCGGGCCGGAACGAACGCGAGTATGTACAAGCCCAGGCTTGGCTTCAACTCGCGGCCGAACAGGATTTGGCGGAGGCCAAGGCTTTGGCGTTGAAGGGCGCTCCGCAACTAACTGCGGAACAACGCGCGTGGGTTGAGACGCTGAAGCGGCAGATGATGCGCAAGTAATTTGTCGAGTAATTGGGTAGAATCAGCTTTTCCGATGCGCTTACAAGCTTTCGCACTCTTGTTGTTATGCCACGCGGGTCATCTGTTGGCACAGAGCGACGCGTTTCCACTGGAATCGGTGACGATTGAGGGCTCAGAGATCTCCAAGCCAGTTGTCCTGGAGATTGCCGGGCTTCGCCTTACCGCTCCGATCAACAAGGCCGGCATCGACGAGGCGTGCCGGAAACTTCAGGAGAGCGGCATCTTCGCTTCCATCGGATATCGATACGCGCCCGGCCCCAATCAAGGGTATGCGTTGACACTTACGCTGGCCGATCAATCTCCGATGGCCGCCGCCAGCATTGATGTACCCGGTGTGGATGACCAGGAGCCCTGGCAGTGGCTCGCGAAGAAATTCGGGCGATTTAACCGGCAGATTCCGGAAGCGGAAACAGCACAGAAGTATCTGGCCGCTGAACTGGAGCGGCACCTTGGCGGCCAGTTGCGGGGGCAGCGCCTGACGGTTCGCATTCTAACTGACCTTGCAACCCGCGCCATGACACTTTCATTCCAGCCGGAAGTGTTGCCACGCATTCGCGCCGTTACGTTTAAGGGCAACCAGGCGGTGCCATCCGCTGCGCTGTCGTCCGTGTTGGAGAAGGTGTTGGCAAGCACGGAATACACCGGCAGGGGGTTTGCCGCGGCCGTTGAATTGAATCTTCGTCCCTTGTACGAACAGCATGGATACTATCGCGTTCAATTTGTCCCGTCGCGTCCGGAGTGGACTGACGGAGGAGTATCGGTGACAGTCGCCATTACGGAGGGCGAGACGTTCCGGCTTCGCAAAGTGGACGTGGTTGGCGATGAGATTTCTGTCGATGCGATGTTGTCCGCGGCGAAGTTTCCGAATGGCGAATTGGCTGATTGGAAGCGGATCCAGCAAGGGATCTGGGACCTTGAGCGAGTTCTGAAACGGAGAGGCTTTCTAGACACGATTGCGTCTCCGGAACGAATCTTGGATGATCAGAACCGTACGCTGGACCTGCGCCTTCGAATCAACAAGGGGCCGCTCTACCGGTTTGGCGAGCTTCGGATCGCGGGACTTAGCGCCGATTTGGAGGGCAAGGCGCGACGGCAGTGGAAGCTAAAGACGGGCGACGCGCTGGACGTCGGGTATCCCAACACCTTCATGGAAGGCTTTGCGCAGACCGTCGACTTGCAGCGATTCCGGAAAGCCGCGGCCGCGATAGAGACGGGCGCGGGCGACCACGTGATCGATGTGAAGTTGACCTTTGAGCCGCGTTAAGGCTCGGCGGGAATGGGTCCTGTTGGCCGGCAC
>JAEUQC010000125.1 GCA_016789905.1 Bryobacterales bacterium | reverse complement strand
CAACTGATACAACGCGTTGTAACTCCTCGTCTCCGTGAAGTAATTCGGCGTCCCAGCGTCCTGCCACTGCATATACTGCATCGACGTCACCTGTCCCGCCGCCCCGTACACCACATTCTTCACCAGATCCACCGTCGTGTTCCCCTGGAAAACCGGCGCCCCAGTCCTCTTCGTCGGCTGGTCAAGCAAGTTATACGTGTAACTGAACGGCACCGTCGCCCCGGGATACAGCACCGTCGCCAGTTTCCCGTCCGTTCCATACGTGTAAGTCACGTCCTTGTCCACCGTGCCGCCGCTCCGCACAATCCGCAGCCGCTTCTTCGTCACCGCCCCCGCCGCCGTGTACGAATACATCTCAATCAGTTGCCCGCCCCCGGTCAACGAACACCCCGTCGCCGTCGCCGCCAACCGTCCCGCCGCGTTCTGCGTAAACGCCGCGTCAAAGCTCTGCGACCCATAATAATAGTCCACCCGCGAGCACGTATCCTCACCCCCGCCCGGAAAGTACCGCCGCGCCGCAGTTACTCGTCCATCCGTGTCATAAGTAAACTGCACATACTGCCCCTTCGCGTCCGTCTTCCGCAGCACCGTGCCGTCCAAATTATAGTCGTACCGCGCCGATGGCGCCGTGGGCGCCGTCGTCTTCGAGCTCTCCGGATGCGTCACCGATGTCAGCCTCTGCGTAGTCGAATCATACACCCACGTCCGCGTCTGTGTCACCGTCGCCGTCAATAGCGCCCGGGCTTTCCGTCCCGCGCTTCGCCGTAATCGTTTCGGTCCCTTCCCTGGATTCCCTCGGAGTTTCACTCCTACTCTCCTCCTGGAAGGCCAGCACCATTTGTTGGTTGCCCGCTCCGTTGCCGGGGCGCGCTAGCTGGTTATTCTGCCGCTTGTCGTTCATGAGTCACGCTGCCTACTCGCCTCTCCCATCAACCCCTTGCGGAGACCGTTCGGGCCTTCAGCACTTTCGTGCCTAATACGCCCTCTGCTGACTTCTGCCGTCCGGTCAGGATCGATTGCTCAACCCTCAGTCCCGTTACCAGGACAAACGGCAGATCTCCCGAGGTAATCTCGACCGCCTTCCGTACGCAACCGCCGGATGTACACTCGGTGCCGTTGATGGATATGGACTTCGCGTTAGGGGCGCTCGTCCGGCTCCGTATGCCTCAAATCCGGTTCTTATACATCGGCTCGTACTTTTGCTCCACGCTTCTTCCAGACCCCGCCTCGCGACGACGCCCTTGCGCTTCGCGATCACTTCACGTCCATCAGGTTGTGAAAAGGACTTTCACCTTCAGGCTGTCGATCATGCTCGGCACACACCCCCGTCGGCCCTTCAAGGGGACTGCTGGATGCCGCGCTTCGCGCGGTAAGGTG
>JAEUQC010000039.1 GCA_016789905.1 Bryobacterales bacterium | reverse complement strand
GATAAATACGTTGTTTTCTTCGGCGACTGGCGCCACTTTTCGAATGAAATACTCGTAGTTGTCCCACAGTTCGGTCTCTGTGTAGACGCGGCCATGCGATAGCGGGCCCTTGAAGATTTTGCCCGCCCAAATTCCCTCGCCGCCCTTGGCCATGTTGTACCCGCGTGCTGGCGCGCTGCCGCGGGTGGTCTCTCGCTCCGTATGCCAAATGCCGTTGCCCATGTGGGCGTACGTCACGTAGCGTATTCCCGCCTTACCGCAGTTTTTCAAATACTGCTTATACGCCTCGATCCGTTCGTCACGCCCGGGCAGGTTCAGGACGATCTCCTCCTGATTTCGGTTTCCATCGTGGCCGATGTTCCACACCCGCAGACCTGCGGACTCCACGCGCGCCTTAATTCGCTGGAAATTCTCGTAACTGTCGTCCTTGCGGTCCACAGTGATAGCGGTATAGCGCACACCAATTTGATTGGCAAACTGCAAGTCTTCGTCGGTGGGGTTGCCGCCCATTTGTACGGCCATCTTAATGCCTGGCGACCACGGGACCTTTACCGTGGCGGCTTTGATTTGCGGGGCACCGGCTGCGCCCGCGATGGATAACGCAAAGTCTCTGCGGTTCATGGCCTGCATCCTATCAGATTTTGTTCCGCGCTCCCTGCGCTATCCTCTATGCCATGTCTCGCCTATCGTTGGTTCTTTTTGCCATTTCCGCGGTTTTCGGGCAAACGCCCGACATTGCCATTTTGAAAGCGGTAGACGCCCAGGTTCCTACCGCTGAGGCGCTGCTGGAGCGCCTTGTGAACCAGAATTCCGGTACTTTTCATCCGGCAGGTGTACGCGCGGTGGCCACCATAATGGAAGGCGAACTCCGCGAACTGGGTTTCACAACGCGCCTCATTCCGCTCGAAAGCATTCAGCGGGGGGTACACCTTGTCGCCGAACAGAAGGGCGTTGGAAAGCCGATTCTGTTGATCGGCCACATGGATACGGTGTTCGAGCCGTCCAGCCCGTTCCAGCGCTGGGAACGAAGAGGGCGAACGGCAACAGGTCCTGGCACGTCGGATATGAAAGGCGGCCTGGTGGTGATGCTATCCGCGTTGAAGGCACTACGGGACACTGGCCAGCTTGCCGGTGTCCCGATCACTGTGTTCCTCACCGGAGACGAGGAAGCACCGGGCACAATATCGGTCAGCCGCGCGGCGTTCATTGAGGCGGGCAAAGCCGCCCGAGCCGCGCTCTGCTTTGAAACTGGAATTAGGAGCGTTTCGCAGGATATGGTGTCCACCGCCCGCCGGGGATTCACTGGCTGGCAATTGCGCACCACCGGCAAGGCGGGTCATTCCGGCGGAATCTTCAACGGCCAGATGGGGTTCGGCGCCGTCTACGAAATCAGCCGAATTCTCAACGAGTTTCAACAGACACTACGGGAGCCAAACATGACTTTTAACGTTGGCATGTTGCTGGGAGGCGCCAATGCCAGGTTCGATCCCTCCGGCACCGGCACTGTCAACGGGAAGGACAACATCATTCCGTCGGATGCCCTTGCCAAAGGGGAGATACGGGCGCTTTCACCAGAGCAGGTCGCCCGTGTAAAGGACCGCATGTACGCGATCGCGGCAAAGAACCTGCCAGGGACCACGGCGGAGTTGACGTTCGAAACTGGCTATCCGCCGATGGCTCCTACACCCGGAAACAAACGGCTACTGGAACTATTGAACGAAGTCAGCCGCGCCGCTGGCATTCCCGAAGTTGGCGAACTCGACCCGATGATGCGCGGCGCCGGTGACATTTCTTTCCTCGCGCCCTACGTTGATTCTCTATCCGGCCTCGGCGCGATTGGCACCGGCGCCCACGCGGTGGGAGAATCAGTGGACGTGGAGAGCTTGCCGCGCCAATCCAAACGCGCCGCGATGCTTATCCGAAGATTGGCCCAATAATCATGCGCTTCCTAATTCCTCTACTGGTGCTTTCCGCCTTCGCCCAAGAACCCAAGCACGTGACCGTCTATGAAAAGGAGGGCCGTTTCGCCGGATGGCCCGCCAACCACGGCATCTGGTCCTGGGGGAACGAGATTCTGGTCGGCTTCGACGCGGCTCCGTTTGTGTTCCGCGAACAGGGCCACGCCATCAGCAGGGAGCACGCGCCGGACCAGATGCTCGCCCGCTCAAAGGATGGGGGAGCAACGTGGTCTTTGGAGCAGCCGCCATCGCTCGATCTCCCTGCGGGCGTCAGGTACCAGAGCTATCCAGGCGGCAAAGGAGGCCCGATTACCGATGCACCAGGCGGGATCAATTTCATCCACAAGGACTTTGCGTTTACCGCCCGTATGTCGGGCAATCCCGGCGCCTCCCGCTTCTACTATTCGTATGATCGTGGGAAAACCTGGAACGGCCCCTTCAAGCTTCCTGATTTTGGACACCCCGGCACAGCGGCGCGCACCGACTATGTCGTCAATGGTAAACACGACATGTTCCTGTTCACCACGCTCGGCAAGAGCAACGGCAAGGAGGGTCGCGTTGCGTGCACGCGCACCCGGGACGGCGGCAAAACATGGACGCTGGAAGGACTGGTGGGCCCGGAACCCGGGGCAGATCAATATGCCATCATGCCCGCTTCGTTGCGGCTGGGACCTGCGGAGCTGTTCACGGCGGTTCGCCAAAAGGGTTTCATTGAAGCCTACCGGTCATTGGACGATGGCAGGACGTGGACCGCTGAAGGTACGATCGCGCCCGAGATTGGCGCCGGAAATCCGCCGAGCCTGCTGAAACTCCGCGACGGGCGGTTGGCCCTGATGTACGGGTACCGAAGACCGCCCTTCGGCATACGCGCCCGGACGAGCAAGGACAATGGAAAGACCTGGAGCGCGGAAGTCGTCCTGCGAACCGATGGGGGCAACACGGACCTCGGGTACCCTCGCTCCGTGCAACGGCCTGACGGAAAAGTTGTGACGGTTTACTACTACAATACCGACCCGAAAAAGGTTCGATTTATTGGCGCGACAATTTGGCAGCCGTAGGCGATCGCGTCCGGGGCTTCGTCCTTGCTATTTCCGGTATTGGCAGGCGGCGGCGTTAGGCTCAATGAAATAGTCTTTGTAGTTGAGAGCGCGACGGTCCATGCATCCCTTCAAATTCAGCAACCGCACGTGACGGAATTCCACTGGATGGCTTTCGGACTGCAGACCGATATATCCATCGGTCAACGGCTTGCCGTCTACTTTCACTGCCGGATCAAAGCGATTCGCCACACCTCCGCCGATTTGGGGACGCGTGTACTCCAGCACCATTTCCCCTTCCACCCAATGCCGGACTCGCTCGCCGCCCCGCACTTCCACTTCCACTTTCACCCAATCGGCGCCAGAGAAAACCTTCGAAGAAGAGTTCACACAGTGCTGCTTGACCATGGCGCCGTCCATGATTATGTCGGTCCCCGGAGTGCACACATTCATGGTTGGGCGCGCCAGCTTGCCGTCGTTTCCGAGAAACTGCGCCTCCACGGAGATTGGCCAATCCTGGTCCTTCAGAATCGATTCTGGAGATTGGGAATGGACCATGACGCCACTATTGAGGCGGGCATAGGATGGCCCATCTTTCATCTGTTCGCCGGTGAAACGGTATTCAAGCGTGAGCCGGTAGTGAGACAACCGCTTTTTGTAGAAAAGGTGGGAAAACCGCGAACCGAACTTATCGTACTTGTCGTAGGCGACCTGAATAACGCCGGCCGTTCCCACACGGAACGTCTCGCCGTAGTTGTCACCCAATTCGTGTCCGGCGATCTTCACCACCCATCCGTCCAGATCGCGGCCGTTGAACAGGTCCTCCCACTTCTCCGCGTCGGCAGCAGGTAGAATGGCGGCGCCAACGACTGACAGAATTGCAAAACGAATCAGGAAGGACATAGGCAGCCCCATCCTATCGCAGTCCCCTTCGAAAGGGGGTGCCGACTGTGATAGTGTCAGTCAAACACTCGCACCAGACTTTCAGTCGTACATTGGATGCGGGTTTAGGGTCCAAGTTGAAAATCAGAGGTCATTAGAATATGCCAAAAGTAGAGCGTCAGGTAGCGCTATGTTTTGTCGCCTGCGCGATTTCGTTATTTGCGCAGTCCGAACGCGGCACGATAACTGGCACGGTCCGCGACGCCTCCGGCGCCGTCATCACCGATGCAAAAATCGTTCTTACAAACACCCTAACCGGTGTTTCCTCCACCGCGCCGTCCAACGACAGCGGGGACTACACGGTTCCCCAACTCCAGGTAGGCACCTATTCAGTCCGGGTCGAAAAGCAAGGCTTTCGGCCGGCCAGCATTACTGGCATCATCCTTAACGCTTCGGCCACTGTTCGCGCGGACGCCACGCTGGAAGTCGGTACGTCTGTGCAAGCAGTCGAGGTTTCGGCAAGCGCGCTCGCGCTCTCCACGGAGAACGCAAAAACGAGCGTGACGATCGACAACAAGCTTGTCGACGAACTTCCGCTCGTCGTCGGTGGCGCCATGCGAAGCCCATTTGATTTGGCGTCTCTTACGCCAGAAGCCAAGAACGTGGGTGGCGACAACGGTTTCATTCTCGGCGGCGGTCAGGCGGCCGGATACGGAACTAATTTGGATGGTGTCTCCGCGAATACGACGCGTGCGCTGAGCCAAAGTTGGGTTGCAGTAAACGCGCCCTCTATTGAAGCGGTGACGGAGTTCACCGTGGACACAAATGGCTTTAAGGCTGAGTTCGGCCAAGCCACAGGAGGTATCATGAGCTTCGCCTCCAAGTCCGGCACGAACAACCTGCATGGTTCGGTGTACGAATTCATGCGGAACAATGCACTGGATGCGAACAACTTTTTCAACAATTCCCGCGGCATCGCCCGGCCAGTCTACAAACAGCACGATTTCGGCTTCTCCGCCGGTGGCCCTGTGGTCATTCCCAAACTCTACAATGGAAAGAACAAGACCTTCTTCTTCACCTCGTATGAAGCATTTCGGAACCGCGCGGGCGCAACGGGAACACAGCGAACCGTCCCGACGCCGGAAATGTATAACGGCGACTTCCGCAACTGGGTGAACGCAGCCGGGGCGCAAATCCCGATCTATAATCCCACGACGCAAACGACAAACGCCGCAGGCCTCGTAACACGGCAACCTTTCCCGAACAACCAGATTCCAGCCAGCATGTTCGATCCGGAGATTGTGAAAGCACTTGGTGTCTTCCGCAGCGACACGGTTCCCACGCCTAACAATGGAGCGGCCCCGGGCACGGTCGGCTACGTGCAAAATAATTATCTGGTTACGCAGGGCACGGTGGTCCGGCCCAACACCAAGTTCAGCGTGAAGGGAGATCATGTGTTCAACGACAAGCACCGGATCTCCGGCTACTGGGGCTACAACCGGTCCTATGAAAACCCCGGACCAAATGGCGCCGCCGATCTTCCGGGCCTGTTTGTGAACTTTAACGACACGCGCCGTTTCTCCGACGTTTTCCGCGGAAGCTGGGACTGGAATATTTCGCCGACGATCTTCAATCATTTCTATGGCGGCGGTAACAACTGGAAAGAGAACCACGACCCGCCACAGGCCACCGTCCTCAGCGGCATCGATTGGAAGTCGCGCTTCTGTGCAATCAATGTGGCCGACTGTTCGCAAAACCTCGTCAATATGAACTTCTCCAACGGATACAGCCAGTGGGGCGGCCGTGCCAATAACGGTTCGGAGAACTTCATTAAGCAGTTCGCCAATGATGTCACCATCATCAAGGGCAAACATACCATCAAGTTCGGCGGACAAGCACTGTACCAGTTTTACAATGGCTTTGGCCGTCAATGCGTCTCCGGTTGCATGACGTTTGACTTTAAACACACCGGCCGCGGACAAGGTGATACCAACTTTACGACCGCCGGCGGCAGCCCCATCGCCTCCATGCTTCTGGGCTACGCCGCCGACGGCGTCGCCGAAACCGTTCGCTACATCGGCCAGCAGTGGCCCTCCTACGCAGGATTCGTGCAGACAGACTGGCGCGCCCGGCCGAACCTCATGATCAACCTCGGCATCCGCTGGGAAACAGCGTTGCCGCCGACCGGCGAGAACGACCACTGGAGCGACTTCTCTCCGACGCGGCCCAACCCTCTCGCCGGCAACCTGCCCGGCGCACTGATCTACGCGGGCAAGGGCGAAGGCCGCGAAGGAACACGCACTCTTGCCGATAGCTACTTCAAGGCATTTGGCCCGCGCTTCGGCATGGCCTACACCTACAAAGACAAAACGGTCATCCGCGCTTCGGCCGGCTTGAGCTACGGCAACATCACTACGGTCACCGGCTCCACGCACCAACGTGGATTCACCCTGGGCCTAAACTTCCCCGACACGACTAACGGTAACCAGCCGTCGTATCTGGTCAGGAACGGACTGCCCGCCTGGTCGGCTCCCCCGTTCATCAACCCCAGTTTCGCCAATCGTGACTCCATGCCCTGGTGGCAGGGCAGCGAAGCCACTCGGCCTCCGGCCTTCGTCACGTGGAACCTCTCCATCCAACGTCAGTTGTCTCCAACGATGGTTATGGAAACGTCCTACAACGCATCGCTGGGGTCCGGCCTGCAGGCGGGACTGCTCAACTACAACCAGTTGAACCCGCAGTTCCTCACGCAGTATGGCGCTACGTTGCTGAATTCATCCATCACATCCCCGGCCGCTGTCGCCGCGGGCATTCGCCTTCCCTACCCATCGTTTGCCGAACCCAGTGGACTACGCGGCACGGGCGGTTGGGGAACGCAGGCCACGGTCGGCCGCTCTTTACGTCCCTATCCGCAGTACAACGCCATCGACACAGGCAGCGGCGGCGGAGACCATTCGGGGCACTCTACCTACCACGCTGGAATGATTCGATTTGAAAAGCGGTACTCCGGAGGCCTGCAGTTCCAGACTTCCTACGTCTTCTCGAAGCTGCTCACCGATGCCGACAGCTATTGGATTGGCGGCGCGGCGATGGATCATTTCAACCGTGGATTGGAAAAGTCCATCGGGCAGTACGACGTAACGCATAACTTCAAGATCGGTACGGTGTATGACCTGCCTTTCGGCAAGGGAAAGAAGTTCCTGGCCGGCAACGCTGTGGCGGATGCCATCGTTGGAGGCTGGCGTGTCTCCGGCATCGCCTACTACTCCAGCGGCACTCCGCTTGGCCTGGGCACCAGCAACTCCATGCCATTGTTCAGCGGCGGACTGCGGCCCATCGTTTCCAGCTACGACGGATGGCGCGCGCCGCTCAAAGGCGATTCGTTCGATCCGGCAGTAGACCGTTTCGTGCAACCGGCCAACTTCTTCCCGGCCCAACCCGCGAACACGTTTGGCAACCAGACCCGCTACAACCCGAACTTCCGTCAGTTCGGAAACTATAACGAGAACATTTCGGTTTCGAAGACATTCCAGATCAAGGAGCAGATCCGGCTGGACTTCCGTGCCGAAGCGTTCAATGCGTTCAATCGCGTCCGGTTCGGCACCGGCAGCCTGCAGATCCAGAGCAACCAGTTTGGCCAGCTCACCGGATCGGGCGACCTGCTGAATTCGCCGCGTTCCATGCAGATGGCCCTGAAGCTCTACTTCTAGGGCGGAGGGTTAGAAATCGGGCCCGGTACGCGCCGCGAGGCGCGTACCGGGCCTTTTTCTTTGGGGGGCAGAACAGAGGGGTGCCCGCGCCTAACCCATCTCATAACGCTGCGCGCGCGGACGGAAGCAGCATCCTCGCGTAGTGGCCACAATAGCGAATGGCAGGATACCAGGGCCAACGGTCGAGACAGAATCCTTGACAGTTCCGCCGGGCACGCCCGCTACGCCCCGGCTCCCTTCGCGCGAACATGCGTGAAGAAACCCGTCGCCTCCCCGGTGAGTTGCTTGGTGGCAAAGATGATCTGCCCTGTGTGAAGCGCAAAGTGCTCAGTGGTCTTGAAGATCGCCTCCAGCACCGTCATCTCCCGGTTTTGCACCACAATTCTCTCCCGCAACCGTTCGTCACTCACGCCACGAATGATTGACGCCGCGTCCGCCGCAACCATTGTCAACAACTCCCGCAGACCGCCGCCTCCTGCCGCATTGAACTCCTCGTCGCGACGCCGCGCATCGGCGTCTCCCACTATCGCGTGGCGTGTGTACTGCCGCAGGTTCCCGCACAAGTGCAGCACCAGGTTACCCACGGCATTTTCGTGGTCGCCACCTCGCGCCCATATTTGCTCTTCGGTCAGTTTGGCCAAACAGGCGTCAATGCGCGCCGCGTGCTGCGTCACGATGTTCGCCGCCGTTGCCGTGAATGTGTGTCCAATCATTGCATTGCCTCTTTCAGCTTCACCACCAACGCCCTGGCCGCCAGGGACGGATGACGGATCCGCAACACCGCCGGATCAATTCTCTTCTCCGCCAGAAACTCTACAAAAAAGTCGATGTTCTCCGAACACTCCGCCCGTCCCGCCACGGAGTCGCACTGTCCGTCCTCACATTGGCAAATTGCGGCGAAAGTCCGGTGCAGTTTCGCCGCCGCAAGCGCCGCCGTCGCCTCTTCCCTATTTTCGGCAAACCATGCAGTGATGACACCTTCGTGCATCAGCCGTTCCGTCGGGTCAACGATCGTATCGGATGCCTCCAATACCTCGCGCAATAGTCTGGACCGTTCTGCGTCACTGGTGCGCTCGTCGTCTACGCGATTCATCTTTCGCTCGATCTCGGCAGGCGCGCCGGCTGGCTTCTTTTTCGGCGGAGCGGGCGTCTTTTTCTGCCACTTCCCCACCAGCGCCTCCGCCAGCGCCACGTCTTTCGCCGCCAGTATCTCCGATGCCTCTCCGCGCAGTTCGGATTCGAAGTAGCTCAACACGCGCACCGCTTCCAACACGTCCACCCGCGCCCAACACCGCGCCGCGCCCGGCCCCTGAATCTCGCGGCATAACGCCCCGGCCGCGGGCTTGTCCAGCAGCCACGCCGCTTGCATCTGATACGTTTCGCGCGACGCTTCGTCCCGCACGGCGGCGTTCGCCCGCAGAGCACTCGCCGCAAAACGGGCGCGCGGCTCGCCCTTCAATAGTCTCGCTGTTTGCAGCAGCGTCTCCACCTGGAAAATCGGCGGCTCGGCATGAGACGCCTCCTCGATGCGCTGTAGCAGGGATAACACGGTCGCCGCCGTTGCAAGTAACATAGTTCAACGCTCCAGCAGAATTCGCAGCTCCCACAGCAACAACCGCGCCGCCAGGGAGGCATGACGAACACGCAGGTTTTCCGGGTCAATCCGGTTTTTGACTATGAACTCCACCAGTTCATCGATACTAGCTAAACACGTTTCGTCCTTGCACAAGCGCAGCGACGCATCCAGCAACTCTGCTGCTTTCGTGGCAGTCCCCGTCGCACCTTCCGCGGTGAACCATGCCGTCAAATACGTCTGCAACTGCAACCTTCGCGCATAATTCGCCATCCCTGGTGTCGCGTTCAGCACCTTCAACAGCCGCGTAGATCGCTCGCCCGGCGGCAGCCCGAAGTCGTCCGCGGCGCGGAAAAGCCCTTCCGCCCGGTCCACCGCGGGGGGCTCTTCGGGCTCCGCGGCCGGCTCTGGAACAGGCGGGGCCTGCCGCAGCAACAGGGCCGCTTCGCGCGCCAGTCCAAGGTTGAACGGCGCCATCACTCGTGCCGTTTTGTCCAGCAACATCACGTCCTCCGGCGCCGCATTCCGTCGCGGGAACGAAGTCATCAGTAGCTGCAATATGTCGGCGCCATTCGCCGGGTCCGCCTCCATCAGGACAAGCGCTTCCGGTATCTGAAACGCCCCCATCTGCAGCCCCTTCATCACCGTCGCGCGCTTCTGATTCGATTGCGCCACCAAAAACTGCCAGCAACGTCCGCGGTAATCGGCGCGCCATCTGGCCGATTGACGAACCGGAATCCGCAGACAAATCTGTTCCGCTTCCGCGCGGTCCTGCCGGGTCAGCAGATGCGCCGCTGCCGCCAAATAAAAATAGCGTGGCTCCTCTTCCCGTATGGCGCCCAATAGGGAGACTGCCAAACCGATCAACCTGCGCCGGGGTTCGTCCAACGGCAACACTTCCGCGGCGGATAGTAGCGTGTCTATATGCGCCAGCGGCGCCTGCGTTCGCGAGGTCCGCTCCAGCCGCTCCAACAACTCATCAACGCCGGCGCCTCGCGCCGCCAACGCCAGCCACATCGCCGCCAGTATCCGCCGTCGCATGTTCTCACTGCTACATTAACAGGAAGCCCCATGCGTTCAGTTATCCTCATCGCGCTGTCTATCCCGCTAATCGCCCAGCCCGCCGACGATCTCAACTTCGCCAAGAGCATCGGCGAACTCCGCGACTTGCCCCAGCAACTCCCCCTCTGGCTCCGCTCCGAAGCGGCCCGCCACTTGTCCCAACGCCCGAAACTCGCAAACCTCGCCGCCGTCAAATCACGCGCCGCCGCCTTTCGCGAACAGGTAATCTCCAACATCGGCGGGCTCCCCGAACGCACTCCGATCAACGCCCGCACCGTCGGCCACATTGAGCGCGAACACTTCCGCATCGAAAAGGTGATCTTCGAAAGCCAGCCCGACTTCTTCGTCACCGCCAATCTGTATATCCCCAAAAGGGGCAAGGGCCCCTACCCGGCCATTCTCTTCCCGCTCGGCCACGAGGCCGGCGCCAAGTCCCATGAAGCCTGGCAGTACGTCCTTGGCAGCTTTGCTACGAAAGGCTTCGTAGCCCTCGCCTGGGACACCGCCGGCCAGGGCGAACGCGTGCAGTTCTTTGATCCAGACCTCCGCGCCTCCCGCCTGGTCCAGTCCACCCGCGAGCACACCATGCTCGGCGTACAGACCCTTGTAACCGGCGAAAGCTTCGCCCGCTACACGATCTGGGATGGCATCCGCGCGCTCGACTATCTCGCCTCCCGGCCCGAAGTGGACGCAAATCGAATCGGCGTAACTGGAAACTCCGGCGGCGGCACCCATACGGCATACCTGGCAGCCATTGACGATCGGCTCAAAGTGGCCGCCCCCAGTTGCTACATCACCAACTGGACCCGCCTCCTGGCCCAACTCGGCCCACAGGACGCTGAACAGAACCTTCCGCCGTTCTTGAACCTCGGTTACGATTTTCCGGACTTCCTCTACGCCTTCGCCCCCAAACCCTATCTGGTCCTCTCCGCCATCCGCGACTTCTTTCCCATTGGAGGCGCCCGAGCAACTTTTGCCGAAGCCAAAACGGTCTACGACGCCATCGGGGCTGAGGACAAATTGAAAATGGTGGAAGCCGATGACGGCCACGGCTACACGCTCCCGCGCCGGTTGGCCGCCTATGCGTGGATGAGCAAGTGGCTGAAAGGTGTGGAGGACGACGGGATCGAACCCAAGTTCCCGCTAGCCACCGAAGCCGAACTCCAATGCACGGAGCGCGGTCAGGTTGGCGGCGACACGGTATTCACCCTGAACCAACGGCGCGCAACATCGGTCCGCGGCAGCGCACCAGACGTCGCAACTTCCGCCCGAAAGCGAACCGGATTCTCGCCCGGCGCCGGCGCGCCGCCTGTGACTCCATATGGAGTCATCCATCGCACCGGCTATCGCATCGAGAAGTTCGTATACGAGAGCGAACCCGGCATCTCCATTCCCGCCGTGCTGGCAATTCCCGCGAGCGGGTCCGGGATGCGGAAAGCCGTGGTATATGCCGATGGCGGAGGCAAGGCGATGGCCGCGGCGAAGTTGGACCAGTGGATGGCGGAAGGGAAGATCGTGTTGGCCATAGACATCCGCGGTTTGGGCGAATTGGCTTCCGAACGAACCAATGATCCGTGGTTCGGGGACGCTGCCAGCATCCAGGCCGCGCTGCTGATCGGCAGAACAATGGTTGGCATGAGGGCGCTCGACATCACCCGCGCCGTGGACATGCTCGCCGCGCGAATGGATGTCGACTCGAAATCGATTGAAGCCATCGGCATCGGCCGCGCGAGCGTACCCATGCTCTATGCAGCCGCGTTCGATAAACGCATCCAGGCAGTTGAACTCGATGGACTGTTGGCGTCCTACCAGTCAATCATCGACACCAGGATTCACCGCCGCGTCTTTGAGCACGTCGCCCAGGGCGCCATCCGCGACTACGACCTCCCGGACCTGGTGAAAGTCATCGCCCCCCGCCGTGTCACCATCCGCTCGAAGGTTGACGCCATGGGCGAGCCGCTAGTCCGGTAAACCGGGGTTGGGTTAGGCTGCAAATCGTTCGCAAAAACGGCCACGCCCCCAAAGGAGCGCGGCCGCCTGCTAACCAAAAACAAAACTACAGAACCGAATCGGTCCAGTTCTCCAGCAACTGCTTAATCCGGCCCGTGAACATATCCGCCAGCGCGCCATCAATCAACCGGTGGTCGAACGTAAGCGCCAGGTAGCAGATGGAGCGAATGGCGATGGCGTCATTGATCACCACCGGCGTCTTCTCCACCGTGCCCACGCCTAGAATGCCGACGTTCGGCTGGTTGATCACCGGTGTCGCGAAAACGCTCCCGAACGAACCGAAGTTTGTGATCGCGAACGTACCGCCCTTCACCTCTTCCGGCTTCAACTGCCGCGAACGCGCCCGCGCCGCCAAGTCCACAATCGACCGCTGCAAGCCCGTCACGTTCTTCTCATCGGCGTTCTGAATCACCGGTACTATCAGCCCGCTGCCGTTGTCCAGCGCCACCGCGAAGCCCATGTTGATGTCGTTGTGGTACAGGATGTTGGTCCCGTCAATCGATGCATTCAAAATCGGGAATTCCCGCAGCGCCTTGCAGGTCGCCGCCGCCACGAACGGCAGGAACGTCAGGCTGAAGCCATACTGCGCCTGAAACGCGGCCTTGCTCTTCTCGCGAATCTTCGCCACCGCCGTCATGTCCACTTTGTGAACCGTCGTCACGTGCGCCGACGTGTGCATGGAGTGCGACATGTGCTCGGCAATCTTCTTCCGCATCGTCGACATCGGTTCCACACGAATCTTCGCCGCTTCAGCCCGTGGCGGAGGCGGAGCATAGGCCGGCGCGGCCGGCGCGGGAGTTGGAGCAGGCACTGGCGCCGGCGCGGCAACGGCCGGAGCGGGAGGCGCCACCGGAGCAGGAGCGACTGGAGCCGCCACACGCGCGGGGGCCGCGCCGCCCAGCTTCGCTTCCACGTCTTCTTTGGTAATCCGTCCACCGGCGCCCGTACCGGTGATGGTCGAAAGATCGATATCGTTTTCGCGCGCCATCTTCCGCACCAGCGGCGACAACGGGCCCAGGTCTTCAACAGACGGCGCGGGCGCCGCCACTGGAACTGGTGCGGCGACGGGGGCCGGCGTTTCCACAACCGGTGCCGGAGCCGGAGCCGCGACAACAGGGGCCGCCGCCGGAACAGGAGCAGGCGCCGCCGCCCCATCGCTCAGCCGCGCCACCACCGTATTGATGGCAACCGTCTGACCTTCCTGCACCAACACTTCGGACAGAATGCCAGCCGCGGGCGACGGGATCTCCGTATCGACCTTATCCGTCGAAATTTCAAACAAGGGTTCGTCGCGCTCCACCCGGTCACCCGGCTTCTTCAGCCAGCGCGTCAACGTCCCCTCAACAATGCTTTCGCCCATCTGGGGCATTACGACATCAGACATGCCTGTTTCTCCGTTTCGTAGCCAAAAACCGTTTCGAACTGCCGGCGCAGCACTAGCTTCACTTCGTCCATGCTAGCCGATACGCCGAGTGCCCTCATGGACGTGACCGGCAAGGTCAGTCCACAAGGGATGATGTATTGGAAGTACTGCAAATCCGTTTCCACGTTCAGCGCGAACCCGTGGGAGGTGACCCAGCGGCTGATGTGGACGCCAATCGCGCAAACCTTCGCGCCGTTTACCCAGACGCCGGTCGCACCCTCCACGCGCCCGCCCTCCAGCCCGAATACGCCGATGGTCCGGATGATCACATCCTCCACCGCGCGCACATAGGCGTGGACGTCGCGTTTCCATTCGTTCAAGTCCAATATCGGATACCCCACCAACTGCCCCGGCCCATGGTACGTCACGTCGCCGCCGCGGTTCGTGTGGTGAAAGTCGATCCCGGTCCGCGAGAGAATCTCTTCTCCCGCGATCAGGTTCTTCATATGCCCGTTCCGGCCCATCGTCACCACGTGCGGATGCTCCACCAGCAGCAACTGGTCCGGAACCTCCTGCCGCTTGCGCTGCTCGCCCAGTTCCTGCTGCAGCGCATACGCCTCTGCCCAACGCATACGACCAAGGTCGCGCGCTTCGCAGACGCGTGCTGGAGACTGAACCTGCATGTGCAATGGGTGCTTAGAAGTTGATGGCCTGCCCGTAAACGGCGTTAAACGCTTCGCCCAACGCCTCGTACAGCGTCGGGTGCGCGTGAATCGTGTTGATCATCGTGTCCACCGTCGCCTCGGCTTCCATCGCCGCAACCGCTTCGGCGATCAGTTCGTAGCCATGCGGACCGATGATATGCACGCCGAGAATTTCACCATACTTGGCGTCGCTGACGATCTTCACGAAGCCCTCGTGGTGACCCACAATCGACGCTTTCGAGTTTCCCGCGAACGGGAACTTGCCGATCTTCACGTCGTAGCCCTGCTGCCGCGCCTGCGCTTCCGTCAAACCCACCGAACCAATGCCCGGCTCGGTATAGGTCGCGCCCGGAATGCGGTTCCTGTTAATCGGCGTGAACGGCTTACCCGCAATCGCCGCCACCGCGATCATGCCTTCCGCCGTCGCCACGTGCGCCAGTTGCGGCGTCCCCGCCACCACGTCGCCAATCGCGTACACGCCCGGTTCGCCCGTCTGTTGATCCGGGCCCACCTTGATGAACCCGCGGTCCACCTGCACGCCCGGAACGTTCTCCAGGCCAATCTTATCCGTGTTCGGCTTCCGGCCAACTGCGATCAGCAGTTTGTCCACCAGCAAGGGTTCCACTTTGCCGTTTGCCAGCGTCACGTTTAACGATACGCCCGTGCCCGTGCGCTGTATGTCGCTCGCCTTGGCGCCCGTTTCGCAACGAATGCCTGCCTTGCGGAAGCAACGTTCCAGTTCCTTTGAAACGTCCTCGTCTTCCACCGGCACCAGCCGCGGCAACATTTCCAGTACCGTCACCTGCGAACCATACCGCTTGAAAATGGATGCGAACTCCGTGCCAACCGCGCCCGCGCCAATAATGGCCAGCGACTTCGGCACGGACTGCAGCTTCAAAATCTCGACGTTCGTCAGAATGAATTCATCGTCCGGTTCCAGCCCGGGAATCATCCGCGCTTCTGAGCCAGTTGCAATCAGAATCGCTTTCGACTCAATGACGCGCGTTCCCTCGGCCGACTGCACATTGATCCGCCCGCCGCCCAGCAGCGTGCCGTACCCGGCAATCACTTCCACCTTGTTCTTCCGCATCAGGCCCGTAATGCCCTTGGCGTGTTTGTCCACGATGTCCTGCTTGCGCTTCATCACCGCCGGCAGGTTCAACTGCGGGTTCTCGCACGACAGGCCCTGTTCGGCCGGATGCAGGAAATAGTCCCAGACTTCGGCCGTGTGGAGAAGCGCTTTCGTCGGCACGCAGCCGACATGCAGACAGGTGCCGCCCAGCTTCGGGGCCTTCTCGATAATTGCTGTTTTGAGACCGTATTGACCGGCGCGCACCGCGGCGGAGTACCCGCCCGGACCGCTTCCGATCACGACTAAATCGTATGCCATTATTTTTGAGTGTAACATCGCGCCTTCGGCGTGCATTTCAATAGATGTATGACCTTTTTGCCCGGATTCTTCCTTCTTGCCGCCCTATTCCCCATCGAGTCCATTCATGTGGAGGGATTGAAGCGTTTGAAGCCCGCCCAGATCATCGGCGCATCCGGCCTCAAGGTCGGCCAACAGGCTGATAAACCGGACTTTGAAGCCGCGCAGGCCCGTCTGCTTGCCACCGGTATGCTCGCCAGCGTCGGCTACCGGTACGCCAGCGGAGCCGCCGGAAAGGGCTACGCTGTGACCTTCGAAGTCGTCGAGGTCGAACAGGTTTTCCCGGTTCGCTTTGAGGACCTCCTCGGCACCGAGGCCGAATTGCTAAGAGTCCTCGCCGCCGCCGACCCATTGTTTACAAATCCCGTTCCCGGTACCGTACCCGTCATCAAGCGGCTGGAAGCCGCCCTGAATGCCCATCTCAAGGTCGACCCGCCCATCGTCGGCAAAGTCCTTGCCGACCGGCCCGAGGAGACCATGCTCCTTTTCCGTCCGAACCGCCCCCGCCCCACCGTCGCCTCGGTCGCCTTCAAAGGCAACGAAGCATTCTCCACGGCTGAGCTCCAGAACAAGATGGCCGCCGTCGCCATCGGGACTCTCTTCACCGAAGAGCGCTTCCGCGAAATGCTCAACAACCAGGTTCGGCCCATCTATGAGACGAAGGGGCTCCTTCGCGTCTCGTTCCCGAAGATTACCGCAACCCGCAACGCCGATCTGGAAGGACTCGACATCACCGTAGAAGTCGTCGACGGGCCCGAGTACAAGCTGCGCAAGGTTTCGCTCACCGGCGCAGAGAGCGCCCTGTTGACCGACGCGGCCTTCAAAGAAGGCGAGGTTTTTCGGCTCCATGAAATCGTCGATGGCCTGGAACGGCTCCGTGCCGTTATCCGCTCAAACGGCTATATGCGGGTTAGTACTGAATCTACCCGGACCTATTCCGATGCCGATAAGACCGTGGACATGCAGGTGAACGTCAATCGGGGCCCGCAATACAAAATGGGCCGTTTGAAGATATCCGGGCTAGACATCACCACGGAGCCAGAAATCCGCAAGATGTGGGGGCTGAAAGAGGGCGCCGTTTTCCGCGACCAGTACCCGGAGAGATTTCTGCAGCGAATCAGGGACGACGGGGTAATGGACAACCTGGGCGAAACGCGCTCCAAACTTGATTACGACGAAGCGCGAAGCCTGATCCACGTTACGCTGACCTTTGCTGGTGAGAAAAGGGAGCCCGCGCGAAAGCGCCCGTTCTGATTCGTTTCAAGTCCGCGCCGATTTCGCCGATAACATGGATGTGTTGGCATGTCGGGCCGTCCGTTTATCCCGAGTCGGATGGCTGCTGTTGATAGCATCGCAGTTGCAGGGAGAAGACCGCGTCTTTCGGATCGGCTACGCGCATGGTCCACCGAATCAGATGGTGGATGCTCAAGGGAAGCCCTACGGGCTGGCGATCGAAGTCGTCGGCGAGGCGGCCCGGCGCGCAGGAGTCCGCCTAGAATGGGTGCATGCGCCAAGCGGGGCGCCCGCGGCGCTACGGAATGGTCTCATCGATCTTTTTCCGCTACTGACCGACCTGCCGGAGCGCAGGTCGTTCACTTATTTCTCGGAGCCGTGGCGTTACACCATGTTTGCCTTGGTCTGGCGTGCCGACCGCGGCGCCGCCGGCGTGGGCGATTTCGGTGGCCGCCGGCTGGCGATCGCACCCGACCGATGGGCGGAAGCAGAAGCCTTGATTACGTTTCCGGCGGCACGAATCGTTCCCGTCGAGTCCCAGCAAGCCGTGCTCCAGGCGGTGTGCCAAGGCCAGGCCGAGGGCGGACTCCTATTTGCCAATCCCACCACATCGGACCCGTTCAGTCCCGAGCCCAGTTGTGGCACTGTGCCGCTTCGGTCGGTTCGTTTGGATGAAAGCGGCGCTCGCTTAGGGGTTGCCGCCGCCAAACGAGACGCCGCCGCCGTGGCGGCCGCCGACCGTATCCGGGCCGCCATGGAGGGCATGTGGTTTGACGGGACAATGGCCGGCTCCTATTTGAAATGGATCGCATCCACCTCCTTTGAGCGAGAGACCATGGAGCGGCTGAAGGAGGCCAATCGGCGGAACTTCCAACTCCGGGTGGCCGTGGCGGCGGCGCTCGGTCTGGCGTTCGTACTGGCCTATGTTGTTTGGCGCCTGCGTCGCGCCACTAAAGCCAGAACGGAGTTCCTGGCCTCCATGAGCCACGAAATCCGTACTCCCATGAACGGAGTATTGGGCATGGCTGAATTATTGGATACGACAACGCTTGGCCCCAGCCAAAAGGAGATGGTCGCAACAATGCGCGAGTCGGGCGAAACGCTGTTGACGATTCTCAACGAGATTCTCGATTCAGCGAAGATCGAGGCCGGTCGCATACGCTTTGCGGCGCAGCCATTCGACCTGTGGAGCGTGTTGGAGGAGACCGCCGCGGTATTCTGGCCAAGCGCCTGGAAAAAGGGCATCGATGTACGCGTGGAGATTAGCGCCAGCGCCCCACGAACGGTGGTGGGTGACGCTGTTCGAGTTCGCCAGATTCTCATGAATCTAGCCGGAAACGCTCTGAAATTCACGGAACGAGGGCATATCGCTATTGCTTTGTCGGGGTGCGAGGGCGGAATCGTGTGCGCGGTGCGGGATACCGGCACTGGTATCGCGCTGGAGGAACAGGAGCGCATATTTGAGCCGTTCGCACAGGAGAATGACCGTACGCACGGCGGAACGGGGCTGGGCCTTAGCATTTGTCGATCGCTGGCACAGGGAATGGGTGGACGAATCTCGTTGGAGAGCGCGCCCGGAAAGGGTTCGGAATTCCAGGTATTTCTACCGCTGCGCGGCGAAGCGCCACCGCCCAATCCCGGAGCGCGGGTCATCCTGGTGAGCGATGATGCCGAAGCGTCCGCGCATGTCATTTCTGTCGTAGCGGCGCTTGGTCCAGGTTTGTCCGTCTCCCATTGGGACGGAATGGGTGTTCCACCACCGTTGCGCAACGCCGCTGTTTATCGGGTCGCTGTTCACGGCCGCGCCCGGAAAAGTGGATGGCCCGTACTCACATTGCCGCTGCGGCCATCGAAACTAATGGGTATCGCCGCCGCGGAGGCATCCAGGCCCGGCCTGGACGGGGAAGGCTGCCGTGTACTCGTGGTAGACGACAATTCGGTGAACCAGCGCGTCGTCTGCGGACTCCTTGAACGAGCAGGCTGCATGGTGGAAGCGGTTGGAAACGGGCGAGAGGCCGTTGAACGCGCGCGCCACGGCTTCGACCTGATTTTGATGGACTGTTTGATGCCCGAAATGGACGGCTGGCAAGCCACGGAGCGTATCCGGGAGACCGAAAACGCAGAGACGCCAAATTTCATCGTGGCCCTGACCGCGAACGCCTTTGCCGATGACCAGGACCGCTGCCGCGCGGCCGGCATGGATGACTTCCTGGCTAAGCCCGTGCGGTCCAGCGATCTGGCCCGCGTGCTGAAAACGGCGCTCGCTAGGAGAGCAGCGCGCGACGCAACCAGTCCAGCGCGTTGAGTACTGCTAGCGTCCGGACTCGATGGCGGTCGCCACTCAGCTTCAGGCGCCTTGCGTGCACATGCTCCCGCGTGGCAAGGCCAATATAAACCAGGCCGGCTTGATCGGAGTCGGCATAACCGGTGGCGCTTAATGCGTAGTCGGCGCCGGTGCGCACCAGCGCCCCCCTCGCCATGGCCAATGCCGCTTCTTCGCTCACCGCGCTCGTCCCCTCCGGAACGCCGAGCAATTGGGTCTTCATCTCGTCGGTGTATGTTAGAAAACCACCCTTGAAGTAATCGCTGGACCCTGGAATGGAGGTGATCTGTTGCCCGATCATGCCCCCAGTCAAACTTTCAGCAACCGCGACCGTGCGTCCTTTTTCGCGAAGCAGTTTTCCAACCACCACTTCCATGGCGTCACCATTTGTGGAATAGATCTTGTCGCCGATCAGCGCTGCGATTGGGTCGCCCACTTCCGCCAATAACGCTTCGGCCTCCTCCGGGGTTTCGCACCTCGCGCGAAGGTGAATATCGATGTCGCCCGCGGCGGCCAGAATTGTCGTGGCCGGATTCGTATACTTCGAATAAACCGGCGCGATGAGTTGGTCCAAATCGCTCTCCCCCATCAGCGCGACACGATACCAGCGGGTGCGTATTACTAAGGGAGGAAGCATGGCGGCCAACCGTGGCAGAATCTCGGCCTGCACCATCGGCTTTAGTTCCCGCGGCGGCCCGGGGAGCAGAACCAGCACCCTGTCATCGCGCGCCAGCCACTGTCCAGGCGCGGTTCCATTCGGATTCGGAAGCATCACTGCGCCATCGAGAATCAGCGTCTGGCGGCGATTGTTCACGGTCGGAGTGCGGCCAAATTTTTCGAAACGGGCAAGTATGGCGTCCCAGGCAGTGGCGTTTTCGCTCATGCCCAGGCTCAGCGCGGCGGCTGCGGCGTCGCGTGTCACATCGTCCTCGGTGGGCCCCAGTCCGCCCGTCAGAATCACAAGCTGCGAATGGGCCCACGAATCGCGAATGGCGTCGGTGAGCCGCGCGCGGTCGTCGCCAATAACGGCTTTGGCAACCACTTCGATGCCGAGAGTATTCAGGTGCTGCGTAAGGTAAAGCGAATTGGTGTCGACTTTGTCCGGAGTCAGCATCTCCGAACCGACGGCCAGGATTTCCGCGTTCATTGACGGGGAGTGATGCCGCAATCGACGCGGTAGATCATGTTGTTCGTGGCAACAATGGCGTTGCCGGATGGCGAGAAGGCGATGCCGACAACGCCAGGACCGCTCAGAAAAAGGCTGGCCTCGCGTTCCGGGGTAATGCGAACGACACCGCGGCGCCCGCGGAGCGAGGCGGCAACGTATAGGTTGTCGTTAGAATCGAACGCCAGCCCTTGCGGGCGGCCCAGTCCGCGATAAAAAACATCCACTTCGCCCTTGTCCGAGACGCGTTGCACGCAATCAAAACTTGAAGTCGTTGGCCCGGTTACATACAGGTAGCCGTCCGGACCGAACGCCAGGTGGTACGCCGCAATCGAAGGTTCGAGCGTGGCGTAGACGTAGATCTGCCGGCTCCGGCTGATCTTAAAGATGGTCCCGCTCCGGTCACCCACGTATAGATTGCCTTCGGCGTCGAATGTGATGCCGGTCGCCACACCCATCCCTTCCACATAGACCGCCATTTCGCCGCGCGGGGTCACCTCGTAAATGATGCCGTCGAAACGGCTGGACACATACAGGATTCCCTCTTTATCGAACGCCAGCCCAGTGGCGTTCATAATGTCGGAGAGAAATGGCGTGGGGCCTTCATGAGGGTCGACGCGGTAGACGCTCGTCGTGGTCTTCTGGCCCCGGGAGCCGGAAAACGTTGTGAAGATAATGCCATTGGAATCGACGGCGGGGCTGGCCACCGGATGGAGATTGTCGCCAATGGGAACCCCGATTTCGCACGCCCATTCGACCGAGGAGAGAGCGCCGCTTTCGATTTTCACCACGTTATCGACAGCGTCTTCCGGAACACGGGCGACAATATAGGAGTCCGAGCCAACGATGAGCGGGGCTGGAATATCACCGAGAAGCACGCGCGGGTGCGCGCCGGTGGCAAAACCCTTGCCGTGAATACGGATCTCACCGCCGGCGATGGCGGCCTCCGGGGAGAGCGTCTGGATGCTCGGCGGTTTGCCGGCTAGTTTGCGTGCCATGTCCTAATACAGATTGTTCCACCCGAGAAGCCACATCACAAGCGCGCCGTAAATCCCGGCCATGACGTCATCCATCACGATGCCCGTGCCGCCGGGCAGTTTTTCGAACTGCCGGACAGGAAAGGGCTTCCAGATATCAAAGAGGCGGAACAATCCGAAGGCGAGCAGCCACGGGGTGATTGTAGAAAGGTGAGTGGCGCCGGCCAGAGCGATCCACTGCCCGGCCACCTCGTCCACCACAACCTCCTGCGGATCTTTAGCCCCTTTTGCTTTCGCGTGAGTATCGGCGGCCCAGATGGCGGGAAGGATGGAGGCGACGGCGATCCAAACAATATGCTGGGAGAAAGGCGCAGCGCAGAGCAGGGCGGCAATCGAACCCGCCGTTCCAGGCCCCTTCGGAAAGTATCCGGCGCCGAACCAAACGCTAATCCACGTGGCCAGTTGTTGCATCAGTTGGGCTTCTGCCGGCTAAGGAGTTCGTCAATTTCGTCGGGCCGCAGCGGCTCCGGTATGACGTATCTTTCCGACGCCCAATTCCCGAGATCGACGTCCTTGCAGCGTTCGGAACAGAAAGGCATGTACGGTTCGGTGAGTTCCACCGGCTTCTTACAGATAGGGCATTTCATCGGTGTGGAAGAGGGTTTGGTGTCTGGTGGGACGCAAGTATCGGGAACAGCGGCGGGGCGGGCTGGCGAACCGGAAGCCCGGTGTCAACCAGGGCGCCGACAAGATCGTAATCGTGTGCCTCGGTGATTCGCATCCGGCGGAGTTGCCCGGCGGCGAGCGGACCTTCGCCCGGGTCGGAAATGTAGCAAACACCATCGATGTCGGGCGCCTGCGTTGTCATGCGGGCCTGCCAAAGCAGTTCGGAGTCCGGCGACGGACCTTCGACTAGAACCTGAACTTCAGATCCGATCAACCGCTTGTTACGGCGAGCGCTGATCTTGCGTTGAACGCTCATCAACCGGCGTTTCCGGTTGTAGATGGTCTTCGCGTCCACCTTGCCATCGAGAAGAAAGCTCTTGCTGGAGTCCTCGTCGGAGTAGCTGAAAACCCCAAGACGATCAAACTGGGCCGCCTCGGCAAACTGGCAGAGTTCGTTGAAATCAGCATCGGTTTCGCCGGGGAACCCAACAATCATCGACGTGCGGATGGCGACGCCGGGAATAGTGCGGCGGATCCGTTCAATCAGCTTCAGGAACTGGTCGCCATTGGAACCGCGTTTCATGCGTTTCAACACTTCGCGCGAAGCGTGTTGTAGCGGCATGTCGATGTACTTCACCAGCGCTTTATTGGCGGCGATTGTATCGAGCAAATTCTGCGTGACCCGGTTCGGGTAGCAATACAGGAACCGAACCCATTTTTCGTGCTCGGTTTCAATTTGGGCGAGCCGTTCCAGCAGCGTCGCCAGGCCGTCCTTGAGACCTAGGTCCTCTCCGTAGCAGGTGGTGTCCTGGCCAATCAAATTGATCTCGCGAACACCATCGGCAAACAGTGACTTCGCCTCGCTGATGACGCTTTCAAAGCGGCGGGAGCGAAACGCGCCCCGATAATGAGGAATCACACAAAACGTGCAGGGGTGGTCACAGCCTTCCGCAATCTTCATGTAAGCGAAGTGGCGGGGCGTAGTGCGGATGCGGGGCGTGAGGTCGTGGTAGAGATATGGCTCGGACGCGCCACTATTCGGGGTGAGCCCTTCGCATAGCGCAACCACCTTGTCGAGTTCGTTGGTTCCGATCACAGCGTCAACTTCCGGCAGCGTGCTGGCGATTTCGCCACGATACCGCTCCACTAGGCACCCGGCGACGATCAGCCGTTGAGCCTTGCCGGACTTTTTAAACTCGGCCATCTCAAGTATCGTGTCCACGGACTCTTTCTTGGCCGGGTCAATAAAGCTGCACGTGTTGACAACAATGACATCCGCCTCTTCCGGGCTGGCCGTAAGCGAGTGGCCGGCGGAGGCGATGTTCCCCATCATCACCTCGGTATCGACGAGATTCTTGGGGCAACCGAGGCTGACAAAACCTATTTTCATGCTGAGTTCTACCCCTTCAGGATAGCTGATTCCGGCTGAAACTTGAGGATTTCAAGCCATCCGCGCCGCCGCAAACCCGTTTAAACCGCGCCCTTCCAACCCCAATCTGGCTTTGAAAGATCGAGCGCGTCACCGTTCTGCTTCAGGAGCATCCGCATCAGCGTATCGAGTTGCCCGCGCGTCTCCTGGTGATCCGGCTCGTTGGCCAGATTCTTCATCTCCCAGGGGTCGGCGGAAAGGTCGAACAGTTGCTGCTGCTGCACACCCTTTGCGTTATAGCGGATGTACTTCCACCGGGTGGTGCGGATCGCACGCTGGAAGTGCCGGTAGGCATACACCATTCCGTCGCGCAATCTGCGCTTGGGATCTTTAAGGACCGGAACAAAACTCTTGCCATCGACTGTGGCGGGGACCGGCAACTGCAGCAATTCGCAGAGCGTGGGAAAGATATCGAACAGGTAAACCATTGAGTCCGTTCGCTGGCCTGCGGGAATGCCCGGGCCGGCCAGGATGAGCGGGACGCGAATCGAGTGATCGTACAGGTTCTGCTTGCCTAGCAGGCCGTGCTGGCCAACGGCGAGCCCGTTGTCTCCGGCAAAGACAATGATCGTGTCCCTTGTCATACCTTCCCGGTCAAGGGCGGCGAGCACGCGCCCCAACTGCGCGTCCATATGGGTGATGATGGCATAGTAGTCGCTAATCTCTTTGCGGACCGATTGCGCTGTTCGTGGCCACGGCAGCAAGGCCTCATCCCGCACCTTTAGCTCGCCATTGTCGAAGGGGTGCTCAGGGAGAAAATTGGGTGGAAGTTCGATGCGCTCTTCCGGATACATGTCCTTGTACTTCCGTGGCGGCTGCCGCGGGTCGTGGGGCGCGGTGAAGGCAAGATAGAGCGCCAACGGCTTCGTTTTGTCACGATTGCGGATTTGAGCGATGGCCGCATCGGCGAAGATCTCGCTTGAATGCTGATCGCGGGGTTTGACGTCGCTCTTGGGGTAGGTCTGCTCCGGATTGAACTCGTGAATCGGCGTCTTGTAGTGGTCCGCCATGCCGCCCAAAAGGATCGGTCCGCCCTTCTGGAAGTTGCGATGATACAGCGCGGGGCCATTGTGCCATTTTCCAATCCCGACCGTCTGGTATCCATTCTCTTTGAGCATTTCGGGCCACATATGGAATGGTTGCGCGGCGCCCCACTCGGGCTTTTTTTCCACGTTGGCGGTCACGTGGAAGGTGTTCTGGCCGGTCATCAGCATGGCGCGGCTGGGAACACAGACGGCGGGCTGCAATCCGCCCATGATGCAGGCATGGGTGAACGCGGTGCCTCGGGCGATGAGTTTGTCTAGCGTTGGAGTGTGAATTTGCGGATTGTTCAGGGCGCGGATGGAGCGATGGGTCATATCGTCTGCGTAGACGACAAGGATGTTCGGACGGGGGGGCGGGGCGGCGGCGGCAAGCAACAGCGAGCGGCGGGAAATGGACATAGCGTTCATACTATCGGAAAATATGGGATGCTTACTCCGGTTATCCTTGAAGGCGAGCACGTACGGATGGAACCGCTGACGCAGGCCCATTTGGAGGGTCTGTGCGCCATTGGGTTCGATGCATCGTTGTGGGCGCTGACGACGGTCCGCGTGGAAAACCCGGCGGATATGGCCGCCTATATTGATGCGGCGAGCGGACCGGGCCAGTTGGCATTCGCCGTGATTCACAAAGCCAGCGGGCGCGTGGCGGGTTGCACGCGTTTCATGAACTTTGAACCAGCCCACAAGCGGGTGGAAATAGGGTCCACATGGTATGGCCTGGAGTTTCAACGCACAGCGGTGAATACGGAGTGTAAGTATCTTCTATTCCGGCATGGATTTGAAGTCTTGGGAATGAATCGGGTGGAGTTGAAAACCGACCTGCGGAATGAGCGGTCGCAGAAGGCCATGCTCCGGATCGGCGCGAAGCAGGAAGGGACCCTGCGGCGGCACATGATTGTTCCGGGTCACGTACGAGATACAGTCTATTTCAGCGTCATCGCCGAAGAGTGGCCCGGCGTGAAGGCAGCCCTCGAAATGCGCCTCAGGTAACAGGTCCCGGGTTGAACGGCGCTAACGCGTTGTGCAGGCGCCACTGTTCAGCCCAGGTCTTCTTACGGCCGCTCGCGACATCGAGCATGTACTCAAAAAGTTGCTGCCCTACTTCCTCGATTGTCATGTGTCCAGTGGCGATAGTGCCGGCATCGATATCAATCAGGTCCGGCCACTTTTCCGCCAGCGCCGTGCGGGAACTGACCTTCGCCACCGGCACCATCGCCAGTCCGTAAGGCGAGCCTTCCCCGGTTGTGAAAATGTGCAAGTTCATGCTGGCCAATTGTTGGGTGCCGCAGATAAAATCACTGGCGGGTGTGGCGGCGAAGACCAGTCCCTTTGCCGTCACCTTTTCCCCGTGCCCCGCGACGTGGTGGATCGGTCCGGTGCCTGCCTTTGCAACGGAGCCAAGTGCCTTTTCAACAATATTTGCCAGACCGCCGCGTTTGTTGCCCGGCGTGGTGTTTGCCGCGCGGTCGGCGCCGCCACGGCCCAAATACTCGTCGTACCACCGCATTTCAGCCACCAGCTTGCGCGCGGTGGCTTCATCGGCGCAGCGTGGTGTCAGCAGATGAATGGCATCACGGACCTCGGTCACTTCACTAAACATCACGGTACCGCCAGCGCGGACCAACAGGTCAGCGAAATGGCCCACCGCCGGGTTGCACGTGACCCCGCTAAAGGCATCGCTTCCGCCGCATTGGACGCCGACAACAAGCTCACTCGCCGGAACAGATTCGCGGCGGCGTTTGGTCAGTTCGACAAGGCGCTTTTCGGCTTGCTCGCAGATGGCGGCGACGGTGGCCGCAAACCCACGGTTGTCCTGCAACCGAATAACATTGGGCTCGAAGAATGGCAGCAGCCGGTTGGGCTGCATTTTCTCGCAGCCAAGGCTAACCACCAGCGGGTCCCCGCCAATGTTGGCGTGGCGGCTGATGTGCCCCAAAGTGGCAATGGGAATCCGGGCGCCGGGAGCGTCGATAGCAACGCCGCAACCATAGGTATGGGTGATGGCGACAACGCCATCGACATTCGGGTACCTGGGCAGGAGCTCGGCTTCGATTCTCCTGACGGCGTAATCAACGGTAGGCGCGACGCATTGAACCGTGGTGGTGATGCCCAGCAGATTTCGTGTGCCAACAGTACCATCCGCGTTGCGGTAGCCCTGAAACGTATAGCCGGTCAGCGGCGGTTGGCTGACCGGCGGGCGCGTCGCCAGGTTCAGTTGCTCCAGCGGCGGGGCCGAGGGGAGAGACAACATGTCCTCGCGAACCCAACACCCTGGTTCCATCCTGGCTAAGGCGTGGCCGATCACTTCGCCGTAGCGAACAATCGGGGCGCCGGCGGCGATGGCCCCCAGTGTGATCTTGTGCGCCTGCGGAACATGTTCACGAGCGGTAAGACCGCCAGGAAACTCCGCGCCCGGCGCAACTCCTTCGGGATTCACAATAATGGCAACGTTGTCATTGCCGTGGACTTTGACGTAAAGGGGATTCACAATTGCTACCAGAGACCGTCTATTCAGTCTGCAACACTTCGGCGCTGCGCCGATGAAGGCGGCGCCCCGGCGCTCGCCGCCACGTCCGTCATCGTGTAGGTTCCCGGTTGTGGCCAGGCCGTGGTTTGCGGGCCCTGGATGTTCGCGGAGATTTGTGGCCGGCAACTGCGGTGTCGATATTGACGCCGCGCGCACTTTACGTTCCAGAGACGGGAAAGGATTTAAGAGTCCTGAGCAACCACTTCGCTCCTCCCGCGTTTCCATTCGTTCAAATCGGCAAGATCCGGCGGCGCGTGGAGCTGCTTTTGAAGCCCAATCCGGCAGTTAGTGCACTCCGAACGTGTTCCTGGGCCCGCATGATCCGCTCGCCGGAGTTGCGGCCCCACACCGGTTTGGTTAGTGACCCGCAGTTGGAATCTTCCTTAGCATCCACTTGATAGGAGCGCCATCGCCGCTTAACTGCCGAATTAATGTTCAAATCCGTCAGGCAGCACCATCGTATCAAGACACTCGTCGGTCAAAGGGAAAGCACCGCTAGTATGCCGGTGCCGGGCCTCAATGCGACGATTCACGAGATTCTACAAGGCCTCACCATGACCGTCCCGCTTTCGGAGGCCGCTGCTCGCCAACGGAAACGACTTGGCTTCTAGCCTGCCGCTCGCGATTTCGCGCCAGGCATTTCACTCAGCCAGCAAGCAAAGAAACGGTCTGACTGAGAGCCTGATTAAACCTGGCTAAGACGGCGGCTAACTCACGAGACTGCGCGACGGCCTCGGCGGGCTTATCGAGTTCAAGGGCCTCGCGAACGCCGGGAAGGGTTTTGGCGCCATAGCCGGTATATTGACCGGGCGCGGTGAGGGCGTGCTTATACCAGGGACGGCCCGGAAGCCCGGTGGGAATTTGGAGTGCGCGCTCCAATTGATAAATGGCCCTGGAGGCGGCAGCCGATGGCTTGGCCAGTCGGTACACCCTTTCAAAGGCGAAGGCGAGTTCCTTCATGCGGGCGATAGAGGAAGTAAATTCGGCCGCGGGAAGTGCCACGTTCTTGCTGGCGCCGAGGGCGGCTACTTCCCTCCAATAGACATCAAATGCCTCCGCAAGCCGGAGGAAGGAGAAAGGCGGCAGATCGGCCTGACTCATGCGCGCGATGGCGACGGCCATATAGGCTGCGAGCGATTTTCCGTGAGAAAAGGTGCCGTCGGAGAAGCGTTTGTACCAGGCGAGAGAGTCAAAGATGGAGTGGTAGACGCCGCCCGAGTCTTCGCCGCCAAACCCCATGTTGGCCGAAGCGATGCCTGCATGGTGGACGAACGCCACGTAATCACTGCCCGCACCCAACGGGCCCATGTTCCACTGCGGGGGACGGCGAACATCGAGATCGACGGCGACTTCTTCAAGGAAAAGGGAGAGCGAAGGCGAGGCGCCACCATTCAAGGGGCCTTTGCCGTTCGAATCGCTATTGAAGTAAACGACGGCATTTTCACGCAGTTCCGGGAGGTGTTTTTCGACCCATTCGGTGGAGCCAACCAAGCCGAATTCTTCGGCGTCCCATAGGGCGAACACGATCGTGCGGCGCGGACGCCAACCGGACCGGACGGCGGCGCCGATGGCGCGGGCGGTTTCCAGAAGCGCCGCGGCGCCGCTGACGGGATCGTGAGCGCCGTTGACCCAGGCGTCATGATGATTGCCGTAGAGAATCCACTGATCGGGATACTCGGAGCCACGCAAGGTGGCGATGACATTGTGGGCGGGCCGATTGGCGTTGTCAAAGTTAACGCGGACATGCACCTTGGCCGGACCAGGGCCGAAACGGTAGGAGACGGGCAGACCGCCTTTCCAGGACTCAGGCACAAATTCGCCGCCCAGGGCTCCGAGCAGTGGTTTCGCGTCGCCATAGGAGATGGGCAGAACCGGGATCGGCATCAACGTTTTGGCTTCTGACATCGACAGGCGGCGGGCGCCCTTTTCCGACGCCCAACCCGGAGTGAGCGGGTCGCCGACGGCGATGGACATGTCCATTACGGAGCCGCGCTGGACTCCCTGATCGCAGCGAAAGGGGCCTTCGGGGTAGACGGCGCCTTTGGAGAATCCGTCTTCTTTGGGATCGGAGTAGATTAAACACGCCGCTGCGCCATGTTCGGCGGCGACCTTGGGCTTGACGCCACGCCAACTGGCGCCATAACGGGCGAGGACAATTTTGCCGCGGACATCGATGCCGCTTTTCTTGAGGGTCTCGTAATCGGCCGGGATGCCGTAGTTGACGTAGACTAATTCGGCCGTAACATCGCCTGGCGCAGAATAGGCGTTGTACGTGGGAAGTTGATTCTTATCTTTGGAATCGGGATCGATGGCAAAATTGGGCTCTGCGAGGCGTAACTTGGAGTAAACAGGGTGGATAAGTTCCACGAGACGATCGGCCGGATAGGGGAGAAAGGCGTCGAAGGTCTCGATGCGCGCGTCGAAGCCGAACTTCCGGAAGAGTCCGAGGGCGTATTCGGCGACGGCGCGCCCGGCGGGCGAACCGGCGTGGTGGGGTTCGGCCGCCATTCGCTTCATGTAGGCTTCGAGGCGGGCGGGGTCCGGGGTAGCGCGAAGTTTTTGTTCGAGGGCCTGTTGGCGCGGCCAATTGTCGGGGGAAAAACCGCGCGGCGTGCGCGAGGCGGACGCGCCGGCGTAAAGAGAGGCGCCGGCGGCGGCTAGGAAGTCACGTCTGCGAAGCATGTGCGGAGAACTTTCGGGATTAGCCTTGGAGGAACTTGAGAAACTCGTTGGGATCGCGTGTCAGACCGGGAAAGCTGCGAATTGTCCTTCCATCGGAATCGAGGATGACGTAATAAGGAATGGCCACGGTTTTGTGGACTTCTTCCTGTAACTTGAGATTGGCTTCGGAGACGGGGTCGGCGCCGTCAGTGTATAACTCGACAAGGACAAACTTATTCATCTCCGAAGCGATTTCAGGGCGAGGAAACATATTGGCCTTCATCAGCTTGCAGTTCGTGCAGGTGTATCCGGTGAAATTCAGGAAGACCTGCTTGTTTTCCGCTTTGGCGCGGGCGAGAGCGCCCGGAAGATCGTTCTTAGCGAAGGCAACAGCGCCTCCGGATGCGGCGCCGGCGGCGCGGGTGGAGGCCGGAACATACGCGTCGATTTCGCCGAGTGGCGCGCCGAAAAGGCCCGAAAGAAGGAAGAACGAGAGTGAGAGGATGCCAGCGCCAAGAAGGAGACGCGGGATGGAGACCGGTTCGTCCTTGGATATGCCCTCAAAACGCAGCCATCCGAGCACGTAGAAACCCGGAAGCGCGGTCAGCACGACCCAAAGGGAGAGGAAACTTTCGCGAGAAAGGAGATTGGTATGGAGAACTGCATCGACATTAGATAGATATTTGACCATCATGGCGAAGACAAAGAACGCCATGACGACCTTAACCCGGACGAGCCAGCCGCCGGATTTGGGAAGCTTTTTGAGCCAAGCAGGGAAAAGTGCGAGGAAGAAAAAGGGACTGGCGAGCCCGGTGGCGAAGGAGGCCATACCCATCGCCGGTTGAAGTTTATCACCCGTGACGGAAGCGGCGAGGAGGGCGCCCATGAAGGGGCCCACGCATGCAAAAGAGGTGAGAGAAAATGTGAGGCCCATAAGGAGCGAGCCAAGGTAGCCGCCCCCTTCGGAGGCCGCATTCATTTTGGTGAGCAGGCCAGAGGGGAGCGTAATCTCAAACGCGCCCAACATGCTGAGGCCGAAGGCGAAGAAGACGAGGCCGATGACACCGTTGACCCATGGGTTAGCGGAGAGGGACTGCGCGCCCCCGGCGCCCAAGAGGGCGGAGGCGGCAAGGCCGATGGCGGTGAACAAGACGACGATCCCGAGGCAGAAGACGAGCGCCTGGCGAAGTCCTTCGCCCCGGCCGCCCGGGCCGCGGTTAAGAAAGTAGGAGAGCGTGAACGGGATCATCGGGAATACGCACGGGGTAAATATCGCAGCCAGGCCCCAGCCGAAGGCGCCCAGGAGGAAAGCGATGAGGCCCTCTTCATTAGGTTTGCCGGCTGGAGTAGCGGTTGGCTTTGGCGCTTGGGCGGCGACGTCCACGTAGCCGTCCGGGATGGCGGAGAGCGGCGACTGGGGCGCGGCGGGATCGGCCGTCAGTGCGCCGGTGATGAGTTTACGACGGGGAGGAAGACAGATCTTGTCGTTGCAGGCGCTGGAGCGAATTTGGAGGGTAACATCGACGGGGCCGGGTTTGACATCGGCCTTTAGGAGTGCATCAACCAGAAAGACGGCTTTGCCCTCGTAGCTTTCGGTGGAAGCGCCGGCGGCGGGATCGAACTTGGCTTCGACTTTGGGCTGGAGAACTCGCGTGATGGTCACTGCAGCATCGTCCAGTGCGACAATGCGGGTGGCGGTGGCGGTGACGGGCGAGGTAACCGAATAGAGATGCCAGCCGGGCTCGATGGTGGCTTCCAATCGGAGGCGGATTGGCTTGCCGGGCGCTGCGCTGGATTGCTCCGGAGTGAGAGTGAACTGGACGGCGGTTTGTTGAGCCAACGCAAGGCCGGCCAGAAGGAGGCCTGAAAGGATGGAGGGGAGCAATCTCATCTCACTCCAATGTAGCTTGGATTACACGCCGCGGCTGTGAGCGAGGCCGTTTTCGAGACGGCGATTGAGATCGGACTGGGCGAATTCGGCGGCGACTCGAATGGCGTTCTTTATGGCGTTGGCGTTGGAACGGCCGTGGCAGATGATGGTGCAGCCCTTGACACCCAGAAGAGGCGCACCGCCGTACTCGGAATAATCGACGCGTTTCTTGAGTTCTGTGAAGGCGTTGCGGGCAAGCAGATAGCCGATTTTACCGCTCACGGAGGCCTTCAGGGCATCCTGGAGGAGATGTTTCCCGACTTCGACGAGACCTTCGCTCACTTTGAGAGCGACGTTGCCGACGAAGCCGTCACACACGATGACGTCGGCGTGGCCGGTAAAAAGGTCGCGGCCCTCGACATTTCCGATGAAGTTCAGCGGAAGCAGTTTTAGGAGCGGCGTGGCGGACTTGGTAAGTTCGTTGCCCTTGTGCTCCTCTTCGCCGATGGAAAGAAGGCCTACGCGGGGATTCTCAGTATGGAAGATCAGACGTGAATACAGCTCGCCCATAAGGGCAAATTGGGCAAGCAGGCTCGCATCAACATCGACATTAGCGCCGACGTCGAGCATGACCGCTGGCTTGCCCTTGACTGTGGGGAAGACGGATGCAAGGGCCGGCCGGTCAACGCCCTTCACCATGCCATTAACAGTCTTGGAGGTAGCCATGACGGCGCCGGTATTGCCTGCGGAGACGACTCCTTGCGCCGCCCCATCCTTCATAAGGCGGCAGGCGACGCGGATGGAGCTGTCTTTCTTGTTTCTGAGCGACTTAGCGGCTCCGTCGTCCATAGTGACGACTTCGCTGGCGTGGTGGAGCCGTATGGGAAGCCTCTCCCAGCCGGGATGGTGGGACGAGAGTTCCGCCACCAGGTCCGCCTCCCGGCCGACGAGGATTACCTCAACGGGGAGATGGCGGACGGCACGAAGGGCTCCTTCTACTTCCGCTTTCGGGGCGTGGTCACCACCCATCGCGTCGACAGCGATGGTCACCAAAGGGGTTGGCACAGGGCCGTATCCCTTTACTGCTCAGCGACTTCGATGACGGCGCGGCCCTTATAGAACCCGCAAGAAGGGCAAGCGCGGTGGGGCATTTTGGGCGAATGACAGTTGGGGCATTCGGCCTGGCTAGGCTTGGCCAGATGGTCGTGCGCCCGACGGGTCGAGGTGCGGCGTTGCGAGTGGCGTCGTTTGGGATTCGGCATGGTAGATCCTTACTTGCGAGATGTAGATTTACAGGTTGCGAAGAGCGGCCCAGCGGTCGTCAGGCAGTTTTGTTTGGCACTGACAATCCAACTCGTTCCGATTCTGTCCGCATTGTGGGCAGATGCCGCGACAGTCTTCCCGGCATAAACGCTGGAGAGGGAGCGCTAGAAGCACCTGTTCTTGCAAAATTTCGTTTAATTCCAGCCCAGGACCATCGTAAAAGCCCACTTGGCTATCATTCGGACTGATCGCGATTTCAGCCCCCGGACTCGTCTGGGGCGCCGGAACGTAGATCAGGTCAAATTTCTCTTCAATTTTCTTTGCGAACTGCTCCGTACAACGGTCACAAACCAATCCTAGGGTGACCTGAAGCTCGCCGCGCACCCGAAGTTCCTCGGTTGAGAGATGCAATTCCACGGCGCCAGAGGCGACCAGCGGGGATTGCTGCTCAATTTCGGAATCAAAGAGGATCGTTCCGGAAGGCAGGGACTGCTCAAAGCGGATCGGCTTTTGCTCCAACTCACGGATTTCAAGGAACATACACACGACCACCACTTCGCGGAAGCGAACCCTTTCAGTATACGCTATCCAGGGCTGGCGACGCAAAACCGCGGGCAGCTATGGCTTGGCGGCGTAGGGAATATCTCTAACACCGTCGTCCATGCCCTCAATGCGGATGAAAAGTTTCTTTGGCGGCGGCGGCGGGGCGGTGGGTAAGGCGAAGGTCGGAACGGGGGGAAGGCCAGTGGCCGGCACGCTGGCTGCGACTTTGGCGCGAACAGCGAGTTCCTGCGTGGGATTTGGTCCGGACAGCGGAGCAACGGCCCGGACATCCACAGGGAGAGCGAAAGCGGCCAGGAGCGGTCCGACGCGGCCCGCAACCGAACCAGGAACCAGACCTGCACCGAGGACGAGAGTCCCCTCTTCTATGGAACCTTGCAGTTCGCCAAGCCACGGAGAGAGAACGAACCGGTCCTTGCTGGCGGCTGCTTCCTGCAACAGTTTGAGGACGGCATCGGCCGTGGCCTCCGAGGAGGTCCAGACCCAGAGATTGAGATCGGTGCTTTTTCCAAGGCGGAGACCGAGATCAAAGCCCTCTAACTGGCCGGCGTCCGTGCCATCGCCATCTTCCACAAAGCGATCAAGCGATTTGGGACCAAAGCCTTGGGGAACGGTCTCGCAACTGACCCAGACCGGGTGTTCGCTGGCGAGATCGCGAGCGCGCTTAAAGAGTGGATTCACGGAAGAAAGCGATTCCACCTGAGCTTTGCTTCGCTCAGCGGCGGCCTGGATGGCGGGGCGGGTTCCGATGAGAACGGTCGTGCCGCCTCCGGGCCCGGTGATCCAGGCCAGGTGCGGATCGCTGGCGACTGCGCCAGCGGGCGCGGCGATTTCGAGCCCCCTATAGGGCACCATGCGGGCGCCTTCGGCCATGGCGAGTTTGCGAAGTTGGGTGAGGGAAAACGAACCGGAGAGAATCAGGACATCGGAACGTTTTCCGGTAGATTCGACTACGGAGGAGAGCAAAAGGCGCTCCGCCTGATCGAGTACGGGCGCGCCGAGGGCGGCGACGAACTGGGAACGGATCTGTTGACCATCGGGGGTCTCAGAGAGTTTTCGGAAGTCCACACCGGCTAGGATTTGCGCTTCTGGATGGGCGAAGCGCCACGCCATTGGTTCAGAAGCCCCGAGCGTCGCGGCGGCAATGGCGCCCGCCGAGATGGCAAGGAGCGCGAGGAGACCGCGAAACTTCTTGATGAGGCTTTTTAACATGGCTTACTCCAACGGCAGAACGATCTTGTTGCTTTCGATACCGGCTTGGCGGACGCGAAGTTCGACAGGGCCGGAGTTCCATTCCTGGGGTATGGTGAAACGGATAAGGGTTACACCCGCCAACCCCGGCGCGGCGCCGGCGAAATCGGGCGCATACGCGGTATCGCCGACAAGGATTTCAGGCTGGACGCGGAGAGCATTGGGTGGGTTGTCAGCGGCGGGGAAGCCGTCGAGAACTGGGCGCTGATACGGGCCAAACCCAGTACCCATGAATACGACCTGTTCTCCGCGTTTGGCTGGTTTGTCGGGCGCGGCGAGCGAACCATCAGGGCGCTGCACGGTGGCGATGAATTGTTCGCCAATCAACTGGCCAAAGATGCCTGGAGCGTAACGAACGATATTCAGTTTTCCAGACAGTTCCGGGAGAGAGCCATTGCGGACCGCAAGCGAGTACTCGCCGTCAGCAAGATCCGACGGGAGAAATGCGTTGACCTGTTCCGGGGAGACGAACAGCAATGGAAGCAGACGGCTGCCGATGCGCGCGGTTACTCCGCCGAGCGTTTGCGAGAGCGGACCCGGGGGGCCGGTGACGTAGTCATTGGCAAGTCCGGAACCGAAAACGGAAACGATGGAACCGGGAGCCACGGCTTTGAGTGGTGTTTCTCCGGCAGCGTTTCGGATGCCTGCGCTGGGAATAAAGGGTACCTTGTCGAGCTGGGCGCGAACGAGCCGAGGCGCCATCATGGCAAGGAAGCCCCCGGCGTTGGTACCGGAAAGGTCTCCCTCCCAGCGGCGGAATTTGTAGCCTTCCGAGGGAATGGCCGTAACCTGGACGGTGGCATCGTTGGGATAGAAGCCATCCGGCGAGGCAGGCTCCACCCGGAACGTGGCGCCGTCCGCAGGGTCGGCGATGGTCATGAACCTGTTGAACGTGCGATAGCGAAAGCTCAACTGCTGGTCCGGCCCGGCGAAGGTTACAGTGCGAGTCGGGCTCGGATTGTCGTTCCAGCCGTCGAACTGCATTCTGGAATCCGGGCCAAGCGGAACGGAATCAGCAACTGAGAGTGAGACGGAAGAGCCTCGGGGCCGATCAATGGTGCAGGGCAATTGGCATACCGAGCCATCGACCTGGAGCCGGGAACCGGGGTTGGACGTCGAAACCACCACACGGGGATAGAGTTCGTAGTTCGCGACCATTCGCAGACCGCCGAACTCGGTCTCTTCTGGAGTGGTGATCTGCTGCGTGGAATCCCCGCCATTGGCCCAGCCTAGAAATCTGTATTTGCGGCCCTTCGCGTCGCTGGTTTCCGGCGGGGCAGTGACAGTATGTTTGGTGCCGACACCCCAAACGAAGTTGTAGGAAGGCCAGTTTTCGCGTCCATCAACGGTGA
Source organism: Bryobacterales bacterium (assembly GCA_016789905.1). GTDB lineage: Bacteria > Acidobacteriota > Terriglobia > Bryobacterales > Bryobacteraceae. The sequence continues at coordinate 26,431 of JAEUQC010000039.1, read as the reverse complement.
GGCGAAGACCAACCGGATTGGTGAGGAAGGATACGCCGGCCCCGCGAACAAATCGGGCAATGATCGTTTGCGATACATTCGCACCAACCGCCTTATAGATTGTGCCTTCGCCGCCACCGATGCTGAAACTGTCAAGAATCCAGGTTTTGCCGCTGAGATCGAGTTGTGTGGCCGGGGCGCCCAGGATATGGGTGGAGCCCTCGGCGAAGTCCATTTCCCAGGGCAGGATCGGGAAAGAGTAGTTCTCTCCCGGGTTACGCATTTCGATTTCGACGGGCAGCCGCGTTGGCACCGGAGTCCGGTTGACGGTGATGACGAGACCTTCCGGCTCGGTTTTGAAGATAACACGCTTGGCCGGGGCAAAGCGCGGTGAGAGAACGGCAGGTCCATTAACGGTGTAGTTGCGCAGGAAGCTGTCTGGCGGGCGTCCACCGTTGTATGTCCAGCCCTCGAAGACGAAGCCGCGCGCGGGGAAAGCGTTGAAAATCATGACGGCGCCCTGTGCGGCCCAGACAGAAACGGAGTTCGACACACAGCGGCCCTCAACGAAAACGACCCCAGGAATGGGGTTGGTGAAGACCCCTGGTATCCCGCCAGCGCCCATCGCGCTGGGTGGGCAAGCGGCCTGTGGATCGCTGATTAGGGGGATGGCGCCGCCCGTGAAATTCGCAAAAAGTACGTCGATGCGATGTTCGACGTTAAAGGTCCCTTTCAGGGTAAGGAAATCCGGATCCGCGGTAACGGTAATGGCAGAAGAGCCGCCCGCCTGGAGAAAGGCTTTGTCGTCCGTCCAACCCTGAAAACCCATGCGAGTGGTGCCGCCGGTATTTTGGCTAACGTCGGCCCAGATGGTGTGACGGCTGCCTTTGGGCCAGAAGAACGTGGCCGAAGTGGTGTACTTTGTGCCGTCGACGTAGAAGGAGGAGCCAGCCGGCTCTGTAAAGATGCGGGTTTGCGTCGTCTGCGCGATTGCCGGGAGCGCTGCGAAGCAGACGGACAATAGGGTGAGCCACACTCGATTCATAAAGACTTTCGGGACACTCCTTCGCCCCTACGTTGTCTTTCGGCATTCCGGTAGGAATTCTGAATAGTGCAAAAACCTTAGTTACAGTAGAAAGGAGTCAACTATGTCTACTACCGCCACACTACCGGCCGTGCCCTTGACCATAGAAGGATCGTGGGTGATGCACCAACTGCTGCGCTTCGATAGCGCTGCCTGGAGCAAACTGGAAACACTGCACAAGCGGACGATGCTCCGGGAATTGGTGTTCAAGCTGAGGGAATGGGAGGCGAATGAAAAATTCCCATCGGCGATTTTCACGATGTTTGGCCACAAGGCAGACTTGATGCTCGTTCATTTCCGGGAGAACCCGGCGGAGACGCACCAGGCCGAGCTGGAACTGTCTCGGTTATCTATCGGCGCATTTCTGAGGCAAGTTCACTCCTATTTTTCGGTCGTCGAGCTTGGGCTTTACGAATCGACGGTAAAAATTTACCGGGCGTTGCTGGATAAAGGACTGGCTCCGAACTCTGAGGAATGGAAAGCGGAGATCGAAGCCACGCTAGCGCGGCAGCGGGATGCGATGGCGCCTCGGATTTATCCTACCTTTCCAGACCGAAAGTACATCTGCTTTTACCCAATGGACCGCGTGCGCGGGGAACAGGTGAATTGGTATTCCGAACCGATTGAAGAGCGGCAACGAATGATGCATGATCATGGCATGATCGGGCGGCGGTACGCCGACGACGTGAAGCAGATCATCACCGGGTCGATCGGGCTCGACGATTGGGAGTGGGGAGTGGACCTGTTTGCCGACGACCCGCTGGTGTTTAAGAAGCTGATCTACGAGATGCGTTTTGATGAGGTGAGCGCGAAGTACGCCAAGTTCGGACAGTTCTTTGTGGGCGTACGGGTACCGTCCGATGCGCTGGAGCAGTTCCTGCTAGGCTAAGTTCGACATGACAGTCTTCCTCCTGCTGGCGGTGGTTGCTGTGGTTGCGGCGTGGGCGAGCTCACGATTCCAGCGATTGGAGGCGCAGGCGGAGGCGCAGGAACGGCGGATCGCGTCGTTGACGGATCGGATTTACGAGTTAGAAAACGGGCGTAGAGAAACGCCAGTCGCCGTTGCGCCGCCTCCGGTACACGTTCCGGCACCGCCGCCTCCGGTGGCCGCGACGCCACCGCCGTTACAAGCGCCGCCAGCAATTGCCGCCGCGGCGGGTCCATATCCGGAGCCCGCGCGCGACCTGGAGGCATTGATCGGGGGCAACTGGCTGAGCAAGCTGGGTGTGCTGATGCTGTTGATCGGGGTCGCGCTATTTCTGGGCTTCTCGTTAACGGAGATGGGAGCGATTGGGCGCGTGCTGACGGGAGCGGCGACGTCGCTGGCACTGTTGGGCGCAGGCATGGCGGCGGAGCGGAAAGACAACTACCGGGTGTTGGGTTCGGCGCTCATTGGCGGAGGCTGGGCCGGGTTGTATTTCACGGTGTTCGCGGCGCATGGGATTGACGCGTCGCGCATCATTGAAAGTGCGGGGGTTGGGTTCGCGCTTTTGCTGACGGTGGCATGCGGAATGATTCTGCATTCGCTCCGGTACCGGAACCAGACGGTGACGGGACTTGCCTACATGGCAGCGTTCCTGACGATCGCGATATCGTCGCTAACGCGCTTCTCGGCCGTCGCTTCGATCCCCTTGCTGCTGAGCCTGCTGGCGGTGGCATGGAAGTTCGGCTGGCAGGCGCTGGCGGCGGCGGGAGCATTGTTCGCGTATGGCGCGTACGGTTTCGATCTGGCGACTGGCGACAAAGACCGCTACTTCACCCTGATCGGCGAACCGGTTTTGTGGGTGTACTGGGTGATTCTGGAGGCCTACGACCTGGCCGCGCAACGGCGCGGCGCAAAGGTACCGATTGCGCCGTTGAACCTGACGGGGTTTCTGTTTGCCACGGCGGCGATCTGGCCAAACGGAGGCGGATGGCAGCCGGACTACCTGTTGGCGGCAATGGCGGCCGCCCAAGGGATCAGCGCGCTTCTACGCGGCCGAATACCCGCATCCAGCTACGGCGGCTACAACGCCTCTGTGACGTTTTCGGCGCTGTTTTCGGCGGCATTCATTTGGGAACGGTTCACTGGAATGCAGCGGGGGTTTGGGCTGGCGCTATTGGCGGAAGCGATTGCGGTATTTGGGTGGCTGTTCCGGAGCGCCTATTTGCGCGGGCTGGGGGCGGCGCTCTTTGCACTGCCACTGATGGCGATGGCCGGCCATGTGTACCGGCCGGTTCTATGGTCGCTATCGGGCATGTTCCTGTTGAACCGGATGTATCTATTTGGCGGGGCCTGGTATTCGATCGGGCTGGTATTGTCGCTGGGCTGGGTGCTGGTGGATTTCGATCCGCGGCATTTGCGGCCGGTGTTGTTGACAATCGCCGCGGGGGCGGTGGGCCTGGCGCTGCGGTGGCGGGCGATGCCAGAGGGCCGCTGGGCGGGGCTGGCGCTGGCGTTGCTATCGACGGCAACCTTGGTGGCGAACATGCCAAACGAGCTGTTGTGGGTGACAATCGCACTGCCGGCGGCGCTGTACTTTGCGTTTGGATGGGCGATGCCGGAAGGTGTGCCGCGGCTGTTGACGTTCATTCTGTTCCAGTTCTACGCGGGCGCGATGGTGTTCCGGCTATGCGACCGGACGCCGTGGCTGATGGCGGCATGGGCGGGGCTGGCGCTTGCGTCGTGGGCGTTAGGAATGCTCCGGGCGGGGCCAAGCCTGGCCGGTAGCGCGTTGCTGCCGGAGGGGTTGGCGTTGCTGTTCTGGGCGTTCGATCTGCTTGGAAAGCAGGACGGATTGACGGCTCAGGTGCTGGCGATTGCAGCGCTGCTGGTGATGTATTTAATTCCAATTCGAGAAGAGGACCCTTTCGCGCGATGGACCGGGGCGGTACACGGCGTTTTGGCGACGCTGACGATCACAGCGTTGTTACAGGACTTTGTGAGCGGGCGCCGCCTGACGCTGGCCTGGGGCGCGGAGGCGTTCACGTTTTTGGGCGCGGGAATCGGCCTCCATCGCCGGCAATTGCGGCTAAGCGGATTAGCACTCTTTGCGCTCTGTCTGGGCAAGCTGTTCTTCTACGACTTCTCGCAGCTAGACACGATGAGCCGGATACTATCATTCCTGGTTTTGGGCTGCCTGCTAATCGCGACGTCGTGGGCCTATTCGCGATTCCGCGAGCAGATCAAGCAGTATTTATGATTCGGTGAGCTCTGGCGCTTTGGAAAGATCAACGCCTTCCCACCGAGCCACGACAGCGGTGGCAAGGCAATTGCCGAGTACATTGACCGAGGTGCGGGCCATGTCGAGGATCGCGTCGATGCCGAGGATCATGGCGATGCCATCGGCCGGGATATGAAACGTGGCGACGGTGCCGGAAAGAATGACGAGCGAGGCGCGGGGAACCCCAGCCACGCCTTTGCTGGTGAGCATCAGCGTAAGCATCATGAGCAACTGCTGACTCCAGGTAAGTTCGATGCCTGCGACCTGGGCACAGAAGACCGATGCGCCGGAGAGATACAGCGTGGTGCCGTCAAGATTGAAGCTATAGCCGGTGGGCAGGACGAAGCTGACGATGTGTTTGGGCACGCCGAATTTCTCCATGTTCTCCAGAGCCTTCGGCAAGGCGGCCTCGCTGGAGGCCGTGGAGAAAGCGATGAGCCAGGGTTCCTTCACTGCCTGAATGAACCGGCCAAGAGGGATGCGGCAGATGACGATAACGGCGCCGAGCACAAAGACCACGAAAATGATGAGCGCGGCGTACATGGTGAGCAGCAGTTTGCCGAGCGTGAAAAGCACACCGAGACCTTTGGCGCCAACAGTGACAGCGATGGCCGCGCCAACGCCGATGGGGGCGAGCATCATGACGTAGCGCGTGTATTGAAACATGACCTCAGCGAGGGACTCGCACCACTCGACGATGGGTTTTGCTTTGTCGCCAATGGCGGTGCAGGCGGCGCCGAAGATGAAGCAGAAAACGACGAGTTGGAGCACTTCGCCCTTGGCCATCGCGTCAATGACGCTCGCCGGAAACGTGTGCTCGAGGATTTCGCCAACCGTGGGAGGCTCTTTCAGTTTCGGTATGGAAGTGACGGCCGTGCTGGTAGCGGCGGCGGGTTCCACATGCTGGCCAGCGCCTGGGCGGATGAGATTGACAGCGCCGAGGCCGAGAAACAGCGCGACAGTGGTGACAATTTCGAAATAGAGAATGGCCTTGCCGCCCACGCGGCCCATGGTCTTCACGTTACCGGAGGCGGCGATGCCATAGACAAGCGTCGCGAACAGCAACGGCGCGATGATGCTCTTAATCAGTTTCAAAAAGATGTTGCTGGCGGGCGTCAGTTCCTTTGCCACGTCGGGGGCAAATACGCCAAGCGCCACACCAAACACCATGGCGATAAAGATCCAGGCCGTGCCGGAGATCTTGCCGAGTAATCCCATTTATCGTTCTCCCCATTTCAATTTTTGACGGAGGACATCGAAGAACAACATCTTCGGGGGGCGGACGAGCTGTAACGTGTGCTCGGAACTGCGGCAGACCACGCGGTCATCCCGCTTGAGAGGCTGTCCCACCTGACCGTCCACGGTGAGATAGCTCTCCTCGCCTTCACTACGCACCCACACGGTGATCTCGCCGGAATCGGGCAGGATCACAGGGCGATTGGTAAGCATATGCGGGCAGATCGGTGTGATGGCAAGCGCGGCCACCTGGGGAAAAATGATCGGCCCGCCCGCCGCCAGCGAATAGGCCGTAGACCCGGTGGGGGTCGAAATGATCAGCCCGTCCGCTTTGTACTTGCAGATGAAATGTCGATCCCAATAGACTTCAAGATCAATGACGCGAGCGAGCGCCATTTTGGTCAGCACGACGTCGTTCAGCGCTTCATAACTCGCGATATGTTCGTCACCGCGATAGACGTCGCAATGTAGCATGCGGCGGATACCGATACGGTGTTCGCCGCGGAACATGCGCTCCAGTTCGGGGTAGAGCTGTTCGAGGGTGGTGGCTGTGAGGAAGCCGAGGCTGCCGAGATTGACGGCAAACAACGGAATGGGGCGGCCATTGATAGCGCGAGCGGCAGAAAGCAGCGTGCCATCGCCACCAAGGACGATGATGAGTTGGGTGCCGTCGGGAACGCTATCACGATCGATGCCGTCGGAGCGCTTCAGATATTGCGCTGAGATGAGATCGAGCCGGACCTGAATGCCGCGGTCGGCCAGCCAGACGAGGAGGGGGCCAAGGACATCCGGAGCCGAAACAATATTCGGCCGGGAGATGATGCCGACAGTTCTAATGTTTCGCATAGAGGAGAAATTCCTTGTTGCCTTCGGCGCCGAGAATCGGGCTGTCGATCACGTCGGTTGTGTAGCCGAGCGCGTTGGCGGACGAGGCCACGCGCTCAATTGCCTGCTGGTGCAGAAAGTTATCGCGGACGATGCCGCCTTTGCCGACTTGATCGCGACCAACTTCGAACTGCGGTTTCACCAGGATGACCAGAACGCCATCTTCGCACAGAAGCGGCGGGAGAACAGGAAGAATGATGGTGACCGAGATGAAACTAACATCGCAGACGGCGAGTTGAGACTTTTCGGCGACATCGCCCGGTTGCAGATTGCGGGCGTTGGTGTTTTCGCGAAGGACGACGCGAGGATCGTGGCGGAGCTTCCAATCCATCTGGCCAGTGCCAACGTCGAAGGCATAGACGCGAGCGGCGCCGCGCTGCAACAGGCAATCGGTGAAACCGCCGGTGGAGGAGCCGATATCGAGGCAGTTCCAGCCGGCGGGATTGATGGACCAATGGTCGAGCGCGTGGGCGAGTTTGTGGCCGCCTCGTCCGACATAAGGGGGCGGAGCAGCAACCAGGACTTTGGCTTCGAGGTCGATTTCCTTGCCCGCTTTATCGGAACGCTGGCCGTTGACGGTGACCTGCCCGGCGAGAATGAGCGCCTTTGCCTTTTCGCGGGAGTCCGCCAGACCGCGCTCGCACAGAAGCTGATCCAGACGCATCCGCGAAGTCTTCATGCCTTGCGCTTCACAATAAAATCGGCCAATTCCGCCAATGGCGCCGCGGCTTCACCGAAAGGTTCCAGCGCGCGATGCGCGGCCAGCCGCTCTTGTTCCGCCATGACCTTCGATTGGGCCAGGCCGTAAACAGCGGGGAACGTAATCTTTTGCTGCGCCTGGTCTTTGCCGGCGGTTTTGCCAAGGGTTTCCGAGGACTCTTCAACGTCGAGGATGTCGTCGACAATTTGGAACGCCAGGCCGGTGTGTTCGCCGTAGCGGCTGAGCGCGTCGAGTTGATCGGGAGTGGCCCCGGCGTAGATGGCACCCATGCGAACGCTGGCGCGGAGGAGGGCGCCGGTTTTGGCGCGGTGGATGGCTTCCAGCAGTTCCGCGGTGGGGGTTTGACGCTCGCCCTCGATGTCGTGGACCTGGCCGCCGATCATGCCGCCAACGGTGCCGGAGGCTGTGGCGAGTTCGGCGACAAGACGGGCTCTGGTAATGTCATCGGCCCGGGGAAGCTTACCGAGAACTTCAAAGGCAAGAGTTAGAAGCGAGTCACCGGCGAGAATGGCCATAGCTTCGCCGAAGACGACGTGATTGGTGGGCCGGCCGCGGCGAAGATCGTCATTATCGAGGGCGGGCAGATCGTCGTGGATAAGCGAATAGGTGTGGATCATCTCCAACGTGCAGGCGGCGTCCTCAATACCATGGGGCGTGGAGCCAAGGGCTTCAGCGGCGCCAATGCATAGGACGGGGCGAATGCGTTTACCACCGGCGAAGAGGCTGTAGCGCATGGCCCGGTGGATAGTCTGGGGCGGGACCGTTTCGGCGGGGACCCAGCGTTCGAGGGCGGCTTCAACCCGTGCGATGCGGGCGGCCAGATATTCTTTCAGGATCATTCTTTGGTGGGGTCGAAGGGCTCGGCCTCGGTTTTGTCGCCGCGTTTGAGGAGAATCTCGACGCGGGTTTCGGCGTCTTCCAACTCCTTCCGGCAACGGTCGCTAAGGGTGACGCCGCGTTCGAAAACCTGGATGGCCTTTTCGAGCGGCAGGTCTCCGGATTCGAGTTCCTTGACGACCGACTCGAGATCCGTGAGGCCCTGTTCAAAGTTCCAGTCTTCAGGCATGCTTTCGGATATTGTAACGCGCCAGGGGCAAAGGGCCGGATGCAAAGCGGGGTAGCATGGGTCCATGAACGAACCGACTCGCCAGCAAAGGATGGCTGCGATCGAGCATGTTGTCAGCGAGTATACGGGGCTGCTGTCGGCCGGCCACTATGCAATTTTCGGCGCGGCGCCCTGGCGGGCTCATGCCGAGCTTGCGTTTCGGCAGCACTACCGGAACCTGTTCGATTTCCTGATGGGGGACAGTACAGGGGACCGGATGGTGGCGGCGCATTTTCTGCCGGAAGGATTTGTTGGTATCTGGGATTTGCCGACCTGGCGAAGCGAGTGGCAGGAGCCGGCGCGTGAGTATCTGGATCACTTGGGATATTTCCGTTTGGCGTCGCCGGTGTGGACGCCACACAAATGGGTGGCGCGGCTGGAAACGGAAGCGAGAGAGGCGTGGCGGTTGTTTTATGCGGCGTTGGTTGACGAGGAATACCGGCGCGAGTTTGTGCGGCAGGTGGAAATGCAGCGGCGAGAGCTAGTGCCGTTTCATGTGCGAGTGGAGATGCTGTACACATAGACAGCCGCGGCATTGCGGGACACAGCGGATCACGGTTAATGCGCAGAAGACATGCCGGATCATTCGCTCGATGAGTCTACGTCCGGCGGCAGCGCCGTTACACTGGCTATTGGCGGCGCGAAGCCAGGCTTCGTGTACGAGATCGGATGGGGAAAGGGAAGGGGTAGCGGCCGAGCGGGCAAGGAGGAGGGCGGCTTCAATTCTGAGGCGCCGGTAGTGGGGCGCAGTGATTGGAAATCGTCCGGCTGGCTGTCGGTTTCCGGATTTCAACGCACCGCGTTACCTCGTGGTGAATGTAGCAGGGATGCGGCGGGAACCGCTTTGTCATCAAGAGACCGGGAAGACGGCCGAGGCAGGTGCGCGTCGCCGTTTCGACGAAAAACACTTCCCGGCGCGGCGGCACTCTTCAAGTTCACTCTGCGCGGCGCCACAAGGGTGCGGCCCTGCTACCGCGGATCCGCCGGACGTTCAATATCAGTTTAATCGACCGCCCCGGGCGAATCTCCGTGACCTTTGGCCGGTAACAAAAAAGTGGGTACGGAGGCGGCGTACGTACCTGATTCAATTTCTCTATCACCTGGGCTCGGAGACACTGCCGCAGGAACTCGCGGACAGCCTTAGCGATCCAAACACTCCAGCGCAAACCGCGTCTGGTTACATCGCCTTACGTATTGAGACGGGCAAGCTAACCTTGAACTTCGTCGCCCAATCCACGAGCCGCTGCCACTCGCCCGGGCCAAGCGGGATCCCTGTTTCGCGGCGCTCCTTTTCGAAGCGGGATTCAGGTTCGCCGGCCACCAGCACTTCGTCATATCCGGAGCCGGGCGCGGCGCTGTGGAGATAGTTCGTCAGCTTGTCCATGCGCTCGCCGAATTCCTCGGCGCCGGCGAAGCGTGCCGGATCAATCGCCATAAAAGAATGACTCACGCCCATCGGCCGATCCTTCACGCGCAGGCCGCCCACTTCCGTGCTCATGGCGCCGCCGCCGAGGATGGCGCACAGAATCTCCACCATCACCGCGAGACCGGTGCCCTTATAACCGCCCAGCGGCATGACGAGACCATGGAACGCCTCGTTTGTATTCGTCGTCGGCCGGCCTTCTTTGTCCATCGCCCAGCCGGTGGGAATCTCTTCCTGCTTGTTGTGATAGGCCTTGAAAATGCGGTTGGCGGCGACAGTGGTTGTGGCCATGTCGAGAAGCCAACTGGTCTCCTCCGGACCGGGGACGGACATGCAAATGGGATTTGTACCGAGGCGGGGCTCCCTGGCCTGAAAAGGCGGCACGATGGGCGAAGCGTTGCAAAAGGCGAAGCCGATCAACCCGGCGGCGGAAATGCGACGGCCCCAGTAGGCGGCGGCGCCAAAGTGGTTGGCGTCACGAGCAACAACGAAGGCAATGCCGTGGGACCTGGCAAGGCGAATGGCATGATCGCAGCAGATAGCAGAAGTGACCGCTCCGAGTCCGTTGGCGGCGTTATAGTGCAATGTGCCGCCGCTCTCACGTATGGGAGCGCCGTCCTGGGCGCCGTCTATCAACCCGCTGCTCAACTGCTCCACATAGTAGGGCAACAGTTGCATACCGTGCGAATCGACCCCGCGCAGGTTGCCGAAGATGAGGTTCGAGGCGACGAGGGCGGCGCGATGCGGCGCCACTCCCGCGCCCTCCAGCAATTGCCGGGCAAAGGATTCAAGAGCCGAATGCTCTACGACGAAGAACGGCTCAGCCATATTGAACCGCCAGATAGGAGCCGATTGCGTGGAGGAGCGTCTGCTCCTCTTCCGTGAACGTGCGTTCGGCGCGGTTGGCAATACCGAGCGCGCCCACCGCCTTTCCATAGCGCATCATCGGCACTACGATGGCACCCTCCAGCCCGGTGAGTTTCGCGCCGGGCCTGACATCGCCGGAGGCGTCGGTCTGTATGTTACAGGCGGTGACGGGCTGCCCGCGTTCGACGGCGAGGCCGGCCATTCCCTTCCCCACTGGGACCAACCGGACTCGCTCAATGACGGCGTCGGGGATTCCCCCGCTGGCCGCCTTGAGGTGCAGAATCCCATCGGATTCAAGCATGTGGATCGTGCCGCTATCGGCGGCAAAGTAGAGTAGCGTTCCGGCAAGGGCTTCGTCGAGCGAAGCGGCAGAGACAATCGATGAGGGGATGAGGGACATTACTGCTTCTTCGCGCTGGGGAAAAGCAGACGCTGCACTTCCACTTTCTCAAGATCGGCCTTGGTAATCACGCGCGCGCTAAGGTCGATGCGCTTGGGCGGGGTCTGGCCGTTGAGCTTATCGACGATAGTTTTGACCGCGTCGTGGCCCATGCGGTACGGGTCCTGCACCACCATGGCGGCGATGACTTGCGCTTTTAAATCTTCAATCATGCCATCACTCGAATCAAAAGCAACCAGTTTCACTTTACCGCCCAGGGAGCGAGACTTCAGGGCAAGCGAGGCGCCGACGCTTGATGGCTCCGAGCTGGCGAAGATGCCGTCAAGGGCGGGATGGGCGGTGAGGATGTTCTCCGTCGCCGCCATGGCTTTGGACCGATCCGACTGCCCGAACTGGCTGGCGACGATGGTGATGCCCGGGAACTCGCCCTTGATGACATCTTCAAAGCCACGTTCACGGTCCATGGTGGAACCGCTGCCGGGGGCATGCATGATCATGGCCACCTTGCCGTTGCCATTGAGAAGGCGGGCGAGTGTGCGGCCTGCCATCTGGCCGCCCTCGTAGTTATTAGTGGCCAGGAAGCTCATATAGTTCTCCGAGTCGAGGCCGGAATCGAAGACAGTAAGGGGAATGCCGGCGGCCGCGGCGCGATCAACAGCTCCAACGAGCGCTTTTCGCTCACTGGCAGCGAGTGCGATGCCATCTACTCTCCGCGAAATAAAGCTATCCAGGATTTGAATCTGGCGCGGATATTCCGTTTCCGACGCGGGGCCGTTCCATTCGATCTGAACACCGTACTCTTCGCCGGCGGCCACCGCGCCGGCCTGTACCGAGAGCCAGAACAAATGGGAAGTCGCCTTCGGAACAACCGCGATGACTTTTTTCGACGATTTCTGGCACCCGGCGAGCAAGGCAACGGCGAGCACCAGAACAAGTGAATATCTCATTGGGCGCACCATCCGCCATCGATGAGAATATCGGTGCCGGTGATAAACCCGGCGTCTTCAGAGCAGATGTACCGGGCGAGTTTCCCGATTTCTTCAACCTTGCCCCAGCGGCCAACGGGGATGCTGGCGATGAACTTGGCGTTGAGTTCGGGATTGTTCATGAGCGGAAGATTCATTTCGGTGGCAAAGGGACCCGGACTGATGCCGACCACGGTGATGCCTTCGGTGGCGAGTTCCAGGGCGAGCGCTTTGTTGAAACCAAGCAGCGCGGCTTTGCTGGTGGAGTACGCGGTGCGTCCGGGGAGCGAGATGTGGCTCATGATGGATGTCATGTTGATGATCCGTCCATAGCCTTTCCCCTTCATGACGGGCACGAAGGCACGGCAGAGCAGGAAGACGCTGGTGACATTGGTGTCGTTTACACGGCGCCATTCTTCGAGCGTAAACTCGTGCACGTTCTTCCGAATATTGATGCCGGCGTTGTTGACAAGAACGTCGACGCCGCCGAAGCGGGCAAGGACGGCCTCGGCCAGTTGGGCGACGGAAGCCTCATCGGTGACATCGGTTTTAAAGCAGGCGGCCTGGGCACCGGACTCTTCGATGGATTTGGCGACTTCGGCCATGGCGGCTTCGTCGCGCGCGGCGAGGGCGATATTGACACCATCGGCGGCGAGAGCGAGAGCCATGGCCTTGCCAAGTCCGCGACTGCCTCCGGTAATGACGGCGGTTTTGCCTTTAAGAAATTCACTCATAAATTTATGGGGGGTTATCGGCTGGATTGGCGCGCCTGGCGCATGGCTTCCAGGATTGCGTCGGCAATCTGACGCGGGCGGTCGACATTTTCGAGGGTGATGTTGCCGGATTCGCCGAGCGCTTCGACAGAGAGATCGCCAACACCAACAAGGCGCTGTCCAAGCGTTTGGGACATGCTGACGTCGCGGACCTTATCCAGAATGATATTCCGCTGCGTTTTGCCCACCAGACCGTCTTCGTAGCGCAGGATGCCCTGCTGGAGCGTCAGGCGTCGAGCATTTAGGCGGATGTGCTTCATAGAAGCCCAAAGGTCGATGGCCAGGGGGAGCACCAGCAAGGCCCAAAGCTCGAAGGGCTTGAAATCCCGGGTTTGCATGAAAATGACGATGGCCACGACCAGAAACGCACTAAGCACGTACCAGACGATGATGCCTTTGATGGAGGGGCGTATGACGAGATCGGCCATGGAACCAGTTTGACGGAATCGAGCAGACGAATACGCGTTATTGTACAGGACTCTTGCCGTATCATGGTTTTTGGAGGTTGTGGTGACGAATAGACTCACGGTTCTCGGCGTGGCGCTTGCCCTTAGCGCGCCGCTCAGTTTAGCTGATTTCAAGTACGACCAGACATCGCGGATGACTGGCGGAGCCATGATGGCGATGATGAAATTGGCGGCGAAATTCAGCAAAGGCGCGCTGGACCCGGTGAATTCCACGATTGCGGTAAAGGGCAACCGAATGGTGATGAATCATGGCAAGGGCGCGACCATTTACGATCTGGACAAAGAGACGATCACCGAAGTGAATTTCGAAAAGAAAGAGTACTCCGTCACGACCTTCGCAGAGATGAAGGCATTCTTCGACAAGAACGCCAAAGGGATCGCGGGCACGAACACGACGCTTGATATCGACGTGAAGGAGACCGGAAAAGAAGAAGTGATTTCCGGCATGAAGGCGCGCGAATACCTGATGACAATGAAAGTGGAAGGAACGGATCCGCAGACCGGCAAAAAGGGCGAGATGAATCTGGAGATGAGCAACTGGATGACAGCGAAACTGCCCGGCTACGACGAGATCGCCGATTTCCACAAGCGGATGGCGCAGAAGATGGACATGGCCGCGATGTTCGGCGGTATGGGGCAGGCGGGCATGGGCAAGGGTATGGCCGCGGCGGCGAAGAAAATGGCGGCGATGGACGGCGTGCCGGTGTTGCAGATCATGAGGATGATTCCGGCCGATCCGGAGCAGTTGAAGCAGATGGAACAGCAGCAGGCAGCGGCGGCGGCGCAGGGGCCGCAACCGACGGCCGGGCAAGCGGCGGAGCAGGCGGCCGGAGAGGCGGCGGCAGGCGCCGTGGCGGGGCGGCTGGGGCGACTGGGTGGACTCGGTTCGTCCGGGCTTGGCGGCCTTGGCGGACTGCGGCGGAAGAAAAAGGAAGAAGCGGCCGCGCCGCCCCCTCCGCCGGCGTCGGCACCGGAACCTTCGGGCGCCAAGGGGTCTTTCACTTCGGAGGCTTCGCTGATGGAAATGACGATTGAATCGAAGAATCATTCGAATTCCGGCGTCGACGACGGCCTGTTCGCGGTACCGGGCGGATTCAAACTCGTCAAGGGCGCGATGCAGAAGTGAGTACGGGTCCCCTGCTGGACCTATGGAAACAGCGCCTGGGCGATGTCCCAGCGTGGGTTTGGAAGCGGACCGAGCTTGAAACCCTGGTTCTTGCTGACAATGAACTGTCCGAAGTCTCCGCGCAAATTGGATTACTGCGGAGCCTTCGGACATTGGACCTTGGGCACAACCTGCTGACGGCAGTGCCGGAGGAATTGGGCGAGTTGGATGGGTTGACCGATTTCCTGTATCTGCACGACAACCGGCTGCGGAAGTTGCCGGACGGGGTAGGGCGGCTGCGCCGGCTGCGGTACCTGAACTTGAGCGAAAACCAGTTTTCGGAGTGGCCGGAAGCGGTGAGCGAGATGGCGGGATTGTTGGAGTTGCGCCTGACCGACAATGGACTGCGGGTGTTGCCGGATTCGATTGCAAAGCTGTGGCAATTGCGTGAACTGCACCTGCGGAACAACCAGATAACAGCCCTGCCGGAGGCAATTGGCGAACTGCGGCAGTTGCGGCAACTGGATTTAAGAGGCAACCCGTTGGAGACGCTGCCAGATGCAGTTTTGCGGCTGCAGCGGCTGGACAAACTGGACCTGCGCTGGATGCCGGGACTGCGAACGCCTGTATGGCTGGGCGCGCTGGAAGCGCGGGGGTGCCTCGTGTACCGCTAGACCGGTACGCCGGCCAGGCGGGCAATAGCGATAGCGCTGGACAGCGTGTTGATACCCGGCTTCAAAAGATAGTCGAAGTCCAGGGGATCGGCGGCGGAACGCGCGCACATGTGCCAGTTGGTGGCGTCGGGAAGGGCGGTGAGCGCGAGGTCGTGGGTGGAGATTGCGCCAATGGCGCCGGCATTGCCAAGCGCTGTGGCCACCGCCTCGGCGGCTGTGTGCCGGTCCGCCGAGTTGGTGCCACTGAAGATTTCGTCGATCAAGAAGAGTACGGGCGGGCTGGCAACGGCCAGATGAAGAGCGTGGCGGAGGCGCTCCACTTCGGCGAGGAAGCACGACTTGCCGTCGGCGAGCGCGTCCGGAATGTTGAGCGAGGCAACGAGCGAGAACGGCGACAGACGCAAGCTGGCGGCGCGCACGGGAGCGCCGGCGAAGGCGAGTACGGCGTTGACACCGATAGAGCGTAAGAGCGTACTTTTGCCGGCCATGTTGGAACCGCTGACCACGAGGAGGGACGGAAGGCGAAGGTCGTTGCGAACGCAGACGCGGCGCGGCAGGAGTGGATGCCCAAGCGACCGCGCGTCGAAGACCGCACCGCTGGAAGCGAGGGACGGAAAAGGGTCTTCCGGGTTTTCGTAGGCGTAACAGGCGAGCGCGTTGAGAGCTTCAAACTCGGCCCAGGCATCGAGCCAGCCCGCCATTTCCGTATTGTTACGGGCGCGCCAAGCCTCAACGGCCATCGCGGTTTGCGTGCCCAGAAGCACGACGCTTGCCGGCAGATAGAACTGTTCTTTATTGCGTTCGGTGAGCAGGCAGAGCAGGAACGCGAGGCGGCGCAATTGCCTTGGGGCACGCTGTACGGCGGTGGTGAGCGATTGCAGTTTGGGTGAGCGGAAACGCTGGGATGCGAGAAGGGTGACGCCGTCGCGCACCAGGTTGAGTTCCACCGTGAGCAGCCGCGCGTTCAGAATGATGGTCGCAACGCGCGGACGCAGCGCCCATGCGATGGCGGCTTGCACGGCGCATGCGGAGAGCAGACTGAGTTGGGAGAGTTGACCAGCAATGGCGAGGCACAATGCGGAGGCGGCGACGAGGCTTGTGCATGCAGCGAAAAGTTGGAGGAAGCGGGGGAAGGGTTGGACAGACAGGGAGAGCCAATCAGAAAAGGTGCCGGCCTCGGCTTGCTGGTAGTTTTCGCCCAGGGTGGCAATCTGCTCGCGAAGTGTTGTGTTGTCGCGCAACTCGGCAATGGCGGTTTGACGCGCATGGATTTCATTGATGGATGGGCACGGGTCCTGCAGGCAGGCGGCGAGCCTGCGCTTGCCGATTTCGGTACGGGCCACACAGAGGCGTTCAAAAAGCGAACCGCGGCCGAAGAGGGTAAGATCGCGCGCGTAGAGATGGCCGGGGCGTTCGTACTCTTCGCCCGATTCGCCTTGGCCGGCCCACTGGTCCTGAAGGCGAGCGGCTCCTCTTTCGTAGAAGAGACGCAGCCGGCCGAGCGTGGAGCAGCGGGTTTGCAGGCGCCCGTAGCGGTGGGCGCAGAAGGCGACGACGGGAAGAGGGAGTGGGCAATAAGGGAGGCGGCGCGAGATGACGAGGGCGAGGGTTATCGCAACCGCGGCAACGCCGATACCAAGAGTTAGCCACTGGCGCGAGTGCAGCGCGGCAAGGGCCGTCTGGAATTGTTGAATCTGGTGCTGGTAGGAGAGCAGAACGCTGGTGGCGGTCATCCTTCAGCGATACGGATTTGGGGCCAGCGAAGTTCCGTTTCAGGGAAAGTTGAGCGAAAGCCTCTGCGCGGTGGAGACGCGGATCGGCTGGGGAGTGGACTGGCGCCCAACCGCGCCGTAGCTGATGTCGTATTCACCCGGAGCGATGCCGGAAATCGCAAATCTGCCGCCGGCGTCGGCAGCCGCGTGATAGTGGAAGAGCTCGCGCTCCGCGCGGTGGGGCGAGATGCGCGAAAGCCAAATCGATGAGCCCGGGGGCGCCAGGCCGCCCACCGTACCGCCATTCGGGGCGAGAATGATCTCCATGTCCGTGGCCGTGCCGGTGATCAGGTCAAGGCCGGAAGTTGTGATGTCTGCCCCGCCGGCGAGGATGGCCTGGACGTAAAAGCCGGCCGGCAGCCCGCCGACAATGACGGTGTACCGGTCCGGACTCATGTCGCTGGCGACATAGGTTCCATCTTCGGCGGCCTTGCTCCACTGCGACCAGCCCACGCGCTCGGTTGGATTCAGCATGAAGAATGTTTCGCCGGTCACCGGCCCTTTGAATCGTGCCCGCACGGTTCGGCTTGGAATGGACGGGATGACGATATTCTCGAGATTCGAATCGGGAACGGTAAGATCGAGAAATCCGAGGACGGAAGGACGCGCCCCTTGCGGCCAATAGTTGACCTTCAGGCGGTACGCCCCGGGCGGGAGAGAGAGCCTGAATCAGTTTTCGGCATCGAATGGACCTGTCGGCGAGACGCCTCGGGATTCGCCGTCAGCCCTTACCGCCCAAACAGAGGAACGCCCCGCTTTTGGCAGTTCTCCGGCGAATCGGCCAGCAATTGTGACAAGGCTGAGTTCGCGAAGGGTTACGGTAATTCCGGATCGGGTATCGCCGGATTTGAGCGCAATCTCCTCGCCTTCCCGATGCGTGGGCGCGTTTGGAAAAAAGGTGAGCGCGGCTTGACCACTGGCGGGGGTAAAGGCCTGGGCGGAGAGCTTGTAGCGGCCAGCGGGCAGCGCGCCGAGACGAAAGAGGCCGTCGCTTTCAGTGAGCGCGCTGGCGACATGCGAGGGAAAATCAGCACGGGTCAGGGCGATAGACGCTCGGACAGGCGCCCCTTTGGCGTTGAGGACGCGGCCGGAGATCACGCTTTCGGGGGCCATGCGGAGAACGATGTTCGTTACGTCTTCGGCCGGAGACAGGCGCACGGCGTGGTGTTCTAATTTCGCGAAGCCTTGCCGCTCGGCACCCAGAGAATACGCGCGCGGCTTGAGACCCGGGAATCGGAACCGGCCTTCCGTATCGGTTTCCCGGGTGGACATGTCCAACGAGACCTTGGCGCCGGCGAGGGGGTTATTGGTGGCCGCGTCAACAACAATTCCGGAGATGGAGCCTGGCGTCTGGCCACTCGCGGCCATGGTCGCCGCGAGCAGAGACAGAGAGAAGAGTTGCGCCCCCATTGTCAGGCACCTCCGTTATCAGATCGTCACTTTGCTCATCACCGGCTGGCCGGGGTAAACGCCCTCCACGATCTTACCGCCATCAACGACGAGTGTGCCGTTCACGAGAACAAAAGGAATGCCCTCGGAGTATTGCGCGGCGTTCTGATACGTGGATCTATCCTGCACGGTATTGGGATTGAAGACGGTTATGTCGGCGAACGAACCCACGTTGATGCGGCCGCGGCGTTTCATCTCCGGAACGAACTTCTCCAGCCGTTGGGCGGGCAGCGTGCTCATTTTGCGAATCGCGTCCTTCAAGGTGAGTACTTTGCGTTCGCGGACGTAGGTAGCCAGAACGTGGGAATAGCTGCCGGATGCGCGGGGGTGGCCCTTTCCGTTGGTGATCCAGCCATCGCTGGCGACAATGACATCAGGCGCGGCCATGGCCATATCGATATCCTGCTCCCGCATGGAGAAAGTGATGACAGTCGCGCCCTTTTTCCGGTGGATTTTAAAGGTCTCTTCGTTCAGGCGTTCGCCGGTTTCCACCAGCATGATGTCTTTGTAGTCCATGTCAAGGTGTTCGCGGAAGCCGGGGTTGAAGATGGCCGATTCCAGTTGGGTCATGCCGGCGATGTAGGGGTAGGCTTCGTAGGAGACGTCGATACCGCGCGCCTTGGCTCCGCGCACCATGGAGAGTCCGAGTTCAAAAGCCCGGCCCGAACTGGAGTTGAGATGCACCACGTGGAGACTGGCGCCGCTGGCGGCGGCGTCGGTTATCACTTCCTGTAACGCTTCCACAACGCCGGGGTCCTTGGCGCCCGCGCCGCGCATGTGGACGAAGATAGGAACCTTCGCCGCGGCAGCCACCTTGAAGACATCGAGGATCTCCGCGCGAGAGGCAAACGGCGTATAGGCAATGCCCATGCCGATGCCGACGCCGCCTTCGCGCAAACCCTGGCGCAGCAGTTCCAGCGTCTTCACCTGCTCCGGATCGGTGGCGGCGCGGGTGGCCGCGGGCCCCGCGGGCAGCCATTCACTCGTGTCATTGGTGGCCGTCATGCGGGCCGGGACATGGCCAACGGAGGCGCCGAAATGAATGAGTGATTTTCCCCGGCGCTCATCTATCCATTGCTTCATCGGAGAAACGCCGATTTCGAGTTCCAACGAAGTGGTAACGCCGTCACGGGCCTTGAAGCGGTTGTTCTCATCGTTCTGGCGATGAACATGCAGGTCAATGAAGCCGGGCGAAACGACGTGGCCGGTGGCGTCGATAACTCGCTTGGCCTTGAGCGGCGCGGGGGAAAGAACCGTGACCACGCCGTTGGAAATGCCCACGGAGCGAATGGCATCTAAGCCCGAAGCGGGATCGATCACACGGCCGTTGTTGATGGCGGTGTCCAAGTTCGATTGCGCGTAAGCGGCGGACGACATGGCGGCAAGGAAGTGGCGGCGGGAAGGCGTCATTTTGGAAGTGTAGCGCTATTCGGGAAAGGAGACCTGAACTCGGCCAGGTTCGTTCGCGTCACATTGAATACAAACGATGGCGCATGGCGGCCATGCGCCGGGAGCGGCATAGCGTTGGGTCGCCTTGTTATGCGCGATCTGACGGAATTGAACGGAGGGGTCCGATTGGCGAAGCAGGGCGATGACCGGGTAGGACAGTTCCAGGCGGCTTGAGTCGATCCCGACTCGCCGGCAACCGGAATCGCGAACGCGACGGACCGCCGCTTCCACACTGGATTGCCGCAGCAGCGGTTCAACGTCCTTGAACTGCAGTGTTTGCCGGGAGAGTTGCCGGAGGCTTGCGGCGGGCCGTAGCCAGTTATCGAAGAGATACGGGCGGGCGCCGGTGAGCAGCAGCAAACAAACGGCGAAGGCCAGGCAGCGCGGGCGCAACCGTTCCAGCCAGACGCCAATAAACACGGCCCCGGCAAAGAAAAGCGGCAGGTGGAGGCGCGTCATATACGGCTGCCAGCGGAGCAGCGAAAAGAAGAGAAACCAGGCGCAGAGCCAGCCGAGAGCGAACCAGCGAAGCGGGTGGCGCCACAGGGAATAGGCAACAGCAACAGCGAGCAGCGCCAGGTGGACGCGATTGGGAGAGTTGGACTCGTGATTCGAATTGACGGTAGGGGTGAAGGACGCGTCGCGCCAGGTGGTGGCGGGGTCGTTTGGGTCCAAGCCCAGCGTGGCGTGCCAGTTGAGAATGGCGCCGTGAAGCCGTTCGTTCGCCTCACGGCTACGAAAGGCGATGTGGCCCGCCAGGCCGCGGACGACGTTCGAAGCTGTGACGCCGGCGCCAAGCCGGTCGTTGCGAACGCGGTGCAGGCCGTCTCCATTGGCCGAGTCGAAGCCGAGCGGAGAGCCGCTAAGTTCGAAATTTCGCCAATAAAAGCAGCCATTCAGCAGGAGAACGGCACCAATGGAGACGCCGGCAAGCGTGCGCAGGCGTCGAAAATCAACGGGCCACAGTACTCCTGCGAGAAGTGGCGGAAGGAACAAATAGGCTGTGCCCTTGGTCAGCAGCGCCAGCGCGATTGACGCTCCGGCAAGCCAATAGCGAGAGCCCGTTCGAACGGCTACGAGCCCGAAAACACAGGCGCAAAGCATCCAGAAGCTGAGCACGCAATCGTTCTTGGCGCCGGAGGCTTGCAAAATCGCGTTGGGGATCGTAGCAGCGGCCAGCGCGGCATACCATTGCGCCAACCTCGACGCACCGAGTTCCCGCGCAAGGACGGAGACGGCAAGGACGGAGCCAACGTATCCGCCCCACTGTGCGAAATTAGCCAGGCGGTCCGAGCCGGTCAATAGCCGGCCATGCAGAATCGCGTATTCGGCGAACGGCGGCATCTGCAACTGCATGAGGTAAGAGGCGGGAAAATTGTCCACGCTGCCTTGCTGCGCCCAATAGACGACACGGGGCATGTGGTAGGCCATGGAGTCATACGTGTTCGGCGGAGCCATCCAGGCAACCCAGCCGAGTAGCGCGAAGATGGCGGCGAAGGGAGCGAGGAACAAACACTCCACAGCGCTGACGCGCGGCATGCCCGGTCGGGCGAAGAGTACAATGAACGCCAGCGCCAGAAGCCAGCCAATAGCGACGGCGTGCGGGACCAGCAAGCGAAGGAATCCCAGGCATTCGGTGATGAGGACAAGCGCCGCCCCCGCCGCAACGGCGGCGCGCAGGATGGCGATTCTCACGTCACGAGTTGCCAAGAGTATCCCCCGTAAAACTCGAAGGGCGCCCCGGTAAAGGGCGCCCTTCAAGTATCTATTCCGGATCGCTGCGGCGCTTCTTGCGGTTACGCTTGCGAGCGAGGGCTTCTTTCACCCGCTTTTTTTCGCCGGGCTTCAGGTAGAAGGAGTGGCGTTTGATCTCCTTGATAATGTCTTCCTGCTGCACTTTCCGCTTAAAGCGGCGCAGGGCATTTTCAAGAGTTTCGCCGTCTTGCACGATAACTTCTGCCATTTAGATATTCACCTCCTCGCTGGTCGGGCTGCCCTGGATGAGAGAGCGCAAACTATCATTGTAGCAGAGGATGGCTAGGCCGGTCCTTCTTGCGCGGGTCCGCCGGAAAAGGGATTGAAGTCGGTCTTGTCGTCGAACAGGTCAATGCCCTCGGCCTTCTTCAGAAAGTTGACCACAAGGTAGGTCACCGGAGTCGCCGCCGCTTCATAGCCCACCTTTAACAGGTAGCCGGTAACGATCAGGTCCCGGATCATCTGGCCATCAATGCGGCCCCAGAAAGCGATGGTCATCACAATAATTGTGTCGATCAACTGGCCCACGGCGGTGGAAGAAATCGTTCGCGCCCACAGAAATCTGCCGCCAGTGAGCAGTTTCATCTTCGCCATCACGAAGGCATTGGCAAATTCGCCGCACCAGTAGGCGATGAGGCTGGCCACCACCAGGCGGGGCAGGAACCCAAAGATACTCTCAAACGCGGCCTGATTACTGAAGCCCGGCGCGGGCGGCAGGGCAACGATCAGCATCCCCAACGCCGTCAGCAAGGCGGTGGATAGAAACCCATGCCAGATGGCGCGGCGGCTGCCAGCATACCCGTACACTTCAGTGAAAATGTCACCGAAGATGTAGGTGATGGGAAATAGAATCTGGGCTCCGCTCAGAACGATGTCGAACTCGAAGCCGAGAAACGAAACGTGACCGAACGAGCACAGTTTGCTCGCCACCAGATTGGAAATCAACAACACGACTACGAAGAAGCTGAGACAGATTTCGTAGTATTTGAAACGATGGAGTGGAGTTAAGTGTTTTAAGAGATTGCTCAAGGTTTAGGCTCGCAAATCCGCGCCAGACATCTCGGCTGGCTTCGGTAAGCCTAACAGACCGAGGACGGTGGGCGCGAGGTCGCGAAGCGACCCGCCGCTGCGAAGCGGGCGGCGAGCCTCATTGACCAGGATGAGCGGAACCGGGTTGGTGGTGTGATAAGTATGTACGCCGCCAGTAGCAGGATCAATCATCGTTTCCGCGTTGCCGTGGTCCGCGGTAATGATCCACTGTCCACCGGTACGCTTCAACGCCTGATGAATGCGGCCCAACATCGCGTCGCAGGTTTCGCACGCCTTCACGGCGGCTTCGTAGACGCCGGTGTGCCCCACCATATCGGGGTTGGCGAAGTTGACCACGATCACGTCGAAATCGCCGCGGTCAATCCCCTTGAGCACAACGTTGCAGACGCCTTCGGCGCTCATCTCCGGCTGCAAGTCGTAGGTGGCAACCTTGGGCGAGGCAACCATTTCCCGCTCTTCCCGGTCGAACGGCTTTTCCACGCCGCCATTGAAGAAGAACGTGACGTGGGGGTATTTTTCCGTTTCCGCGACACGAAGCTGATTGGCTCCGTGGCCGGCCAGCACTCCGCCCAAGAGGTTCGTGTGTGTCTCCGGCTTAATGACCGTATGGACGTTGAGCGTCCGGTCATAAACGGTCATGGTGGTGTAGTGGAGGTTCTTTGGCGCCAGGCTCTTGTAGGGTACATCGAGAGGATAATCCGTCAAAACCTGCGAGAGCTCGCGCCCGCGGTCGGCACGGAAATTAAAGAACAGCACCGCGTCTTCATCGCGCATTAAGCCCGTTGGCTCGCCGGCGGCATTGGTGATGACGACAGGTTCAATGAACTCGTCCGTCACCCCTGCTTCATAGCTCTGCTTGATGGCGGCGACAGGGTCAAGCGATTTGCGCCCGTCCCCCAGAACGATGGCGCGGAAGGCGCGTTCCACCCGCTCCCAGCGCTTGTCTCGGTCCATCGCAAAGTAGCGGCCGATGACGGTCCCCACTCGGCCCACACCGATCTCGCGCATTTTGCTCTGCAGCGCTTCCACGAACCCTGCAGCTTCATGCGGCGGCGTATCGCGGCCATCGGTGAACGCATGCACCACAACGTCTTCCACGCCGCCCTTCTTTGCCATCTCCAGCAGCCCGTAAAGGTGCGTATTGTGCGAGTGAACGCCGCCATCGCTGACGAGTCCCATCAGGTGCAGGCGGCGCCCCCGGGCGTGCTTAACGGTCTCCTGCAGCACGGGATCGGTATGGAAGGCGCCAGTGCGCACCATCCAATCGATGCGCGTGATGTCCATTTGAATAATGCGTCCGGAGCCGATGTTCAGATGGCCAACTTCGCTATTGCCCATCTGTCCGTCGGGCAGGCCCACCCATTCGCCGCTCGTGTTGATCAGCGTGGACGGGTAGTCGCGCATCAGCGAGTCATAAACGGGTTTGCGCGCGTTACGCACCGCATTGCCCTTGACGGCCGAGGACTCGCCCCAGCCGTCAAGAATGGTCAGGATGACCGGTTGCTTAGCCATTACCGCTTGAACGCCTTTCTGCCGGCATAGACGGCCTGTGAACCAAGCTCTTCTTCAATGCGAAGCAGTTGGTTGTACTTGGCGATGCGGTCGGTGCGCGAGGCGGAGCCGGTCTTGATCTGGCCGACGGACGTGCCCACGGCAAGATCGGCGATGAAGGAGTCTTCGGTTTCGCCCGAGCGGTGCGAACTGATGGCCGTGTACCCGGCGTGGTGCGCCATGGCGATCGCCTGCAGCGTTTCGGTCAGCGTGCCGATCTGGTTCACCTTAATCAGAATCGAGTTCGCGACGCCCTTGTCAATGCCCTCGGAGAGCCGCTTGATGTTGGTGACGAAGAGATCGTCGCCGACGAGTTGGATCTTCTTGCCCAGCGCCTTGGTCATCAACTTCCAACCCTTCCAATCGTCCTCAGCCATGCCGTCTTCAATGGAGATGATCGGGTACTTCTCGCACAACGTCGACCAGAAGGCCACCATTTCAGCGGGAGTGAATTCGCCGCTCTTGGACTTCTTCATCACGTACTTCTCTTTTTTCGCGTCCCAGAGTTCGCTCATCGCCGGGTCGAGCGTGATCGAAACCTGCTCGCCGGGCTTGTAGCCGGCCAGTTCGATGGCTTCCATCACCACCTGCAACGCTTCTTCGTTCGACTTGAGATTCGGCGCAAAACCGCCTTCGTCGCCCACCGATGTCGAATAGCCTTTTTTCTTCAGCACGGTTTTCAGCGTGTGGAAGATTTCGGCGCCCCAGCGCAGGCCTTCGGCAAAGCTCGATGCGCCATGCGGGGCCACCATGAACTCCTGCATGTCAACGGAGTTATCGGAGTGCGCGCCGCCGTTGATGATGTTCATCATCGGCACGGGGAGCAGGCAGGCGTTCACGCCGCCCAGGTAGCGGTACAGCGGCGTCATCTGGCTGGCGGCCGCGGCGCGCGCGGTGGCCATGGAGACGGCGAGAATGGCGTTGGCGCCCAGGTTGCCCTTGTTCGGCGTGCCATCCACTTCGATCATGCGGGCGTCCACTTCGGCCTGACGGGTCGAGTCCATGCCCAGAAGGGCGGGCCCGAGAATGTTATTGACGTTCGCGGCGGCTTTCTGCGTGCCTTTGCCAAGGTAGCGGCCCTTGTCGCCATCACGAAGTTCGACGGCTTCATGGACGCCGGTGGAAGCGCCCGACGGAACGGCGGCGCGGCCCATGGAGCCGTCGGCCAGGAACACATCGGCTTCGACGGTGGGGTTGCCGCGCGAGTCCAGAATTTCTCTACCTACAACTTTGACGATATCAGTCATAACGGATGATCCTGCTTGGGACTTCTCACTTTGGATTGGGCGCGGCGCGGGGGATTTTCACGTGGCGCGGCGCCGGATTGGAAGTCCCCTCTATTTTCGCATACTGGGGTGGGAATCTATGGAAAACCGGGTGTCGTTTGCGGAGCGAACAGGCGGCAGTGTCGTGAGGGCATGTCCCTTGCTCAGCTCCGAGGACAAGAGGTGATCAACGGTCGTCTGCGCTTCTTGCCACCCGGGTTTCGCTTTGAAACGCGGAACGCAATCGCCGTCGGCCTTGTGGCCCGCACTGGCATGCGCTCTTCCATGCTGATGGGGTTGCGCACTATTCTGCTTTGCCTCCGCGATGGCCAGTTTGCGGAAGCTGCGCTATCCGTTGTGTTTTTTGCCCACTTGGCCTACGGTCTGCGGCGAGTACATCTCGCGGCAGCGGCGGCGCTGCTCATCGCCGGACCCATCTTCCTATGGAGTCAAGACCTCGCCTTCGCCCATATTTTCATTGTGTTTGCGGTTCCGGTCGCACCGTATTTTGCGTGGCGCCTCCGTGAAGCGAGCGAGAAGACGCGGACCCGCCTCCTAGGAATACAATGGTGAAAAGTGTGGAACTACGTCCAGGAGACAGAGCGAACATCGCAGTATCGGTTCTGGTTTGACGTACGCGAACCCGGCGCGGCAGCCTATGCTGGCCAGGTTGGCGCCAATGCGCTCTATTTCGTTATGTTGATTGGCCCCGGCCTGTTGCCCGGGCCTGTTGGGTACTGGGCGATGATCCCATGGTTCTTTGCCATGCTATGGCTGATGGGAGCTGTGCGCCGATTGAATGTGTGGGCTTCCCTCGCCGTGGGCCTTGCCGTGTTTGGACCGTTGCTTTGGCTGTTCTGTTTCGGTGTCTGGAATCACTGGTT
The DNA here is from genome assembly GCA_016789905.1 of Bryobacterales bacterium. GTDB lineage: Bacteria > Acidobacteriota > Terriglobia > Bryobacterales > Bryobacteraceae. Next base: position 369 of record JAEUQC010000039.1, on the reverse strand, counting down.
TTTTGCCGTTGCCAGCGCATTCCTGCTGGCGGTGGTATTTGGTTCTGGCCTTCCAATAGCCATATGGGCTGCGTGGGTCCACCGGAAGCTGACGCGGGAGCAGCCCTGGGAACTGGTGGGATTGCGGCCAGTCCCGGCGAACACACCAAGGTGGAAGCGTTGGATGGCCGAATGGTTTGGGTTCGCGCGGCCCCAGCCGCTGTTTACTCGCTCCCAGGCCGGGTAAGGTCCACTTCCTTCAACATCCCCCGCAACGCCATCAGCCCGCCCGCCCCCGGCTGCATTGCCGCAATCTTACTCTCCCGATCGATCAAGATATACGCCGGCAATCCCGCTCCTTCAAACAGCACCGCCAGGTTCGTATCTGGC
>JAEUQC010000034.1 GCA_016789905.1 Bryobacterales bacterium | reverse complement strand
GATACCTCTGTTTACGCTTCGACTGCCGCCTCGCGGCGGCACCCGCAAAACTCGAGGCCAAGATGGTTTGCTATTCCTTTCCTGTAGGACTCTCTCATTCCCTGCTACATGCCGGTTTATCCCGGCGCACTGTCTGACACCATATTTTTTTACCGTGTGACGGATGGGGTACGGAGGGTTGGGGTTATTGCCTTAGGTGGACGGGAATAACTTTAGAAGATAGAAAAGTCCGCGATGGTTGGATGATTACTCGCCTGTGAGAAGATGCAGGTATGGCAACAGGGTCGCGGTTGTTTCTTGCAGTTACGACGCTCGCGTCGCTGCACGCGATTGAGTTTGTACCGAACTTAGGACAGTTTCCGGGTTCGATCCAATTCGCGGGCCGGAGCGGCGGAGTGGAAGTCCACGCGACAAACAGCGGAGATATCGCACTGCGTTCGCGCGCGGCGGGGGCGGCGGCGCCGGTTACTATCGTTTGGCGCGGCGCGAAGGCAGGCGACTGGGCTGCGCAGGACCCAACCGGGAAACAGGTAAAGTACTGCACGAATGGCGCGCCGGCACAGGCGTGCGCTGAAGGAATCTCGACGTTTGCCTCGGTGCGGCGGCGGGAGTTGTACCCAGGAGTCGATCTAGTTCTCCACGGCGCGGCCGGCGAGTTCGAGTACGACCTGGAAGTGCAGGCGAAAGGCGCTTGGGAAGAGATACGGTTTGCAATCCAGGGTGGCGCAACGCCTGAACTGGATGCTTCGGGAAAGATTCACGCGGGCGATCTTGTGCAGTGGCGGCCGGTGGCGTATCAGCGAATCGCCGGAAGACGAGTGGAGGTGCCGTGCGCGGTTAAGCGCCACTCCGAGCGCACGTTTGGCTTCGTGATCTTCGGAGAATATCGCAAGGATCTGCCGTTAGTGATCGACCCGGTGGTGGAGTCCGGACTTGTGATTCAGGGCGATCGGCCCGGCGAGGAACGCGTAGTGGGCCGCGCCGGCGGGTACATCTTTGGTTTGAGTAAACGGATTGGCGCGGGCGATTGGGATGTTTTTGTGCGTTACGAATCGCTGACGACCTACTGGGGCGGAGACGGCGACGAAGAGATTGCCGGCTACGATTCACAAAGCGGTGGCGACGCCCTCCTACTGGCAGGTTCGACGACTTCCCGGAATGCCTCTGCCAAGGGAATAGGCGCAAGCGCGGCCCACCAGGGGGGCGCGACGGATGGTTATTTGCTGGAGTTCTCGCGAGCAAGTCTAACTCATGCGGCGCTGCTAGGCGGGCCTGGCGCTGATGTTCTGCACGACGTTCATCGCGCGCCGGCCGGGCTAACCAACTTCGTGTACGTCTTGGCCGGGGCGACGGACGATCCGGGGTGGGCAGGGTTTCAAGTGGAGGGCAGTGCCCGGGGCGGCATGGATGCGGTGGTCGCCGTTTATGGAACGGGCCAGCGCGTGCTGGCAGTTACGGGAGGGGCGGGCGCGGATGCGGCTAAATCCATTCGCCTGATGGCGGAAGGCACAGATAGCTGGATCGTCGCCGGGGAAACGACGTCGGCGGATTTCGCGGGGAGTTTGAAGGGCGGGCGTGACATTTGGGTGGCAGGCTTTTCCTCAAGTCCCGTTCGCTGGCATTCCCCAAGTATTTGGGGCGGCGCGGGAGAGGACCGGCTGGCGGGTGTGGCGGTGATAGCAGGCCACGGAATTCTGGTGGCCGGCGCCACCACTTCCCGCGATCTTCCGACGCTTGTGACGGGTTCGGAGTACGGCGGGGGGGAAACCGATGGTTTCGTAGCCTGGCTTGATCCGCTTACATTCGCGGCGAAACGCACGCGTTATCTGGGTGGCGATGGAGCGGACGAGATAACGGGTATCACTGCGTGGTACAACGATCTGTTCCTGACCGGGTTCACAGATTCGGTGATGGTGGCGCTTCCAGGACGGATGCCCGGGTCTGACCCCGCGGGCCGCCAAGACGGATGGTTTGTTCAAACCGATGCGTTCCTGAATCCACTCGCGTGGTACCGCGCCGGCGGAAGCGGCAACGACCGGTTTACTGGAATTGAGCCAAAGGCGACCGGTGTGGCGGATCTAGCGGGGTGGAGCGAGTCCGGACCTTGGCTAAAGGCGCTGGACCCGCTGATGGAGCAGACGGACCGGGCGGCCGGTTTTTCGCTGACGCTGCGCTACGCGATGATTGCTTCACCGACAGTCGATTTTCCCCGAGTGGTTCCCGATCCGCCGATTCGAGAGCTTGGGAAGGATTTGGTTCTCTCGCTTCCTGTTCTGGCGAATCACGAGCCGGAGTCCGACCTGGTGCTAATCGCCCGTTCCTCCGATCCCGCCAGGCTGCGCATAACAGGGGGAGACTCGATCCTCTATAGCAAGAATGCCGAGCCACGCTATATCGACGTGGAAGCGCTGGCCGGTGAAGGCGAGGCGGAGATTATCATCAGCGGCCGGCACGGAACCGCCAGTCCCGTACCGTATCCGGAGCGCCGCGTGCCGATCCGACTGACTCCCTCCCGTGTTTCGTTGCAGGCCGCAATAACTCAACCGCAATACGTGATGCGAGGTTCAGAATTCACGATCAGGGCCGTTTTTGCACAATTGGAATCCGACGGTTCGATGGGGAGGCCGCGCTGGGTGCGCCCCGGGGTGACTGGCGTTCCCACGCTGATTGCCTCCAATCCGGACGCCGTGGCCCTATTGAGTCAAGGGGTAGATGGCGGTACGACCGGCGGTTACAGTTTCCGATTGCGGGCGCTGCAGGAGGGGGAGGTGACGCTAGAGCTTCGGTCCGACGGAATCCAAGCGGCGCCGGACCAACGGCTGGCGGTGCGGATAACGGCGACGGCGCCCCCGCCCCGGCTGGTTTTGCCACACCGTCCCGCCATCATGCTGGACCATTCGAGCCTAGTGAGTTTCTCCTTGCTTGAAGGCGACCGGTTACGATTTACTTCCGCGGACCCCGAACGGCTGCAACTGGAGACGGACGGCGCACCTGGCGGTGGTGTGATTTCATTTGAGACGGCTGGAGCCAAGACGCTACGGATGTCCGCGCGGCAAGCGGGCGCTGCCGTTGGAGTTCGCGTGGAAGGGGTGTGGCAAGGGAGTCCGGTTGATGAGCGCATGGAAGTGCTCCCGTGGCCGTACCGTTTCGATTGGCGCGAATTGCAGGGGGCGGTCATTCCGCTGGGCGGAGTTCGCTACCCATCCTTGGACATAAAGCCTCAAGTCCCTCTGCCTCCTGGTTTCCAATTGAGCCACCAGACCATCAACCCAAACTCCTCATTGGCCCAAGCGCCGATCCGGGTGGCGGATCCAGGCGTGGTTGAAGTTGCAAACGTCACAATATTCAATTCGTCCATTCAAGTAGAACTCCGCGGCATCCGACTGGGCCGGACGACAATGACGACCGGCGGCACGTCCACCCCGAGTGACGCGCAGGTTGAGGTGGTTCCGACAAGAATCAGTTATGGGAAAGAGATCTGGCTGCTGGCTGGATCCAAGATTGGCATTTACCCTGAACAGATTCTGCTTCCTTTTGCCAGCTACTCCCGCGTCCGGGTGCGGGTGAGCGACCCTGGGCTATTTGAGTTGGATTGGCTTGGGCAAAAGGGCGGCGCGCTGACGATCGACCTATCGCAGCGCTATGCATTGTTGGTGGAAGCCAAAGGCCCGGTGGGCAGGGATGGGTTGCTGTACGTTTCCGCGCCTGGGATGGAGGAGATCGCGGTGCCGCTGTTGGTGCGAGAGACCATCCTGCTTCCGCGCGCGCGGACGCAACGGCTGGCCCTACCGGCCGACAACACGACACTTCGAGGAGAGTTGTATTTTGATGCGGCCGCATATGACCCCGCCGCGATTGTGGCCAGCGGGAACCAAGCCAGGCCGGTGCAGTTCCAGGCAATACTCAGCCGAAAGGTTCGGGTGACGACCGAACCTTCCGGAGTCTGCGAATTTCCTGCCGAGGCGACCCACAGTCATTACACCCTGGCGCTCCCTTTTGTCTGCCGTGAAGAAGGCCGCGTGAAGGTGAGATTGCAGGGCGAGGGGCTGGCGGCGGACCAAGGCAAGTACGATACCCAACTCATTGTCTACCGCCCCGCGGCGCAACCGCCCTTTCGCGGCACCGCCGTCTCACTGGCCCAGGGTACACAAACACCTTTGACGCCGCAGGCAAATGGCCTGCCATTCAATGGAACCCTAATCAGCAGCGATCCTGACCGCGTTAGATTGTCCACTTCCGCGACACAGCCCGGTCGCGCCGAGGTCTCCGGCGCTGTATCGCAAGGGGTGTACTTGCAGGCACTCGGAGGCGAAGGGATGGTCCGGATCACGGCCGTGGATGGTAACGGCAACCGCGGCGAGTTTCCGGTGTTTCTGTACCCGGCGACGATGGCGGTGCGTCCGGCGTCCGACCCCTCAGTTTCGCAAGTGCAGATGGCCGCCGATCAGGGCGAGTTGGCGGTAAGTGTTTCGCCATTCGCGGTGGACCCAGCCTCCGGACTGTTGTTCAACGTCTTCCCGAACTTTGCCGTTCGCGCCGGTATGGACCCGTTCTTCCTGAAAACGGGGAGTTCGGACACCGCCGTCGCCACGCCCGTGCCGCCCAACCCGCTGTTCAGCGAAACAGATACGACGCGGCCGGCGAAGTTCAAGATCAACGGCAAGGGCACAGCCATACTCACCGCTGAACAGCCCGCCGGGTTTGTGGCGAACCCGAACGGGGCGCTGCGGCTGACGGTGGTAGAACGGGAACTCCGGCTTGGCGCCATGGTGGCGGCGCCGGGGCTGCAAACGCATGCTCGCGTCACGCGCGGACCCGTTCCGGGCGAGCCTCGCCCAGGCTCCAGCCCTTCGGTTGCGATCACAGTGACGAGTCTCGACCCGGAAAAGATGCTGGTTTCCGCGAAGCCAGAGGTGCTTGGCAGCGTTACGTTAAACACGTCAACAGAGGCGCTGTTCTACGTCCAGGCGCTTCCGGCGGCGCAGCCCGGTGAGCGGCTCCGCCTCCGTCTGAGCGGTGCTGGATTTGTGGACTCCATAGCCGAGGTTCCCGTGACGTCCGCCGCGCTGGTTTGGGCCGACGGGAATCCGCCGCGTTCCCCATTCCCAGCCGGCTCCGACACGCAGGTCAGCTTCCGCTATGGCCCGGTCGATCCATTGGAGGGAGGCTTAATCGACCGTTCGTGGTCCGGAGGGCCACTGCCTGGAGTGCAACTTACATTGTCGGCGCAGGTGTCGGACTCCTCGGTGCTTGCGCTCACCAATCCACAATTCGATGTGAGCAGCTCCGGTTTGGCTGTGCTCCGAATGCGAACACGGGAGCCCGGAACGGCGGAGCTGTTGATCACGGCGCCCGAGGTCCTGGTGAACCTCGTGGAACGGACGACGCTGCGAGTGGACACGTGGAAATTTCCCGGGCCTAGTTCCTCGCTCCACGGCGGGCGCGGCCTGTGGGCTCCTCTTACGATACGGAATCCCAGACCCGAGCCAACGACGATTACAGTGCAATCGACGGGCACGGCGGCGCTCGAGTTCGGTCTATCGCTGACGTCGACTCCGGCGCCCAGCATCCGCCTGACGGTGCCTGGCCTGGGACAGTCCACCGCCTATTGGACCGCCACCGGCGCGGGGGGCACAGCCGGTATCGGGCTTTCAGCGCCAGGATTTGCGTCCCAGTCCCTTTCGGTAAACCTGTACAACCCGGCGGTGGCCTTTCAAGTGGCGTCTCCTTTCTCCCTGGCTGTCGCCAACCGGACGGCAACACTGAGCATTCGCCTGCAGGGCCAGGCAGAGCAGGCGCTGGCCGGGCCTCCGATGACTGTGGAAGTCCGCTCGTCCGATCCGCGCATTCTGCGTGTTCCTACGGGACAGGTTACGTTCCAAACGGGACAGAGCGTGGCCAACGTCAATGTTGAGATTCTATCGCCGGGAACGGTTGCGCTAACGGCAGTTCCGCCCGCGACATTCGCCGGGCCCGGACAATCGGGCTCTGGCTCCCTTACGGTGGTGGTTCGATGAGATTTCTGTTTCTGGGAGCACTATGCTCGTTGCTTCTGCCAGGCGCGCCTGGCAGGCATTTTGAGGAGAATCGGGGCCAGGCCGGCAAGGCTGGCGCGGGGGTTCAATTCCTTGCCCGGGATCGCGGACGTCAGGTTTTCTTCCTGTCGAACGAGGTGGTGTGGTCCACGGCCGAAGGCTCCACATTTCGCCTGCGGTTTCCCGGCGCCTCTGGCGGGGCTAGCTGGCAAGCGGTGGGCAATCCAGTGGGAAGCGTCTCCTACGCGATTGGCAATGACCGTTCGCAATGGGTGAGCGGCGCGCGTCAGTATGAGCGGGTGGCGTGGAATGGCGTCTACCCCGGTATTGACGCCGTTTTTTATTGGCAGGGCGAGCGGCTGGAATACGACCTGGTGGTTGCGCCGGGCGCGGACGCGGCCCGCATCCGCATTGCGTGGAGCGGGGCAGAGGCCCGGCTGGATGCCGATGGCGCGATTCTGGTGGGAGGCGGACTGGTTAAGCAGCTTGCCCCAATCGTCTACCAGGGCGCCAAGCGCATTGAGGGCCGATTTGTGGCGAAGGGGAGCGAGTTCCAGATTGCGCTTGGCGAGTATGACCGCAGGCGGACGCTTGTGATAGACCCGGTGCTGGAACTGGCCACCTACCTTGGCGGGGAGAGCGATGACGCCATTGTCACCGTCTCGGACGCCTTCGTCGCGGGCACCACCGCATCGATCCAGTTTCCTGGCGCTGAGCCCGCGCGCCGGCGCAGCCGGGATGTGTTCCTTCGCGGCACGCCAACCAGCGGACCGTTCCAAGCCCAGGTATTCGGCACAATTGTGATTGGCGGTTCCGGAGATGAGGAGCTTGGGGGAGCATTTTTTTCCAGCAGCCGTCGTACCGTCGTTCTTGGCGGTACCACCCGCTCCAGCGATTTTCCAAGCCCTTCGGGCCCCGCGCGGCCGCTATCGGGGCCATCCGACGGTTTTCTGATGGTGATCGATACCGGATCCGGTTTTGGGCTACGACCGCTATCCAGCCGAATCGTTGGAGGTTCCGGGGAAGACCGGATAACTGCCCTGAGTGGTACTGGATTCGCGTTTATTTTCGCGGGCGAAACCACCAGTTCCGATCTTGCGGGGGCGACGGGATCGTATGCCGGTGGGATAGATGGATTCGTTGGCCACAGCGACTTTCCGGGACTCCACTATTTAGGGGGTTCCGGCGATGACAGGATTCTTTCGGTGTCCACGACCAGCTACAACGGATGCGTGCTTGGGGGCGAAACGCGGAGTGGGGATTTCCCGTACTTGCAGCCGGGTTCGCCGGGATTACGGGGACCTTCGGATGGCTTTCTGACCTTCGCCAGTTTGGCTGTCCCCACCCTGCCAAACTCCTCGTATACATTCGAGTCGTGGCTGGTGGGGGGCAGCGGGGAGGACCGGATCACGGCGGTGACGCAGTCGGTGTACGGCCAGAATTTCTTTCTGCCGCTGATCTCGCCGGTGGCGATAGCCGGGGCAAGCAGTTCCCCGGACCTGCCCGTCCGCGACGCGGCACAACGTGAGCACAGCGGCGCGCTCGACGCGTTTGCGGGCCTTTGGATGGCAGGCGCGGCGGAATGGCTCACCTATATTGGCGGCACTGACGACGACGTGGCCACCGGCATTGCCCGCAATGGATCGGGCGATCTGTTCGTGAGCGGCTGGACACGCAGCACGGATCTGAAGACCGTATCCGCACTTCAGGAGCAGCACGCGGGAGGGGACGATGCCTTCTACGCTGTCGTATCGCCGGGTGTGATGCGGGTGCTGACCTATTTCGGCGGGGCGGGTGATGACCGGGCCAACGGCCTGGTGTTAGTGAAGGACGCGGTGGCGCGGCTGGCCGGGTGGACCACCTCCACCGGCCTGCCAATGAAGAGTGCCTGGCAGGAAGAGAGGGGGAAGGGTTCGGAAGGATTTGTGGCCGATATCGGGTCCTCCTACGTGTATGCCCCTCCGCGTCTGTTGATGGCAAAAGACGGAGCGATCGGCATTCCAGCAAGGGTGGCGCAAACGGCTCCCGGCCTGCCGCTGACCTATCGCTCGGCCGATCCTTCCAAAGTGCTACTCACCGACGGCGTTACGGTGGGGGCAGAGATTACCGCTCCGCTCGGCCAGGAGGTGAGCGCCGAAGCTTTCGCGGCCGAAGGCGAGGTGGAGATTACGATTTCCGCCCCGGGTTTTCAACCCGCTGTTTCGCGCGTGATTCTCTTCCCCGGAACGGTAATCGCTTCATTCCCCACGAGCGATCTTTCCACTTGGTCGCAGCCGGCCACCCTTTCCAGTTACTGGGGCATTATCGATCCGGTGACGGGCCGCGCTCCCGTTGGCAGCACACTGGCACCGTGGTCGTTCCGCGTACGCAGCGGGTTCCGGATGCCGCAATTGCAGTGGAGCAGTTCAAACGAAAACGTGTTGCGCTTACTCAGTTCGCCTTCCGATGTGTATGGCACCAAAGTAGTGGAGGTGGCTGGGGCTGGGGTTTCCCGCATTCGCATTGAGGCCGGTGGGGCGCCGGTGTGGCCCGCGGACGGATTCGACCTGAGGGTTGTACCGCCCGTTCTGGACCTGCCTGAATCCTTCCGTCTGAGCATTGGCAAAGACCTGCAGACCGGCATCAACACGAGGATACGAAACGAGCAGAGTTCCGTGCAGCGGCGTCCGCGGGGCGTGTTGACTGTCCGCAGCGAGGATCCCTCCAAGGTTGTCGTGTCTGCGCATAGCGAACGCGCCGGAGTTTCTCAAGTCACGCTGCCGTTCGGCATTGACGGCAGCACTCCGGCGCTCTGGATACAGGCACTCGCCGGAGAAGGGGAAACTCGTTTGGTGTTCAGTTCCCCGGAATTCGCAGAAGAGAGAGCCGTTGTGGTCCGGCTGGAACCGGCTTGGCTTACGTGGGGCGTTAACACCTCTACGCCGACGTCTGGGCAGGGAGCGACCATCCAAGCTGGGATCGCACACTCCCTGGGTCTGCGGTTGGAAAGTGCCTCCGGCGCGATAGCCAGCGGAATGCGGCCCGGCGTGCCTGTGCCGGCTTGGCGGCTAAGCAACAGTGCGCCGGCGGTGTTGGAGGCGGGCGGCGTGACGATTCGCCCCACTGCCGGGCCATTGACCCGCTTGATCGGGCTTTCCGCCGGTACAGCTTTGCTGACGCTCACACCCGTGGGCGCGAGCGAGATCGGGTTACGCCGCGATACGGTTCAAATTGAGGTTCTGCCCCGCGCCGCCAGCAACCAGTTTGTGCGGCCAACGGACTCGCTTTTGTTGGGCAAAGACCTGCAGACCAGCATCACGTTCCGCTATTTTGGAACGGGAGCGGTTACGGCCGTTAGTGAAGATGCCAACGCGGTGCTGCTGTCGACTTCGCCGAGCCAGGTTGGACAGCAGTCCGTTGCACTGAGCCCCCGGCAAAACAGCGATGAGTATGTGCTCTATTTCCAGGGCCTGCGGCAGGAGGGAGAGACGGCCGCGGTGATCAGATACCCGGGAGGCGAGCATCGTATCCGGATCACGCTGACGCCTTCAGGGATCGGATTCCGCAGTTCATCCCCAGAGCCGGGGTTTGATCGGGGTTTTGACGTTGGCGTGTATGCGTTGGAGGAACTGACTGGAGCGCCGCTGACGCCTCAGCAATTGATGCCAGGGAAGATCATTTCCGCGTCTTTCCGGACGACCGGCGCCGCGGTGCGCCTTTCGCGGAACTCGATTGAAGTGACGAATGGGCCGGATCAGGCCAAGGTCAGCGTGACGCTGCCGCCGCTGGGGGAAGAGGCGGTACTGACCGGAGAGGCGAATGGCCGCGTTACGGAACAGCGTCTTCGGCGTGCGCCGAAAACGTTCCAGCTTCCGGCGACCGCGACGGTGATGCGGGATACCGTATCTGCGTTTCAGGCAGAACTTGACATGGATTTTTCCAGTCCTCCGACGAAGGTGGTTTTTACGAGTTCAGATCCCGAATCCATGTTGCTCAGCCTGCGGCCAGATGAAACCGGGCGGGCGAGTCTCGAATGGACGGCGACCGATCGCCGGGTGGTCCTTTACCTCCATGGGCTGAAGGACTCCGGAGCTGCCTCGGTGAGGGCGACGGCGGAGGGTTACACGGCCGCGGAGACCTCTGTCGGCTTCGCGCCATTACGACTGAGGACCGAATTGAATAGCGTCCGCAGCCAATGGATGGTTGGCGTGGCGGTTCGGCAATCCGTTCCGGGACGATTTTCGGTTGAGGCGCAGGGCTTGCGGCCGGGGGCCGCTCCGCTTCGGGTCCGCGTTAGCACGACGGATGCCGCAGTGGCGACGGTCACTCCCGGGTTATTCGAGTTGACGGGCACGTCGATTTCCGCGCCCTTCACTTTGACTGGGGTAGGAGCGGGCACGGCGGAGATTGTGGTGGAAAGCGAGCGGCCGCTGGTGGCCAACAATAGCCTGTTTGTTGTTGTCGTGAGCGACGCCCAAACAATCGCGGAGCCACCGGCAGTAGTGACCATCGGCGGCCAGACGCAGGTCGAGCTACGGTATCTCCTGGGTGACGTCAATCCGAACGGAGTGATTGCGACGATTACCAGTTCCGACCCTTCCCGGATTGCCGTGTCTCGGAGCTCGACGGCGCCGGGCGCGGGGTCCGTAACAATGGCGCTGCAGCCGGGCGCCGGGGAGGCGGCGTTTTACGTGCAGGCGCTGGCGGCTGAAGGGGAAGCCGTCGTCACTGTTTCCGCGGCGGGATTTGCCAGCCGACAGTGGCGGCTGCGGCTAACGCCCTCCTGGTTTGTTCCCGTGCTGGCGGCCGCTCCCGAGGCGCTTCAGATTGGGCAGGTAAGCTCTATTTCTCCGATGCTGCGTTGGAGTGGTGCCGGGAACGCTGTGGCAATACCCCGGGCCGGGTTGGGCCCGCTGCGCCTCAATCTTCAAGTGACAAATCCGGGGGTGGTGACACTGGGGGGAACCAGCCTGACGATTGGCGAGGGGGTTTCTCCGTCGACAGCAACGACCTCGGTCCGCGCCGATTCTGCGGGCACCACGTTGCTCCGTTTTGAGCAGCCCGCAGGTTTTGGCCCCGTGCCGGACGGCGAGGGAGACCTTTCGTTGCGGGTACAGCCAAGGACGCTGGTGTACGGGTGCGGGAGGGATGGGGTCATCGAAATCGGCCGGGATACACAGGTGGCGTGCCGCTTCCAGAGCGCGGCGCCGGGAACAACTGTTTCGGTGGTGTCGTCGGATGCGTCGCGCGTGCTGGTGTCTACGAACGCGAGGGCTGCCGGCAGCGGCCAACTGAGCTTCACCGCTTCCGATTCGTCGGAACTGGTGTTGCAGGCGCTTGGCTCCGACGGCACGGTGGAGGTGGTGCTGTCGGCGCCGGGTTATGAGAGCTATCGGATTGCGGTGATACTGCGGCCGACGATGCTGGTTTTCGAGTCGGGTTCGATTACGCTGTCCAAGGGCAGTTCGACTGGTGTAACCCTGCGGCTGCTGGTATTCAACCCGACGGGTTCGAGCCCCGGATCGTGGCCGGCTCGCGCGGGGACTTCGATTCGCGCGGGAGTCACGGCGATACCGGCGGGTGTTGTTTCGATTGAAGGGCCGGCGACGTTTGCGGCTGGGGAGAACACGACGCAGCTCCGGCTGCGCGGTGATGCTTCGGGTACGGCGTTGTTGCAATTGGCAACGCCGGAGGGGTTTGTCGAGTCGGCGCGTCCGTATATTAGCGTTACGGTTCCGTAGCGCGGTGCAGGTACGGCGGGTGACGGGGATGGCATTTCCGTTTCGCGGGAGGGGCGTGGCGGCTGTTGGGAACACGCGACCACGAGCACAAAAAATCGGTGTCAGACACTAGAATTTTTTACCGTGTGACGGATGGAGTACGGCGGGTGTGGGTACGTTTGTTTTACGGGGGAGGGAGCGGGAAGTGGTTGGTGATTGTTGAAGATAGGGGGAATGGGCCGGGCGCGGAAATCGGTGTCTGACACCATAATTTTTTACCGTGCGACGGATGTTTAGGTGGAGAGGAAGACGCGGGCGACGACGTTTGTTAGTGCGTGGGTGAGCATGGCGCTGCGGACGGAGCCGGTGGCTTCGTAGGACTTGGCGTAGAACCAGCCGGCTATCGCTGCCACCAGGGCGAAACGCCAGTTCGGGAATTTTCCAAATGGCAGATGCACCATTCCGAATAGCAGCGCGCCGCTGATCATTCCTTGCCACTCGCCAAGAGCCGCCTTTAGCTTGCCGAGCATCATGCCCCGGAAGAGGATCTCCTCCCGCAGAGCAACGAAAATGTAGTGGCCAAAGAAGGTGCCGACCACCGCCAGGGCGAGTTTGGCCGGATCGGAAGGGAGCGTGCGGAGCTTGGCGAAACCGATTGGAATTCCTACCGCCAAGGCGACCGGAATGAAGAGCACAAACCACTTGACGCCTTGTACCCATTCCTGGCGGGTTGGGATGAAGCCGAATTTGCCGAGCAGCGGGCGCCGGAAAAGCAGAACCGCGAAGAGAAGCGTGCGGAGCCAGGCGAATTCGCCGATGATCGGCGTGGGAGCCTTTGGCCACGGAGCGAAATAGATTAGGGCTGAAGCCTTTCCGAGAGCCAGAGCACCGTAGAGGATCAGAACAGGGGTGTCGGTCTCCGGGAAGAGCAGGTACCAGTAGGCGATGGCGGCGGTGATGGCGGTTGTCGCGGCCATTTGCCACCAGGCGCCGCCGCCGGCGAGCAGCCAGGTGAGCGGGGTTATGAAAGTGAGAACGGCGGCCACTCGGGCGGGCGGCTGGCGACGCAGGCGGGCTACCCAGGTGGAGGAGCCAGTGGAAAGAAATAACCCTGCTTCGATTAAAAAGGCCGCCAGAATACCTGCAATTTGCCCGCTGGGGATATTCTGTTGGTGCATGTACACGGCCCCGCCCACCCCCGCCAACGGCAGAATTGTGGCTAGAGACAGAATGAGCCGCCTGAGCTGCATTGTCTTAGTATCCGTCATCTGTTGGGCAGGGGAGCCCCCGGCTGGGCTGGCGCGAAAGGCGGCGGAACGGGAGACGGCGAGCGAAGCGGCACGGGCGCAATATCTTTACCAGCAGAGGGTCCTGATTGAAGAGATCGGGCCGAGAGGGGTGAAGGCCGGGGAGTTCCGGGAGACGCGCGAGGTGATTTTTGGGGCGGATGGGAGGCGTTCGGAGAGGGTCATTGGTAAGCCGTACAGTTCGCTGGCGCGGCTCATTCTGACGGAAGAGGACTTTCGCGACTTGCGAGAGATACAACCGCTGCTTTTGACCAAAGAGCGGCTGTGGCTGTATTCGGCGACGTATCGGGGTGAAGAGACGGTGCAGAATACGGTTTGCTGGGTGCTGGAGGTGAAACCGCGCCAGATTCTGGATGGGCAGCGCCTGTTTGAGGGGCTGCTGTGGATTTCGCAGGCCGATTTTTCAGTAGTGCAGAGTGAAGGGCAGGCGGTGCCGGAGATACTGGGCACGAAGAAGGAAAATCTTTTCCCGCGTTTTCGCACCATACGGCATCGTATGCCTGACGGGTTTTGGTTTCCGGTGCTGACGGTGGCGGACGACACCCTTCCTTTTCGGAATGGGCCGTTGCGTTTGCGAATGCGAGTTGCATACTCGAACTATCAGAAGTTCGGGTCCGACTCGGTGATCCGGTTTGACCAGCCACCCCCAGCAGAGGAAAAGAAACCTTGACCACTCAGCCGGGCCTCTGTGCCATTTGCCAGTATCGCCGAGAGATCCCGTCCCCCAGAGGAATGACGTATCTGTTGTGCCAATTGGCTTTAACTGACAAACGGATGCGCAAGTACCCGGTTTTGCCCGTGCTTTCGTGCGCCGGCTTCGCCCCGGCGAAGGTTTGACAACGGTTCCCAAATTTGAGAAGACTTGGGATGAAGAGCTATGGGTATTGCCGAACGACGCGCCCGGGAGAAGGACGCCCTTCGCCACAAGATTCTTGAGGCGGCGGTGGAGCTGTTCCTGCAAAACGGATTCGAAAGCGTCACGATGCGTGGGATTGCGGACCGGATTGAGTATTCGGCTTCCACTATCTACCTGTATTTCAAGAACAAGACGGAGATCGTGAACGCGATTTGCGTAGACACGTTTGAAACACTGATTGAGCGGCTGGAAGAGATTGATGGCCGGGGGCTGGCTCCGCTGGATCATTTTCTGGCGGGAATCCGGTGCTATGTCGCCTTCGGCATGGAGCACCCATATCAGTATCAACTGGTTTTCGGCGGCTCCGCCCCGGCGACGTGCAGCGATTTGGAAGAATCCAACCTGTTGGGAATGCAAGCGTTAGAGCACCTGGGCCGAGGCATTGCCCGCTGTCAGGCGGCGGGGCTTTTCCGGCCGGGGGAACCGTTTACCGATGCAGTGGCCGTGTGGGGCCAGCTTCACGGACTGACATCGATTTTGATCAACGACCATGGCAAATATAAAATGCCGTGGCCATCGCAGGAAACGCTGATCGATTGCAGCGTTGACCTGATTGTGCGTGGATTGCGCGCGTAAATAGCTGGCGAGGCTAAGAACATTCTTGACTTCGCGAACCCATGCTCTATACTGAACAGTGTTCAGTGATTGATCGTCGGTCAACATAAGATGAATATTCTGGCCTGGAAAAACCTCCTTCATGATCGCGTCCGGCTGGTTGTGACGCTGACGGGCATTGTTTTCGCACTTGTACTGATTGCGGTTCAGTTCGGGATGTTCCTTGGGTTCCTGGATACGAGCGCGAACATAGTGGAACATAATGCGGCGGAGCTGTGGATTTCGGCGCCGGGGATACCGCACGTCAATGGCGGTTCGCCAATTGCGGAGGCGAAACGGTGGAAGGCGATGCAGGTGGAGGGGGTGGAGAAGGCGGTGAGCTTCACACTTTTTTTCTTGAACTGGAAGCTGCCGAATGGAGCGTTTGAATCCTGCCAGATTGCGGGCTTCGATTTGGATTCGGGGCTGGGGGCGCCGTGGAACGTAGTGGCGGGGAGCGTGGAGGACCTGCGGGGGGAAGACACGGTGTTTGTGGACGAGTTGTATAAGAAGAAACTGGGCGTGAGCAAGGTTGGGGACACGCTGGAATTGAACGGGAAGCGGGCGCGGGTGGTGGGATTTACGCGCGGGATACGATCGTTTACCACGGCGCCGTACGTTTTCACGTCGTTCAAGAACGCGCAGACGTATATGCGGCTGCGGGAGGACGAGACGATTTTCATTCTGGTGAAGACGAAGCCGGGGGCGGATGTAGCGGCGGTGAAGGCCGGCCTGCAGGCGACGGTGGCGGGGGTGGAGGTATTCACGCACCAGGAAATGCTGGAGCGAACGCAAGCTTACTGGGTATTTGGGACGGGGGCGGGGACGACGACGCTGATGGGGGCGGTGCTGGGGCTGCTGGTGGGAATTGTGGTGGTGGCACAGACGATCTATGCGGCGACGATAGACCATTTGAAGGAGTTCGGGACGCTGAAGGCAATGGGGGCGACGAACGGGCAGATTTACCGGGTGATCATTCTGCAGGCGGTGCTGGCGGCGGTGATGGGGTATGGGCTGGGGATCACGATTGCGCTGTTTGTGGTGAATTCGACAAGCGACACGGATCTACTGATCAAACTACCGGCGGAGGCGGCGATGGGGATTTTCGGTCTGACGCTGTTCATGTGCATGAGCGCGTCGTTGCTATCGATCCGGAAGGCAACGACGATCGATCCGGCGATGGTTTTTCGAGGGTAGACGGGTATGGAAGCACTGGTGACGGTTGAAAACCTGGTGAAGACGTACGGTGCGGGCGCCAACGAAGTCCAGGCGCTGTGCGGCGTTTCGATGGAGGTTCGGGCGGGCGAGGTGCTGGTGATGATGGGCCCGAGCGGAAGCGGGAAGACGACGCTGATTTCGATTCTTGGAGGGATTCTGACGGCGACTTCGGGAAGCGTGAAGATCGATGGCCGGGAGATTGTGGGACTGCCGGAAAAGCATCTGCCGGCGTTGCGGAAAGAGCTATTTGGCTTCATTTTTCAGGGATTCAACCTGTTTCCGGCGCTGACGGCGGTGGAGAACGTGTCGATCATGTGTCAATTGAAGGGCGTTCGGAACCCCCGGCAGCGGGCGGCGGAGCTGTTGGAATCTGTTGGCTTGCAGGAGAAGCTGAAAAGCTATCCGGCGGACCTGAGCGGCGGGCAGAAACAGCGGGTGGCGATTGCGCGGGCGCTGGCTGGGGAGCCGCGGATCATTCTGGCCGATGAACCGACGGCGGCGCTGGATTCAGTGAGCGGGCGGACGGTGCTGGAGATCATGAGCGGACTGGCGAGAGAGAAGAATCGCGCGGTGGTGATCGTAACGCATGACCCGCGGGTATTGGACTATTGCGACCGGATTGTCCACATTGAGGACGGCCGCGTGGGACGGGAAGAAGTACACAATCAACGGGAGAAAGTGGCATGAAACGCAGCATTTGGATGGCGGGAGTTCTGTTTTTGGCGGTGACCTTCTGGGCATTGTTTCGCGATCCTGGTATGGGCGGTGAACCGGTGGCGGCGGCCGGGGTACCGGAGGCGGCCAAGCGAGCGGTGGTGGCGCCCGGACGGGTGGAACCTGTCTCCGAAGAGGTAGCGATTGGCACGGAGCTGGATGGGAAACTGGCGGCGGTGCATGTGGAAGAAGGGCAAGCGGTACGGCGCGGGCAGACGCTGGCAACGCTGGTGAATGGCGATTTTGTGGCGCGGGTGCGGCTGGCTGAATCGGCGGTGGCGGAACGGCGGGCGGAACTGGCGCGGCTACGCAATGGGGCGCGGCAACAGGAGCGAGGAGAGTCCGACGCGTTTGCGGCGGAGGCGCGGGCGGTGCTGGAACAGGCACGGGCGGAGCGGGAGAGGAGGCGGTACTTGTTGGAGCGGGGGGCGATTTCGAAGACGGAATTTGAGACGGCGGACCGGGAATGGAACGTGGCGCAGGCACGAGTGGAGGCGACGCGGCAGCGCGCATCGCTGGTGAGCGCGCCAACGCGGGTGGAGGAAATCGAGCGGACGGAAGCGGAAGTGGCGAGCGCGGAGGCCCGGGTGGCGGAGGCGAAGGCGTTATTGGGCAAGACGGTGATCGTTTCGCCGATCAACGGGGTGGTGCTGCGGAAGCAGAAACGCACGGGGGAGAGCGTATCAACACAGATGGCCGGGCCGATTGTTGTGCTGGGCGATACGTCGCGGCTGCGGGTGCGGGTGGACGTGGACGAGACCGACGTGGCGCGGGTGGCCGTGGGGCAGAAAGTGACGATCCGCGCCAGCGCGTTCGGGGAGAAGACGTTTGCCGGGACGGTGGTGCGGGTTGGGCGAATACTGGGGAAAAAGAACGTGCGGACAGACGAGCCTTCGGAGCGGGTGGACACGAAGGTTCTGGAGACGCTGGTGGACCTGGAAGCGGGCGCGGAACTGCCGGTGGGGCTGCGCGTGGACGCGACGATTGGGAGCTAAGTGAGATGGCGATTCTTCCTTTGTTTCTGCTGGCGGCGGCGGGGCCGCTCACGTTAGACGCGGCGCTGGAGTTGGCCAGCCAACAGAACCCTGGGGTGCAGGCGGCGCGGCTGCGGGTGCTGGAGCGGGAGGCGATGGCGGTGTCGGCCAAGGCGGCGTATTTGCCGCAGGCGGAGATTGTTGTTAGCGGAACCCGGCAGACGAGCAACCTGCAAGGGATAGGGCTTGCGTTTCCTGGACTTTCGGACCGGATTGGGCCCTACCGGACCTTCAATGCACGGCCGGTGGTGACGCAGAAGGTGCTGGATTACTCGCTAGTTTCGGCGATCCGGGCGGCGCGGCTGCAGACAAGCGCGGCGAAGCTGGACGTGGAGGCGGTGCGGGAAGAGACGCAGGCGGCGGTGGTGACACTGTATTTGCAGACGTTTCAGGCGCAGAGCCGCGTGCGGGCGGCGAAGGCGCGGCTGGCGGTGGCGGACGCGATGTTGGGCCAGGTGGAGGAGAAGGAAAAGGGGGGCGCGGCGAGCCAGTTGGACGTAGCCCGCAACCGGCAGCAGCGGGAGGCAGAGCAGGTGTCGTTAATCCATGCGGAGCAGGAGATGGCGCTACTGCGGCCGGCGCTGGCGGAGATGCTGGGCGCGCCGGTGGAGGGGGACCTGGCGGAGCCGCGGCTGGGGATGGTGCTGGAGGGGGCGGAGCGGGCGGACATTCGCGCGGCGACGGAACGGGTGAAGGCGGCGGCAGAAGAGGTGCAGCGGGCACGGCGGCAGCGTTGGCCGCAGTTAGCGGCGTCGGGCGATTACGGCGTGCTGGGAGCGGGGCCGGACCGGGCAACGTCGACATATGCGGTGGGCGCGACACTGCTGATACCGGTGTGGACGAGCGGGCGGCTGGAGGCGGAGATGCGCGCCGCCGAGCAACGGCTGGCACAGGCGAAAGAAGAGGAACGGCGGTTGCGACTGGCGGCGGCCCGAATGGAGGCGCAGGCGCGCATTGCGCATGAGGGGCAGGCGCGGGCGGCGGTGGCGGCGGGAGCGTCAGCAACGGCGGCGCGGAAGGTGCTGGAGCTGGCACGGCTGCGTTATGAATCGGGAATGGCGACGGCGGTAGACACGGCGACGGCGCAGGGGGCACTGGCGGCGGCGGAAGAGCAGGAGATACGGGCGCGGTATGAGGGGGCGATCGCGCTGGCGCGGCTGGCGTTCGCACGGGGAGATGTGAAGGCGGCGCTGGCGGCTAATTCTGGCCGATGATGTGGGCGCGATAACGGCGGACTATGGGCCCAGCGGCCTTCGGGCCGAGGACGCGGACGGTGGTGGCGAGGGCATCGGCGGTCATGCCGTTGGGGGCGACGACGGAAACTTCAAGGACCTCCGTGAGGGCGGCGCCGCGGCGGGGGTCGAGGATATGGGAGTGGCGCACGCCGTTTTCGACGTAGAACTGGGCGGAATCGCCGGAGGTGGAGACGGCGGCGCGGCGGAGGGTGAGACGGCGGCCGGCGGCGGCGACGGTCCAGCCGCGGGCGCCAGGCGGGGCGTCGCCACAAACGATATCTCCGCTGGCGGCGATGAGCGCGTGGGGGAGCCCGCGATCACGGAACGTGCGGAGCATTTCGTCAGCGGCGAAGCCTTTACCGATGGCGCCGAGATCGAGACTCATGCCGGGACGGGCGAGCCAGACTTTGCCCGATTCGAGATGCAGATCGCGCCAATTGACGAGTGCCTTGGCCTGGCCGGTAAGGGGGATGCGGGCGCGCCAGAGGCGGGTTAGGGGGCCGATGGTGGGATCGAAGGCGCCGTTGGAAATCTCGCTCAGTTCGCGGGCGAATTTGAGGACGCGGTAAAGCTCCGGGGGGACGGTTCTGGGCTGTTGATTGATTGCGTTCAGTTCGCTGTTGGGATCGTAGTCCGAGAGCAATTTGTTGAGCGCGGCGGCACGGGCGATGGCGGCGGCGAAACCAGCCTGTGCTTCCGCGGCGGATTTCGCCCAGAGGGTGAGGCCGAAGAGCGTGCCCATGAGGGGCTCGACGGCTTCGAAGCGGGAGTGACTATTCGCGTTCAACGCCGTTGTTCCAGTAGCGGAACATCTCGGCCGGGGAGGGTGTCTTCAGGGGGCGCACCAGCCGGAAGCCCTGGAACTGGGCATCCGTGAGATACCAGATGCTCTTGGGGAGTTGGGGGTCTTGCATTTTCCAGGAGGGGTCCGAGCCGAGACGGGCGCCGCAGCGGAGGCGGGAGGTGTCGTCACTCCAGCCGCCGCCCTTGGAGACGTGAGGGTAGGGAGTGGTGGAGGGCACGTAGCCCGAGGCGGGGAGAGGGGCCGCGAAGGCTTTGGGATCGTACTGATCGAGCGTCCATTCGGCGACGTTGCCGAGGATGTCAAAGAGCCCGAAAGCGTTGGGCCTCTTCTTGCCAACGAGCTGATACTTTTCGCTCGAGTTACCGGCGTGCCAGGCGATTTCATCGAGATTGGCGGACTCGGTTTTGCCGGCGCGGCAGGCGTACTCCCATTCGGCTTCGGTGGGAAGCCGGTAAAAATGGCCGGTTTTAGCGCTGAGCCACTGGGCGTATTTGTTGGCCGCGTGCTGGGTCATGCTGATGGCCGGAAAGCCGTTGATGCCCATGCCGAAGCTCATTTCGACGTAGGGTTTGGTGGGGCGGCTGACAGCGTCGAGGGACGCGTCGGCACCCAATTTTTCGTTGGCCAAATTCTGGAACATGAAGAAGCGGTATTCGTCCCAGGTGACTTCAAATTTACCCATCCAGAAGGGTTCGACTTTCAGCTTGCGCTGGGGGCCCTCGTCGGGGGAGCGGCCCTTTTCGGTTTCCGGAGTTCCCATGGTGAATTCGCCGCCGGGGATGGGCACCATTTCGAAGCTGACGACGGTGTTTGGGATGGTGGCTTTATAGGGCGTGAAGGGGCCGGGTTTGGCGATACGGGTGGCGATTTTCCTGGTAAGCGCGAGGTCGTCCTTCTGTTTGGCGATGGGCTTGCCGATTTCGAGAGTGGCGGGCCAGGCGGCGCCGGCGGCGAGCCATTGGCGGATAATAGCGCGGTCGGCAGCGGGGACTTGCGGGCCGCCGGGAGGCATGGCAAGGGGCTGGCCGGGGGCGGTTTCCATGGTTCGGAGAAGAGGGCTTTTGGCGGGGTCGCCGGCGACGATGGCGCGGGCGGCGTTGGCGCGCGTGTTTAGCTTCAAGCCGCCCAGGCCGCGTTCACCGCCATGGCAGCCGGTGCAATGTTTTTCGAGGATTGGCTGCACCTGTTTCCCAAAATCGACTTGCGCGAGGGCAGTGAGGGAACAGACCGCAAGGAGCAGAGTGGAACGCATGATTTCTCTTTCAGGATATTACTTGAACGAAGTGCGTTTCCGGAACGTATTGAAAACATGCTTCGCCGACACTTTCTGCCGCTGCTTTTTCAGGAACTGCCCACGATTCGCGTGGATGTGAATCTTGTGAACCTGCCGTTCACGGCGCGGGACAGCCGGGGCCAGTTGCAGTTGGGGCTGACGAAAGAGGACATCGAGGTATTGGAAGACGGCGTACCGCAGACGATTACGCATTTTGCGAGGAGCGGCGCGAGCCCGTTGTCGTTGGGAATCGTGGCCGACGCATCGGGGAGCCAGGAGGATTTCCTGAAAGATCACCGGCGGGACCTGCGGGACTTCCTGAACAACGTGGCGCAGACGAGGGATCAGGCGTTCCTGGTGTGTTTTGGGAATCACATTCGGCTGGTGTCGCCGCTGAGCGGGAAGATGGAGGACTTGACAGGGCGGCTGCAGGAGTTTCAGAAGGGCAAACATGGGGACCGGTACACGACGATCGGGCCGAGAGAGCACCGAGTGTCGGGCACGGCGTTTTATGACGCGATTGTGCATTCGACGGAAGAGATATTGGCCAAGGTGGACACCGGGCGGCGGGCTCTGATTGTGTTTTCGGATGGAGAGGACAACTCGAGCGCGCATCACTTACTGGACGCGATTGAGGCGGCGCAGCGGGCAGGGGTGATTGTGTTCTGCGTGCGGTATACGGAGCTGAAGAACGGGAAGTGGAGCGCGCGGAACAAGTATGGGCGCGGCGTGATGGAAAGGATTGCGAAGGAGACGGGGGGGATTGACTTAGATGCGACGGAGGCGGAGGATTTGCGGGGGCAGTTCCGGCAGATTGCCGATATTTTGCGGGCGTCATATGACCTGGGGTACAACTCGTCGAATCCGCGCGACGGGAGTTTTCGGAAGATTCAGTTGCGGGGGAAACAGGCGGGGCTTGTGTTCCGGCATAAGACGGGGTACTTTTCGCGGAAGATTTGAGGTGCGCGCTATGATGCAATTGTGATTCGCCGCTTTTACGTCCACAACTTCCGGTGTTTGGAGAACTTTGAGCTGCCGATTGGGGGGAGCAGTTCCATGCTTCTTATCGGGAGGAACGGTTCAGGTAAGTCCACTGTACGTCAGGCACTTGGAGTACTACAGCTTATTGCCCGTGGCACGAACCGTGTTGGAACCCTCGTCAAGCCGAAAGATCTCGCTCGGGGCAGGCATGAGGTGCCCATTCGATTTGAGTTAGAGGTTGAGATTAAGGGCGAAATCTATGGCTATTCCATCGCGTTTGAATTCCCAGAGGGATTCAAAGAGCTTCGCGTCCTGGCAGAGACATTTGAGCACAAGGGGAGTCCAATCTATACCCGAGACGTTGCTCAGGTGATCCTTTCGCGAAGTACACAAGGACAGACCAACCGATCTGAATTTCGCATCGACTGGCATCTGGTCGCGCTCCCAATCGTGCAAGAGATGTCGGCGTCCGATCCGCTGTCTGTTTTTAAGCGGTGGCTATCCCGGCTTTTGATCTTGCGTCCTGTGCCGAGTGCGATTGGCGGAGAATCCACGGACGAAACCCTTGAGCCACTTCCTGATCTTACGAATTTTGGAGCATGGTTCTCCGGGCTTCTGGCATTCAAACCCGCGGCTTACGTCCGTATCGACTCCTACCTTAAGCAGGTAATGCCAGATTTCCACGAACTCCGCAACCCGAGCACAGGCAAGGAGTCGCGCTCACTCAGCATCACCTTCGCAAGAGAGCAAAGCGAGGTGACAATTCCCTTTCAAGAACTATCCGATGGCGAAAAGTGCTTTGTTGTGTGCGCATTGGTGCTTGCGGCGAATGAAGCCTATGGCCCATTGGTCTGTTTTTGGGATGAGCCCGATAATTACCTGGCAATCGACGAGGTCGGCCATTTTGTAATCGCCCTTCGCAAAGCCTTCAAACAGGGCGGGCAGTTGATCGCAACATCACACAACGCAGAGGCCATCCGGCAGTTCACGAGTGAGAACACTATGCTGCTCTACCGAAATAGCCATTTGGAGCCGACTCTTGTCCGGCGCGTGGCGGACCTCCAGATCAGTGGGAATCTCATCGATGCGCTAATTCGGGGAGACGTTGAACCGTGAGGGTGAACAGGTACGCCCCGCATTTGTTGGTCCTTCCCGAAGACGAGGCAAATGCACAAATCGCGCGTGGATTCCAACTGCATGTATCCGTGAATGCCCGAACGCTTCAGATATTGAATGAAGCGGGCGGGTGGCTTCGCGTTCTTGAGCAATTTGAGAGTGAACATACAACTGAAATGAAACGGTGGTCAAATCGCTTTCTCGTTTTGCTCTTCGATTTTGACGAAGATACGTATCGGCGGCCAACTGTTGAAGCTAAGATACCTGCCGATCTGAAGGATCGAGTTTTCCTGCTTGGCGTATGGTCAGAGCCGGAGCGCCTTAAACGAGATCTTGGATCATTTGTGTCCCTTCGGCAAGCCTGCGTAGGGCGGTCCCGCTCAGGATTTCTTTTGTTCCAGCAACCGCCGAACTGACGTTCGGCCGATTTTCAACCGTCGCGCAATCTCCGATTTGCTGATTCCTGCGAGAAATAGGTCCGTGATGTCATCAATCATCGCGAAGCGGAGTTTTCTGAACGGTTTGCCGGCATCATCGCCGCCGGAGGCGGCAAGTCGATCCGATCATCCAGAAGATGGGTGTACCGTGAAAGCGGAGGGAGAGAGAAGGGGGAACCCCGCCGTTA
>JAEUQC010000201.1 GCA_016789905.1 Bryobacterales bacterium | reverse complement strand
AGGTCAATGCGGACCCAGAGTTGGGCGTGGGCAGAGCCGGTGGTTTTGACGGCGGCACGGAAGCGGATGCGTTTGCCGAGATAGGGGGTGGCATTGATCGATTGCATGATATTGCCGAACAGCTTTGGCGCGGGGACGGTGGGGGTGATATCGGCGCAACCTGTGCCTTGGTGACAGTCGTGGTCCGACCAAGTGACTTTGAAGTCGGTGATGCCCCTGGGGGCGAACCAGCCTTCCAGGGGGCCGTCAAGCGCGCCCTTTTCGAGGTCGAAGTTGGCCTGTGCATGCAGGGAGGCGGCAAAGAGTAGCGCAGCGAGAAGGCGAATCATTTTGGCTTGGCTCCGATGGCGGCCAGACGCCGCATCTGTTTGGGATTGAGCGCGCGGTCAAAAACGGCGACCCCGCCGATGGCGCCAGTAAAGCCGACGCTGCGCGATGTGTGGATGACGCGGCCGATGGTGAATGGGCCGCCATCCTTGGATTCTAGTGGATTGTAGAGGTCATGCGGGAACCAGTAAG
This sequence comes from Bryobacterales bacterium, assembly GCA_016789905.1. GTDB lineage: Bacteria > Acidobacteriota > Terriglobia > Bryobacterales > Bryobacteraceae. Next base: position 4,078 of record JAEUQC010000201.1, on the reverse strand, counting down.
GGTTTACACGAAGCGCAACCAACTGCTTAGTAACAGCTCCCTTCTCCCTAGTGATGCGCACTTTGGTGAATTCGTAGGTCAGGAGTTCCACAACTCTCTCCGGGGTGGATTCTACGACCTGTTTCTTGCGAGGTTTGGATTCCGGCGGGTTGTACGATTTGCCCCAGGCTTTGGCGGGCCATTGGAAGAAGGGATGCCTTTCCGGGTTGTCGATCCAGTAATCGGTGGCACGGCCGTTCAGGTAGCTGGTGACGGTGTTTCGTTTATTGTCGAAGACGAATGCCACGACGGACCACTGCAGGAGAGGGATGATTTCCGGCGTTACGGAGAGATTGCGGGCGTATTTGTCTCCGAAGGAACGGGCGCCGTTTTCGGAGACGTGGGCAGCGCTGGCGCCGTTGTTAGCAGCGAGGCCGGCGAAGAGAGCGTATTGGCGACGGCCGGCCTCGACGCGGGCGACGCCGCCCATGTCCGTTCCTTCGTGCCATATGCCGGCTATGGCGTGATTGCCGGATTCGCGTTTCAGCCAGACGACCATGGATGCGGAACGGCCGGGACCCTTGGCGTCAATGGCGGTATTGTGCAGGCGGGCGCGAGGAACGAGGAGCGTGGGGCGGAAGGTCGAGTCCGGTTCGTTTTTGAACACGACGGCCTGGCCGAACGGGCCTTCGTTGATGACGGGAAAGTCGGCGGCGGTGGCGGGGCGGCCTTCGTTCCAGTAGTCGCGGACGTAGTTGACGGGGTCAAGGGCGAGATCGGACTTAGAGTGGGAGGCGAAACGTCCGTCAGGAGTGCGCTTGACAAAGTCCCAAAGGGCGGCGAAACCTGGGGTTTTCTGGACGATTTGCTGAGGGGTTTGGGCGGAAAGGGCGACGGAGAGAAAGAGGAGCGAACGGATCATTGCACCGATTTTACTTCGCGATCGAGACGAAGGATGAAACCGGTGTCGGTGATGGCCCAGAGTTGGCCGTTGGGTTTGCGGGCAAGTTGGACACGCTGCGCGGTGGCGCGGTAATCGACATCCATTTTGGCCCAAAGAAAACTGGGGGCGGAGAGATCGACGGCGGCTTCAAAGAAGCGAACTTTTTGCGGGATGGGGAGCGAACGGAGGCCGGTGACTTCGATGCCGGCGAGGACGGTGGCGCCGGCGGGGCCGAGGATAACGTCAGAAACGGCAGTGGTCTTTTCGCGGAAAATGGAGGGGCTGCGGCCGGTTTTGAAGTCAACGGAGAGCACTTCGGACGGTGTTTCAAAGGTATGGAAATATTCGAGGAGCGCGATGGCGGAGGTGCCTTCGGGCCGAATGCGGAGGGCGGTGAGGGTACCAAAAACGGAGTTGGAAGAGGGCTTCCAGGTTTTGCCGCGATCGCGGGTTTCGAGGAGGATCATCATGCCGGGCCATTCACGGCGCTTGGCGGATTCATCGGGCACCATCCAGTCCGGATACAGAGAATCATCTTTGCGCGGCGGACGGGAGTTGCCCCCGATGAGGCCGATTTTTTCGTGCATGGCGATGGCGGAGAACATGGCGTTCTCCGGCTTGGCGTTCACCTCTTTGAGGACGGGAAGGAGGGTCCAAGTTTTGCCGCCGTCAGTGGTTTCCCAGGCGGATTTGCCGATGCCTCCGGCCCAGCCGTTGGCGGCGGAGGTGAACTGCATTTTGAGAATGCCCTTGGTATTGGAGATCTTCTTCCATTCGCGGCCACCTTCCTCCGTACGCCAGACGCCGCGAGGAGAGGAGAACCAACAGACCTCGTCGGTATGGCAGGCGATGGATAGAGGCTCCTCTTTTAGCTTCACTTGCTCCCAGGATTTGCCGCCGTTGGCGGTGACAAGAGCGATGGGCTTGGCCCCGCTGTTCTTTTCCGTGAGGACACCTATGGCGATGCCGCGCTGATCGCTGGGGAATTCAATGGCTCGCAGGATGAGAGAAGAGTTGTCCTCGTCGTGAAGATAGGCGACGTTCCACTTATCCGCGGCGGCGGCGGGAAGGAAGGAGAGGATGGCAAGGGCGGCGAGGCGCATAGCGAATGATTATGCCGTACCGGCGAGGATGCCGCCGGAGAGGATCTGTTCAATGGAAAGGGTTCGCTCCAGAGCGTCGCGGTCGAGACGGGCCAAAAGGAGCAGACAGCCAACCTGTTCGCCAACGGTGGTGAGGAGTTCCATTTCATCGCCGGTGTAGGAATGGGGTTGGCGGTGTTGGACATTGAGAACGCCAACGACGCGGTTCCGCGCGATGACAGGCGCGGAGAGGAAGGCCTCATAGGTATCGGCTTCGAGTTCGGCGAAGGACTTGAAGCGGGGATCATTGAAGGCGTCGCGAGAGAGGGCAACCAGACGGCGGTTGCGGGCGACCCAGCCGGTGAGACCTTCTTCGAGCGAGAGGCGAACGCGGCCGACGGCGGATTCGGGCGCTGTGTTGGAGGCGCAGAGGACGAGTTCTGTGCCATCGGTCAGATAGATGATGCAGGAGTCACATTCTAGATACTCGACAAGGAGCGCAACGATGCTTTGGAGTTCCTGTTGCAGCGTCGCTTCACGGACCATCAGGCGGCTGATGCGCTGGAAGAGATGCAACTCTTCTTCCATGCGGGACAGGCGCAGTTCAAGTTCACGGAGTTTCGGCACCGCCCTTATTATCACAGGGTTGGGGAGCGCGTGAAAACAGCTACAATGCAAAAAGATGCCGCCCATTGCTGAGGCTGTGCGGGCGTTGACCGCGCCGGACGCCGATGCCGCCTTTTATTTGCAGTACCACCGCAGGCGGTACGAATATCTTCTGGAATTATTGGAGCGCGTGCTGGCTGGGATGAGCCGGCGCGGCGAGGACCCACTGCGCGTATTGGACATTGGGATGTCGCACCAGACACGACTGGTGCGGGCGGTGTTCCCTGAAGTAACACTGGCAACGCTGGGATTTTACGATCATCGGTTCGAGCGGATGGAAGGTATTGAACATATCCCGTTCGATTTGAACGAGGCGCGGGATGAGGCCAAGTGGCCGGAATTAGCGCCGTTCGATGCGATTTTGTTCGCGGAGGTGATTGAGCACCTGTATGTACCGCCGACGCGGGTGCTGCGGATGTTGCGGAATTTTTTGCGGCCGGGCGGGGTGGTGTTGATACAGACGCCAAACCCGGTGAACCTGGCTCGACGGCTGGCGCTGCTGGGCGGGAAGAGCCCATTTGAAATTATTCGGGACGATGCGAACAATCCGGGACACTACTGCGAGTACACGGTGGAGAATCTGCTGTATTTGGCGGAAGTGGCGGAGATGGATGTACTGGAATACTCGGTGAAGAACTACTTCGGGGAGCGGAAACCGCTTTATAACCTGGCGTGCAACATATTGCCTGGGCGGATGGCTGAGGGCACGACGATGGTGCTGCGACGGCGTTATGCGACTTAGTTCTGTTCTCTTGTCCGTGAAGGTGTTGACAGAACTGGACAGCGCATTCATCGGGAGGAGAGGGGAATGAAAATGGTCTCTGGCACCGTTCATCTGCGCGTGAGCGGTGAATCCGTGAAGCTGGAACTGACGATACCTGAAGGGCCAGTGCCGACGAAAGCGATGTTGCCAGTTTTGCACGGTATGACCGACACGCTGGTTGCTCATGCGTCGCGTCGGGCGGAATCCGGCGGAAATGCCGTGACTTGTAAAGAAGGGTGTTGGGCGTGTTGCCGGCATTTGGTGCCTGTCTCGGAGGAGGAGGCGCGCTATCTGGCAGACATCGTTGCCGCGCTCCCGGAACCACGGCGAACGGAGTTGCGACGCCGATTCGCGACGACGATCGAGGTGCTGCGTGAGGCGCAACTGCTGGAGCCGCTTCGTGACCGCGGACAGCGAGGCAAACGCTCGCTGCATGATCTGGGAATGGCGTTTTTTGCTTTGCACATCGCGTGTCCGTTCTTGGAAGACGCGCGGTGCTCCATCCACGCACAGCGACCGCTTGCGTGCCGGGAGCACTTGGTGACTTCGGCGCCGGAGAATTGTGAACGGCCAACGGCCGAGTCGGTTCAAAAACTGCCGATACCGGCGAGCACCTTTGGGGCGTTGATTCAATTGACGCCTGCG
>JAEUQC010000167.1 GCA_016789905.1 Bryobacterales bacterium | reverse complement strand
CCTCTGTTTACGCTTCGACTGCCGCCTCGCGGCGGCACCCGCAAAACTCGAGGCCAAGATGGTTTGCTATTCCTTTCCTGTAGGACTCTCTCATTCCCTGCTACATGCCGGTTTATCCCGGCGCACTGCCTGACACCGATTATTGGAGGGAGAAGGTGGCGGTGAGGGAGAGGGTGACGGTGGGGCCGTCCGGGGAGATGGCCGGGGCGGAAAGGGTGATGACTTTATCGACCGTTGCGTTCAGCGACTTGGCTAAAAGCGCCGCGCGCTGACGGGCTCGTTCCAGCAGTGCCGGCATGGCCGTCTCCAGCGCCGCGGTCAGTTCGTCATCAGTGGGCGTGCGGGAGGCCGTCCAGCCAAGACCCTGCGTCTGAGAGTTCGCCAGAGAACGCTGCACCGCAATTAACTTATCCCGCGTGGCAGCGTATTCGCCGGAGGGAACGTTTAAGAGGAAATCGTAGGTTGTGATGACGAAGCCCTGGCTGAGTTCAACGTTCACTGCGCTGAGTTGGGAAGAGGAGACGCCGACCGAGGATAGCGCGGCGACGGCGGTATCGACCGAGGAACCGGTGGTGGCTTCAATGAACTGGATGCGGAAGGTGGCATTCGCGGTGGCGACGGGCTGCGCCATCTGCACAGTGGCGGTAACGGTGTTGGGCTGCTGGGCGGCCAGGCCAGCGGCCGCGCATAAAACGAGCAGGAGGGAGCGCATACTTCTGATCGTATCGCCCCGGTCGATTGGGAGGTGTAAAACCTACTTCGCCAAGTCTCCGTATAACTCCGGGCGGCGGTACTTGAGCATGGAGTGCTTGCGTTTGGGAGACACAGACATCCTGGCCATCACGATTTGATCGGCTTCGGATTCGTTCTGGGCGAGGATCTTGCCGGAGGAGTCAATGAGCAGGGCGCGCTTGGGGTGAACGAAGACAAGATTGACGCCGTTTTCATAGGCCCGGACCCGCATCATCTGATCGTTCATTTCTCCGTGGCCGCCCCAGGCGGGGACGAAGAGCGTGTCGGCACCCTGAATTGCAAGGAGGCGGGCGGTTTCCGGCACCTGGCGATCAAAACAGATGAGTGTGCCCCACTGGCCATGTTCGGTTTGGGTGACGGGGAAAACCGTGCCCTTGGTGTTGAACGGCTCGTCGTTCATGGTGTGGCTTTTCGCGTAGCGGGAAGCGAGCGCGCCAGAGGGGGAGAACATGACGGCGGTGTTGAACACCTTGCCATCACGCCGTTCGGCGAAGCCAAGCATGAGATAGACGCGCAGTTCGCGGGCGAGCGCGGCGACACGCTGGAGCAAGGGGCCGTTCAAGTCTTCGGCGGCTTCGGCGGCGTAGCGGGCCTGTTGCAGATCCGGAGTACGGCCTTGGTTGCCGACGTAGCCCTCCAGGTAACCTTCCGGGGCAACGATGACCTGGGCGCCGCGCTGGGCGGCCTGGCGGGCGAAACGTTCCAACTTGAGGAGATTCCGTTCATTGGCCCACGGCTCCGGGGTGAGCGTAAGGGCGGCGACAACGTAGCCGGGTTCAGCACTGAAGGCCAGCGTTGCGCTTATCAGAGCAAAGAGGAGACGCCGCATGAGGAGAAGAATAGCATCGCGCCAGTCGGCGGCCGCATCCACTACGCTGAAAGTGTGCCTGTACTTCTATTCCTTCTTGTGCTGAATGCCTCGGCGGCGGAGTATCCGTTCCGTGTCTATTTGGCCGATGTAGACGCCGAGAGTATCACTTTGGCTTGGGGAAAAGCCGAGGGAACGGCGAAGAACACGATCGGCAGAGGCGCGACTAGCAGTGGACCGGCAATGGTGCGGATTGATGGAAGGACACTGACGGCGGAGAGGAGTTGGCAGCGAGTAGGCGGATTGAAGCCTGACACGGTGTATCCGTACACAGTGGAGGCGCCGGGGCGCGGGACGGTTTCCGGTGTGGCGCGCACATGGCCGGCGAAGGCAACGAGCCTGACATTCTTCGTCATAGGGGATTTTGGAACCGGGGAGAAGGCGCAATACCGGTTGGCAGCGCGAATGGAAGAGGAACGGAAGAGGCTGGAGAAATCCAACCAGCCGGTGCGGTTCGTACTTTCGGTTGGTGACAATATCTACGGCAAGTATTGGGCGAGCGGGGCGCAGGACCGCGACTGGGAACAGAAATTCTTTGCGCCGTATGAGCAGACGCTGCGGGCCATTCCGTTCAAGGCAATTTTGGGAAACCACGATGGGAACGAGTCTGAAAAGGCCGGAGATTTAGCGGTGTGCCTGGATAATTTCTTCATGCCTGAGCGCTGGTACCGGTTCAGCTACGCGTCTTTTGTGGAGTTCATCGCACTGGATACGACGACAAACCAAACGGATGGAAAAGCGGCGCCTGTGTATTTGAAGGATGGTATGCAATCGAAGTGGTTGAGCGGCGTGCTGGCAGCGCCGGCGCCGCCGTGGCGGGTGGTGGCGATGCATCATCCGATGTTCACGGCGGGGCCGAACCATGAACCGTTTCTGGAACGGGGGCGGCACTGGTTTGAGGCGATGCGGCAAGGAAGCGTGGACGTTGTCTTTTCCGGACACGAACACAATCTGCAATTTTCCGAGCGCGACGAGGCAACCGGGAATATGCAGTTCGTGGTGAGCGGGGCGGGCGGCGAGTTGCGCCCGACGAATGTGAAAAAAGAGATGACCAAAGAGCACATTGCCGCGTGGAGCAACCAGAATCATTTCCTGATTGTGACCATTACGGACCGGGAGATGACGATGGAGGCGGTGGGCTATGATCAAATTAGAATGCGGGACGCGGCGGGAATCGTAGCGTCCAAACCAATACGATTTGTATCCAAGAGATAGCTGGACAATTATGCTTGCACTGTTTCGATGGGTGATTCCGTTCGCCGCGGGAGCGGCCCTGCTGGCGCAGGAGCCGGCGACGCGGGCGGCGCTGATAGAAAAAGAACGGGCAGCGAAGGCCGCGCGGCTGGCGCCGGACGAAGTGTCGGCGGCGGAGAAACGGCTGCGAGCGTTTAAGGACGCCAAGTACCTGGAGCGGATGGCGGCGGGCTACAACGGGCTGCGCGTAAAGCTCGGCAACATGGTGACGGGCGGCGGATTCGCGGCGGGTCCGGAGTATTTCCGGGAGGACTTGTGGCGAGGGAAACTGACAGCGCGAGCGTCGGCGCAGTATTCGACACGCGGGTATCAGAAGTACGAGGCGCAGGCGGTGCTGCCGCGGCTGGCCGGGGGAAAGGTATCGGTGGAAGGGTTTGCGAGTCACCGCAACTACGCGTCGCTACAGTATTACGGCACGGGGCCGGAGCGGAAGAAAGAACTTCGGACCAACTACCGGCTGGAAGATACGTCAGTGGACGGTATTCTGGCGGTAGAGCCGAAGCGCGGTGTGAAGCTGGGAGTTTCCGGCGGGTATCTGTGGACGAACGTGGGTCCGGGAACGGACAAACGTTTCGCATCGACGGAAACGGTGTTCACGCCGGCGCAATCGCCGGGGATCAATGAGCAGGCGAACTATTTTCGCAACGGGCTATTCGCACAGTACGACTACCGCGACGATGCGTTGGGCATGGCGAAATCCGGCGGCAACTACGTCTTTCAGTACTCGTGGTTTCACGATGAGCGACTGGAGCGTTTCGGTTTCCGGCGGATGGACATTGAGCTACAGCAGTTCATACCGTTCTTCAACAAGACGCGCGTGATCGCACTGCGGGCGAAGACGACGCTGACAGAATCAGAGGGCAACGAGCAGATTCCCTTCTATTTACAGCCGATATTGGGCGGGTCCGAGGACCTGCGCGGGTATCGCGTGTTCCGGTTCAGCGACCGCAATAGCATGGTGATGAACGCCGAATACCGGTGGGAGATATTCAGCGGGCTGGACGGGGCGATATTCGCCGATGCCGGCAAGGTGTTTCCGCGCCGAGGGATGTTGAACTTCCGAAACCTGGAATTCGCGGGAGGAGCGGGGCTGCGATTCAACGCGCGGAACGCAACATTTATGCGGCTGGACGTGGGGGTGAGCCAGGAAGGCGTGCAGGTTTGGATCAAGTTCAACGATGTGTTTTTGGCGCGGCGTTTTGGCACATCCACGGGATCTCCGGTGTACTAACCATGAAACATTTTCTTTACTTCCTGTTATTGGCGGCGTGCACCGGGGCGCATCCCCGCTTTTTTGCGGACGACCCGCTGGAACGCGAACCGGCGCCGCGGAACGTGGACAAAGTGTTGAGCCGGAAATTGAGCGATTACTACGACCTGTTTTCGCATCAGTTCGGCAAGACCGGAGAACGGCAACCGAAGAGCGGGCCGCCGATCCGGGCCATTGCATCGGTGAATACGCTGGGCGAGCCGATGGACGGGGCGTGGTATGTGAAGCGGCACTATTACAGGCGGATGAGCGCGGAAGAGCTGCGGCGAGGGCCGGGGAACGCGAACCCGCCGGCGGGCAAAAAGTGGACCGTTGTCGGCGCGAAATCAGAAGGAATCACGCCAGGCTTCACAATTCTAGACGAGAAGAAGCAGCGGTACTTTATCAAGTTCGATCCGCTATCGAACCCAGAGATGGCCACGGCGGCGGATTCCATCAGTTCCCGGTTTTTTTATGCATTGGGGTACCACGTGCCGGAGAACTACATTGTCTACTTCCTGCCGGAGCAACTGGAACTGGGGCCGGATGTGCAACTGGCCGATGCGACGGGGAAGAAACGGAAGATGACGAACCGGGATATTTACGAAATTCTGGTGAAGGTTCCGAAGACGAAAGACGGAAAGTATAGGGCGACGGCGAGCCGGGGGATCGACGGAAAGCCAATTGGCCCGCCGCGCTACTATGGCACGCGCAAGGACGACCCGAACGATACGGTGCCGCATGAACACCGCAGGGACCAGCGGGGCCTGCATGTATTTTCAGCGTGGCTGGCGCATGACGATTCACGATCGATCAACAATTTTGACGCGCTGGTGAAAGAAGACGGGCGGCAGTTTGTGCGGCACTATCTGCTGGACTTTGGCTCGACGCTGGGAAGCGCGAGCCAGAAGGCAAATAGCCCGCGATCGGGCGCGTACTTTTTTGGATGGAAAACGGCGGCGCGGCAACTGTTCACGCTGGGCATGGTGCCGCCCTATTGGGCGCTGGCGAAGTATGAGAAGTTTCCGTCGATCGGGTTGTTTGAAGGAGACGTGTTCGACCCGGAAAGATGGGTGCCGGAATATCCGAATCCGGCGTTTCTGAACCGGCTGCCGGACGATGAGTTCTGGGCCGCGAAGCAAGTAATGGCTTTCACAGATGACGACATACGGCAAGTGGTGGCGACGGGAGAGCTTTCCGACGCGAAGGCGGCGGAATACCTGGCGCAATGTCTGATGAAACGGCGCGACAAAATTGGGAAAGCATATTTCGCGAAGGTGCTGCCGTTTGACCGGTTCCGGTTCGATGGAGCCGGGGCGCTTGCGTGGGACGACCTGAGCAAGAGTGTGGACGGAGCGCGCGTGGAGTGGTTCGCATACGACAATGACACGGGGCGGCGCACGCCGGCGCAGGGACCGGGAGCATGGGCGGTAGCGCGGATTACGGCGCCATCGCGACCGAAACAAGCGATTGAAATTTACGTTCGAAACGGTACAATTGTGGGCCTGGATCGGACGTGGTGATCGATGTCGAAGCGAACGGACTATCAAAGCCTACCTGAGTTAAAGAGCCAAGTATCGTTTCCCGCGTTCGCGGTGGAAGGGGAAAAGCAGCGCGGGCCGCTGGAGCGATTTTTGTCGTTGTTCGCCGATGTGCGCGCCGGGGAGGGGTTGGGCGCGCTGCTGCTGACGGCGAATGTGCTGCTGCTGTTGGGCTCCTACTATCTGCTGAAGACGGCGCGGGAACCGCTGATATTGACCGAGGGCGGCGCATCGGTGAAGGCGTATTCTTCCGCGGGCCAGGCGGCGCTGCTGATGCTGCTGGTGCCGCTGTACGGAATGGCGGGCGCGCGGATGAACCGATTGAAACTGGTGGTGGGGTTGACGCTGTTCTTCGCTTCCCATTTGCTGGTGTTTCAGGCGTTGGGACTGGCCGGGGCGAAGATTGGAGTGGCGTTCTACATTTGGGTGGGCATATTTAACGTTTTCGTGATTAGCCAATTCTGGGCGTTCGCGAACGACCTTTATACCGAGGCACAAGGAAAGCGGCTGTTCCCGATGATCGGCGTGGGGGCTTCGCTGGGAGCGCTGGTTGGTGCGCAGGCGGCGGCGTGGCTTTTCAAAAGCTTTCAGTTCACCCCGTATACGCTGATGGCGTGCGCGGCGGGCGTGCTGGCGATTTGCGCATCGCTCGTGTGGATGGCCAACCGAGTGGAAACGAGCCGCGGCGACCAGGTGATGAACCGGCACGCCGAGGAACCAATAACCGGCGCAAACGGGTTTCAACTGGTGTTCCAAAGCCGGTACCTGCGGATGGTGGCACTGCTGATCGTGCTGTTAAACGTGGTGAATACGACGGGCGAGTTTCTGTTGAGTTCAGTGGTGGAGCAGGAGGCAGCACGGCAGTTCGCTGGGGACAAGACGGCGATGCGAGGGTTTATTGGCGGATTTTATGGCGACTACTTCAGTTGGGTGAATTTGCTGGGACTCTTGCTGCAGACGCTGGCGGTATCGCGAATCATCACCTACATTGGCGTGCGTGGCTCCCTGTTCATACTGCCAAGCCTGGCGTTGACGAGTTATTCCGTGATGGCGGTAGCGCCCATTCTGGCAGTGGTTCGCGGGGCCAAGATACTGGAGAACAGCATTGACTATTCGCTGCAGAACACAATCCGGCAGACGCTGTTCCTGCCCACCAGCCGGGCGGAGAAATACAAGGCCAAGGCGGCGATCGATACGTTCTTCATGCGGGCCGGCGATGTGCTGCAGGCGGGACTGGTGAAGCTGGGCGGGGAGCTATCGGTGGGGTTCGCCGGATTCGCGTGGTTCAACGCCGGGATGACTTTGGTGTGGCTGTGGATCGCTTCCCGGCTGGGGCGGGAGCACCGGCGAATGGGCTTCTAAACGAGCGCGGAGCAGGAGCGAAGCGTTCGTTTCGAGCAAGGTGTCGAGCAGGCGCTGGCGGTCCGCCGGAGCGACGACGGGCGGTGATTCGTGAACGACGATCCAGAGACGCTGGCGGATTTCATCGGGCAGCATGGTTTCCAGGTATTCGAGGGCAAGACCGCGGAAGGCTTTGTCGTCCTGATGCAAGGCGCGGAAGGCGGCCATCAGAGGCTCACGGGGCAGAACGACGGCGAAGAGGGAAAATACATGCTCGAGGCTGCGGCTGGAGCGGTCTCGAAGCAGTTCGTCGAGAAAATCGTAACTATCGGAGCTTCCATCGACGGGTTCGGCGGGGCGGCGGGAGTTCCAGATGGACTGGTTGACGAGCAGTTCCCTGCCCGCGGCGGCCATGACGGCGGCGGGGTGGTAATCGAGCTGTGGATGATGACGGCGAAGATAATCGAGGGCGCGGCCGCACTGGTAGCGGATTTCAAAGCGTGGATCGTCGAGAGCACGGACGAGGCCGTCGATGCCGGGCTGCTCCCCGATTTGGGCAAGGAGACGGGGGAGGCGGCGGCGGATGCCGTAGTCGAGATCGGGGTCGGCAAGGGCGTCGTTCAATTGGCCGAGAATGCGGGGACCGGCGAGTTGGAGGTAGGCCCTGGCGGGGGTGGTGACATCCTGCCAGGCGAGGAGGCGGATAACCTGCGGAATGGCCAGCGGCTCCCAGGGAGTGATGGCGAGGGCGCGGCGGACGCGGGAGGCGTCCCGGCTGCGGAGATCGTGGAGGAGATCGAGGGCCGGGTCGGCAAGTGCAGGCGTTGGGGCGGCGGGAACGGGGACGGATTGTTCAGCGGCGTGCGGCACCGCAGGCATGGCTGGCAAGGAAGGAAAGCCTTCGAAGGCGGTGTTGAGCGAGGCGCCGTCGTCGTCTTCGCGTGCGCGTTCGACGAGGCCGCGTTCGAGCACGCCGCGATATGAGGAATCGAGCCGGAGCGCGAGGGCGGTGCTGAGGGCGGTGAGGACCATGGCCAGGCCCAGGATTTCGGGGCGGGCAAGAGTGGGCCCGAGCCACATCATGAGCTGTACGGCGCCGGCGCCGACGGCGTCGCCCACGCGATCGAACCCGACATCGACGATGGACTTTACGGCGCGCTTGTCGGAAGGCGGGACAGGGGTGTAAAGGAACTCATAACCGGAGCGGAAGAGCGAGCCACGGAGGATCATTTCCAGGGCGCGGAGAGCGACAACGAGGGGATAAACGGGAACCAGCAGGGCTACGGTGGAACCGATGCCGACGGCGACAGGAAGGCTGGCGACAGATTTGGCGACACCCAGACGCTGGACGGCCGATTTGGCGAGAAACGTTTGGAGCAGGAACGTGAGGACCTGACAGCCTGTGTAGTAGAAAGCGAAGTAACGGACAAGTTCCGGCCCTTTGCCGAGCGCCATGGAGGCGCCGAGCTTGAAGAGATAATCGAGCAGCGCGGCGGTGCAGGTGCCAAGGAAAACGAGTGCGGCCAACTGCCAGAGCAGCGGCGTGCGGCGGAAAGCGGCGGTGACACTGACCGGCGGCTGCGCGCGGTGGGGCCGCAGGGCGACAGGCCGCAAACGGGCGGCCAGGGCGGCACAAGCCACGTGGAAGGCGCCGAGGAGAAGCAGGAGATGATCGCCCCAGGACCAGGCGACCAAGCGTTCGGCAAGCACGCCGCCAAGAATGCCGCCGACGGTGCCGACGCCGGCGATGCGGCCAAAGCGTTTTTTCGCTTCGCGAAGGTCGAAGGACTCGCTGAGCAGAAGCCAGAAGCCGGAGAGGAGAATGGCGCCGAGCCCGACGACGTGAAGATATACGAGGACGACAACGGCGCGGGGCGTTTGAGGCATGAGGAACCATTCGAGCAGATGGAGAATGGCACTCAGGGCGAAGGCGGAGGGAACGAGCCTGGCCGGGCCGAAGCGCTCACTGGCCCGGGCGAAGAGGGCGGCAAGGGCGAAGCTGAGAATGGCCGCGGCTACGACCATTTTCGGGAGGTCGGCGGGTTCGAACTGTTGGAGGAAAAGGCCATCACGGGCGGCCTTTGCGGCTACCTGATGGGCGATCATGGTCAGCGAACCGGCCATGGCCAGCCACATTGGCGATGCCGCGGTGGATTTAGGAGAATGGTCCGCCACTTACACTCGCGCGCGTTCCATCTCGGCAGAGTCCTCCACAAGCGACGGGGCAAGTTCGTGGGCGGCGGCAGGATCGGGGAGATTGGTCTCCCACCAGTTGGCGGCTTTGTCGCGGCAGAACAACGGGACATCGCGAAGCGCTTCCAGGCGGCGAGCGAGATCTTGCGCGGAGCGGGGACGATTGGCCGGATCCTTTTCGAGACACTGGAGAATCACGTTTTCCAGCGACTCCGGAATGGGGAGTTCGGTACGTTCCGAGGGGCGGGGCGGAGCCTTCTGCACGTGGGCGAGCGCAATGGCGGTGGGGGTCGCTTCCGGAAACACGAGTTCACCTGTGAGCATGTAGTAGGCTACGCAGCCGAGGCTATAGATATCGGTGCGGCCATCGACCTTGGCGCCACCAAGCGCCACCTCAGGGGCCATATAGGCGGGGGTTCCAGTGGCGGCGCCGTCCATGGTCATCAACGATTCATCTTCGCGCAGCGCGGTTTTGACGAGGCCGAAATCGAGAACCTTCGCGAAATCGTGCTGCCAGCCCATTTTGGAGAGAAAGATGTTGCGCGGCTTGATGTCGCGATGGACCATGCCGAGGCGATGCGCTTCTTCGAGCGACTCGCAGATCTGGATAAGCACGTTTTTGACGCGGCCCGGATGCATGGGGCCGAACTTATCGACGAGGGTTTGAATGTCAATGCCTTCGAGCAGTTCCATGACGTAATAGAACATCTGGTCCTGGGTGACGCCGAAATCGTAGAGGGCGACAGTATGCGGATTCCGAAGGGCGGCGGTGGCGCGGGCTTCACGCTCAAACCGCTTGCGAATAACGGATTCGGCACGCATGGTTTGTCCGGAAAGGATTTCGGGACGAATGAGTTTGACGGCCGCGTTGCGCGCGAGCATACGGTGACTGGCCAGCCACACCTCGCCCATGCCGCCCTGGCCGATAACACGCTCCAACTTGTAGGCGCCGAGTTCCTCGGCGGTAAAGCTCTGGACCTCCATGGAGTACAAATTGCGGCTGAGGACATTGGTCCAAAAGAGCGTCATGAAGAGCGGGATCATCCACATGAGAATTCGGTTCCAGCCAATGAATTCGTAGCCGAAGACTTGCATGGCGGTGAAATAGGCGAGCGGCCAGGCGAGGACAGTGAACGCGCCGGCGACGAGATTGGCGATTGGAGTGTTGGGAATCAACATGCCGCACATGAGCAGCCAAAGCGCGGCGGCGGAGACGCCGACGACGGGGTTCGAAGGGTCGTTCAGGAGAGTGCATTCGGCCAGGGACAAGGCGTAGCCGACCAGGATTTGGAACACGATGCCGAAATGGAGAATCGTCTGTTTGGAAAACCAACCCGCGCGCTGGAGGCCCGAAAACGCGAACGAGACGAGGATCATGGAGAGCGCTAGGAGGCGAATGAGCGGGTGCTTCTGCACCTCCGTGGCCTCCGGCTGCAAATAGCCGTAGGCGACGAAGAAAGCAACCGTTGAAACGGCGCTGATCATCGACATGAAGCAGAGCCGCTTCACTGCTTTGTCCAGCAGCTTCGGCGGAAGGCTGAGTCCGGGCTTCCGGGTGATCTCACCGGAACCGGAGCCAGGCGCCCTGACCACTCTCATCGCCATGTTTACAGAAGTCCCTTACTAAAGAAGATAAGCGAAAACGCGAAACGATTCAGACCAGGCGCAATTAGATGCCGCCCAACCTGCATTATCACAATAAAATTGATACGTCTGGCGAATGCGTTTCGTTCCGGCGGGGAGAGGGCGTTGCGCGTGAGACGTGAATGTGCGCAACATATCGACAGCGGTTTTTGACGAGTAGACAAATAGACGAGCGAGGACTCCGATGGCGACTGGCAATTTCGTGGCTCCTGTATGGCTGACGCCGCCGTTGACGGTGGACCAATTTCTTCCCAACGCGCCGGCGACGCCGGGCAATGTGGGGGTGTGCCTATGCGGCGGCGGTTCGCGGGCGCTGACGGCGGGCATGGGAGAGTTACAGGCGCTGGCGTATTTGACGGCGCGGAATGGGGCGTCGCTATTGAGCCAGGTGAAGGCGCTGTCGACGGTATCGGGCGGATCGTGGCTGGGCGTTCCTTACTGCTACCTGCCGGCGAGCGGCCCGGCGGACGCGGCGTACCTGGGCACACATAACACCAACCAGGGCAGCCTGACGGTGGCGCAACTGGGCCAACTGCCGGCAGGCAACGCAGGCGTGCCGCTCACTTCGAGCTTTTTCAGTCTGGAACTGATCGCTCTGCAGGCGTATTTGCTGTATGAGTTCGATAACGTACCGGCGAACATGCTGTGGCAGACGGCGATCGCGTTGAACCTGCTATCACCATACAGCTTGTTTTCGCCGGGTCAGGATTCGGCGCCTACGGACATGTTCTCGTATGATGCGCAGACGCTGGCGGCGGAAGTAACGGGCCCGAATCCATCGCTGGCAACGGAGACGGCCTATCTGTACGCGGACGCCGTGGGAACCGGCCGAGCGCGACGGCCGTATCTGATCTGCAACATGGCGATGTTCCTGGCAGAGCCAGGCACAGACGTGCAGGCATTGGCGCCGGTGCAGGCGACACCGTTTTTGACTGGCATCACCGGGGCGCCCGCGGGCACGGACGCGAACGGCTTGACGCCTGGCGGTGGAGGCGTGGGTTCATTCGCGTTCAACTCGATCTACGTCGCGCCTGGTACGAGTTCGGCCACGGTGGCGCAGACAAGGCAGTGGGCAATCACCGACATTGTCGGCACCAGCAGCGCGGCGTTTGCTGAGGAGTTGCAAAACCAGATTGCGCAGTGGCTTGCGAATCCGGCGGAGTTGGGGAAACTGCTGTTGCAGTATGCGCAGGAGATTCTGGCGTGGATCGAAAAGCACCTGGAACTGGCGGCGCAGGCGAAAGCGAAGGCGTTTGTGCGAACGCTGATGACGGCGGCCGGGGCCGACGACATGGCGGTGCTGAAATTCAGCTTTACGGGATTACAGGACCTGATTCCGGCCTATTACTACTGGCCGGCAACGAACCCGGCGGTGATAGGCCAGCCGCAGCCGACGCGGTTCGCCGATGGCGGAAACCTGGAGAACACGGGTGTGAACGGTCTGCTGGCGTATGGTGATATCGACAACATCATTTCGTTCATCAATTGCGAGATTCCGATGACGGCGGGCGGGCCGGGGGTGGCGGACGGCAACGGCGGGTTTATCCCGGGCACGAGCATAATCGTGGACGATCAGTTGCCGCCGCTGTTCGGCTATCAGCCCTACGACGCGACGTCCGGGTACGTTCCCTATGCCGGGGCGAGCAATCCATCGAACCCGATGTTCGCGCAGAGCCAGGTATTCGCGTGCAGCGAGTTTCCGGCGCTTTTGCAGGGATTGTGGGCTGCCAGCGGGGCGGGCGCCGATAGCGCGCCAGCCGTTTTCAAGCAGCAACTGGCGGTGATGAACAATCCGTGGTTCGGCGTGGCGGGCGGGAAAACGGTGACGGTGGTGTGGTGCTATCTATCGCTGGTGACGGCTTGGACGGCGCAGTTCAGCAACAACGCGGCGGTGCAAAACCTGATTGCGAGTGAAGTGGCGAACGCGCAATTTCCGCACTACAGCACGTTTCAAACCAGCCTGAGCGCGACGGAGATCAACCTGATGACCAACCTGACATCATGGACCGTGGTGACGGCTGACGAGGCAAGCCAGGTGTTCAGCAGCCTATTCGCGTGACCAGGTATGCTGTTGTTCCAAGAAGAAAACCGCGTTATCCTTTCTTAATTCCCACGTTCGGCACAACCGCAATTTCAACCAGGAGATCGCCGTCATGAATTCCCGCCGCCAGTTCTTAACCGCCAGCGCCAGCGCCCTATTGGCATCCACCGTCTCTCGCGCCAATCCCAAGGGCTACCCCTACTCTGAATTCGAGCAGCGCATTGCGCGGAAGGACTTCCGCGGTATGACCAAGGACGTTCTGCCGACGCCTTGCATGGTTGTCGATATTGACATGTTTGAAAAGAACCTGAAGACGATGGCCGATTTCGCGAAGAAAGCGCCGATCAATTTACGGCCGCACGTGAAGGTTCACAAGAGTGTCGATATCGCCAAGCGTCAGGTGGCGCTGGGGGCAATTGGCATCACGGCGGCGACGATCGCGGAATCGGAACTGATGTCCAATGGCGGCATCAAGGGCGTGCTGTGGACGAAGCAGCCGGGAAGTTACAACAACCTGTTGCGGGCGGTGGCGCTGACGAAGAAAGACCCCACATTTATGTTTGTGGCTGACGATTTCGGCGTTGTGGACCGGGTGGAAGAAGCAGCGGCGGCGGCGAAGGTGAAGTGTCGCGTGGCGGTTTCGGTGTACGCCGGGTTGACGCGCCAGGGTATTGCGAACGGGAAGCCGGCGCTGGAACTGGCGCAGAAAGTGGACTCCTCCAAGCACATCAGCTTTGAGGGGTTCATGGCCTACTCGGGCTACGCGTCGCACACAAAGACGTTCGCGGCGCGTAAGAAGAAGACGGCCGAAGATCTTGCCGGAGTGAATGAGACCGTGGCGCTTTGCAAGAAGGCCGGCATGAAAGTGGGCATTGTGAGCGGCGGATCGACGGGCACGTACAACATGGATCATGAGTACGGACTGACGGAGTTGGAGTGCGGATCGTACGTGTTCATGGACTCGATTTACAAGCAAGTGGGCGGCAAAACGGACGATGCCGTGTACACGGATTTTGAGAGCTCGATGTCGGTGTTGACGACCGTCGACAGCAAGCATCACGCGGGACAGGTGACCACCGACTACGGCAACAAGGCGATGGCGCAATTGACCGATGTGGTGAAGGACAAGGCGTGGCTACAGGTGGATAAACAGGGCGCCGAATACGGGCTGCTGCGCTGGAAAGACGGCGGCGGCGAAATAAAAGTGGGCGACCGCGTTGAGATCTACTGTAGCAATCTGGACATGAGCACGAACTGCTACGACCGCTACTACATTGCCAAGGGCAATGACATTGTGGACGTGTGGCCGATCATGGGCCGCGGCGGGGCGGCGCAGCGGTAGCGGCTACCAGTGCATCACCTGTCCGCCGTCGACATTGATGGTTTGGCCGGTTACTTGTTCGGCACGCGCAGAGGAGAGAAAAACCACCATATCGGCAATGTCGGCGGGGGATTGCCAGCGGCCTAACGGGGCCACCGCGCGCACCTTTTCCAGCCCCCAATCGGCGTATGATTTCTGCCGGTCCGTGGGCTGCTGCGCGTTCCAGGCCCGCCAGACATTTTCGTTCAATGGTGTTTTCACCATGCCGGGGTTCACGGTGTTGACACGAACGCCGTGGGGCGCCATATCCTTGGCCAGGCATTGGGCGAAGTTGATATTGGCGGCCTTGGATGCGGAATAAGGCGGGTCCGTTTGAGAACCGATTTGGCCGGCAATGGAGGCGATGAAAACCATGCTGCCGGATTTACGTTCAACCATTGCGGGGGAGAGTGCCTGGGCGACGTGCACCATGCCGAGGATATTCACTTCCAGGACGCGCTTCCAATCGGCGGGCTCCAGATTGGTGAAGGGGAAGCCGAACTTGCCGGAGCCCATGGCGGCGGCGTGTACGAGATGGCGGACAGGCCCGAATTCGGCCACGGTTCTGGCGAGGGCGGCGTGGACAGAAGCGTAGTCGGCAACATCAACGCCGTTGGCCAGATCCCAAACGGCGACGCGGCACCCCTCGCGTTCCAGGGCTTCGGCGCACGCCTTCCCAATGCCGCTTGCGCCTCCGGTGACGACGGCGACATGATCCTTCAGTTCCAAATCCATGCCGTTATTCTCTCCTACAATGCGGGCAGAGTTCCGCGCCTTTGAGATCGAGGAGTTCAACGGTGTGGGTGGAGGCCATGGCGCAGGACCAATCGTCGCAATGGCGAAGGCCGAGGGTGTGGCCAAGTTCGTGGACGGCCTCCTTGAGAAGGCGCTGGTCGAGCAGGGCGGCGTCGGCCGGGAGGCCGTAGAACTCTTCGGTGAGCCGATGGTAACTGACGATGGCGGCGGGCCCGCGGAGCTGGGCTTCCCCGAAGACGAAGGTGAGGATGGGGACAAAGAGATCCAGCGGAGTGATGCCGAGAATGTGTTCCCCAGGCCGTGTTGGCAAAGCCGCGAGCGCGGCGACGAGACGGGTGGAGTAATATTGGCAGCGTTCGGGTGTATAGGCGAAGGCCGCATCGATAGGGGAATTGGAAACCGTGATGGAGAGATGGAAAACGGGCGCGAGGCGCGAGGCGAGCCTATCGAGCAGCGCCATGTCCGGCGCCGTGTTCGCCGCCGTAACAGCCACCAGAGTCACCGATTCCATTACTCTTCCTGGAGGCTGTAGCGGCGGATTTTGTTGTAGAGGGTAGTGCGATCAATATCGAGAATGCGCGCGGCGCGGGAGAGGTTCCACTGCGATTCACTAAGGATGGCGGCGATGTGATGTTTTTCGATCTCATCGAGGCTGCGACCTTCGGCGGCGGGGGTAATTGGGTGGGCCTGGAAGGGGAAGGCTTCGGGCGGAAGCTCCCGTTCGCGGCAGATAAGCAGGGCGCGCTCAATTGCGTTTTCCAGTTCGCGGACGTTGCCCGGCCATGCGTATTCAATGAGCATTTCCACGGTGGCCGGCAGCACTTTCTGGCGAGGGCGATTCATGGAGACAGCGAAGCGATCCAGGAAGTGCTCAATCAACAGGGGAATGTCTTCCCGCCGGGAGCGAAGCGGCGGAATATCGATGGTGAAGACGTTGAGGCGATAGTAGAGATCGGGCCGGAAAGTGCCTTCCTCAACGAGTTTTTCGAGCCGCTTATTGGTGGCGACAATGGCGCGGAAATCCACTTTCAGGGTTTGCGTGCCGCCGACGCGGGTAATCTCTTTTTCCTGCAATACACGCAGCAGGTCGGTTTGCGTGTGGAGCGAGATATCGGCGATTTCATCAAGGAAGACAGTACCGCCATCGGCCACTTCGAATTTGCCTTTTTTGCGGGCATGGGCGCCGGTGAAAGCTCCTTTCTCGTGGCCGAAGAGTTCGCTTTCGAGAAGACTATCGGTGAGCGCACCGCAATGGATGGCGACCAACGGGTGCAGACGGCGCGGACTGGCTGCGTGGACGGCGCGGGCGACCACCTCTTTTCCGGTACCGCTTTCGCCGGTGATGAGCACCGTGGCGTCGGTAGGGGCGACGGTCTGCACGAGTTCATTTACACGGCGCATAGCGGGACTGGCGCCAATCAAGTCGCGGGCGGGGTTCATTTGTGTCAGGCTCTCGCGGAGGCGGTCCACTTCCTGTACCGCGGCGCGTTGGGCCAGGGCGCGTTCGACAAGGTGGACTAGTTCGTCGGGGTCAAAGGGTTTGGTGATGTAGTCGTAGGCGCCGTTCTTCAGGGCGCGGACCGCCGTTTCCACGGTGGCATAGCCAGTCATGATGATGACGGGCATGTCTGGTTCCAACTCGCGGAGACGGTGCTGGAGTTCGATTCCATCGACACCCGGCATTTTGATGTCGAGCAAGGCGACCTCATAGCTATGGCGGGCGAGTTCAGCCAGGGCGCTGGCGGCGCCATCGCAGGCGCCGGTTTCGTAGTCTTCACTTTGAAACCACTGGCTGAGGGAGTCGCGGACCACGGGGTCGTCATCGACGATGAGAATTCTACCTTTGGTCATGATTGCTCCTCCAACACTTCGCTGGTCTTGGCTGGCGGCGGTTCCGGCGGGGCTACAGGCGGCAGAACGATGAGGAACTCCGCGCCCTCTCCGGGCCGGGAACGCAGGCTGATTTCGCCGCCATGCTTTTGCACAATGTTCTTGGCGATGGCGAGGCCAAGGCCGGTTCGGTGCTGGTTGTCTTTGGTACTGAAAAACGGCTCAAAAATGTTGGTTTGAATGGATTCGGGGATGCCGGGTCCGGTGTCTTTGACGGAGAGTTCGACGCCATCGGCGGAACGGCGCGCGGCGATTGTTACGATGCCGCCCCGGCCCAAAGCATCGATGGCATTCATGATCAAAGCGACCAGCACTTGCTGGATCTGGCCGGCGTCCCCGATGAGTTCGGGGAGTTCCGGAGCAAGGTCCGTGGCCAGGCTGATTTCGGCTAGTTGGCAGGGGTTCCGGACGAGTTGCAGGGCGCGTTCGACGACCTCCGGGACGCGGTAAGGCGCTCGCTGCAGGGGGTTGTTCCGGGCGAAGGCGAGCAACGATTTCATAAGGTCGCCACATCGGACGCTTTCGCGTTCGATGATCTGAAGATTCCCTCGCAGGCGGGAAGCCAGGGACTCCTCAATGTTCAGTTTGTCGATTTCCTTGCGGCAGAGCCGGGCATAGGTCAACATACCGAACAGAGGGTTGTTGACTTCGTGTGCGACAGTGGCGGCGAGCCGGCCCAGAGAGGCCATTTTCTCGCTTTGCAATAGGCCGGTGTGCGCGCGGCGCAGTTCGATGGTTTTTTCATCGACGCGAGATTCGAGCGTTCTGGCCCATTCCGATAGATCGCGGTTGGCGCGGGAGAGGGCAACGCTCATGGAGTTGAAAGAGCGGGCGAGATCGCCGAGTTCATCGTCGGTATCCATGTCGATGCGGACATCATGGTCACCGGCGGCGAGGCGGACGGTGCCGAGGCGGAGGAGTTGGACGGGTTGGTAGACAAGCCGCCAGACGAAGACGAAGCTTATGGCGAGGAGAAGGAAGAGACCGGTGAGCAGGGAGACGAGGATCTGCGAACGGTTCTCCGCCATGCGGGCGTCAACATCGTCGAGAGTGATGTGAACGTCGATAACGCCGAGAATGCGGCGTTCGGGCGGGTGGGCGTGGCACGCGGCCGAGGAACAGTCCTGGTGATTTTCAATGGGCCGGATGGCGGCCAGGACGCGGCCACCGTCCGGCTTATTGAAAATGCGGGTGCGCTGGGTACGGTCAATTAGGAAGCGCGGGGTGGGGCCGGAATGGCAGATAAGGCAGGCCTCGGCACCGCGGTCTACCACGCGGCCAACTTCGCTTTCGTCGGTCGAGTGGCGAATTTCGCCGGATTCGCTCATCAGGCGAAGGACGCGAATGCCGGGTTCACGGCCAATGTTGCGAATCAGGCCGTAGAGGGCGGCGCGGTCATTGGCCATCATATGGTCCCAGGCGGAAGAATGGATGATGTCGGTGATGCGGTCCGCGCTGAGCCGTACAAGGTTCTCCATTTGGCGCCGGTGGATGCGTTCCTGGGCAAACCCGAAGACCATGAAAAACGCCAATGCGCCCAGGGCGAGCCCCGCCGCGAGTTTGAGGGCCAAACTCCAGCGGAACCGTCCTGGGCGCAACTGGGGGGTCAGCATTTAACGCACCGGCGCCACCGTTTGAAACGCGTCATTCCTAACAGGCATAGGTTTTACTTTGATGGCGATGCTCGGGCGCTCCTCTTCATCGGAGAAGATGGGCAGCAGGGCGGTAACCCAACGGAAGACCGCGAAGCCTAGGGCGATAAGGCCGAGCGTAATCACAACCTCCATCCACTTAGGTGTATAGCGGACGCCGGAAGCGGATTCGATTCCGGTGATGGCAACGTTCATGCGATGCGCCATGAAACCCATGAGGTAGGAAACCGAGCACCAGTAGATGGCTCGCGGCTGATTGCGGATCTTTTCGCGAAACAGCAGCAACATGGGAAGTGCCATAAGGACCATTTCCAGGCCGAACAGCCAGCGTTCGATACCTGGAGACTCCAGTAACTGGAAGGCGCCGCGGGACTTCATGTCCACCAGCCGCAGCGCGAGATAGAAGGCCAGCACAACGGCGAGAACTTCCGACAACCGCTTCACCAGCGGGAATTCCAACTGACGGCCGAAGGCGCGGGAGCTGTGATAGCTCTCAAAGATGGTCATGGCCAGGCCGACGCCGATGGCCGAGATGTAAAAGAGTATGGGCAGAAGCGGCGAGTACCAGAGCGGGCTGAGCTTGTGCGGCATGATGAGATATAGGCTGCCGAGCGAGGACTGGTGCAGCGTGGAAAGCAGTACGCCGGCGATGACAAGCGGCAGCATGACGCTCTTTAAAATGCGAAGCGGCTTGCGGAGACCGAAGCGCTCCAGCACGACGGGGGCGAATTCCAGTGCGAGGACGGTGGTGTAGAGTGTGACGCACCAGCCGACTTCAAACATCACCGAGCGCGGATTCCACATGATAAGCGGATGCCAGATTCGCCAGGGCTGGCCAAGGTCGAACATGAGGGCGACAATGACAAGCAGGTAGCCGATGAAGGCGGTGAGAATGGCGGGCCGAACGATGGGTTTGAAGCGTTCCAAATGGAAGATGTGAACGGTGGCGGCGAGGGTGAATCCGCCGGCGGCGAGACCGACGCCGCAGAGAACGTCAAAGCCGATCCAGAGGCCCCAGGGGAACTGGTCATTCAGATTCGTGGATGAACCCAGGCCATGGTAGAAGCGGACGAAAGTGACATAGGCGCTCGCTGCCATCAAGGCGGCGAAAACGAGTTGCCAGAACGTTTTGGGAAGGAAGCGTGTCATGAACGCACCCCCTTTCTAAACCCGCGTGCCCCGTCGCCTTCGGCCTCCGCCACCTTCTGCCTGCGGGCGGTGAGCCAATAGATGCCGCTCAACATGACGCTGCCGACTGTAACGGTATCCGGGATATGTTTCAGGACATCCCACGTGTAACCGGGCAGGGCGCGGACGGGAAGGTCCGTCCGGTAGCCGATCTGATCAAACGGAACGCCGGAGAGCATGAGGACGGAGGTTCCGCCCACCTCCTGTAAACCGTAGATCTTGTCGACATACTGGCCTGGATTTTCGGCCATTCGCTTGCGGGCTTCGCGGACCAGGTCATCGCGATCGCCTGTAATGGTGGCCTCCGCGGGGCAGGATTCCGAGCAGCGGGTAGGCTTGCCGGCGGCCGCGCGATCACTGCACAGGTCGCATTTGCTGACCTTCGGCAGACGGGAATTCCAATCATACGCGGGCGCCTGGAACGGGCACGCCGCCATGCAATAGCGACACCCCATGCACTTGGTTCCGTCGTAGACCACCGGGCCAGCGGCGGTCTTCGTGAACGCGCCCACCGGGCAGACCGAAACGCAGGCCGGATCCTGGCAGTGCATGCAGCTCTTGCGGCTGAAACGTTCTCCATGCGTGCGGATCGTCACCAGTTTCTTGACGGAAACCTTCTCTTCGGCCGCGATCAGCTCGTCGTAGGGCAACCCCCAGCGGGACGAACAGGCTTTTTCACACTCGCGGCAGCCAACGCATCGGGTGCTGTCATAAAGAATGGCTCGTGCCATGACTAACCTCCCGCGATTCCAGTGTATTCCTTCCCCACTGGAATCGCATTCTAAGTAGTTGTTTGCTCTGGTTGGTTTCGCGGATTCACGTTCGCGTCCCTAGCTAAGAAAAAACTCGTCGCCGATGCGTTTGCCGGGCAGCAGCGGGAGCGCTTCGAGCGGGTTTTCCACCATCGGGCCGCCGTCGGCAGCGGTAGCGCCGGCCAGTTGGGGCTGCATTTCGAACAGGCGGTCAACCGCATTGCGCATCCAGGTGCGGACCAGATTCGCGGGCAGCAGATTGCGGCTGGTGCCTTCTTCATCGGGAGAGAACACGCGGAACAGCCAGCCTTGTCCGTAGGGGTCCTGCTTGAGCAACGCGGGGTTGGCGATAACATCGGGGTTAATGGCGGTTACTTCGCCTTCGACGGGGGAAACGAGTTCAATGGTTTCCCCGCCCCGTTTGAAGGTGGCGACCTTTTGTCCCTGGCGAACCCAGTGGCCGGGTTTGGGCAGTTGAACGGATTCAACCGGACCGGCGAGGAGAGCGGCGAAGGCGTCCGCTCCTACGCGGAGGACGTTTTTGCGTTCACGGGCCAGCCAGGTGTGGCCGGGGTGATAGCGCAGGTCGGTGGGAACGTCGATACCGGAGATGTTCGGAATCGCCGAAGCCACCTGGGCGATGGCGGGAGTTTCCTCCTGCAGCGCAACCGCGGGAACTTCTCCTTTGCGGCGGCTTACCAAGTAATCGATGGCCAGGAATGTGGCGAATGTGAAAAGGACCAGTATGACGGTCATGGTCTTTCTCTCCTTTCTGTTGTCTGAGCGGCTCTGCGCCGTCACTCCTAGTAAGGCAATCCATGCGCCATTGGGCTAAGTCGTTGGAAACACTTGGAATGGAGAGAAAGGCAGTGGGCAGGGCGATGTGGAGAAATCCAACAACGGATGGCGAGGAATCCATCAGATTGAGGCTAAGTCCTCTATTTCGTTCATGTTGCGCTATGTAGAATTCTTCAACAATTGATGTGGGAAAATCCAACAACTCGCGGTATGCTCAGAACGCATGAGAACTCTACTCTTCTTTTTCGCGTTTGCCGTTGGTGCGCAGGAGAAGCCAGCGATTGGCACAATGGCCTGGTTAGCGGGTAAGTGGAAAGGAACGGTGGGAAAGGCGAGCTATGAAGAGGTATGGCTGCCGGCCGGTGGCGGCACCATGCTGGGCATGAGCCGCACGCTAGTGGGAGAACGAATGGCGGGGTTTGAGTTTCTGCGAATCGTGGAACGGCAGGGCGAACTTTTCTACATTGCGCAGCCGAACGGACGGCCGCCAACGGAGTTCAAATTGACGAGTGGGACGGCGAGCAAGGCTGTGTTTGAAAACGCGGCCAACGATTTCCCAAAGGTCATTACATACGAGAAAGACGCGAGCGGGAATGTGGTGGCGACCATTGAGGGGGAAGTGCAGGGGAAGAACCGGAAAGAGCAATTCCGGTTCCAGCGGGCGCCGAATTGAAGGGTATGCCTAGTCGGCGCCTTTGGCTCCGCCCTGCAACGAGTTGAGGTAAGCGACCAGATCACTCATTTCCGCTTCCGTGAAGGCCGGCCAGGCCAACTTCTTCGCCTTCATGCCCTCCAGCATCTGCGGACCGTGCTGCCACAGGACGGCCATCATGGAGAACGAACGAACCGGACCGCCACGGGCGGCGAGTTGGGATTTCAGATCCGGTCCAGTGCCGCCAGCGGTGTGGCAGGAAACACAGTTCTTCTTTTCGAAGACCTTTACGCCTCGCGTGGCATTGCCGCGTTCGGCATATAGCTGCTGATCCCACAGATAGGACATCAGATCGCGCATTTCCGTACCTTCCAGCCGCGGGTAGGGCTTGGAGAACTTCTTGGCCACGGCGGCCATGGAAGGCGCGTGGTTCCACATGGCGGTGGCGAAATCGGTAACCGTGCCCGAGACCTGGCGTTTCTTCAAGTCGAGCGAGCCCTGGTGACAGCCGAGGCAGCCCTTTTCGGTGAACAGCGCTTCACCGCGGCCATCGGAGACGAGCGAGAACTCGCGCGACATGCCACGCGTTTCGGGCAGGCCTTGGACGTACACCAAAATGTCGGTTAACTCCTGCGAGGTGAGGGCAGACCAGTGGATTTTTCGCTGGGCCATGGCGGCTTCCATCTGCGGGTAGTGGTTCCACATCTGCTGCGCAAACGCGATGGGCGCGGCCACCGATTTCCAAGCGGCGATGGGAGGCGCGCCTCCAAAAAGGGCTGAGGCGCGGCCGTGGCACTCCCCGCACTTGCTGGCGGCGAACACGCGACTGCCACGGGCGGCGTCGCCGGGCTTATCAAAATACCGAATGGACTGGAAGTAGGCGAAGAGATCACCGGCCTGCGTTTCGCTCATCCGGGGCTTGGACGCGCCCATTTTTTCCATGCTCGACCACATGGCCGGGGCGTGGTTCCACATGGCGCTCGCCATGGAAGCCGGGGTGTAGTTCCGGCTGCGGGCCTTGCCCAGATCCGGACCGGCGGAGCCGCCCTCCCCGCCAATGCGGTGGCAGTTCACGCACCCTTGGCTCTTAATGAGTTCGGACCCTCGTTTGGAGTCACCCGCCACAACCTTGGCGGAGAGAGCGCCCGCAAGAAGAAATAGAGTGGAAAAGAGCAGAAAACGCATTAAACCCCCAGGAAACGCCAAAAAACAGGCCTAGCCCGATATTACTCCCGCGTTTCCGCCAAAGCAATGAAAGAATTTACACTTTACTCCAGGAGCGTCCGGTGCGGCGTTTCGAACGCGGGCGAAACCGGAGCGGCGGCAGAGGCGTCCAGAGGGCATGAAACTCTTCCCGGCAGTCCTACTCACCGGTGTTAGTGCCTTCTCCCAATGGGGCGGCGAGCAGATGCGAACCGCGAATATTCGAGGAGGCGGGGGCGACGGCAAGTGCACCATTGAAGTGGAGGTAGACGGGGTGGCGGAGATTGAAATCCGCGGCTCCGTGGCGCGCCTGCGAACCAGGTACGGCCAGCCTTCAACGTGGCGGCGGTTTGACTGCAACCAGCCGATGCCCGCACGTCCGTATGAGTTCCGTTTCCGCGGAATCGATGGCCGGGGGAGACAAGATCTGGTGCGGGATCCGAACGGCGGGGGAGCGGCGGTTGTGAGGATTGAAGATGCCAAGGGCGGCCGTGAAGGGTACACGTTTGACATCATGTGGCGGGGCGGCACCGATAACCGATACCGGGACGGCGGTTACCGGCGGCGCAATTAGCTACCGCAGAGCGCCGAGAAGTTGGAGCGCCTCCTGGCGAACAGCGGCGCTTCCGCCGGTGGCGGCTTTGCGCAGGCTGACGCGGGCGTCTGCGGCGTAGCCGAGTGCGGCCTGCGCGGTGCCCAGGCCGAGCCACGCGGCCCAATCCTGTGGCGCGGCTTCGAGCGCGGCCGTGAAGCTCTTACGTGCATCGGGCCACTTCCCCTGTAGCGATTGCACCTCTCCGAGCGCGCGCCACCCACCAGGACTTCTCCAGCGGACGGCGGCGCGAAGGTGGAATTCCGCGTTTGCATAGGCCTCGCGGGCCGCCAACAGGCGTCCGAGGTTCTCATGCGCTTCGGCGTAATCCGGCTGATGGCGAAGCGCCTCGCGCAGCGCGGCTTCGGCTTTGGTGTGATCGCCAAGCGCGGCAAACAGGCCCCCGAGCGCGTTGTGGGCAGCAGGGAAATCGGCATCCTCGGCGATGGCGCGGTCGAGCGCCGCCATAGCTTCAGCGTTGCGGCCGGCCTGACGATAGGACAAGCCAAGGGCGTGCCATACACCGGCGTCATGCGGCGCCAGATCCCGCGCCTTTTCCAGCGCCGGCAGGCTGCCGCTTACCTCGCCCAGCCCGCGCCAGGCGGCAGCAAAGGCGGGATCGGCGGCCACTGCGTGGCGATAGCGAGCCTCTGCCAACTGTTTTTGCCCTTGCGCCAGGTAGGCCTGGGCCAACGCGTACAGTGCCTTCGGCTCTTTGCTGCCCACGGATTCCAGCCGCTGGATTCCGCCGGCGAGGTTGCTCTGCTGCACCACCTGCGCTACGCCAAGGTAGAGTTCCTGATCCTTCGCCACGGGCGGATAGTACAGCGCGACATCGCCGATAAACCGCGCTTCGTGAATCTCGGCGCGGGACGCGAGCAGGTTGCCGGGCGGTGGCCGCCGAACGATCTTATGGTCGGTCATAACGGCGTGGACCACATCTTCGGTACGGCGTTTCGGCATGTGGCAACCGGCGCAATCGGCGCCCCTCGGATGCCCGGATTTAGCGGCGATGGCGCGGTGGCAGTTCTGACACTTCCGTGCGTAATCCTGAAGGGCGGCGGCGCCGCGTTTGGCTTCGTGAGGGTTATGACAACTCGTGCAGCCCAGCTTACCTTGGCTTTCCAGATAACAGCGCGACTGGCGCAGGCGGTAAACGGAGTTGACAATTTCGAACTTCCCTTCCCTGCCCGCACCCTTGGCATGGTCGAAGTGCAGGACGAAATCGGCCAGCGGCTCGCCGGGCTGGTAGGAATAGGCGCCACGGCCGAAACGGATCAGCGAGTTCGGAAGCGGCCGGCTGGTTGTCTCCAGGTGGCATTGCATGCAGACCTCCATGGCGCGTTCCGGGTCCAGTTTGGCGGGGTTCACAATGCCGCCCTTGCCGCCGGCGGCGACGTGCAGGCTGCCCGGGCCGTGGCAACGCTGGCAATCAATCCCCTCCGGCAGCGATGCGGGGAACACGGGCTCCGAGGCGGGCGCGGCATCAGCGGCGGGGTATGCGTTGTGGCAAAACATGCAATCGTGGGAGATCTTGCGGCGGAAGTCCAGTGGGTCGGGCCGGTCGTAGCCGGGGCTCATAGCCAGTTTCCCGCCGCCTTCGGCATACCAGCCCAGAGGCAATTCCACCAGGCGGCCCTGTGGCGTGCGGTGCAGAAAACTACGGGCGTGTTCGCCGGAGCCCATGATGTAGTGGATTTCGCGCTCAATGGCGTATTGGCCGTCTTCGGTGCGGGACTGGAAATAGCGGCCGCCCCGTTCGAAGATGGAGTACGCGCGTCCGGAGGTGAGGTGTTGATAATGCCCGAGCGCGCCACGCATTTCCGATGCCTTCGCTGTGGTGAACGCCCGCGCCATGGCCGTTTGGCGGTAGGTGGCGGCGATGGCGGCGTGGCAAGCGGCGCAGGCTTTGGAATCGACGTAGGCGGCCGCTGGTGGAACGGGCGGCGCGGGCGGCTTGGCGCAACCGGCTGCCAACAGCGATATCACCAACAGGCATCGAAGCATCGAACAATAGTATGGGACATTCGCCGCGCGGTGCCAGAGTCAGGTATATTGGCCTTTCCATGCTACGACGCCAGTTTCTTGCCGCCGCATCCGCGCTGGCCGCGCAAACGCCCTCGCGGCCCAATATACTGTTCGCTATCTCCGACGACCAGTCGTGGCTACATACCAGCGCGGCTGGGGACAACGTGGTGAAGACCCCGAACTTTGACCGTGTCGCGAAGGCCGGGGTATTATGCCGCAACAGCTTTTCCACTTGCCCGGGCTGCGCGCCGTCGCGGGCCTCCATTCTCACCGGCCGCTCTATTTGGCAACTGGAAGAGGCAGGCACCCATGCGAGCCTGTTCCCCCGGAAATTCGCGGTGTTTCCGGACCTGCTGCGGGAGGTTGGTTACTACACCGGCCTGACGGGAAAGGGCGCGGGACCGGCGAATTTCAAAGACGCCGGATGGCCGCACAACCCGGCCGGGCCGGCCTACGACGAGCATAAGCGGCCCAAGGGAAACCTGGAGGTTCATGCCGACGACTACGCGGCCAATTTCGACACGTTCCTGGCGCAGCGTCCGAAGGAAAAGCCGTTCTTCTTCTGGCTGGGCAGCCATGAACCGCACAGGGGATACCGCCCTGGATCCGGAGCGGCGGCGGGCAAGGACCCGGCGAAAGTTCGAGTGCCAGCGTTCCTGCCGGATACCCAGGAAGTCCGGTCCGACATTTTGGACTACTACGAAGAGATTGAGTATTTCGACAAACAGCTTGGCCGCGTGCTGGATAGCCTGGAAAAGGCCGGCGAACTGGCCAACACGCTGATTGTCGTTTGCGGCGATAACGGCATGTCGTTTCCGCGCGCGAAAGCCAACTTGTATGAATACGGGATTCACCTGCCAACGGCGATCGCCTGGCCACGGGCCATTCCCGGCAACCGCGTGGTGGACGATTTGATCAGCTTTCGCGACTTTGCGCCCACGTTCCTGGAGGCCGCCGGACTGCCGCCGCACAAAGCGATGGCGGGCCGCAGTTTGCTGGCAGCGCTGCGGACGCGGCGTACGGGGCTTGTTGATGCGTCTCGCACGGCGATCACCGCGGGGCGCGAGCGGCATTCCCACGCTCGGCGCGACAACCTGGGCTACCCGTGCCGCGCGCTTCGCACCAGGCAGTATCTATACATTCGAAACTTTGCGCCGGACTTGTGGCCGGCGGGCGATCCGCCGCTTTATGCCGACATTGACAACGGCCCGAGCAAGACGGTGGTGGTGAACCGGAAAGACAAGTACCACGAGCTATCGCTGGGGAAACGCCCGGCCGAGGAGCTTTACGATATCGGCCGGGACCCGGCTTGTATGGAGAATCTGGCGGGCGCGCGGCAACAGGTTCTGGAGAACCATCGCCGGCAACTGGAAGCGATTCTTCGCGCCGAAGGCGACCCGAGGATCCTGGGTACCGGTGACATCTTTGATAGCTACCCGAGGCACTCCCCGATGCGGCCGGAACTAGGCGGTTTCGCCGAACAGGGCAAATACAACCCGGCGTACCAGAAACCGCGTTAGTTCAACTCGAACTCCCGGGCTGAGACTAGTTTCAACTTCACTTGGACGCTCTCGCCTTCGCCCACTTTTACGGTCGCGGTCTGTGCCTTCAACTGTTCCCAAGCCGAGACGTCGTTAAAAATGTCGGATTCGGCGTCCTCAAACGCCAGGACTCTGTAGGTGCCCGGGCGGAGTGAATCCAGCGTGAAGGACGGTGAATCGGAGTTGACGCGCAGCTTTTTCGCGCTGCCGGCTGGCAGAAAAAAAGGCTCCGCATCGGGAACGGCCCAGACAGCGACGCGGGGCGAATCCGGGCTGACGCCTTCGATGGTTCCGGTAATGGCCGCCGGTTTGTCGCTCAGCACGATCTCCAGCGGGCCTGTGACCACGGAGAAGTCGATTTCCAAACCAGGGAGTAACTGGCCAGCGGCGTACACGGCTTTCACGATAATCCCAGCGGGCGTTTTCACCGAAAGCATCTGCCGGTCGCGGGAGACGGCGGCGAAGCTGAAGTTTCCGTTTTCGTCCGACTTTACGCTCGTCGGCGGACCGAATTCGCGATACGCTCCGGACCCGCTGAGGGACACATCCAACCTGCCGAAGGAGAACGGCGGTTCGCCGGCGGCACGGATGCGTCCGTCGATCTTGGGAGCGGCGGCGGCGTTGATGGTGACGCCTGATACGTCTTGCTGTCCCACAGAAACCGTTTGGCGGCCCAGCGTTTTTGGCCCGCCGCGGTCCATTTGGGTGACGGTGAGCGAGTATTCCCCAGGGCGAACGTTTTGAAAGGAGAACGAACCGTCAGGACCAATGGCGCCATCGCCACCGCCCATGCCGCCCATGGGGCCGAAGCGCCCAATTCCTGTTTCGGTCGAGGCGCGCAGAGAGACGCGCGCGCCCCTGCCCGAGGGCAGATCGCCCGCCACTCGGCCCGCCAGACGAACCACGGTGGAGCGTTGCAGGCGTATCTCGGCGCCGGTGCGCTCTTCGCCCGCATTCACCTTGATTGGGCTTGCCGAAAGCGCGTCCACCGTGCCGGGAAAATAGGTGGGGGCTTCCGCGGTGGCGGCCTTCCCAGGCAGACGTTCCACCAGCAATTCGCCGCGTTCCCCGGCGCGAGAGGCCAGCAGGCGATAGTTCCCAGGCGCCAATTTCGCCAGGCGGAACTCGCCCAGATCGTTCGTCATGGTGGCCGTTCCGCCGCCGCTCCGCCCGGTCTGCTTTCGCAGCGGGATCGCCTGCACCATGACGCGCTCCGCCGGTTCACCGGCTTCATCGACTACGCGGCCAGAGATGACACCTTGGCGCGGCAGGTTGATATCGATTCCCGATTTCGCCGTGCCGGCTTCGAGCGTTACTGGATCGCCGTAGCCGTCCGCCGTCCGGCCACGATAGCTGCGCCGAAGGAAGCCAGTTTTTTCGGCGGAGATCCAGTACCGCCCCTTGGCAAGGCCGGCGATCTGGTAAGACCCGTCTTCGCCAGACATCGCCTTGGCGCGGCGGGCCTCGCCGCCCTCCCCTTCTACCGTCACCACCGCGCGGTTCACAGGCGCTCCGGTGGAATCCAGAATTCTGCCCGCGATCGACGCCTGCCCCCAGGCACTGACGGCAAGCAGCAGAAACAGACTACTTTTCATCCAGGTCACTTTCAACAATTGGACGCACGGCGGCGGAAACGGTCCCGCCTTCCTCCACCTTTACAGCCGTAGCCTTCGCTTTCACTCGTTCCCATATAGCGTCCTCAGCAAGGGAAGGAACCAGGGACGACGGACAGGCCACAATTTGATAGTTACCGGGGGGCACGTCATCAATCTTTACCACTTTCGTTTCCGCGGCGATATGCGCGGCCTTGTAAAGATTTGTCAATTGCCGGGCGCCTTCCGGAATGGCCACGGCAATCGTCTGGCCGCCATCCTCGGGCGAACCCTCCAGCGTGACACTCACCGCGCCTGGCCGATCGCTGTAAACAAGCTCCAGGTTCATTTCGGCGCCGGTGACATCGAATTCCAGTTCCGGTTGGCGCTGGCCGCCAGCGGACAACGCCTTCAGGTACCAGCCCTTCGGCGCGTTGCCCCCCATGCCATAGCGTTGGCGTTGCAGGTTTTCAATGACAAAGGTCCCATCGGGTTTCACGCGGCCTCCCCAGCCGCCCGGCAAGCCCATATCCATAGGGCGCAGACCGATGGAAACCTGTTCGGCCGGGAGTTTGGCGCCACCCTCGGCCCTGACACGGCCGGTGATACGGACCAGCGGCGCCATGACAACAGTCAAGTCCTCAATATCCTGGGGCCCAACGCTGACCCGTGTCACGCCGGACAAAGGTTTCACACCGCCGGGCTGATGCAGGTTTCCGTGGACGAAGTAGTCGCCCGGCGTGACGTTATGGAAAACGAAACTGCCGTCGCTGCCAGCGATGGCGCCAAATTGGTTCGCCCCGCCAAAGCGGCGGGCGCCGGCGGGCATCATACTCATGTAGGCCGGAGTGTTCGGAGGAATCTCGCCGGCCAGGCGGCCAGCCACTCGTACGGCTGGGGTTCGGCGCAGGCGGATTTCGATGCCGGTGCGCTCCTCCCCCGCGGCAAGGGTGATGGTGGAGGCGGCCGACTCCTCAGCGGCGGAAGGGTAGTAGGTGGGCGCGTTGACCAGAAGTTGTTCGCCGGGGGGGACGGCGTTGGCGGCCTGGCTGGGCGGCGGCTTCGTGGCAAGCAACCGGTAGGCGCCGGCGGCCAGACGGGGAATGCGGAACTCGCCCCGGTCGTCTGTCATTGCGCTTAGATCCGTGCCCTGCCGGCGGGTACCTATCACTTGCACATTGGCATGTTCGATGGGTTCGCCTTCGGCATCGGTGACCCGGCCGGCAATCACCCCTTGCTTGAGCAGTTCAAGTTCCCCCACGGCGGTCTCCTGCCCGGTGACGGCGGTTGTGTCCAGCCTGGATTTGCCTCTGAACGGCAAATAACCGGGCTTTTCCGCCCGAAGCGTGTACTTGCCGGCGGCAATCGCAGGGAACCGAAAAACGCCTTCAGCGTCAGTCACAGCCGAAAATGTTGTGGGTGGACGGAACGATAGCGCCCCAGATTGTGGAGTGCTGGATTGTTGCTGCGTAGCATAGACCGTGGCCTTGCGAACCTCTGCCTTGGTGACCCCATCCACCACGCGACCGGTGAGCGCAGCGGCTTGCGCTGCGGCCTGCGCATAGGCCGCAGCGCCACCCAGGGCGACGAATAGGAGAAAACGTTCCATTCACTTGCTAGAATAGTAGGTTCCGATCTCTGCGAGGAGTAACAATTGGCCGACGAACAAAATCCGAACCAGCCCCCTGTACCGCCGTCCGGTGGCGGAGGGGGGCAACTGCCGCTGAGCGACCCGAACAAGAACCACATTCCGGTGAACATCGAAGACGAGATGAAGAAGTCGTATCTCGACTACGCGATGTCGGTGATTATTGGCCGCGCACTGCCCGATGTGCGCGATGGATTGAAGCCAGTCCACAGGCGGATCCTGTTCGGAATGAGCGAGTTAGGCCTTAACTACAACCGCCCGACGCGCAAATCGGCCAAGATCGTGGGCGAGGTGATGGGTAAGTTCCATCCGCATGGCGACTCGGCCATCTACGACGCCTTGGTGCGCATGGCGCAGCCGTTTTCGATGCGGTACCCATTGGTGGACGGGCAGGGGAACTTCGGTTCGGTAGACGGCGACCCTCCGGCCGCCATGCGGTATACAGAAGCCCGGCTGACGAAGATTGCGGCTTCGCTGCTGGAAGACATCGACAAAGAGACGGTGGACTTCCGGGCCAACTACGACGACTCGGAACACGAACCGGAAGTTTTGCCGGCACGGGTACCGAACCTGCTGATTAACGGTTCGAGCGGTATCGCCGTAGGCATGGCGACCAACATTCCGCCGCACAACATCCGCGAGATCGTGGAAGCGACCATTCTGCTGGTGAACAACCCGAATGCGTCGTTGAAAGAGATCATGGACATCGTTCCGGGGCCGGATTTCCCGACGGGCGGTTACATCCTGGGCCGGGCGGGTATCTTCGACTATTATTCTAAGGGCCGCGGCAGCATCAAGTTGCAGGCGAAGACCTCGATAGAAAAGATTGGCCGGGACCGCGAGGCGATCATCGTCACCGAGCTGCCGTATCAGGTGAACAAGGCGCGGATGATTGAGGCCATCGCCGCGCTGGTGAACGAGAAGAAGATTGACGGCATCTCGGAAATCCGGGACGAATCCGACCGGGACGGAATGCGGATTGTGTTTGAACTGAAGCGCGGCGAGCAGGCCGATATTGTTCTGAACAATCTGTACAAGCAGACGCAGATGCGCACCAGTTTCGGTGTCATCATGCTCTCGATCGTCAACGGGCAGCCGCGCGAGCTGGGCATTATTGACTGCATTAAGCGGTTTATTGACCACCGCGTGGAGGTTGTGCGCAGGCGCACGGATTACCTGCTGCGCAAAGCGCGTGACCGTGAGCACATTTTGCTGGGCTTCAAGAAGGCGTTGGAGAATCTGGACGAAGTGATCGCGATGATCCGCTCGTCGAAGACGCCGCGCGAAGCTAAAGACAAGTTGATTGCCGCGTTTGAGTTTAGTGAACGCCAGTCGCAGGCCATTATCGAACTGCAATTGCAGCGCCTGACGAACATGGAGCAGCAGAAGATTCTCGACGAATTGGCCGAGATTCAACGGCTGATCGCCGAGTACCTGGAGATCCTGGGTTCGGAAAAGGTGTTGCGCGCGTTGATCGTAAAGGAACTGCGCGAAGTGCTGAAGGACTTCGGCGACGAGCGCCGCACGGTGATCCTGGACGACACCGGCGACATCGACATGGAAGATCTGATTCAGGAAGAGGATGTGGCGATCACCGTGACGCGCTCCGGCTACCTGAAGCGGACTTCGGTGGATACCTACCGGCGGCAGACACGCGGCGGCAAGGGACGCATTGGCATGACGACACGCAGCGAAGATGTGGTGGAGCACCTCATCATCGCCAGCACCCATGCCTACCTGCTGATCTTCACCACCAAGGGCCGCGTCTACTGGCTGAAGAACTACGCGATTCCCGACGCTGGAACCGTTTCGAAGGGCAAACACATTGCCGGCCTCATCAACCTGCAACAGGACGAAGGGGTGCAGGCGTTCCTGCCGGTGCGGAACTTCGTGGAAGGCCAATATGTAGTGATGGTGACGCGGCAAGGCGTCATTAAACGCTGCTCGCTGAGCGAGTTTGACAATCCGATGTCGCGCGGCATTATCGCTCTGAGCCTTGACGAAGGCGACGAGTTGATTGAAGCCAATCTTTCGGACGGAAAGAGCTTTGTGTTCCTGGCCACGCGCGAGGGGATGGCCATCAAGTTCGAAGAAAGCGAAGTGCGCGCGATGGGCCGGCCGGCTCGCGGCGTGAAGGCGATGGACCTGGCGAAGGACGACGTCATTATTGGCGCCGAAATCGCCAAGGAAGAGGACCTGATTCTGTCCATCAGCGAGCACGGTTACGGCAAGCGAACGTCGGTGGATATGTACCGGCTGACCCATCGCGGCGGCAAGGGCGTCATTAATATGAACACCTCCAAGAAGGTGGGCAATGTGGTGTCGGTGATGCGAGTGAAGGAAGATACCGACTTGATGATCATCTCCGCCGAAGGCAAAATCATCCGGATAGAGTCCGGGGATATTCGCCAGGTGGGCCGCAACTCCCAAGGCGTGCGGTTGGTGAAGATGGAAGAAGGCGACCGTGTGGCCGCGGCCAGCATTGTTCCTGGCTCGGACGAAGTTGCAAGCGAAGAAGAAACCACGCCGGAACTGCCGCTGCAGTAGTATACGGCAAATGGCAGAGCGGCCGGGGGCGCGAGAGCCTCCGGCCGCTTGTATGATGGGACTCACGTCTTGCGACACTGGCTTCTTTACCTGCTAGCCTTTGCGGCCATCGTAGGCGCGTACCTGGCGCCGCGAATTGGTCAGGACCCGTCGTATCATCAGTTCGCCGACCGTCGAACAATTGCTGGCGTGCCGCACTTCTGGAATGTGCTTTCGAACCTGCCGTTTCTGTTTGTTGGCGCTTATGGCGTGTGGGCGTGGCGAAAATCGAAATGGCAGCACCACCATGACCGCTGGCCGTGGCTGGTGGTGGCGGTTTCAGGTTTCCTGATTGGAATTGGCAGCGGCTACTACCATTACAGTCCGGACAACCAGACGCTGTTCTGGGACCGGCTTCCGATGACGCTGGGGTTCATGGCGGTATTTTCCGCCGTCATTGCGGAGCGGGTGAACGCGCGGGCCGGGTGGTTGCTGCTGGGTCCGTTTCTAATTTGGGGCGTCGTGAGCGTGGAGGTGTGGCGGCGGACGGAGTTGGCCGGGGCCGGCGACCTGCGTATGTATGCGCTGGTGCAGTTCTACCCGATTCTGGCGATTCCACTGATTCTCTGGCTATTTCCGCCGCGATATACGGCTTCCCATCGCATATGGCAGATGATCCTTTGGTACATTGGCGCGAAGATTCTGGAGGCGCTTGACGCTCCGATCCATCGCACGCTTGGCCTGCAAATGAGCGGCCACGCGCTGAAACACGTGGCGGCGGCGATGGCGCTATGGATGCCGCTGCGCATGCTGGCCGAGCGGGATGTAACGGCGGGCGAGTAAAGCTACTTTAGTTTCTTCGACGACAGCATTTCCCAGTGAATGCGCGCCACGTCGCCCATATAGTCCGGTGGAGCGAGTTCGGCGGCGCGTTTGGCGTAGACTTTCGATGCCTCCCGCTTGCCACGCGTCTCTTCGAAGAGCGCCAGGTAGAGATTTCCGTAGAAGACGGCGCTCTTGCTGTTGCCCGCCGCTTGGCGCACCTGGTCCACGGTGCCTTCGCCGCGCCACAGGGCGTGCAATTCGCGCATCGGTGTGCGGGTGTCCTGGCGGATGGGGATCAACTTCTTTCGCGCTTCAGCGAAGCCCTCCAGCCGCGCGGCGCACAGCATGTGCCAGGCGGCATTTTCAAAATCCTCGGGGTTGACAGTCCGGTGGAGTTCGAACTGGGCCTTGCAATCGGCGAACCGGCCGGCGTAGTAAAGCGAGATTCCCCGCTGCCAGTGCTGCGGCGCCTGGTCTGGCATGGCGGCGATCACTTTGTCGAAGGCGGCGACGGATTCTTCGAACCGGGCGGCGCGGAAGGCCTCTTCACCCTGGCGCTGGAAGTCGGCTGGGGCTTGGGAGAACAGGAAAAGGAGAAGCAGTGATTGCATGGCAGTTAGAATTGTAGCTTGGCACTGACAAAGACGAACGCGATGCGGCTCCTGGAAGGCATGCAGATTGCTTTTGATGTAAGGGAGTACGATGTGGATGAAGAGCACTTGGACGCGATTACGGTGGCCGAAAAGGTGGGGCTGCCGCCGGAGCAGGTGTTCAAGACGCTGTTGACGCGCGGCGACCGGAACGGCTGTGCGTTTGTGGTAATTCCGGGCAATATGGAGCTTGATTTCAAGGCGTTGGCGAAGTTGACCGGCGACCGGAAAGTGGAAATGGTCCCGCTAAAAGAAGTGACTCCGCTGACGGGGTATGTGCGCGGCGGAGTGACGGTGTTGGGAGCGAAAAAGGAGTTCCCGGTGTATGTGGACTTCACCGTGGAGCTTTGGGAAACGATCTCGATTTCGGCGGGGCAGCGCGGAGTCCAGTTGTTCCTGGCGCCGTTGGACTACCTACGGGCAGTTCAAGGCAAAACGGGCGAAATTGCCCGCTTTGCCTGAATCGGGACCAGCCGCCAAGAGAGATGTCACGAAATTGGGTGCGCAACTCAGACCGGGCCCATACTTAGGTAAGCGCAGGCTGCGGAAAAACTGTGACAATTTTCCGCATTCTGCCGTCACACTTGTTAACGAACGCCTATGGTGACCGGGATACTCGTTTGCCCGGCCACGGTGAGCACTACCGGTACGGCGGCACCCGCCGCGATTCCTGCCGGAACCTGTGCGTTAATTTGATAAAGGCCCGCGAAACCCGGCGCCAACCCGGCAAATAAGACGGTGGCATCGCGATCGCCGATGGTGACCGTGACGGGGTTGGCTGTTATGGCCAACGGAGAGAAGGGAGCCCCGGCCCCGGCCGTTGCGGGAGGATTCGTTAGGCCAAGTCCGTTGCAGTAGATTATCAGTACCTCTCCGGCGGTGGCGGCACCGGATGCGTCGGCAAGGCGCTGGCTGCCATCGGGGAGCGCGCGATAGATGTGTCCCTGGCCTTGGCCGGATTGGTCCACAGTGAACACACCGGGGCGCGACTGGGCAATCACCACCGGTTGTGGCGTGACGATGGCCGTGCCGCGGCGAATTTCCAATTGATACTCCACGTCAGGCTCCAGCGCATAGGGAATCTGGGCGTTCACCTGAGCCGGGCCGGCGAAGAGCAAAGGAATCGGCTGATCGTTCAGGCGCACCTCCACGTCGTCCAGCCGGGAGGGAAGCGGCAGTGCACTGGGAAGCGCGTTCGCCGCGTTCAGATTCGCGCCGAACAGGCTGACCAACGTACCGGGCGCGACGGGAACGCCGAATTGAAAGCTCGCCGCGTCGGTCAGGCTGTCGTTAAACACCACGGGACGCTGTGCAGCAACGATGGCGCCGTTCACCTTTTCAGCGCCGGCCTGCAGGAACGTACCGCGTGAGAAAAGGCCGAGGAACGTAAATGTCGTGGCCGCCTGAACGGCCCCTGGAGTCACTGTCCCCTCCCACACGCCCCCGCCAATATGAGTGAGGTTAACGACCTGCGTACCAGCGCCGGTGACGGCGACGCCCGCAGAACCGCCGCTTTCGGGTTGATGGAGGTTGCCGCAGCCGTCAACGACGCGGGCGGCCAGGCGGACAGGTTCGCCGACGGATATCCGGAAATTGGCGGCGGGAGAAAGCACCTGCGGAAACAGCCCGGTATTGGAACAACTGGAGGCCTCTCGATGGCCGGATTTGGCGCTAGTGGAAGCGGTGGTGTTCACGATGAGCAGGATGGAAACGGTGCGCGCCTGGCCATCATCGAACTGAAGCGTAACCGCTCCCCGGTAGATGCCCGGGGCTAGGCCGGCGGTGTCTGGCTGGACTGTGACACGAGCTGGCGCAGAACTGCTGAGTGCCCCGCCGGAAGGGGAGACATCGAGCCACGCCGCCCCGTCCTGCGTGGCGGCGGTGGCGGAAAAAGTTGCTTGGCGGCTGGAAGCCGTTGTCAATTCAACTTCCTGCGCGCCAACCTCGCCCCCGGCGGTGACGGTGAAAAATAGTGCGGGGGTAGAGATGGCCGGACCAGGATCTGACCCGGCGGGCAAGACTTGCAATAGTACGGA
Organism: Bryobacterales bacterium; assembly: GCA_016789905.1. Classification (GTDB taxonomy): domain Bacteria; phylum Acidobacteriota; class Terriglobia; order Bryobacterales; family Bryobacteraceae. Next base: position 34,960 of record JAEUQC010000167.1, on the reverse strand, counting down.
CACGAATTGACGGATGGCTGGCGCGGCCGTATCAAAGACGGCCACGCGGCCGTAGTGATCGCCAGGCGGCAGGTCCTTCGGGTTTGCAGTGACTGTTATTTGCACTCCGGTGAGGCTGGCGGAGAGCCATGGAGTTCCGCTTACCGTCGTCGCCGATGTACTCAGCCGTTCCGCCGGTGAAGCATAGAAGGATTGCGCCAGCGGCAGGGCGCCGCCGGAAACCGCCTGGAACGAGAGCCCGGTTTGCGATAGTGCAATCCGGGAGCGGGCGGCGGAGACATTGAACGCCACGTTGACGACGACCGATGTGGCGCCGGTGGCGAATGTCGCGGCGGCGGGGTAGGTACCGGCCGCGAGGTCGCCGGAGGCGGCGGTGAGGGTAAATGCCGCCGTCTGGCCCGGCTGGATCGTGTGTTCGGCGGGGATCACCGAAAGATAAGCGCCGCGCGTGACCGTCGCGCGTACCACCAGAGGGGAGGCGCCGGGATTTGAAATGGGGATATTTTGCTGCGCCGAGGAGCCCCGCAGGGCGGAGAGGACAATTCGCGAATTGCCGCCGAGTAAGAGCGGCCGGGAAGGCGGCGCCGGGACGCGGAGAGTGATGGGAATGGCGGCCTCGCGGGGCGTCGCCGCGGGTACGGTCACTACGATCTGGCCGGTGTATTCTCCGGCGGCGAGCCCGGCGCTATTGGTCTCATACGTCAGCACAGCCGGTAATTTGCCGCGGACGGGAGAAACACGCAGCCAAGGCGCGTTCCGGACCGAGGTTTCAAAGTCGATACCAGTGATTGGCGCGGGGACGGCGATGGTCCCGCCGCCGGTTAACTGCCCGGAAGCGGGACTTACGGTTAACGGCGCGACGGAGATCCTTACCGCGGGAGCGCCATTCAGAACCAGGCGAATGCGGCCGTTGTCTCGATCAGCGATGAGCAGTTCCCCGGCGGAATTGAGTAAAAGGCCGCCCGGCGCGGCCAGCAACGCGGAAACGGCGAAGCCGCCATCGCCCCGGAAACCGGCTGTTCCCGCGCCGGCGTAGGCAGTAATGGTGCCGCTGGCGCTAATGCGCCGGACGCGGTTGGCGCCCAATTCAGCTACGTACAGGTTGCCGGCGGAGTCCAGGGCGAGCCCGGCCGGCTGATTGACGGCCGCCGAAGCCGCGGGACCATTGTCCCCGGTGGATGCGCGCTGCCCGACGCCGGCAACGGTTGTCAACCGCCCTTCGGATCCAACTCGGACGACGCGGTTGTTCGCGCTATCGGCGATGAAAACGGTGCCGTCAGCAGAGGTGACAACGGCAAGCGGGGTATTGAGAGCTGCCTGCACGGCGGGGAGAGTGGTGGTGGTGGTACCAGCAGAGCCTGTGCCGGCGAACGTTCGGACAACGCCATCCACGCCGAGCCGCCATACCTTGTGATTGGAAATATCGGTCACCAACAGGTTGCCGCTCGCGTCGAACGCCAGGCCACGCAGACGGCCGAACCGGGCATCTTTCAGAGTCGCCCCGTCGGAGACGTTGCCGCAAAGTCCGGGGACGCCGGCGTGCAGGCGCGCGGCGCCATCGGCGCCAAAACGGCGGATGGCGCAATCATCGTCGGCCACGTACACGTTGCCGGCGGTATCCACGGCGATTCCGAAAGGGACGCCGAAGGCGCTCTCCAGTGCCGGGGCCCCGTCGGCGAAAGCGCCATGCAGCCCGCCGTTGCCGGCGAACCGGCGGAGGACGCCTTTGGAATCGATAGAGAAGACAAGCCGGGAGGCGATGTCGGAGAAATAGTATGTTCCGGCGCGGCTCTGCGCCAGGTAGGCGGGGGCGTAGAACGATGCGGCAGTGGCCGGGCCGGCCTCGCCCGTAAACCCAAGATTGGCGCCGGCCAGCGTGTCCACGACGGAAGAGACGCGGCGCAGCCGGCCGTTGCGGCGATCACAAACAAACAGATTCCCACGGCCATCGGTGGCCAGGCGCAGCTCTTCGCCGAACAGCGCTTTATCGCGCGCGGTGCCGCTGGCTGTGTAGCCCTCTCGCGCTACATCCCCTGCGAAAATGTCCACAGTGTTCGCGGCCGCCAAACGCCAAATGACAGGGGAGCCGGCTTGCGCGAAAAAGACCGTGCCAGCGGCATCGACGGTAACATCGACCGGGGCGCCGAAGGTGGCCGAACGGGTGGTCAACACCTCCAGGCGTCCGGCGGGCGTGACCCGGGAGACGGAAATCGCCTGCGCATCGGTCAGGTAGAGGTTTCCACCGCGGTCCGCGGCTAAGGCCGAGATGAATCGGAACCGGGCGCTGGAGATCGGCCCCGACTGGGGGACACCGGCCGTGCCCGGAATTCCAGCAAACAGACGCAGTTGACTTGAGCCCGCGTCCATGCGGGCAAGCGAGAACTCGTCGACGGTGAAGTACAGGTTATCGGAACTGTCGATAGCAATGGCCCAGGGGAGCGCCAGCGCGGCGTCGGCGGCTGGGGTTCCCGCTGTGGCGGGCATCAGGCGGCCTCCGCCGGCCAGGGTGTCGATGATGCCGGTTGGCTGCACACGTCGGACGCGTTTGTTGCCGCTGTCGGCAATGTAGACGTTGCCGCGGCTATCAACAGCAATGTCTCGAGGATTGTTGAGACTGGCCGAAAGGGCACGCCCGCCGTCGCCGGCGAATCGAGCGAAGCCGGTGCCGGCAAAGCGCTCCAGGCGGCCCGCCGGCGTCAAGCGAAGTACGATGTGCTGCCCGGTGAGGGAAAAGTAGATGTTGCCGGCCGAGTCGACGGCGGGCTTTCCCCAGGGACCGGGAGGGAGAGGCACGCTGAGCGGGTCAACCCCGCCAGCGAAGGAAGGATCGACACCGGCAAAGGTGGTAATCAGGTTTGTACTGGCGGACTGGCCCGCCAGCGCGGCCGCGGTCAGCAGGAGAGAACAAAGCCGAATGGGCATCTTTCTGCCGTAGTATGACACGCCTCTATTCGCGGAAACGGCGGTCCAAGTCCGTCATGATCCGTTCCAATTCGCCAGGATTGTGGAGGAGATTGCGAATGCCATAGGCGGCGTGATGCTGGTAGAAGAGTTCGATGGCGTAGAGTGACGTGGCATAGGCCATGGCCGCGTGGCCGCCACTCATGCGGGACCAGCTTTGGGATAGATTGGCAAGCTTCGGGAGTCCATTTGCTTTGGCGGCGGCGCGGATGGCGGCGCGCTTCGGCTCACTGAGTGTTTCGCCGCTCAGGCGCTGCGCGAGCCCCTCATGCAGCCACGCGGGCCAGTTCCCGGAGGCAGCCAGGCACGCGTGAACCAGTTCATGCGCCAGGGCTCGCCGTGTCACCGGCCCGCCGGCGTCTCCTTCCAACAGCGCGACGCGAATGCGGCCATCGAACTGTCCGCCGCTCCATTCCGCCGCACCGGTGGAGCGCATGTAATCGTCACGCGTCTGCGCAATTACGGCAAGTCGCTCCCCGTTGCTACAACCGAGCTCAAACGAGATGCGGGAAAATTCCTGCTCCAAGACGCCAAGCAAAGCGCGGGCGGTGTCGCGCGGCATGACAGCGGCGTCAAAACGGAAAATGAACCGGGGACTGTGAAGAGGTTCGCCAGTCCTGTCGGCGCTCTGCTCCCTCAATGCTTGGTCGAGCACGCGCTGCACGGCCGGATCGGGGCGAATCGCCAGCGAATCCTTCAGAAAGCCGATCGCGCGTGTCCCCATATCGTTCCTATATGCGGCGATCCCGGCAAGGGCAAGCAGTTGCGGATCCCTTGGAAAATTGATCAGGGCCCGCTCGGCCGCCTCCAGCGCTTCACCCGGCCGGTTATCCTGCAACAGGTCCCACGGCGACCTGCCGCTGGGCTTTCCCTGGGAGGCGGGGAACCGGGAATTGTCAGGGGCGTCAACGCTCCGCGCGAGGCGGCGGGATTGCTCCCAAACGTCTATGCCAGCAATTTGCTCTCCCGGCACAAATCCCCTGACGGCCTTGCCGTCCACCTGCACATCCACCGCGTAACAGCCATTCATGCCAAATCGCACCGTCGCCGGAGTTCCCGCCGCCAATTTCGCCACCACCGGTTCGCCCGCCTCACACGCTTCGCGCAGTTCCGCGCCGCCATCCTTAATGGTCAGGGCGGCAACGGCGAACAGGATCGCAATACCCGGCATAGCCGAATGGTACGAGGACACCGCGCCAAAGTCAGTCCGGTATATACCTTAGAATGAGCAGCGTTAGATCATCCCGCTGCGCTTCTCCTCCGGTAAATGCGGCAATGCCGGTCTTCACTTCCTGAATCAGATCCGCAACGTCCATCTCGCGATTGGCCCGCAGGGAAGCCACCAGCCGCTCCACGCCATACATTTCCCGCCGCGCATTCATCGCCTCCGAGACGCCATCGGTGTAGAGCACCAGCAGGTCGCCCCGCTCCAGTTGCAGCGCCGCGTCCTTCCAGGCGCCGATATCCAGCATGCCAACAGGCATCCCGGTGGGTGCAAGGTCAAACACCTGCCCGTCAGTGCGCACCACCAGCGGAGAACAGTGTCCGGCGTTAGCCCACTGCATTGGCGCGTCCCGGTAGATGGATGCCAGGAAAACCGTCGCATATTTCTCCCCGCTTGTCCGGCCGAGCAGGAAGCGGTTCAAGCGGTCCAAGATGACGGCTGGCGGAATCTGTTCTGCCGTCGATATCACGAACGCTCCCTGCAGAAGGCTCGCGAGCAATGCGGAACTCACGCCTTTGCCGGAAACGTCTGCCATCACAATATCAAACCGGCTATCGCCAGCAGGCAGGATGTCAAAATAGTCCCCGCCCACCAGGCGGCTGGGAATGGATAGACCGGCCGCGCGCAGCCACCCGGTGCGTGGGTACTGCTCTGCTTCGGGAAGCAGATCCTGCTGGATGGTCTGCGCAATGCGCAACTCCTGCTCCATCTTCTGCTTCGTCCGTTCTTCTTCCAAGAGCCGCGCGTTCTCCAATACGAATGACGCTTCAATCGCCAGCGACTGCACAAGGTCCCGGCTGGTCGTGGTGAGTTCGGCGTGATGCGAGCGCGAATCCAGATACAGCAAACCAATCGTATCGGCGATGGTGCCAACGAGCGCGGTTTCCGAAAGATCCCCCGCGCGCACTTTGATAAGCGGCACGCAGACCACACTGCGGACGGCGAGGCTGAGTATCGACGAGTCCAACCCGCTCACGCCGGAGTCAAACCGCATACTCAACAGTTCACTGCGACTGCGCAACGCCTGGTGGAGCACCTTCGCGGGAATGCCCAAGTCCTCCTTCAACGCGCGTCCGCCGGACTGCCGGGCGATGCGGATATCGAGACCTTCGGCGGCCGTGAGCAGCAAAAATCCCCGATCACAGTTAGTGATTTCCAGCGCCGCGTCCACGACCGAGGTCAGGACCTGGTCAATAGAAAGCGCGTTCTGAAGCGAACGCGCCACCTCTAGCATGGACCGCAATTTACGCAAGCCGCCCTGATGGGCTTGCGTCACCGCGGCGGGCGGATCTTCTTTTAGGAAAGTAAGTTCGTAGGAATCGTCAACACCGAAACGAATAACATCGCCGTGCCGCAACACGCACGATATCTCCTTCACGCCGTTGACATCAATGCCATTGCGCGAGCCCACATCTTCCACCAGTAAGTCCGGCCCGTCGCGGCGAATAACGGCGTGGGAACGGGAGGCCCGATTGTCCCGCAGCACCAAATGGTTCTCTGGGCTTCGGCCGATGCGGAATGGCAGCGGATCCAGCGGCATTCGGAACGAAGCGGACCCGGGAGGCTTAACTTCCAGCGCCGCTTGCTTCATTCTCCAGCCGCTTCGCGTAACTCCTGATCGCGCGTGATTTGACAGTTCGCGCAGTAGCCGCCGATCTCGGTGCGAACAAGCAGGATCTGAAAGCCGAACGTCTCCTGCACCTGGCGGCGAATGAGGCTGAGGGGTTCGCCAAAATACTCCTCAATTTTCCCGCATTGCAGACAAACAACATGGGCGTGCTCGCGCTTCATGCGCGTTTCGTAGTAGTGTTGGTCCCCGCCATGATGCAATAGATCGAGTTCGTCCACCAGCCCTTCGAACTTCAACATCTTGAGAGTTCGATAGACCGTTACCCGGTTCAGCTTTGGATCTTTCTCCCGCGCCAGGGTAAACAGGCTTTCGGCATCGAGATGTTTGCCCGACTTGTCAATCAGGTCCAGCAGAATCTGGCGTTGCCGGGTCATGCGGACCCCGCGCTGTTTCAGTGAACCTTTTGTTGTCTGTACCGGCATCGCTTCCATCAATGTAGCAAAACAACGCCTGCTAAAATCGAAAAGCCAATGAAGGAAAAGATCCTCGTCGCCAATCGTGGTGAAATTGCGGTTCGCCTGCAGCGCGGCATCCGGGAAGCCGGGTTCAGCCCAGTTGCGATATTCACGGCAGTAGACCGGCGTTCCCACCATTTGGCGCACGCCGACGAGGCGATCGAGGTGGATTCCTACCTCAACGCGCGCTCTATTCTGGAGGCCGTGCGGCGCTCCGGCGCGGTGGCGATCCATCCCGGCTATGGATTTCTGAGCGAGAACGCCGAATTCGCCGCGCTTTGCGCCGAGGCCTGCGTTGTCTTTATCGGTCCAACCGCCGCGGCCATCCGCGCGCTAGGTTCCAAAACCGCCGCGCGCCAAGCGGCGCAGTGTGCCGGCGCTCCGATTGTTCCGGGCACCGATGGCCCAGTCACCAGCATCGAAGACGCCAAACGCGTGTCACGAATCATTGGATACCCCGTACTGATCAAAGCCGCGGCCGGCGGCGGCGGAAAAGGAATGCGCCTGGTGGAGACGGAAAGCGAATTAGAAAGCGCGGTCCGCGGCGCCGCCGGAGAAGCCGCCAGCAGTTTCGGCTCAGCCGAAGTGTACATTGAGAAGGCGCTCATCCAGCCTCGCCATATCGAGATTCAGGTATTCGGCGACAACCACGGGAATTTAGTCCATTTGGGCGAACGGGAATGTTCTATTCAGCGCCGGCACCAGAAAGTCATCGAAGAGTGTCCGTCTCCGCTGGTGGAGCGCTATCCGGAGATGCGGGCGGCGATGGGCGAAGCAGCGCTGCGAGTGGCCCGCGCCGCTGGGTATACCAACGCCGGCACGGCGGAGTTCCTGGTGGATACCGACCGCAATTTCTACTTCCTGGAGATGAATACGCGGCTGCAGGTGGAGCATCCCGTAACCGAACTGGTCACATCTCTCGACCTGGTGCAGATGCAATTGGATGTGGCATTCGGGGGCACGCTCCCTGTTCGACAGGCGGATGTAGTCCTGCGCGGCGCGGCCATACAATGCCGGCTCTACGCCGAAGACCCGGCAAACGAGTACCTCCCTTCCCCTGGGCGCATTGAGCGGCTGCGGCTTCCGGCCGGGCCTGGCATCCGGCTCGACAATGGCGTGTACGAAGGGTGGAACGTCCCCATGGAGTATGACCCGCTGCTGGCCAAGCTCTGTGTTTGGGCACAGGACCGTCCACGCGCCATCGCCCGCATGAGCCGCGCGCTGCGGGAAACGGAAATCCTTGGCATCGCCAACAACGTCGGCTTTTTCCGTCAGCTACTCGCGGATGCCAGATTTCAGGCCGGCGACCTCCACACCGGATTCTTGAAGGAATTCCACTACGTTCCGAATAATGATTTGAGCGACGCGGAACTGGAAGCGGCCCTTGCAGTGCTGGGGGCGGCAGCGCCCGCACCAAATCCGGCACCGGTAGCTGCCCGCTCCCGCTGGAGCCAACGATGAAGCGCTTACTCATCACAGAACACGTCGAAAAGGAAATCGACTTTGACCCAGCGGCGCATCCGGTGGCCGAACTGGAGTCCGGCTCGGCGGTCGTGTTGCTGGGAGGCGAAGTCCATCGCATTACCCGGGCCGGTGATCTCATCCTCGTCAACGGCAAACAGATTCGCCTGTCGCTTGCCGATCCTCGCGACCGGCGGCGCAATGCCAGCGCCAATGGCGATTCCGGACGCCGGGATGTCAAAGCCGCCATGCCCGGAAAGGTGGTGAAAACGCTGGTCAACCCGGGCGACATAGTGGAAGCTGGCGCGGGTCTGTTGATCCTGGAAGCGATGAAGATGCAGAATGAAGTTCGCTCGCCGCGCGCGGGTCGTGTGGCCGCTGTCCGCGTTGCCGTGGCGGACACGGTTGCGTCCGGCCAGGTGCTGGTTACACTGGAGTAACCACTATGCCTGATTCCGCTTGTCCCATCTGCCGCGGCAGCGGCTGGAAAGTAGAGGAGCGCAACGGCATTTCCGGCGCCGCACGGTGCGAGTGCACAGCCGGCGACATTCAACGGCAAACGCTCCAATACTCCGGCCTTCCAGCGCTCTACCAGAACTCGTCGCTCGACAATTTCGACGCGCAAGGCAACGCGGCGCTGCAAACCGTGATGTTGCTGGTGCGCGGCTATGCCCGGGAGTTCCCAAACGTGGAAAAGCCCGGCCTTCTTTTGATCGGGGAACCGGGCACGGGCAAGACCCATCTGGCCGTCAGCGCTCTGCGGATGCTAATCAACCGCGGATACGGCGGTCTGTTCTTCGACTATCAGAACCTATTGCAGAAAATCCGTTCGAGCTACGATGCTGCCAGCGGCTCCGGTGACCGGGAAGCCTATGCGACCGCGCTTGACGCCGAAGTGCTGCTGCTCGACGACTTAGGCGCGCACCGCATCACCGATTGGGTGGAAGACACGGTGACCAGCCTCATCACCTACCGCTGCAACAACAAAAAGCCGATTATCGCAACCACAAACCTGCCGGATCACGATATTCAAACTGTTGACAGGCGAGACCGTTCCGCCGGAGGCACGGATTACAAGCGATCTCTGATCGACCAGATCGGAATGCGCGCCCGAAGCCGGCTGTTTGAGATGTGCCGGGTGATTCGAATGCCCTCCCAGGTGGAAGACTACAGGTTACGTAAGGCTCGCATCAACTAACCGGCCGCCCAGCTCGTTGGGGTGGATGGGCGGCCGGCTGTACCGCAGTTAACCCATCATCGGCTCGTCGGCCGAACCTCCATAAATGGACGGCACCTTTCCACCCATCGGACGCAGGTAGGCAGCTAACTGCCCCCGATGATGAATGCAGTGAACGTTGGCGAAATTCAAATACGCCGCGGCCGGTAGCTGAAACATTCCATAGAAATCTACGATGCCGGCCAGTTGGTCACCGGTCATGGCCGCCACTTTCGCCCTCGCCGCGGGCCGAACGGATTCCCACCAGGCCACAACGGCGGCAGGTGTCGCCGGTGCTTCGCCGTCCGGAAACGCGCCGAAAGAACCGGCGGCAACCGATTCGAAAAACCAGATCTCACTGGCCACTATGTGGAATGCCAGTTTCAACGCCGGAGTGGCCTTCGAGTCAGGCGCGTACTCCGTCTTGTCGGCGGGAATGGCGTTGATCACTTTCGATGTCGCCGGCACTTCACTATCGAGCGCGCCAAGCAGGAAATCGCGAAGTCCTGCTGCAAATTCGGGTGTCATTTTCTTTGGCTCCTTATCAATCTACGGTTGGGGAACTGCTATGGACTCTACCCTACCGCAAAGCAATAACAATTTCGACCCGGAAGAGGCAGATTTCACAAGCCTCGGGCTCAACGGTAGAGGATCTTTTCATGAATTGCGAAACTTTTTTAATTGAAAGGGGTACAGTAAAGCTAACGGAGGAGGATCCTCCCGCAGGAGCAGATTTTAAATGAGCATGGGTATTGCCGTCGGACCGGCGACCTCGACACCAGTACGTCTTTATCACATAACTTTCTACAAATGCGGCAGTCAGTGGGTACGGGACATGCTCGCCGATTCGCGCATTGTCGCCCACACTGGCCATTCGCTGGCGGCCGGGGGAATTGATCTGCAATCGGAGCACTGGCCGCAAATAGTACCTGGGGAGCTTGCGGCGCCGTTGTACTCCACTGGAACCGGTGAATGGCGACAACTGGCAACGGAACCGGACCGGGCGTTCGTTGTCATTCGCGATCCGCGCGATATCGTTGTTTCCCTGGTCTATTCCGTTTCCCTCAGCCATACGCCAACGGCGATCACGCTGCTCCTGCGAACGCCAATAGCCGATGCCGCCCCCGGCAATCGCATCCAAATCGGCATGTTTCTGCTGGCACAGTGGGCCGAATATCTGCGCACCTGGAAAGATGCCACCGAATTTTCCAACGTGCATTTGGCGCGCTACGAGGATCTTATCGCCGATCTTTCTGGCGAACTGCGCCGTTTGTTCGCCTTTCTGCAATGGCAAGTGCCAGACGATGTGGTTGAAATCGTAGCTGCTGAGAATTCATTCGCCCGCCGCAGCGGTCGGAAACCAGGTGAGGAGAACGAGTTCAGCCACCGCCGCAAGGGGATCGCCGGAGACTGGCGAAACCATTTTGACCGAAAGCTCGGCCAAATGTTCGAGAGCGCGTTCCCGGGGCTGCTGACCGAGCTCCACTATGAATCGGGAACGGATTGGTGGCGGGATCTTCCGGAGACGATTGAACGACAAACTGGTGACGAAGAATCGCAACGTGCACGTCTCCTGGCGGTTCTGGAGGAACACGAAAAGGAATTGGAAACGGTGCGGGTGGCGGCCGAAGAGCGGCTGCGCGACGTGGGAATTCTTCATGATGCCTTGCACAGCGAACAAAGCGCTTGCCAGTTGCACCAGCGCCGAGCCGCCGACCTCGTGGGGCAGGTGGAGAGACTAACCGCCGAGTTAAACGCCGTGCGCGAAGAGCTGGCATTCGCGCAACTGGCCGCGAGAGAACGCCTGGACGCGCTAAACGCCCTTGAAATTGGTCGAAGCGCATTGGAAAACAGCCTTTCGTGGAGGTTCGGATACCGTCCATTGCGAAAGATAGGGGAGATAATCAACCGGCATAACGTAGAATAAGAGCACGATGCGGCGTTGGCTGCTCCTCCTACTACTCCATTTGCCGCTGTGCGCTAAAGATCCGCAGAAGGAATGGGTCCCAATGCGAGACGGCGTTCGACTGTCCGCGATTGTAACCCTTCCGGATGGGCCCGGGCCGTTCCCGGCCGTCCTGACGCGAACGCCGGACGCGATCCCGGCGACGGCAAGCCCTCTGGTTCGCGCGGGCTACGCCGTTATACAGGTGAATTTGCGCGGACTGTTTGATAGTGAAGGAGTTTGGCGTCTCTTCGCCGACGAGATTGCCGACGGCTATGACACCGTCGAGTGGATTGCGGCGCAATCCTGGTCGAACGGAAAGGTGGGCGTACTGGGAAGCGGAGCCAGTGGCTTCGCCGGATACCTTACGCTAATGAGTGGAGCGCCACACTTGTCCGCCGGCGTCGTCCACGATGCCCACGCCAGCCCTTATCAAACGGTGACATACCCAGGCGGCGTGTACCAATCAGCGCTTGTAGACGGATGGGTGAACACGCACGGCGCCGAGGCTCCTCCCGTGTTTCCCCGCCCGATTTTTCACAAATACGGAACCCGCGCGGCAAGCCAGGATATCCGGAACTTCGCCGGCCAAATCCGCGTTCCGATTCTACATTCCACCGGCTGGTTTGATATCGCGACACAAGGCACGATCGACTTTTTCCAGTACGCCCAAAACAAGGGGGTGGAAAAGGCAAGAGGCAACCAGAAGCTCATCATTCACCCACACGGCAACAGTACCCGTCTGCCCGGCACACTGCGCTGGGATCCAGAAATGCCGGCCTTCGAGTCACTGAGCCGCCGGTGGTTTGATTTCTGGATGCGAAGCAGCGACACCGGCGTTCATAGGTTGCCCCCGGTTCAGTACTACGCGCTCGGGGCGCCGGGCAAGAAAGGTCCGCCGGGCAATGAATGGCGGTCACTTTCCGGATGGCCGCCGGCCGCCGAAGCGGAGAGTTTTTTTCTGCTGCCTGGCGGAGGATTGTCCCGCACCGGCTCCAAACAGACGACCGGCAGCAGCAGCTTCGACTACGACCCGATGAACCCTGTTCCATCCATCATCGCCGCGCCAGGGGACTGGCTCAATCGCGCGCCGCTAGACCAGCGCCCCCTGCGGAACCGGGCCGACATCCTCCGTTTCACTAGCATGCCGCGCACCTCGCCCGTGGAAATCGCGGGTCCAGTGCAAGCCGAGTTGTTTGTTTCAACCACAGCCAGGGACACCGATTTCTTTGTTCGACTTATCGACATTCATCCCGATGGATTTGAAGCATTGATGCTGGCGCAACCGCTGCGCCTGCGGTTCCGCGATGGGTACGACCGCATGCTTCCCGCGCACAAGAATACGATCTACAAAATCACGGTCGATCTGTGGTCGACAGCCATGGTGTTCCCCTCCGGGCATCGAATTGGACTGCAAATCACGTCCAGTGATGTGCCCCGTTTCGACCGTCATTCCAACACCTGGGACCCCGTGCCGAGTTACGACAAAGCCGTCAAGGCGACCAATACCGTTTACCATTCCGCCGAGTATCCATCCCGGTTGATACTCCCGGTCGTCAAGCCGCTACGCTAACGGATACAATGTGCCTATGCTGCTTGGCGCCGTTACCTACAACGTCCTGAAAGATTGGGATCTGGAGAAGATCATCACCACACTGGAGGCGTCTGGCTTTTCCGGCGTTGAGTTGCGCACGGAACACGCGCACAAGATTGAGCCCTCGCTCCCGGCGGCCGAGCGGGAAAAGGTGAAACAGCGGTTCGCCCGCAGTAAAGTGCGCCTTGTGAGTTTTGGAACCACGGCCGAATTCCATTCGCCGGACCCCGCCATCCGCCGCAAACACGTCGAGACCGCCAAGACATTTATCGATCTGGCCCACGACACGGGCGCCTGGGGCATCAAGGTCCGCCCAAACGGACTTCCCAAAGAGGTGCCGGCTGACACCACGATCAGTAACATTGGCGCGTCTCTAAAGGAACTGGGCGACTATGGCATGGGGAAGGGCGTCGAGATTTATATGGAGGTTCATGGCCGCGAAACGCAGGTGCCACCCATAGCCGCCAGAATCATGAAAGCCACTAACCATAACAACGTTGGCGCTTGCTGGAACTCCAACCCGACGGATATCGTGAACGGCTCCATCAAGCCCAGTTTCGATCTGCTTCGCCCGTGGATTAAGCACGTTCACATCAACGAACTGGCCGGTCCATATCCCTATCGCGAACTTTTCAAGCTTTTGCGGGAATCCCGGTACGACCGCTACACGCTATGTGAGGCGCAGGAAAGCAAAGAACCGGAACGCTTTCTGCGGTGGTATGCGGCGTTGTGGAATGAACTGAACCGGCCATGAGGCGTCTGCTGGCGCTTCTGCTTATTTCCGGCGCGCTGCGCGCCGCGCCGGTCACGCCGGCAGCTCATTTCGGCCACCGGATGGGCGCGGACTATAAGGTTCTCGATTGGGACAGAGTAGTAAGTTACTTCGGCCTGTTAGAGAAGGGGAGTAACCGGATTCGAGTCCGCGAATACGGAAAGACAGCCGAGGGCCGCCCGCTGATTTATGCGGCGATCGCGGCGCCGGAGACACTTCGCAACCTGGCGCGTTACCAACAGATACAGAAGAAGCTGGCTGACCCCAGGCTGACGCCCGTGCAAGAGGCAGAGGCGCTTATTGCCGAAGGCAAGACAGTGGTTCTGATTACCTGTACCATTCATGCCACCGAAATCGCCTCTACGCACACAGCGGTGGAGTTCGCCTACAAGTTAGCCACCGCCACGGATCCGAAATCCCTGGCGGTCCTTAACAACACGATCATCCTTCTCGTTCCAAGCCTGAATCCGGACGGCCTTGATATCGTCTCCAAGTGGTATCGATCCACGCTGAACACGCCGTATGAAGGCACCTCGCCGCCGGAACTGTATCAGAAATACACCGGGCACGATAACAACCGGGATTGGTACATCTTCTCGCAGCCGGAAACGCGTGCCACCATCAGCCAACTCCATAACACCTGGCACCCGCAAATCGTCTACGATGTGCATCAACAAGGCACCAATGCGTCCCGCATGTTCGTCCCGCCGTGGCTGGACCCGGTAGACCCGAATATCGATCCCATCATCACGCAATGGTGCAACGCCCTGGGCACAGGAATGGCGGCCGATATGACCGCCGCCGGACTAAAAGGCATCGCCCTTAACGCCATCTACGACTACTGGACACCTGCCCGCCATTACCAGAGCTACCACGGCGCCATGCGAATACTGAGCGAGACGGCAAGCGCGCGCATTGCCAGTCCCATTACCATCCGGCCCGATCAACTCCGCGGCGAAGCGCTGGGTTATTCGCCGGCTAAGTCCACTTGGAATCACCTGGAGGTCTGGCCTGGCGGCACCTGGCGTCTGCGCGACATTGTGGACTATCAAATGGTGGCATTCGAAAGTCTGCTCTTCCAGGCGGCAACCCGCCGCGCGGACCTGCTGCGCAGTTTCTACCGCATCAATGAACGCGCCTCACGGCGGCTGGAGCCGTTTGCGTTTCTGGTTCCCGCCCGGCAGCGGGATCCGGGGGCCGCCATGCAATTGCTGAAGACACTGGCCTTTGGAGCCGTGGAAATCGAAGTCGCCCGCGAGAGCTTCACCGCCGATGGCCGGCAATACAGCGCCGGCGACTATATCGTTCGGCTGCAGCAACCATTCAGCAGTTTTGCCAAAACACTGCTGGAGAAGCAGAACTATCCCGATCTACGCCTGTACCCTGGCGGGCCTCCGCGGCGCCCCTATGACGTCACTGCGCACACCCTCCCTCTATTGATGGGTGTGGACGTCCACACTATCAAGGATTCATTCGCCGCGCGAGCCGAACGCGCCACCACGTTTCAACCGAAGCTTCTGAAGCCTTCCGGGGACTTGGCTGCCACAGATACCGCCGCCTATGCCGCCATTGCGCACGCTTGGAAGAACGGGCGCGCCGTCTATCGGGATTCAGCCACTGGTGACTTCTATTTCGCCGCCGGCGACGGCCGAAAGCAGCTTCGCCAGCCGCGCATTGGCCTCTATAGGAGCCACTCTCCTGTGATGGACGAAGGCTGGACGCGCTGGCTGCTCGACACCACGGGCTGGGTTTATTCCCGGCCCGGGAACGAGGAGATTCGGGCCGGCAGTTTGCGCGATCGCTACGACGTCATCCTGTTCCCCGATCAGACCTCCGGCAGCATTGCCGAAGGTTACTTTGCCGGCTCCATGCCCGACGCCTACACCGGCGGACTTGGCGAACCGGGCGCCAAGGCCCTGCGTGCCTTCGCCGAAGCGGGCGGGACGTTGGTTTTCCTGAATCGGTCAACCGCATATGCCGGGCGCAACTTGGGTCTGCCGGTCACGAATCTCCTGCAATCGGTTTCCAACCGCGAATTCTATTGCCCCGGCTCACTGCTGAATGTCTCCGTGGACGAACGCAGCCCCCTTTCCTACGGTCTGCCGAGGGAGTTCGCCATATGGATGGAAGGTTCCCCGGCTTGGGAGAGTGAATTCGGTGTCGTGCGGTATCCGGCGTCGAATATCCTTGCGTCCGGCTGGCTATTGGGAGAGCGCTTCCTGGCCGGCAAGTCCGCGCTGCTCGACATTCCAGTGGGTCGCGGGCGGGCCATTCTCTTTGGCATGAGGCCGCAATATCGCGCACAAAGCTACCTGACGTTCAAGTTGCTCTTCAATGCGTTGCTTTATCAGTAACCCGGCGCCATACGGATTGCGTCTTCCCAGGACAGGACCGACCCAATGGAACGAAAATCCGCATCTGAATTCCCGCAAGAGCTTTTGAACCTCTTTGACAAGTACGTTCACGGAGATATTGAACGGCGCGACTTCCTGGAGGGCGCCAAACGCTACGCCACCGGCGGCGTGACGGCGGCGATGTTGTTTGAGAGCCTTCGGCCCAACTACGCCTGGGCCCAGCAGGTGCCCAAAGACGACGCCCGCATCAAGGCAGATTATGAAACCGTCCAATCCCCACAAGGCAATGGGTCCATCAAAGGCTACCTGGTACGCCCGGCCGGTGCCGCCAAGGCCCCGGGCGTCATCGTAGTGCATGAGAATCGAGGACTGAACCCGTACATTGAAGACGTGGCGCGCCGATTGGGCGCCGCGGGTTTCGTCGCTTTCGCACCCGACGGGCTGACCAGTGTTGGCGGCTACCCCGGAAACGATGAAGCCGGCGGAAAGCTATTTGGCACGGTTGACCGCGGCAAGATGGCGGAGGACTTTATTGCCGCCGCCCGCTGGCTGAAGGCACGTCCGGATTGCACCGGCAAGATTGGCGCCATCGGCTTTTGCTTCGGCGGAGGCGTTTCCAACATGCTCGCCGTCCGGCTGGGCGCCGAACTTTCCGCCGCCGTTCCGTTCTATGGCGCACAGGCATCGGCGGCCGACGCCGCCAAAATCAAGGCGCCTCTTCTGCTGCAGTATGCCGAACTCGACACGCGCATCAATGGCGGCATTGCAGCCTATGAAGAGGCTTTGCGGGCGAACAACGCCACATACACCATCCACGTTTATCCTAAAACCAATCACGGCTTCCACAACGACACTACGCCCCGCTATGACGAAGCGGCCGCTAAACTGGCCTGGACCCGCACATTGGAGTTTTTCAATAAGTATCTGAAAGGCTAAACGTTTTCCGGCACGACGTATGGCGCGCGGTAGGGGCGGGTGAGCATCGCATTCGCCTCCTTATCGTCCGCGAACCGGACCGCCGCCGGATCGAAACGCAATTCTCGCCCCAAACGGTGCGAAATGTTTCCCAAGTGGCAGAGCGCCGTCGATAGATAGGTCTCTTCAATTTCAGCGTGCAGCAGCTTCGGGTCCCGCGCCCGTATGGCGTCGGCGAAGTTGGCGAAATGGTCCAGGTTCTTTGGCGATTCCACCTCCGGCTCCAGCCCCTTGTTCCGGCCCATTCTGATAGAAAACTGTCCGTCGGCCTTCATGTGCAGATGGCCCTTGGTTCCGAAGAAGTCCCAGGACATTGGCTCGGTTGTATACAGTCCGCGCAGTTGACCCACCATTTGCGCGCCATTGGCGAACGTCCACGTTACGTTTTGGGTGTTTGGCGTCTCCGCCTGGTCTTTGTAGCCGAACCGCCCACCGGTGGAACGGACCGCGACGGGCAGTTTCAGCCCCATGCCCCAGCGAAGAATGTCGATCATGTGGATTCCGTTATTGCCCAGTTCTCCATTGCCGAAATCCCAAAACCAGTGCCAGTTATAGTGGACTAAGTTCTCATGGTAAGGCTGCATCGGCGCCGGGCCCACCCACTTGTCCCAGTTCAAATTGGCCGGCGGCTCCTTCACCGGTTTGAATCCAATGGAATCCCGGCCGCCAGGAAAGAAGAAATTGCCCTGATAGATATCGCCGATCACGCCGGCATGCAGTAACTCCACCGCTTTGCGCCACCGGCCCCACCAGCGCCGTTGCGTGCCGCCCGCGGCCACCCGCTTGTATTTCCGCGCGGCTTCCACCAGCTTCCGCCCCTCGAAGATGTTATGCGACACCGGCTTTTCCACATAGACGTCTTTCCCGGCCTGCATGGCCCAAATTCCGGCCAACGCATGCCAGTGGTTGGTGGTCGCCACGGTTACCGCGTCAATCGATTTGTCCTCAAACACCCGGCGCATGTCGGACTCGATGACCGGCCGTTTGCCCGTCTTCTGAAAGATGACCTGGGAAGCAGCCTCCGCCCGCGCTCCGTCCACTTCCACTAGCGCGGCAATTTCCACATTCGCCACCGGCAGAATCTCCCGAATGTGGGCCGACCCGCGCGAACCCACACCGACAATGGCCAGGCGCACGCGGTCGCTCGCCTGGGCGGCGAATGATGACTGCGCCGCTGTAGCGGCGCTCAGAAAGAAGGTGCGGCGATCAAGAGTTAGCATGGCTACCAGCATTCTACGCTACCCGAGAAGCCCAGATCCGTGCGGCGAGTTTCATCCCCTCCGAAACCACCACCACACTGCTCGCCACCGTCGCCGCCAACACCCAATCGGCGAGCGGCAAAGCCACCGTTCCAAAAACGGTTTGCAGGAAAGGCAGGTTTACGACGCACGCCTGCAAGGCCAGCGAAAGCGCGACAGAGGCCCAAAGCCAGCCATTCGCCAGCAGCCCATCGAACGCGCTCCGTTCATCGGACCGGCAATTGAACGCGTTGGCAAGTTGAAACAACACCAGCGTGGTAAAGGCCATCGTGCGTCCGTAGACGATACTGCCGGTTCCATCCAGCATTCCGCCCGGCAGCGACCAATCCAAAACGCCCAGCGTTCCCGCCGCCATCACCATGCCGATTACACCGACTCCGAATCCCATGCGGGCGTTCAACACGCCTTCCGCAGGCGGACGGGGGCGCCGGCTCATTAGCCCAGGGCTGGCCGGGTCGGCGCCCAGCGCCAGCGCCGGGGCGCCGTCGGTCACCAGGTTGATCCACAGGATCTGCGCCGCAAGAAGCGGCAGCAGGAGACCTTCCTCGCTCGCGAGCCCCAGTGGGCCGGCGAATACGACGCCAAGAAAAATGGTGGCCACCTCGCCTATGTTGGACGATAGAAGATAGCGCAGGAATTTCCGGATGTTATCGTAAATCGCGCGGCCCTCTTCCACCGCGGCGACAATGGTGGCAAAGTTATCGTCAGTGAGTATCAGGTCGGCGGCCTCCTTTGTTACTTCGCTCCCTGTAATTCCCATCGCGACACCGATGTCGGCCGCCTTCAAAGCCGGGGCATCGTTCACGCCGTCGCCCGTCATCGCCACGACGGCGCCCGTCCTGCGCAACAGTTCGACAATCCGCAACTTGTGTGCTGGATTCACACGCGCGAACACCGTCGCCGTGGCGACATCGGCTTCCGATAACTCGTCCAGTTCCCTTCCCGTGATTGCCCGCCCGCCGGCGGCGATGCCTACATCGCGCGCAATCGCCAACGCCGTCGCCGGGTGGTCTCCGGTGATCATGATAGGCCGAATGCCCGCCGCCTTGGCCCGTTCCACCGCTTCGGCGGCTTCCGGCCGGGCCGGATCCATCAGGCCAATGAGCCCGAGGAACGTCAGCCCGCCGGTTGCCTCCCCCTCCCCACGGGCCACCGCCAGGGTCCGCAGTGCCGCCGCGGCCTGCCTCTCGTTCGCCGCCAGAATCTCCGCCCGGCGCGCCTCGTCCAGCGGACGCGATTCCCCGCCATTGTCTTCAAAAGCGCACCGCGCGAGCACCGTGTGTGGCGCTCCCTTCATGAAAAGGCAGCGGCCGGCCGCCGTCTGATGTACCGTGCTCATCCACTTCCGCTCGGACGTAAACGGCGTCTCGCCCACCCTTGGGTAGGCGGCCTCCAGGTCCAACGCGGTCAACCCCGCACGGCGCGCCGCCACCGCCAACGCGCCCTCCGTCGGGTCCCCGTGGGCCACCCAGTTCCCGCCCCGTTCCGCCACGGTGGCGTTGTTTGCCAGCGCCGCCCCAGTCAATAGCCGGAGCGCCTCCTCCCGCGCGGGGCCGCCGCCCGGCCCCATGCCGCCGCCGTTCCATTCCGTTCGGCCGGAGGCGGTGATGATCTCCCGCACCGTCATTTCATTCCGCGTCAGCGTTCCGGTCTTGTCGGATGCGATCACCGTCGCCGATCCCAGCGTCTCCACGGCGGGCAGTTTGCGCAGCACGGCTCCCCGTTTTGCCATCCGCGTGACACCCATTGCGAGCACTACCGTCACCACCGCCGCCAGTCCCTCCGGCGCCGCCGCCACCGCCAGCACCACTCCGAAGAGCAGAATCCGCATCACCTGTCCGATGTCCTGTACGCCCTCTATCCAAAGGAGAGTGGCGCTGACGCCTATGGAAATCATCAGCACCGCCAAGCCCAATTGCTTTCCCAAATCGTTCATCTGGCGTTGCAAAGGCGTGGGCTGCTCCTGGGTGTTCCGCAGCATTCCCGCTATCTTTCCAAGCTCCGTTCGCATTCCGGTCGCCATCACGACGGCCCGGCCGTGGCCCGCGGTGATTGCCGTCCCGGCAAACAGTAGATTCAGCCTGTCTCCCAGCGCGGCATCCGCGGGTGTTTCATCCGCCGTTTTGGATACCGGCGTGCTCTCTCCGGTGAGCGCGGCTTCCATCGCAAACAGTTCGACGCATTCCAACAACCGGCAGTCGGCCGGCACCAGGTCCCCTTCGCCGATCAATAGCAGATCCCCCGGCACCAGCGCCCGGCTTGGCACGCGCGCCAGAGTGCCGTTGCGGATCACAGTCACCTCCGGCGCCGTCATTCGCCGCAGCGCCGCCATCGCCCGTTCCGCCTTTCCCTCTTGCGCCAGGCCCAGCACCGCGTTGAAGACAACGAGGGCGGCGATCACCAGCGCTTCGTAAGGCCAATCGCTCTCCCGCTCCACAAACCAGACGGTGGCTGAAAGTCCCCCCGCCACCAGGAGCAGCACCACCAGCGCATCACCGAACTGGCCGGCCAGCCGCCGCCAAAATGATGGGCCTGCCTCCGGCGACAGTTCGTTCCAGCCGAACTCGCTCCGGCGCGCTAGCACCTCTGCGTCCGTCAATCCGCATCCCGCCTCCATCGGCATCTCCCGTTCGGTGTGTCTCCGCGGTCAAGCTTCGAGCGCATTTTGCATCCAGCGCGCTCCTGGTTCCCACCCTAGCGCCTTTTCCGACGAAAGAATATCTCTCCTCCTGGAGGCGAACACAGAATCGCTATTGGCGGCCCCGCTCTCGCCGATATGCAGGAAAGGAACTATCTGTGACCCAGATAAAGCTAGATTTACGCGGACTTCGTTGCCCAATGCCGATCGTTCGCCTGAGCCAACAAATCAAAAAGGTGAACGAGGGTGACCGGATCATCGTGGAAGCGACCGATGCGGCCTTTGAACCGGATTTAAACGCCTGGGCCCGCCAACTCGGCCACCGGGTTGTTGAGTTTTCCGGCGGTGAGGTGTTCCGCGCTGTGGTCGAAAAAGGCCAAAGACATGGCTGAACTGCTCAGCCCCAGCCACGTCCCGTTCGCCGGAGAACAACCGGAAGTCGAGGATCGCATGACGATTCTGGCCTTTCATGGCGACTTCGATCGCCTGCAGGGCGCGCTCATGGTGGCCCTGGGCGGCGCCGCCTCCGGAATGAGCGTCACCATCTATTTTTCATTCTGGGCGGTTCTCACATTGAAGCGGAAACGGGTCTTTCGCGGCAAACAACTGTTGGAGAAGTTGCTCACCGTGGTGATGCCGGCCGGCGTGAACGCCATGGGAACGTCCAGAATGAACTACTGTGGCGCGGGCCCGCACGTATTCGGCGCCATCATGAAGCGAAAAGGTGTCCAGGGCCCCGCCGAACTTCTGGAGTTGGCGCGCGAAATGGGGATTCGCATTGTCGTCTGTCCCGTTTCCATGGAAATGATGGGAGTCGCGATGGAAGAACTGACACCGGGAACTGAACTCGGCGGTGCTGCCAGTTTCGTCACCGATGCCGCCCGGTCGAAGGTGAATCTAGTCTTTTAGTGGATCGGAATGGAAAACGCACACGATTTGCAGGTCATGATTGTCGCTGGTCCGGAAGACCCGCGACGCGCCATCCTGGGGCTCTCCATGGCGGCGTCCGCCGCCAGCACGGGCGCCAAGGTGAATCTATACCTGGTCATGGGAGGAGCACGTTTCCTGCTCAAGGAAAACTGCTCCCGGATACTGGTTGAGGGCTACCCTTCCGTGGCGGAACTCGTGGAAGTCGTTCATGACAGCGGCGGCACCGTCGGTTACTGCCCGAACTGCCTGGACTCCCAGTGCACTCCCGCGCTGCCAGGACTCACCGAAGTGAAATCGTTTTGCCACCTCGCCCATCCCAGGGGCATGTCGACGTTTGGCATGAGGATGACCACCATCCCGACGGTTGTTTTTTGAGAGGAACCATGGCCATACAGAACGCGAACAGTGAGTGGTTGGAGTCTAGGGTTTCCGAACTAACCCAGCTTGTGGAGAGTGTGGCCAGCGCCAATGCGACCGCCGCCGAGCTGATGGCGGAACTCGAAGACACGCGCTCGACACTGCAACACCGGAATCAGGAGTTGGAAAACCGGCAGATGGCGCTATTGCAGGCACTCGAACAGGCGCGCTCCGCCGATGCCTCCAGTGATGCCAAATCCCGCTTCCTGGCCAATATCAGCCACGAAATGCGAACGCCGCTCAACGCCATGATCGGCCTGTCCTACCTGTTGCAAGATACGCCGCTCAACACCGAACAGACTCCCTACGTCAACAATATTCGCAATAGCGCGGAAACACTGCTCGCCCTGATTAACGATCTGCTGGACGTTTCGAAAATTGAGGCCGGCGAACTAATTCTGGAGGAAGTGGAGTTCAATCCCGCGTCGCTGGTGGAAGGGATTGCCGTGCTGGTGGCCCCGCAGGCGCACGCGAAGAGCCTGGATCTGGTGGTGAAACCGATCCTGGACATGCCGTCCATCGTCATTGGCGATCCGGGACGGCTTCGTCAGATACTACTCAACCTGCTTTCAAACGCTGTGAAGTTCACCCATCAGGGGCAGATCGTCATCGCGGCTCGTCAAACGTTGGAAACGGACGATTCGGCCACCATTCGCTTCTCCGTCGCCGATAGCGGCATCGGAATCAGCGCCGTCGATCAGGAACGCCTGTTCCGTCCCTTTTCGCAAGTAGACTCGTCCCCTAGCCGAAACTTTGGCGGCACGGGGATTGGACTCGCCATCGCCAGCCAGTTGGTCTCTCGAATGAACGGGGAGATTGGCGTCGAAAGCTCGCCTGGGTCCGGTTCTACATTCTGGTTCTCCGTCCGGCTAGGCAAGCAGTATCGAATCGATCACGACTCCGCGCGCTGGCGCTTGCAGAACACGCCGATCCTGATTGTAGACGACAGCCTCGCCGTTCGTCGCGCGATTTCGGGCTACGTGCGAAACTGGGGCGCGATTCCGGCCGAGGCCGGCGCCATTGCCGACGCCCATGAACTGCTGGCCAAGCCCTTCGATTCCGAAAAAAGCGGCATCATGATCGTAGACGAGGACATGCCCGGCGTTCACAGCTTGCTCCGTACCGCCACCCGCCCTGGTTCGCGCTGGCACCCCGTAATTCTGCAGGCCACTGGCAGCCCGGCCGTCAACGATTGCCGCGAGTTCGGCCTGCCGACATTAGCCAAGCCGGTTCGCGCCGCCGCACTGCTCCGCAGCCTGATGGACGCCACCGCCAAGCCCCTTTGCACCTCGCTTCGTCTTCCGCCGCTCGCGCTGGTGAAGGGGAATATCCTGCTCGTCGAAGACAATCTGGTCAATCGAACGGTATCCTCGAGTATTTTGAAAAAGCTGGGAATCACCGTCCACGAGGCGGCCAATGGCGTCGCCGGTCTGGAAGCCGCGATGAAGTTTCAGTTCGATCTCATCCTGATGGACTGCCAGATGCCCGTGATGGACGGTTACGAGGCCACGCGCAAACTGCGGCTCTTTGAGGCTGGCCGCACACGCACACCCGTTGTCGCCGTCACCGCCAACGCCATGGACGGTGATCGCGAAAAGTGCCTCGCGGCCGGAATGGACGAGTACACCACCAAACCCATCACACCCTCCGGTCTGCGGGACCTCGTCGTTCGCTGGATGCGCAAGCCCGTCCCCACGCGTTAGACTGTACCCACAGTCTCCCGAATGGCGGTTTCACGCGTTCTCATCCTTTATACGGGCGGCACCATTGGCATGGTGCCGGTGGATCCGGACGATCCTGACGGCACGCGCCGTCCGGGCTCGAAGGACGATGTCTTGCGCTACGTGCCGGGCATCGGTCTCCGCGACGGGATTGAGTGGGAACTTCTCTCGGACGCCTCCCTCCCTCCCATCGATTCCTCCGGTATCACTCCCGTGGAATGGTTGAAGATCGCCGGCATCATTCGCCGCGAATACCAGGCCTGGGACGGATTCGTCATCCTGCATGGCACCGACACCATGGCCTATACGGCCTCGGCGCTTTCATTTCTCTTCGAAAACCTCGGAAAACCCGTGGTTCTCACCGGTTCTCAAACTCCGCTTTTCCACGAACGAACCGACGGACGTCTCAACCTGATTCACTCCCTCCGCATCGCCGGTCATCGCGCTACGGGCCTCCCACCACTCCCGGAAGTTGTAATCTGTTTTGGCAAGCGCGTTGTCCGTGGCAACCGCGCCCGCAAGATGAGCGCCACCGATTCCGACGCTTTCGATTCTCCCAACCTTCGTCCGCTTGGTGCCATTGAAACTGACGTCTTCCTTGACCGCTCGCTCCTCCTTCCTGTTCCCGCGGCTTCGTTCCACACCCATAGCGCCATGTCTAACGGCGTCGTCGATATCACTATCGTCCCCGGACTTCCACCGTCCACCCTGGAGATTCTCCTTGCCGGCCCCGCCATTCAAGGCGCGATTCTGCGGACATTCGGTCAGGGCAACTTTCCCCCTAATCCGGAACTGCTCGCCGTCATTTCGCGCGCGGCCGACAGGGGGACAATCCTGCTCAACGTCACCCAATGTCCCCGCGGCGCGGTCAACATGAACCAATACGAAGCCGGCCGCATTCTGGCCGACCGGGGCGTAGTCAGCGCCGGCGACATGACGCCGGAAGCCGCTTATACGAAGCTCTCCTGGCTGCTGGCCACCTTTCCCTCCACCGCAAGGAATTTGGTGAGCCGCAATTTGCGGGGCGAACTAAGCCCCCCTTGAAGCGCGCCGAATCTCGATATTCAGCCGCTTGATCTTCTGGTTTAGCGTGGACAACGGAATCCGCAACCGTTCTGCCGCTTCGGTTTGGGAATAGCTCACGTTTTCCAAAACCTCCACAATCGTCCGCCGCTCAAAATCCGCGACAATTTCGTACAAACTCGCGTCCGCCGCCAACACCCCTGCGTCGTCACGCCGAATCCGCACACCTCCAGGGTGCAGAACAGAATCGGGCAGCGCCGTCGCTGGCACATGTGGGCTTGTGGCCAGCACTACCGCTCTTTCTATTGTGTTCTCCAATTCGCGAACATTCCCCGGCCAGGTATGTTCCAGAAGCAATTGAAAAGCCTCCGGCTCAAACTCCAAGAGTGATTTCCGGGCGGCATCCAGGTACTTCTCGTTCTCCCGCGAATACTTATCGAAGAAGTGTTCCACCAGCAACGGAATGTCTTCTTTGCGCTCCCGCAGTGGCGGCAGCGCAATCTGAATCACATTCAACCGGTAGTACAAGTCCTCTCGAAACCGCTTTTCCTCCACCATTCGCTTCAGGTCTTCATTTGTTGCCGCTACCAGTCGCACATCCACATGGATCGTCTCATTGGATCCCAACGGAATGAACTCCCGTTCCTGAATCACACGCAGCAGTTTTGCCTGAATCTCTGGCGATATATTCCCAATCTCGTCAAAAAAGATCGTCCCCTGGTTAGCGGTTTCAAAAACGCCCTTCCGAGTGGCGATCGCCCCGGTGTACGCCCCTTTCACGTGGCCAAACAGCGTTGATTCCAGCAGGTCCGGTGGCAGCGATCCGCTATTGACAGCCACAAACGGGTGGTCCGAACGCGTCGAATTCGTGTGAATCGCCTTGGCGATCAACTCTTTCCCTGTTCCCGTCTCGCCCGTAATCAGCACCGTTGCCCGCGATGGCGCCACCTGCGCCACCGTATCCAGCACGCGCAGCATTCGCTCGCTTTTGCCGACAATGTTCGGAAACGCATAGCGCTGCTTCAACGCCCGTTTTAGCTCAACGTTCTCCCGCTCCAACCGTCCTTTGGCGATCTGGCGGTCAATTTCGATGACCAGCTTCTCGTTATCCCACGGTTTGGAGAAGTAGTCGCTCGCACCGGCCTTCAACGCCTTGATCGCAACGTCGATGGACCCATACGCCGTTATAAGGAAAATCGGCGTTTCCCGGTCCCGCTCACGCACCTCGGCCAGCACCTCCATGCCCGATTTGTCAGGCATCATCAGGTCCAGCAGCACCAGGTCGTAGGAACTTCGCGCCATCCGTTCCAACCCGGCCGTCGCATTCACCGCCAAATCCACCGAATACCCTTCGATGGTCAATAGCGTCTCCAGGCTTTCGCGGATATCCTCTTCGTCGTCGACAATCAAGATACGGCCGCGCGTCGGAGCGGCCATGGAATCAGGCATTAACGGGTTTCCTTACCAACGGGAAGTCAAGCTGGAAGCGCGTGCCCTGCCCCTGTTGTGACAGCACACCAATAGAGCCTCCATGTTCTTTCACAATACCGTAGGTAATCGATAACCCCAACCCGGTCCCTTTTTTGGCGCCCTTCGTCGTAAAGAACGGGTCGTAGATCCGCGCCAGGTTCTCCTCTGGAATCCCGCAACCGGAGTCAATAATCTCCACTCGCGCCATCGCCTCGTTCGACGTTGTCACTACTGTCAGCGAGCCGCCGTTCTCCATTGCATCCCTGGCATTCAGGAACAGATTCAGAAATACCTGCTGTAATTTGCCCGCGTTGCCGCGCACCGGCCCCAGCCCCGCGTCCAGCTTATCCTGCACTTCGATCCGCGCTTTCGCCAATTGCGGCTGAATCAACTGCAAGGTCTCGCGCACAATCCGGTTCAAATCCACTTCTTCATATGCCGTCGAAGACGTGCGCGAGAAGTTCAAAAGGGAATTCACAATCTCGCTCGCCCTGAACGTCTGTTTGGCAATCTTTTCCAGCAGTTTTGACTTGCTCTCGTCCCCGGTCACCTGCTTGGCCAGCAGTTGCGCGTAGGTGGAAATCACCGCCAGCGGCGTATTCACCTCATGCGCCACGCCCGCCGCCAGCAGCCCCAGCGAAGAGAGCTTATCGGCCTGCACCAACCGGTTTTCCAGCACGGAACGCTCCGTGATGTCGTCGAACAGAATCAGGCGTCCAATCTGCTCCTGTTCCCGCGAAATCAGCGGTGCAAACACCACATTAATTACCCGGTCGGCGTCGTTTGGCCCCGGCAAGGGGAACTTATAGATCGTATGAATCCCGGCTTCCGAA
Organism: Bryobacterales bacterium; assembly: GCA_016789905.1. Lineage (GTDB taxonomy): Bacteria > Acidobacteriota > Terriglobia > Bryobacterales > Bryobacteraceae. The sequence continues at coordinate 8,081 of JAEUQC010000167.1, read as the reverse complement.
CGAAGTCGCGTCAATTGCTCAATCAGATCTGTAGGCAGCAGATCCCGCAGCGGACGGCCCATCGCGTCTTCGCGCCGGATTCCCGTCAACTGCTCCATCTGCGAGTTCCAGCTCTCCACGCAGTCCTCGAAATCAGCCGCCGCAATGCCGACGTTGATCGACTCCACGATGTTCTCGCTGAACTCCTTCAGCCGCTCGTATTCCTCCGCCTTTCGCGCCAGGGACCGATATAGGCGCGCGTTCTCAATCGAGATGCCGACATACCCGCACAGCGTCTGCAGCAGTTCCACATCATCCGACGATAGGAAATCGCCCTCCGTCGTTCGGCTCGCTCCCAGATACGCGATCACCCTGCCCCGCGCCGCGCACGGAACGTAGTAGGTCAGATCCAGGTCGGCGATCGTGTGCAATACCGAATCGGGATGGTCTCGCAGAAACGCATCGTAGGGTCCGCGTGTCCGCTCAAAAAACAGGTAGCGATTCGTCTCCGTTTCCTGCTCCGGAAGGAACGTCAAGTCCACCATATCCGGCACCGGCCGCTGCAACCCCGCCGTCATGTATAAACGAAAGCCGCCCGCTTTTTCGTCGTTCAGGAAGAAAGCAATCCGTTCGATGGAAAGCGTCCGCGTCAGCCGGTCCGCCACGGCGTTCAGCGTCCGGTTCAGGTCCGTCTCGCTCCCCAGTTCGCGAGCGAATTCAATCAGCGTCCGCCGGTAGTCGTACCGGTCTTTATAGAAAAAGTGGCGGTCCAGCACCTCTTGCAGCCAGTTCCGCACCGGCTGGAAAATGAACGCCGCAATCAGGATAAGGCTCACCAGCGCCGCTGGATTCAGATCGTCCAGACGTGCCCCGGGCTCACCCTCTGGGTGCGGCATCGACGTCGTGATCGAAAACACCATCCCGTAAAACACCGCCAGCACCGCCAGCGTCGCCAACGTGTAGACGTACCCCTGTTGGAAGATGATGTCCACATCCATCAACCGGTAGCGGAAAATCGCGTAAGCCCACGTGATGGGTACCAGCGCCAACGGCAGCACTGCCATCTCCATGGCCGGACCCAGCACGGCCCCGGCCATGTACGGCATCACATACAGCGCCGCGAATGGCAGCACTCCAAATACGGCGCCATTGCGCAGCCACTTCACCTGCTGCCGCGTGATCGGATCCATTGTCCGCCGGTACCGCCACGATAGTATCCCCGCGCCAGCCAGTTGTCCGCCAGCCAGGAAACCCATCCACGCCCGGTCGAACATCCAACGCAGTTCAATTGGACTTACAGGCACCACAACATAACCGCCCAGTATTCCGGTCCAAAGCCCTCCGGCTATCAGCGCCGGCACATAGAGCACCAATGCCAAGCCACGCCCGCGCAGCCACCCCGGCGGCTCTGGAAACACTAGGGCGAAGTGAATAAACAGCGTGGGCATCAGCAGCCCCGCATACACGTTGCCGAAGTAAATCACTTGATCGAAGCTGTTCAGCTTTCCAGTGTAGTGGAAGGTATAAAGGACGAAGCTCGCCAGGCAAAGCAGATAAAAATGCAACGCCTTGTGCGCGTCTCCTCGCCGAAAGAACACAAACAAACCAACAAATAGATACGCCGCGCCCACGAAATACTGGTAGTACACCGCATCGGACGGAAGGTGTTCCGCCACCGTCACCGTGTAACGCACTTCCAAAACAATCTCATTGCCGTCCCGCTTGTACGGACGCTCTACGTGGTACTCGACCTTTTTCCAGACCCCCATCCCCACCAGAATCTCGGCCACTTCCGCCGCCGTCGACACCCCCACGTTGTCGATGCGCCGCAGAATATCCCCTTCCACAATTCCAGCCCGGTCCGCCGGCCCGCCCTTCACCACGTGTAACGCCACCACGTTGTTCCGGATGATCGGCTTCCCCTCGGCCACCGTACCGGCTTTTCCCTCCCGGTCCACCCAGGTCACGCCGTCTTCCGGCAAGTGGAACTTGCGTTGCTGCAAGAAGTTGATTCCAGCGGCAATCACGGCGGCGATCGTTAGGATAACGATCAGCCCTCCGGCAAATTGTCGCTTCAACTCCTGCACCTGCCCCGCTCCCCTTCCTCGTCCGAATAGAATACCCCTGCAATTTCATAGCCAACCAGGGGGATTCGCAGAATCCTCAAGAATACTAAATTCTCCATCCCCTTCGTTTCGCGGAAACACCGAGTGCAATACAGCTTTCCGTATCTATCTACGGGAAACGGTATAGCTCGCTTGCGTTACAGTATGGAGATGATTGGTCAACCCGCTCGCAACGAGGCAGCCGAATACTATTTCACCTACATCGACAAAGCGCAGACCACCGACATTTTGGGACACCTCGACGCCCAAACCGTCGAACTCCTCGCCTACTTCGCCACTATTTCAGAGGAGCGATCGCTCCACCGCTATGAACCTATCAAATGGTCCTTTCGCGAGGCGCTCAGCCACATCAACGACACCGAACGCGTTTTCGCCTTTCGCGCGTTCTGGATCGGCCGAGGCGGAGGCGAGGCGCCCCTTCCCGGCTTCGATCAGGACCTGTTTGCCGCCAATGCCTGCGCCGGCACCCGTTCCTGGGCCAGCCACGTTGACGAATTCCAATCCATCCGGGCCGCCACCATGACCATGTTGCGATCCCTGCCGCCGGAGGCCTGGTCCCGCTCCGGTACGGCCAGCAACAACCTGGTCACCACCCGCGCCTTGGCCTTCATGATCGCCGGCCACGCCGAACACCACCGCCGCATACTTCTCGAACGCTACTAATCCCCCGGGCGCCCGCTCTCCGAACGCAGCCATGCTCCTCCTCCTCGCCGCCACGCTCCTTCCCATTCCCGCCGGTCCCGTCACCAGCCCCTTTCTGCTTGGCAAAACCGAAGTCACCCAGTCCGAATACGCCCGGCTCACCGGTGCCAACCCCTCCCATTACCGCGGACCCGCCCGCCCCGTGGAAAATCTCACCTGGCAACAGGCCATCGCCTACGCCAACAAACTCTCCATCGCCGAACGGCTCAGCCCCTGCTACAACCTTGCCAACTCGACACGCCTCCCCGCCTGCACCGGATACCGCCTGCCCACCTCCGCCGAATGGGCCCACGCTTTCGGCAAACCCGTTCCTGGCTCTCTCCGCCCCACCGGCTATCAGGACTCGCAGGACCTCCTGAACGCCGCCGCCCCCGGCACCCGCCCCGTCGCCCAATTTCCTCCCAACGAATACGGCCTTCACGACATGGCTGGCAATGTTTGGGAATGGTGCGAGGACTGGTACTCCCCCGCCCCGGCTGTCGATGCAACAGTCGATCCCCAAGGCCCGCCTACCGGCCTCGAAAAGGTGATCCGCGGCGGTAGTATCCTTACCGGGGCCGCCCAATGGAATAAAGGCCTTCTCAGCGGTCGCGCCCCGGCACGCCCCAGCCCCTTCACAGGCTTCCGGCTCGCCCGTTCCCTGCCAGTTCCGCAAACCATCCGCAGGCCCAGCCCCGCCTTCCTATCCAAGTTCCAGAACCACCCATCGGCCCCGCCGCCGCCCCTCTCCCGGCACAACTGGCTGGCCACTCTCGGAACCCCCAACCTTCCGAAAATCGCTCCGCCCGCGCGCCTCATCCAGCGCATCACCAATCCGGTTTGGACCGGAGAACTCCTCGACCTCGCCATCGAACCCCAGTTTCCAACCCGTGTCCTGATCACCTCTCCCCTGCGCCAGCGAACTGCCCCACTGCCCGTTCTCCTCGTTCCCTACTACGACGTCGACACCCCGGCCGGCGCCGATCTTGGCGGCCGCCGGCTCACGCCCGGCGATACCCGCGCTTACGCCCGGCTGGCCGCCCAGCGCGGCATGTTGGCCGTGTCCATCAAGTGGTACGGCGAATCCGACGGCGAAGGATACGACGAAGCCGTGTTTCAACACGCCCGCCGCCACCCCGGCGTCACACCCCTGGGCAAATGGATTTTTGACTTACAACGCATCGTGGACTACTTACTAACACGCCCAGACGTCGATCCTGCCCGCATCGGCATGATCGGCCACTCCCTGGGCGGAAAAATGGCGCTCTATGGCGCTGCTTTTGAGCCGCGCATAAAAGCCACGGTTTCCAGCGAACCCGGCATTAGTTTGAAATTCTCCAACTATCAGGACTTCTGGTATCTCGGCAAAATGATCTTGACCCTCCCCCCGGAGGCGGACCAGCACGACCTCATCGCTCGCATGAGCCCTCGGCCCTTCCTCCTAATCGCCGGTGAATCGGCCGACGGAGACAAAAGCTGGCCCCTTCTTCTTTCCGCCCAGCAGGCCTATTCCGACAAGTCGCGCCTCGGCATGATCAATCACCGCTCTGGACATTCCCCCACCGAAACCAGCATCCAACTGGCCATGGAATGGCTGGAACGTTTCCTGAACGAATAGCCCGCTATATACTGAAGGCAATTAAGGGGACCAGTATGCTTCCATTCGCCCTCGCGATCCTATTCGCCTTCGCTCTGCACGCGCAGGAATCCAGAGGCACCATCCTCGGCCGCGTCTCCGACGCCACCGCCGCCCTCATCCCGGGCGCAAAGATTACCGCCCGAAACGTCGCCACCGGCGTCATCGTTGAAACGAAGTCCAATGACAGCGGCAATTATGAATTGCCCTATCTGGTTCCAGGCCAATATGAAGTCAGCGCGGAGCGTGAAGGTTTCTCAAAAGCGGTCCGCGATGGCATCCAGCTCCGCGTCGGAGACCGCCTCCAACTCGACCTTTCCCTTCAACTCGGCGCCGTCGCCGATTCCGTCGTCGTCACTGGCGAAACCCCGCTCCTCCAAACGGCCACAGCCTCGCTCGGCATGGTGATGGACGAACGCCGCGCCCGCGAACTTCCTGTTGTCGGCGGCAACGCCTTCTACCTTACCCGCCTCACTGCCGGCGTCAGCGCCAGCGGCGGCCGTTCCGCCGGCAATCCCATGGATAACGGAGCCGCCACCGGTCTCATCGTCAACGGCACCAAGGGCGGCAACACAGAAGTCTCTCTCGATGGCGCCCCCAATATGCAGGAGACCTCTGCCGCCTTCGCCCCCATGCAGGACCTGGTCGCCGAATACAAGGTGGAAACCACCAACTACGACGCGTCGCTCGGCCGCGCCGCAGGCGCCGTGGTTAACGTCAGTCTCAAGTCTGGCACCAACGCTCTTCACGGCTCCGCCTACGGCTTCGATTCCCGTATCCGCGCCGTGCCCTGGTTCTCCAATCAGTATTTGTGGAATCCAGCCACTGGTCCCGTAACCGAAGAGAAACGCCGCATCGCCGCCCCCGGCTGGCTACACCAGCGCTGGGGCGCCACCCTGTCCGGGCCCATCCGCCTCGGCAAATTCTACGACGGCCGCAACAAGAGTTTTTGGACCTTCGGCTACGAAGGCATTAAGATTCGCCGCCAGCCCACTTTCTTCGCCACCGTTCCTACTGAGGCCCAGCGGACCGGCGATTTTTCCGCCCTCCTCCGCGTCGGCGCCAACTATCAGATCTACGACCCCGCCACCGTCACCCCCGCCGCCGGCGGCCGGTTCCAGCGTCAGCCCCTTCCCGGCAACATCCTGCCCGCCAGCCGCATCAGCCCCATCGCTCGCAATATCCTCCGTTACATCCCCAGCCCCAATGTCGCCGGCACCGCAGACTTCCGGCAAAACTTCTTCGGCATCCAACAGGAACCCAAGGACTACAAGTCGTTCCTCTCCCGCCTCGATCACAACTTCAGCCAGTCCCATCGCCTCTTTGCCCGCATCAGCGTCAGCGACTATCTCACCGGCGTCCAGCAACTTCCTACCATCGCCGATGGCGACGTTACCACGCAGAAAAGCAACGGCCTCATGGTGGATGACGTCATCGTCGTAAACGCACGCACCATCCTGAATCTGCGCGCCAGCGTCAGTGATTTCGTCAACGATCTTGATCCCAAATCCGCCGGCTTCGATCTCGTCTCCCTCGGCCTCCCTCAATCCCTGCTTTCCGAACTCCGCTCCCGCAATCAGCCCGAAGGCATCGCCTTTCCCAATATCTACATCGATGAAGGCGCCTATACGGAGCTCAGCGTTGATACCAACACCAAACGGCGCACCACCTACCAAACGTACCAGGGAACGTTCACCGTCCTCGCCGGCGCCCATAGCCTTCGCACCGGCGCCGAAACGCGAATCTTTCGTGAAAACGGGTTCAACTACGGCAACGTCGCCCCCCGCTTTGAGTTTGCCCGCGCCTGGACCCGCGGCCCTCTCGATACCTCCGCCGTCGCCCCCATCGGCCAGGGGTTGGCCTCCATGATGCTCGGCCTCCCCACCGGTGGCCGCATCAACAATAACGCCTCCCGCGCCCAGCAGTCCGTCTACTACGCCACCTATCTCCAGGACGATTGGAAGCTCTCCCGCAAACTCACCCTGAACCTCGGCCTTCGCTACGAATGGGATGGCGCCAATACCGAACGCTACAACCGCTCCATTCTCGGGTTCGATTTCGCCTCCGCCAGCCCCATTTCCGCCCCAGCCCTCGCGGCCTATTCCCGTGCTCCCATTCCTGAAGTCGCCCCCGCGCAGTTCCGCACACTCGGTGGCTTAACCTTTGCGGGTGTCAATGGCAATCCCCGCATGTTGTGGAACGTGCCGCGTTCGAACTTCGCCCCCCGTGTCGGACTCGCCTATCAAGTGGCCCCGCAAACCGTCATTCGGCTCGGCTACGGGCTATTCTACGCAAGCTACGGCGCCGACCGGCGCGATGTGAACCAAGGCGGTTTCAACCAGCCAACAAATCTGAACCCCTCCCAGGACAACGGCCAGACCTTCCGCGCCACGCTCGCCAACCCCTTCCCGGACGGCATCGAACTCCCCACCGGCGCGTCGCAGGGCCTGCGCACATTCCTCGGCCGCGCCGTCACCGCGTTTCAAGGCCACCCTAGAACTCCCTACATGCAGCGGTGGTCGTTCAATGTGCAGCGCCAACTGCCATCCCGCTTCGTTGTCGATCTCGGCTACGTCGGCAATCGCGGCACCCATCTCGGCGTCGATACCAATGCGAACGCCATTCCCTCCCAGTACTTTTCCACCTCTCCCGTCCGCGACCAGCCCGCCATCGATTTCCTGAACGCTCAAGTCGCCAGCCCCTTCTTCGGAATGCCGGAATTCCTCGGCACAGGCCCCGGCAACCAGCGGGTTGCCCGCTCGCAACTCCTGCGCCCCTATCCTCACTTCGGCGATATAACCATTGCCGAAACGCTCGGCTACTCTTGGTATCACGGGCTGCAGTTCAACGTGCAGCGGCGCATGTTCCACGGCTTCACGCTGCAGGCCGCCTATACCTGGTCCAAGTTCATGGAAGCCGTAGGCTATCTCAATCAGCCCAGCCTGGGCCTGGAAGAAGTGGTCTCCGATCAGGACTACCCGCAGCGGCTCACCGTCAGCGGCATCTACGAACTCCCCTTCGGCAAGGGGCGCCGCCTGGGCGCCGGCGCCAACCGGTTTATCGATGCCTTCATCGGCGGCTGGCAGTTGCAAGCCTGGCTCGAAGGCCAGAGCGGGCAGGCGCTTGGCTTCGGTAACGTAAGCTTCTACGGCAATCTGGCCGATATCCCGCTTCCCATCGGCGAACGCAGCCCGAACCGCTGGTTCAACACTGATGCCGGCTTCGAACGCAACAACGCCCGCGCGCTCGGCTCCAACATCCGCACCATGAGTTCGCGCTTCACAGGCGTTCGCTCCGATGGCATTAACAACGTGGACGCGTCCCTGTTCAAGAACTTCCGCGTCTGCGAAGGCTATTCGCTACAGTTCCGCATGGAAAGCTTCAACGCCTTCAACCATGTGCAATTCGCCAACCCCAACACGGCTCCTGGCAATACGGCCTTTGGCACAGTGACGGGAGAGAAAGGCCACGGCCAGCGCCAGATGACCTTTGCTCTCAAGCTGGTTTTCTGACTTTCGCTACGGCGCCCAACTCCCGCCCGTTATCCACCCGGTGCCGTTCGCCGAGTTATCCACTGCCCACCAATACACGTTCTTCGATGTACCAATAAAGCTGCCCAATTTATTGAACCGCAGTCCGAGGGTAACATCGCTCGCGCT
>JAEUQC010000165.1 GCA_016789905.1 Bryobacterales bacterium | reverse complement strand
CGAGGTCCAGTTACAAGTATCCCCGCTCACCACTCCCAGCGTGCCGCCTTCCCCGCCTGCCGCCACAGCCGCGCTCGTACCGCTCAGTGTCGCCGTGCAGCCGCCCACGCCGATGTTAGGGATGATTCGGTGAACGAACATGTCGTCTTTCAGCTTCGCGCTTTCATCCACACGCGCAAATACCCCGATATTTGCACCATTTGCGCCCCAGAAAGCGAACTTGGCCCGCGTCCGGTGGTCGGTCGTTCCCACCCTGAACACCGGCAGCGCTCGCGTCGACGACAACCCTAACGATTCGTCTCCAAACAGAAAGACACCCGCCGAATAGGGGGAGTTTTCCGTTTGCGAAAGGACAACTGTCGATGAGTTTGCCGCCGAGTGGTCCACCCAATCGACGTACCGCCGATCTGCGAAAAAGTCGCCGTTGCTCAATAGATCCTGGGCCGGAATTGCTGACGTTCGCAACATGGATCCGCAAGGTGTATAGGCGCGCCCGCCGTCCTGGCTGAACCACAAATCGCCACAAACTGAATCGTTTGGGACCGACGTCACTGCCTCTAATGCACCGTTCGCGGTCGTAAATTTGCCGCCGGTATAGTGGCCGCTATAAATGAACGGACCTCCTGGCTGCAGACGCGCACCGTACTCATTCAGTCTCGGGTACACCGTCAATGTCCCGGTGGCCGTATCCAACGAATAGACACGCCAGTAATCGCTGCGCGGGAAGAGGTAAACGTACCCATTGCTCCCGTAGATCACATCGCGCACTGGCAACGGAACAAGCCAGTTCTGACCGACCTGCATGGTCTGCAAATTCACCAGCCCCACCGCGCCGTCGTATCCAACTGCGGCCATTTGACCGTCAGGACGAACACCAATCGACAACGGCGCCCGAGGCAGTGGTATCGTCTGCTCCGTTCCGGTCGCAGTGTCGAACAGGTGCAACGCATTCGGGCCATTCGACACCAGAACGATCTTGTCCAAAGATTCACTCTTCTCGGCGTCCACCACCGGATGGCTCAACCGCCACGATGAGGGAAGCGGCGCCGGCGCGGCGTCTTGGGTCACCGTCAGCGCCACGCCGCCGATAGTCAGCGTCGCCGTCCGCGCCGTCGCGCCCATGTTCGCGCTCGCGTGGTAACGCACCTTCTGCGGTCCCCCATTCTGCGCTGCGCCCATCACCTGCAGCCATCCTTCGCTGCTCGTCGTCCCGTACAAGCACCCCGGGGCGCTGACATTCAGGAACCCCGTCGCCCCATTCCACGGCGCACTAATCGCCGAAGCCGTGCTCAGAACGGGCACGCACGGCGCCGGGTTACTCAGCGAAAACGTCTGGACCGCGAAATCACGCAACAGGCCGGAACGGCTGTCGGCCTGCATCACCGCGTAAAGCGTGTTCCCCGCGTTGTCGAAAAAGATCCACTTCCCGCGCGCTTGGTGGGGGATCGTGTTAACCACAAAATCGTTGAGCCGCAGCCGGCCAAGTTCCTGGAATGTCCCATTCGAGTATAAGAGTATCTCGTTGTCCAATGGCACTTCTGCTGTGACGTAGTAACTGGCGATCCCAGTGGAGAGCGCCGCCACTCGCGACAGCGTCGCCGACTCCGCTATGTGCCTGATCAAGCCGATCCCTGTCAGCGTCGTTTGGTACTTTCTGTCCGTCGCCGCCTCGTTCGTCGTACTGAACACTCCGCCGCACTCTGTCGCCAAACGCGTTCCGCCCGCCAGCGTCCAGATATCGCCGCATATGACCGAATAGTTCCTGTAGGTGTACTCCTGATCGATCGATGTCGCCGGACCGGTTGAGATATCGATCCGCCGCAGAAGTGAGGAATCCACCACGTATATCCAGTTACCGCTGGGATGCAGTTTCGACGTGGCGATCGTTGCATAAATCGTACCCGCCGTCGGCGCCAGGGCTCCGGTGCTTAACGACACTGACCTCACGGCGCCGCGATCATCAAAATGCACATAGGAATTACTCGCCACCAAGCTGCTAACCCTCCCAGTCACCGGATAAATGGCCCCCACCGTCCCTGCCGCCAAGTCCACCATCACAATCTTCCCGTCCATTCCCACCGCGGCGCTCAACCCGTTCGGCAGCACCGACAGGCTCAACGGCGACGCAGGCAGCGCCACCACCACATCCGAATCGGCCACCGGATCATAAATGTGCAGGCTATTCGGCGCTTCCGCCGTCATGATGATTCGGTCCAACGCCCGGCTGTACCCGGCCGCCAACGGGCGGAACTGCAACGTCGTCTGCGCCGCCAGCGAAGACCCTAGCAGCAGGAACCAAGCACAAATGCGGACCATGACTTGAGAATATCACCGCACACTCACCAAACGACGGCAGGCGCACACACAACTTCTTTAAAAAGTACCAAACCCTGCGGCCGGTACCCCCGCCTGCTCACTTACTGAAGCGCCGTAACTATCTCCGCAACTTGTAGACTCATCCTCGGACCCCAACTCATGTGACGAAGAGACGGGCTTTCCCCACGATTCTCCTTCGCGGCGAGAGTACTAACCTCCCGCCTACGGCGCCCAACTCCCGCCCGTTATCCACCCGGTGCCGTTCGCCGAGTTATCCACTGCCCACCAATACACGTTCTTCGATGTACCAATAAAGCTGCCCAATTTATTGAACCGCAGTCCGAGGGTAACATCGCTCGCGCT
>JAEUQC010000149.1 GCA_016789905.1 Bryobacterales bacterium | reverse complement strand
CATACGTCCGATAATAGAATGCTTATCGGACGTCTGAAACGATCGTTGCGAAACATAGTATACTTGCCGTGTTCGCTGCGGACTTTCGTTTTCAACTACTTACCATGCCGGTGAAGCCGTCCTACTGCCGAAATCTGCCGGAGGCCATAGAGATTCTGCGCCAAAACCAGTCGCCTGAATGGGTGGGGCGCAAAGAAGTGGAAGATGCGCTGGGCGTGTCGAAGACCGTTGCCTGGCGCCTGTTGCGCCACTGCGGAGCCAGCGTTGGGCCCGGCAATACGCTGTTGTGCCGCCGTAGCGATCTCATCGCCCGGTTTGAGGAACTCGTCACCAGTGACGGCAAGATCTACTTTGAGTTGCGGCGCCGCCAGCGACTGACCGAATATCTGGAGCGCATTCGCCCGGAGGTGATCGCCAATCGGACCAAGGTTGTGCCCGACGAAAGCGCTTTGGGGTTGATCAGCAGCCGCTTCAGTTCCCTTCCCGCTTCGGTGACGCTGACGCCATCGAGCCTGCATATTGAGTTTTCCGGCGTGGCTGACTTTCTGGCCGCCGTTGGATCGGTGATCTACGCACTGAATAACGACTATGAGGCTGTGGCGGCGTTCATCGAGAACAGCGAAAAGGCGGCCCGTTAGCGGCTCCATACGCGGCTAGGCTCCCTCGGCAAGCATCTTGGCCGCCCAGGCCTTGTCCTCTTCGCTCACAGCGGGATCGGAAAGCCACGAGCGCCACTCTTCGCGCAACCGTGCCATTTCGGCCTCTGCCCGCCGTTCAGCGGCCTGGCGCTGGGCCAGTTCCGCTCGCGCCCGTTCGCGATGCATGCGCAACATTTCGGGCTGAAAGCACTTCGGGACGTAGACGATGAGGAAGGCCAGAGGGTTGGCGATCTTGCCGCTCCGGACCACCTTGCCCTTCTCGTGAATGAAGTGCACGATCTCGTCGAAGGTGGCGTCGGCCGCCGCTCGCCTGCAGTTGGCGATGATGGAACGGACAGCGTCGTCGTCGGCTGCCCCGTACTCAGAAAGCGCTGCGAACACCGACGACGACGTTTGACTAGAAGAAGTGACTAAAAGAGTGTCTAAAGGCGTGGGTGTTACGCCCACCGTCCCCGTGGGTGTTACGCCCACGGTATCCGTAGGCGATATGCCCACGGTGGGCGATTCACCCACCGTGGGCGTTTGAGATGTTTTTGGGTTCTGATTCCAGACAAACTCCACTGCCCTGCCCCGTTTGGCGACGTAGAACATGGAGTCGGCCCGTTGACGTTCCAGAATCTCTTCATAGCTAAAGATGCGGTACGTTTTGCCCATTCTGGTGGAACTGTTTTCGCCGGCCAGCAGTTCCAGGATCTTCTTGGTGATGAGCCGCGGAATCAGTTGGCGGATGCTCTTTTCATCCAGGCGAACCAGTCTCGAAAGCCGGTCGTAGCCCATGGAGAAGATCTTGGTGTGTGGCGACTCCCGGACCACGCCATCGGATTCCTTGGCGTGCCAAAGCGCCTGATAGAATCTCTCCTCGCCGAGTGTCATCGATTGCTGCGCGATGTTGACGCGCTGCACGCGGGACGCTTCATGCGGGCCGCCGTCTTTATCGAACCAGGAGACGGGTGTTTTTGGCTTCTCTTTAACGCCCACCGTGGGTGTTAAAGAGAAGGGTTCCTCTTGCGCGTTACTATCGGATGCGGGTTGTTTTTCCGGTTCAGGGGAGGTAGTGGGTTGTTTATTATGAACACCCACGGTGGGCGGAAGGACTACGGTGGGTGTTTCTACCACCGTGGGTGTTTGCGCTATGGGAGGGAGAGGACTGTTGTCAGCGGGATTGGTGGCGGGCTGCAGTGTGTTATAAACACCCACGGTGGGCGGAAGGTATACGGTGGGTGTTTCTACCACCGTGGGTGTTTGGGCTATGGGAGGAAGAGGCCTGTTTTCAGCAGGATTAGCGACGGGTGGTAGCGTGTTATGAACACCCACGGTGGGCGGAAGGTATACGGTGGGTGTTTGCAGGTCAGCAGGTATCGGAGGCGTAGAGGTCGCAGCCGAGAGTGAACCGCCTATACCGGTTAGTCCCTCTTCGCCTGCAATTACACGAACACCCACGGTGGGCGAAACAGGCACCGTGGGTGTTTGTGATTCCGGCTGGGCCGTGGGGTTCTCTTCGTTTTCGAGCGCCAAGCGCCGGGCAGCGCGTTCATGAGCAACAGCGGCCGGTGTGGAGAGAACATCGCTCAGCCCGCGCAACGCCGGACCACTGGCGAGAGCCCGCCAGTCGAGCGCTTCGGGCGCGGCTCGTTTAGACCGTCGCTTCGGTATGTGTGCCATGCTTTACCAGGGAAGGGAATCTGGCGAGGAGGGTTTCCACCGCTGCCTCGTAATCTTCGAGAGCTTTCGCTTTCGGGTCGTAATCCTGCAGGAACTGACGCGACCGCGCCGCTTTGGCCACCGTCGTATCGGTCCGGATATTGGGCAATAGCGGAACATGCAGTTCCTGGGACATTTCCTGCAGCGCCGTAAGCACGGTCTGGGTCATCTGCAACCGGTTGTTGACCATCACCGGAAGCATGCCGATGGAAGTGATGCCAACTTCGCGTTTAAAAAGCCGGTTCAGTTCGTTGGCCGAGCTGATGCTGGCACTAGCACCCTGTACGCTCAGCGTTTCCATGGCGACGGGAATCAAAACGCTCTTCGTATAGAGCATGGCGCAGGTCTGAAAAAGAGTCAGCGATGGGGCGACGTCGATGACAACGGCGTCGTAGGCCTTATCGACGCCGCTATCGCCGAAGGCCTGTTCAAAGTGGAGTTCTCGGAGTGTCTGCCCGCTGATGATGTCCTCGGCCGCCTGTGTTTTGCGGTCGCTGCAGAGAACATCGAGGTTCTCATGGGCCGGAACGACGCACTCGGAAAACAGAACCTGCTTAATCAGGAAGTCGTGGAGGGCGAATTCCGGCTTCAACCCGAGAATTGTTGCCACCGAACCCTGGGAATCGGTGTCGATCAGGAGGGTTCGCAGGTTTCTTTCGGCGAAACAGCGGGCAATCGTGACGGCGGTGGTCGTTTTGGCCACGCCGCCCCGCTGGTTGCTGACAACAAGGCGAATCATACGCGCCTCCGGGCTCTCGGGGAAGGGAAGTCCTTGGTTGAAGAGATCTCTTGTTTTGCGATTTCAACATCGGTTGGCGTCCACCATCGGCGGGATGTTCCATCGCGCAAGACGGGAGACGTCATCAGCCCCACCTTCAATTTTCTGAAGAAGGTAGCCCGGCTTAAGCCCAGGGCTTTCCAAACCAGCTCATCCGGAAGAGCATTAGGAGGACGAGGAACCTTATAGTAGGCCATATGTAGTAGTGCAGTCCCCAGTATACTGGTCGAATTGAGAAAAACGAATAAAAAAAGTCTCACTTTGGCAACAATTAACCAGATATGTCATCAAGTGCGTAATCGGCTTTGCGCGGGAAAACCTTTACGCTGCCGTAGACGCTGCGTCAGTCGCAAAACAGGAGACGCGCTTGGACGCGTCACCGCGACAGACAGTCTCAATACGCCGGACTGGTCAGGCGGATCAGGAGTGAGCGGGCCGGAGGAGCTCGCGCCCTTTGTCGGTGGGAATCCAGCAGTCCAGTCGCTTGGCCGACGCCGAATGAGTGACACGCGTCGCATATCCTAGCGTGACCAGCGTCTCCAACTCCTCAAGGGGAACGGAAATTTCCCGGTTGGTTCGTTCGTTATATTGCAGGCAGTAGGGCGCCGAAGGGACTTCCCAGGCAAAATTGCCCGAGACCATCTGGTTCAGAATACGCCGCAGCCGCACAGGGAGTACAACCATTGGAGCCAATTCGTATTCTCTCGTGATTCGTCTCGTCCAGGCAACTCTCTCACGCCCCGGCATGACATGGCCGAGGATTTCAAAACGCCGTCTGTCTGAGCGCCTAGTTGCAACGCCGAAGTTCGAGACTGGTGACTGAGACCGGCGGCAAGTCGTACTGCATGGAGGCAGAACTGTTGATGCTCTTGGAGTGTATGGCCACGGTGCCGGGCGCACCCGAGTTGAACATGGAATTGGAGGGGGCGGTGGCCTGCTTGGCCCAAGTGATGCCGGGAATTGCCAACAGATCGTCGCCGTTATTGGCGTCGGGCGAGGCGGCGGTGAGAGTTCTGGCGATGCCCGTAGTTGCAATACAGGCGGCGTTGCGAATCTTGATGGTGGCTGGAACCGAAATCTGCAGGTTCTTGTTGATCAACATGACGTAGATCACCTTGCCATCGGCGCTGAGACTGGAGGAGGCTTCGATGTAGGGCAGATTGGTTTCGGCCTCCACTAATCCAGCGGCCGCGGTCGAGATGGTCGGGCTCGTCACCACGGTCTTGATCATCTTGTCGCCGAAATACTTTGAATACATCTCCATGGCAAGCAGCGACGGTTTGGGCACGCCGCCGTGGTTCATGGAACCGAGGAACAAGGGATCGGTGAGTTCGAAGAAGTTCGCGACGCTCACCCGTTGCGCCTCCAAAAATACCCGCATCATGCTGGCCGTATACACACCCGACCCGAGAGTCTTGGCATGTCCTACGTAGGGATTGCCAGGACTGACGGCGAAAAGGGGCCCCCATTCGGTAATGGCAATCTGAATCCGGCTGGCCGCGGCGGGCGCGTACCGTTCAATATCCCGGTTGGTGGACACCAGGTTCCGTTCTACCTGTTTCGGGAACGCGAGCATTGCCTCATAGACCTGCTGAAAGTTCTCTGTCCCCAGATTGACAACCATGGGCGCGTAGGCATTGTGAACGGCAAGAAAATCAATCTGCGATCCGGCGCGTTGCAGTAGTTCCTTATTCCAATTGGCTTCTTGCACCAGTTGATAACGGCCGAAATTACTTCCGCCGACGGCCACCACCTTGATCGTCGGATCGGCCTGCTTCATTTTGGTGGCGTAGTCAATAAACTTCGTGGTGTAAGTGGACGCCGTCATCAAAGAAGAGTTGCTGGCGCCGGACCAATTGCGCATGTACGGCTCGTTGCCAATCTCCCACAGCTTGACCGCAAACGGTGCCGTGGAGCCATTTGCGGCGCGCTCATAATTCACTGCGCTGTTGGCGTAGGCCACCCAGTTCTTCGCTTCCTCGGCCGTGCCGGTGGCCACATTCACCTGCAAGATAGGCTGGGCGCCGGTGCGCTGGCAAAAATCCATGATTTCATGGGTGCCCACCACGTGCTTGGAAGAACCCGAATCGATGTAGTGCGGCGTTGTCGGCCGGTTGCTCTGCGGGCCAATGCCGTCACGCCAATGATAATAGTCCGCCAGCGTTCCGCCGGGAAAGCGAAGCAGCGTCACCTTCGACAGTTTTGTCTGGTCCAGGATGGAATAGCGAAACGAATTGGAACCGGTGTCCCACGACTGGTTCGCGTTATTGGACCATTCCATATTGCTTCCGTACAGACGCCGGTCGATGGTCTTGGTGACCGTCTTCACGTCCACATCCACCACCGCGGTTTGCGCCGTCAACGCGCCCCCGCCCAACCAGACAGCCAGCAGAACCCCCTCGTAGACACGATACGTCACCGTTCCGGGACGGAACCCAAACACACTCTGCGATGGCATATAACTGCTAATCGTCAGAAAAAAGAGATACTACGTCCGGGAACGTTCTGGGGTTACCAAGTTTTCCGTAGTACTACCGGTACAATAATTGACCTACACCGCTCGGCCCTGCCGGTCAGACTCCGTGCGGCTCTTCGAGCACGCGCCGCAGAAACCGCCCATAACCGCTCTTCCCCAGCTTTTCGGCGGCGGCAAGCAATTGGTTGGCGTCAATCATGCCCATGCGATAGGCCACTTCTTCCGGGCAGGCCACTTGCATACCCTGCCGTTCCTCGATCGCCTGAATATAGGTGGATGCGGCGAGCAGCGCAGGGTGCTCTCCCACGTCGAGCCAGGCAACACCGCGGCCGAAGATCTCCACGTTCAGAGAACCCTCTTCCAGGTAACGCCGGTTGAGATCGGTGATTTCAAGCTCTCCGCGAGCCGAAGGCTTCTGTGTGGAAGCGAACTCGACGACACGATTGTCGTAAAAGTAGAGGCCCGTGACGGCGTAATTCGACAACGGCTGCGCCGGCTTTTCCACAATGGAGATCGCCTTGCCGTTGGCATCGAACTCGACGACGCCATAGCGCTCCGGATCCTTCACATGGTAGGCAAACACGGTGGCGCCGTGGGTACGCGCGGCGGCGCGCGTCAGCAACGCCGATAGTCCGCCGCCGTGGAAGATATTGTCACCCAGAGCCAGGGCGACGGTATCGTCGCCAATGAACTCGCGTCCTATGAGAAACGCCTGCGCCAGCCCATCGGGGCTCGGCTGAACGGCATAGGAGAATCGGATGCCAAGGTTTTCGCCCGAGCCGAGCAGGCGTTGGAAGTTGGGCTGATCGTGCGGGGTGGTGATGATCAGAATATCCCGGATTCCAGCCAGCATCAGCGTGGTCAACGGATAGTAGATCATCGGTTTGTCGTAAACCGGAATCAACTGCTTGCTGATCGCCAAGGTTGCCGGATGCAGTCTGGTTCCGCTGCCGCCCGCCAAGATAATACCCTTCATATGTCCCCTATCCCCTCTATTTGATATACAAGCGCCTAGGACTGCAATCGTTTCACGACTTCGGCGAACGGCGGCCATTTCTGATCACGAGCCGAAAGCCCGGGTTGCTTTTCCGGCCAGTCGATGGCCAACTGCGGATCGTCCCAGGCAATGCCGCCTTCGTGTTGCGGGGAGTATTCATCCGTCACTTTATAGACCACCTGGGCCACTTCGCTGAGAACGCAAAAGCCATGAGCGCACCACGGCGGCAGGTACAACTGGTGGTGGTTCTGGTCGGACAACTCGGCGGCAACCCATTTGCCGAAGGTGGGCGAATCGGGCCGCAAATCCACCGCGACATCCCAAACGCTGCCCTGCACCACGCGGACGAGTTTTCCCTGGGCCTTGGGCGCCAATTGAAAATGGAGGCCGCGAACAACGTGCGCCGTCGAAAACGAATGATTCTCCTGCACGAAGCGTTCGGTGATGCCGGCCGCGGCGAACTCCGAATACTTGTAGGATTCCAGGAAGTATCCCCGGTCATCCTTAAATACGCGCGGTACAACCAGGGTCACACCGCCAAGCGCAAGGTCCTTGAATTCACATGGCATAATCTTTTGTCTCAGCCGTTCTGGAGGGCGGTCAAATACTGACGAAGAACCGAGGCATGCCCGGCAAACGCCAACTGGGACACGTCGGCAAGCGTCTCCTGAATGGAATAGAACGCCAACCGGCTCGCTTCGCTGGTGGTTCTACCGCTCAAACGGGAGCTGCCCACGTCCGCCCAAAATGCCATCTCAATTACGGCCAGGCTTCCTCCTAAGTATTCATAATCGAACGATGTGACGCACAGCAGGCGGCTCGACACCACTTCCAGTTCGGTTTCTTCCAGAACCTCCCGCGCCAGCGCGGCTTCCGGCGATTCTCCATA
This sequence comes from Bryobacterales bacterium, assembly GCA_016789905.1. GTDB lineage: Bacteria > Acidobacteriota > Terriglobia > Bryobacterales > Bryobacteraceae. The sequence continues at coordinate 5,010 of JAEUQC010000149.1, read as the reverse complement.
GTCGATGAACCCGCCGGGCAAAGCTAGCTTGCCGATGTGCGGCTGCGTGGAGCGGGTCAACAGCAGAATCCGCTCCGGATCGCCGGGATCGGCAATCACCGCGGTGCAACTGGGTTTGGCGTTCTGATAAAAGCGATAGGCGCAACTCTGACAATGCAGATGGCCGCCCGAGGGGTGGTGCGCGCCTGCGCCATATTCGCTGCCGCAACACGGACAGAACCGGTACCGCTCATGATGAAGCATTGGTGCTCATCTGGCCGGCCAGCCGTTCCAGCGCCGTTCCGCCTGCCTTCTTCCCGCTTAGAATCGATTCGTCGCTCCAAAAGTACGTCCACAACCCATAGCGCCCGGCGGGAATAATGGAGCAGGAACGCAGCCAGGCGTGGATCACTCGAAGGGCCTCGGTCCTTTGCATATCGTAGATGCAATAGGCGTAGGGAATATTGTGTGTCGTTCGGGTGATGATCTTGTCAGTGCTCTTCATCGCGCCGACGCGGATCAAATCGGCGATGACGCGCTCGGTTGTTTTCTCCGGGTCGATGCCATCGTTCACTGAATAGGCAACTTCGGCCGAGATCGATGACTTACCGCCCGGCGCGACATCCGGGCCGAAGTTATGGGGATAACTAATCCGGAAGAAACTTACGTCCTTTTCCGGGAAATGTACCCAGTGGCGGTCGGAAATCGCTTCCCGTTCAATTCCAAGATTGACCACCAGAATACTGTTGGTTCGCAGTTTGCTAGCGGCTTGCCGCACCTCGCCGGGCGCCTGCGGACAAATCGAAATGAGTACGGGTAGCGGGATGGTGCTTACCATCACGGAGTAGCCGGCCGTCTGGCCATTGGCGAATGTCACTCGCCGGCGCTCCACGTCCACTTCCACGGCGCGGTGCTCCAAGTGGAGATTGGCCCTCGCCTGGTTTTCCAGCGCAGCGGCCACTTCGCCGTAACCGGCTTCCCCGTGGGGGTAGCGGAAATCGGTATTGGTGCCGATGCGTGTCTGCTTGCTCCAGAACGCACCCCGAATCACCTGCGCCGGGCTCGGTTGCGGAACGCGGTTGCCCGTCCACTCATGCGTCATTTCGCGCGGCGATACGGTCCAGAATTTTTCGCTGTAGGGAATCAGGAACGTGTCGGCAAAGCCATTGCCAAGGGTGCGGTACATCCACTCTTCGTAGTTGTGCGCCTTGCTGTCGCGGTCCCGCGTCAGGTACTGCCAAAGGCAGCGGACGCGAAGCCCGATGGGAAGACCGGCCGTGTTCACCTGGAATGGGTAGGCGGTGTAGGTCTGGTGTGAGTAAATGTAGGCGTTGCGGCGATGTTCCTGAAAGGTGACGCCAAGGCTCTTCAGCCAGTCCAGCAGTTCCAGATTGGTTGTCTGCAGAATGTGAATGCCGCGGTCGAAGGTGAACCCGTCAACACGGTCGGAGCACGCAATTCCGCCCGCCTGCGAGGCGGCTTCGTAGACAGGAGCATCGGCCGCGATGGAAGCGGCCAAGCCGGCCAAGCCTCCCCCCAGGACTATGATGTTTCCATCGCTCAACATAGGGTGCGCTCCAGTTAACTTATTATTGAAATCTAATTACGGAGGAACTTGGACTAAATAGGTATGTGAAGCCGGCGTTGAGATTGACGGGAATCGCTTGACGCAGATACTGATCGACGAACTTATCCACTTTGGCTATTTTCGACATAGGTACATACACCACGTCGAAACTCTGCAGCACCTGATCGGCCTTTCCCTTTTCAAATACCTCTTTCAGGTTCAAGCGGGAAGCGACGGCCTGGTTCTTGCCATCGTTGCGAATCAGATACACACTATCGGTCTGCGCGGTCGGCTTGAAGCCGCCGGCCTGCAGAACCGCGCGCAGGGCGGTCATCCTGCCCGATAACGGCACCAGCCCCGGCCGCACCACCTCGCCGCCTACGAAAATGGTGCGATTGGCCACCGTCCGCACGATGACGCTCACCTGGGGATTCCGGAAGTAGCTCGCATACGCTTTGGTGAGTTGCTTGCGAAGCTCGTCCACCGTGATTCCCTCAGCCTGGACTCGATTGGCCAGCGGCACGGAAATCGTCCCGTCCGGCAGCACGCGGACGCTCTCGTCTACTTCCGAGTGCTGAAACACCTTGACGGTCAATTCGTCGTCCACCTGCAGGCGGTACTCACCTGCCAGCACTGCGGCGGCGTCCGGAGCGGGGGCTTGTGCAGGTGCCTGTACGGGCGGCTGTTGGGCGCGCAAGATGCCGGAATGTTCCCCAATACAACAAGCAACCAGGATCGCCAACCCTGCCAAAGTGTTCTTCATCATCTATTGCTATTGTACTGTCCGAAATGGCTAGAAGGCGCCGTCCAGACGGACCACCTTTTTTACCGTCTGCAGAACAATCCGGCAATCCAGGCCAAAGCTGCGAGTCAGCACGTACTGCTGATCGAAATGGTTGGTCTGGTGAAACTTCAGCCGTCCGCGTCCGCAGATCTGGGCCAAGCCGGTAATTCCGGGCCGGACGGAAAACTTGATCATATGCTCAGGCGCGTGGTACTTCACCATTTCCGGAATCTCGGGGCGCGGCCCGACAATCGCCACATCGCCCTTCAGAAGGTTCCAGAAGTTCGGCAGTTCGTCGATGGTGGTACGGCGCAGCCACCGTCCGGCCGGCGTCACCCGCGGGTCTTCTTCGGTCTTGAATTGCAGCTCATCCAGTTCCTGCGGCGTATATTCGTAGCGATAGAGTTCAGGAAATCGCTCTCTGGCGTCGGCGTAGAGAGTGCGGAACTTGTAGAACGAGAATGGCTGGAGATCCTTGCCGATTCGCGTCTGGCGGAAAATCGCCGGACCCGGTGAATCCCACTTAATGTACAGAGCGACGAGGATGAGGATCGGGAAGGTTAACAGCAGGGCAATGGAGGCAACCAGGATTTCGACCGCCCGTAGCAGTATCCATCCTGCCTTGGAGGCCAGTGAAGGGGAAGAGTCTCCGGAAGCGGAGCGGGGGAGCTTAAGCTCCCCCTTACCTAAAACAACCTGCATAAAACCTCGCTGGTACTACAAAAATAAAAACGAAGTAAATGAAAACAAAGAAGTTCTAACGAACACGCCGGCGGAAGGCGAGAGCCGCCATTCCAGCGGCGGCCGTCAACATCCATGTCGCCGGCTCCGGCACTGCGGCTGGCGTCTCAACCGATGCGGCCACGAAGGAAAACTGCGTCAGTGTGTTCCCGCCGCCCAGGTCGGATTGGCCGCTTACCGTGAACTGGAACACGGACGGGGCAAGCAGGGAGATGAGGAACGGATCGGTAAGCGGGGTGGACGGGGTGGCGGTGACGGGGATAAACACATCATTGCCCACCAACACCAGGCTGGCGAAGTTGAAGGTCATTTCAATCAGCTCGGTTGCGCCGTTGTTCACACCAAACAAAATCGCGTTGGGAAACGCCGCGCCGTTGTCGGTGACGGTCAGGGTGCCCAACGGGCTCGGATCATTGAAGTCCAGAACGGCTGCACCATTGACGCTGCCAATATTCGACGGGGTGACGAAGTTGAAGTTGAGGGCGCCACTGTTGAGGGTGAGGGTAGCCGCATTTGCGCCGCCTTGCAGCGCCAACCCCAAGCACAGAACCATGATGAACCGACTAGCTATTGTTTTGATCATATTGTGAAGCCTTCCGAATGCAAGTTTATGGGGATACTACTAGTCTCAGAATAATACTACAAGGATCTGCTGAGAGCAAGAGAAAACCGGCTTAAGGAGGGTAAGAGTTTCGCCTGATGTATAGATGCTGAAAATGGCTATCCGGCGTGGAGTCAAATAAGCGGCTGACTCAAATCGCAAGTTCGTATGATTCCCCGGCAGCGGGGCCCGGTTTGGCCGCTACCCTAATTTGGGGGGGGGCGGGCAAAATGACCTGCAAATTCACTAGGGAACAACACGAAGCGCGGGGAGGTCCGCTCCTGTTGCCGCTTGTATTCCCAAGTCTTTTAAGTGTTACCACCGAAAACTCCAGCGGCAATTACAGTCAGATTCGCCGCTATTGGCTGCGTTTCGAGTTCATTTTTGTCTCTTGGTGTCGCGCGCAACTTATTGTGGTGTGCTTCTGGTTGCCGTTTTGAGTCACGAGGCGAATTGTAAGCCGGGCGCAGTGGGCGGCCATGCAGTACCATTTCTTCAATTAGCTAGTACTTTTTTCTGTTGACACCCCTTCTCCAGTGGGCGTATATTTATTTCCTATTTCGTCAATGATGATCGATAGAAACCTAGAAACAACCTCATGCCCAAAACCGTAGCAGACCCCTCAGCGCAGTTCATGAAAGTGCCGTCTTTCGGCGAACTGGAGTTTTCCGATTGCGGGCTTTGCGGCGAATCGAAATGGACGCTCGTCACCAGGCAGCGCGGTTTTGGCGAAGACTTTCAGGTGGTTCGGTGCCAGGGCTGCGGCCTGATTCGCACCAATCCACGCCCCACGCCGGAGTGGAAGGACCACTTCTACAACCCGGACTATAACGGCTACGCCGAATCCCAGGGCCGCGATTTCGTCTATGCCCCCGACCTGACGCGCCGTATCGGATATCGCCGTCTGCTTGATTTTCTGGCGCCCGAACTGCCCGCTTCCGCCTCCCTGCTCGATGTCGGCTGCGCCTCCGGTTTGTTTGTGAAGGAAGCGGCGGACCGGGGGTTCAATGCATTTGGCTGCGACTACTCGGAGGAGGCGATCGCCTACGGCAGGAAGCACTTTAATATTCGAATGTTCCGCTCCCCGGCCGAGGCCATTGACGCTCCCGACAACCACTACGATGTCGTCACGCTGCTCCAGGTGTTTGAGCATTTGCCGGATCCGATGCGCGTACTGCGCGAGTTGAAGCGGGTGCTGAAGCCTGGCGGGCTGCTGGTGTTGGAGACGGTCAACTATCTGCCGCACTACAAAATGGAGACCGACCTGCGGTTCATGATTCCCGTCTACAATGCCGTGACGCGGCGCCCATCGCTTCCCTGGCTGCCTTTCGATCATCT
>JAEUQC010000078.1 GCA_016789905.1 Bryobacterales bacterium | reverse complement strand
TACGGTCTGATCATCGCCAAAACCCGCGTCGCTTACCCTCGCTTCATGCTGACGTTTCTGCTTCCCTACGTCATTTTCAGCATTTATGGCGCCGGAATGGCCGCCGATTGGCTGTCCGCGCGCCATCGTCTGGGGCGCGCCGCGTGGATGACGCTGCTGTTCGCCTTTCTTGCCTGGCGTCTGGTCTACGGCTATGTGCCGGTCACCTATGCGCAGGTATTCGACATCCGCCGCCAAGTGGCGGCCGAAATGCCTTCTTATGTCCCTCCGGGCTCGCCTGTGTTGCTGTCCCGGATGCAGGGCGGCAACCTTCCCGGCTCGGGAATCTATGACAACTACCGGCTGATGCTGGTGCCCGGCGATGCCCTGGTCCCTCTCAGCCGCCACGCCGCCAGCACCCTGCATCCTTACGATCCCGCTGTAGAATTCCTGTTACAGGGAACCGGAGGCGCCGGCCTGCCGTGGCATAAGCCCGTGCCTTCTCCGGCCATTCCCGTGGCGCCGGTGCGCGAATGGCGTCAACCGGACTGGATTCGCGAAAACCTCATCGTCCCCTGCTTCTACGAGTTCTTCCTGTTCCGGCGGACCGGACCGGTTCCCACGGATTATGTCTTTAAGGAAGCCGATTTGCCGGACAATCCAGGCTAAACTTCACCCGGACTGTCCGGCGGCCGGCCGGCCCCGCTTAGCGGACCACCACCGCTCGCGGCCCCGCTCCGGTGTCGTAGTAATACACGCCGCGCGTTACCGTTACCCGCAGCGGACTCGCCCCGGAGGACCCCAGCCCCACGGTGGCGCCGTGCTGCACCGCGCCTCCGTCGCCTCGCGCTATTTCCAACGCGGCCGTGCCGCTTAGCGGTCCGCCGGTTTGGAAACGCCCTTTGGCCGTGTACTCTCCCGTGGTGACGCGATACCAGTAATCGGTATTCGCCGTCAGTCCGGTGGCCACATACTGCCGGTTTTGCGCCGTGGCGCCATCGGAGACGTTCACCACAGGGCTGCTTAACGATGGGCTGGCGCTAATAAGAATAGTCGCCGCCGCCTGCCCCGCGGGCACGTTGTAGTTGAATATGGCCTTGGTGTCGGCCGCGTCGATGGCGGTGACCGCAATCCGCGTCGAAGTCTGGGGCGCGCCCGTATCGGCAACCCAGACGCTTGGATTCTCCGGCACCCCCAGATTGCTGCAGAAGGCAATATAGCGGCCATCCCGGCTAATGGAACCGCGCGGCGTGTTGTAGTAGGGGAGCAGCGCCCCGCCAGAGTACATCTTGGTGCGGTGAACCGCCACGCGCCGGATCTCCTCGCCCGGGCGCACAATCACCGTTTCCTGCCGGTTTGGCCAGTTGGTGGCGGTGGCCGCGTTGCGGGCCAGGTGCGCGCTGTTGGCCGTATAACTTCCCGTGCAGGTATGTCCGTTTAAGGTTAACGAATTGCTGCCGGTGACCGTTGCCGTGAACACGCCGTTAATGCTGGTGATGCCGGCTGCGCCTCCGATCTGCACCGCCGTCCCGGTGGACAAGCCGTGCGATACCGCGGTGGTGATTGAGCAAGGATTGCCCGCCGTCACCGCGGAGATCTGATAGACCGGTGTATCCCCGCCCGTAAAGGGAGTGAACACACAGACCCCTTTCCAGGTACACCCATAGTGGGCGTCGGTGAAGAAGTTTCCCGAGTCGCTGTTGTAGAGGATGCGCAATCCCCCGCCTTCCTCTATCGGTCGCGTCATATCGGCGCCCTTGTTCAGTTGCGCCGTTGCCAGATAGTAGCGGTTGTCGTATGGCGTATACCATTGCCAGAAGAAGATCTGCCGCCCTTCGGAATCCTGACCGACATCGGAATGCGGTTCAACGCTGATGTCCTGATTGCCAGTGGGCAGCGGGTATTCATAGTCCAGGCCTGTGGCGCCAACGCTGAATACATGGCCTTTCGGCGCCGAGAGCAGCACCACATAGCGCTTTCTGGATTCCACATCCACTTGGGTGATCTGTGTGAAATCGATGTCGGTAAGGCCATAGGGAGCAAGACTGGTGCAAAACGTCTGCGCCTCCTGGTTCGACACCATTAGCCCGTTGAGGTTCACCGCGCACAGCGAGTTGTTGTCCCGGAAGGCCCACCATCCATCGTCGGTGATGTCTACCGTGCCGCCCATGGTAAGTGTGGTCATGGCCGGCCGGCCACCGCCGCCGGCCAGCGTGTAATCCGCCGCCGTAGCGGTAGCGCCGGTGTTGAGTTCCCGCCGCTTGATTGTCGACGCGTCCAGAAACCAGATCCGCTCATCGTCGTAAGGATCCCAGGCGCTGTTGTTGATGTTAATGCTCCCAACGGAAGCGTAGGCGACTCCGCCGCCCCGGTTGTAGACGTTGATTTGTCCGGACGGCGTGCTCGTCAACAGATATTTTCCCGTGGCGCTGAAGGCGCTCAGCGCGCCGTATTGAATGTTATTGCCGCTCGGTGTCACGCGGGTCACCGTGTGGCCAAACTGCGGATCGGCATAGTTTGCGCCCGCGGCCGGAACGGCCATCGCTGTACTGGGCGGCCGTTCATCGGTAATTACGCAGGTATCGGCGAAGGAGTAGCCGGGATGGCTGTTCACGCATCCCGATGGATAACCAGGCCGGTAGACGAAATGATCGAAATCCTGCCGTGGCAGGACGATCAGCGTGATGGCAATGACGGTTGTGCCCACCGTCAAAGTGCCGGTATGGGTGCCGGCGGACAGCATGAAATCGGCCCCCAAGCCGTCCCAATAGAGATAAAGCGTGCCCGGCCCGCTGCCCACCGGCAGCGCCGCGCCGCCGGTGGTTGTCGCCGATGTTGACGCGTTAAAACAATATCCGCTGGCCATGAAGCAGGCCGAAGACAATGGTCCGCCCCGGCTCAGATTCCACGCGCCGCTCCCCGACACGGTGATCTCCGTTCGCTTCGGCGACCGGGTGGCCGACCAGCCCAGACCGGCGCCGCCATTGGAGCGCATGTACACGGTGATCGAGCCCGGCGACGCGGTGACGCCCCAAAGCGTCAACATGCTGAAGAAGAAGAGGATCAGCCGTGTCATCGCGTTAACCCCGTGATGCGAATGTCATAGTAATCGGCCGCGAGCTCGCGCGCCGCCGTGGTCGTGTTCCGCACCAAAAACCCGGGCACCAGCAACGCCGACGGAATGTTTGCCGTGATGGTGGCCTCTGTGGCCGACGTGAGGCCCGCCACGTTGTCGGCGACTTTGAAGCCGATCGTAGTGGCGTCGACGCGGCGAATCTGTGCGACGGCCCAGTTGGCTGTCACCGCCACGCCCGTGTCCACGCGTGTGCGCGTGCCGGCCGATTCGGTTGTCGCGAACCAGTTCGTGTCGGCCGATTCCTTCTCCAGGTAGACGCCGTTCACGGTGCCGCCGTTGGCCTGCCACGGACCGTTGATCAATCCAATGAGTGCCTGTGCGCTGCCCGTCGCCGACAGTTTGAAGAAGAACCGCCCCGTGAAGGACGAACCAGGGTGGAAGGCGCCGGCCGGCAGCCAAAGCGCGACTTCATTCCCGGCCGAGGCGCCCGTGTTGAGGGTGACTGTGCCCGGCCGCGCGGCGCTGCCATCGGCGGTACAAGACACCGATTCCCCGCCATTGGCCGAGGCAACCCGCCAGGACAGTTTCCCGATTGTGGTCGCATTCACCGAGCACTCGCCACCGCCGATAAACTCCTCGTACTGGTAGGCCGTCGACTCGGCAGCCATCGGCGGATACGCCGCGCCCCCGCCCCCGCCCCCGCCCCCGCCGCCGGTCGAACTGATGGTCGTCACGCCGCCCGCCGTAACCATCGTGATGTTGGCGCCCGCCACCAGCGGTTTCGAGACGTAGGGCGTCAGCCGCCGTGTTCCCGAAGCGGCCAGCACACCGGAGGTGACAGTCCATTCATAGAGCGGCAGATCAGTCCCATCGAAGCCGGAGGCGCCGCCAGCCGCCGTGCAGCCGGCGGCGCAGGTGAGCAGAATGTTGTGACGCACTTTCACGCCGCAATCGGCGCCTAGGCCGATCCACAAAGTGCCGGTGCCGGAAAGAACCGTTACCGCTGCGCTGGCGGCCGCGGACGGACAGGCGGCGCCGCCAACGCCAAACGTATAGCCCGGCACGGCGGGCAGTGTCAGCACTGTGTTGCTGGTTCTGGCGGGAGTGTAGTCGTTGCTTGCCAGTTGCGCCGCATTGGCCGCGCCTCCGCCTCCGCCTCCCCCGTTGCCGGGTTCCCATTGCGAGAGGGAGCCGTTCCAGATAAGCGCCTGGCCATTGGCGGGCGCGGCCGCGCCGATGGTCCGGCCCTGCATGCGAACCACGGTCAACGCGTCC
>JAEUQC010000210.1 GCA_016789905.1 Bryobacterales bacterium | reverse complement strand
TTAAGACCGATTTCGGTTGTCGGGCAACCGCTCTCAGTCTGCCGGTTCTCCCACCACCCCGCGAACCCTTCTCCCTCCCTCTCTGCCCTCCGGCTGCCAGGCCTCGCTGGCACCCGCCTACCGCGGAGCGGTTTCGTTCATTCTATGAGGGCTGGGTCCGGTATTTGGACCTAGTGTAGTGTCTGCGAAATAACTAGACAGGCGGTGGTTTTCGTTTTCTGGACTTTGGAGCAGTACAGCCGGGCGAGATCTGCTCCAGCGTTCGGCGGCAGCGGTTGAGCTTTTCCTGTATGGATTCGATGGTTGCGGTCCACACAAAGGGTTTAGGGTGTTGATTCCATGCCTTGAGAAAAGCTTCGATTGAAGCCTTCAGCTCGGCGACGCTGAGAAATGCGCCCCGGCGGATGGATTGGCTGTCGAGATGGCCGAACCATCTCTCAACCAGATTCAACCAACTTGAACTGGTAGGCACGAAGTGAGACGCGAACCGGGGATGACGTTGCAACCACGCCTCTACTTTCTCGTGTTTGTGGGTGCCGTAGTTGTCCATCAACAGATGCAGCGGAATCTTACCTGGGAACTCCTTGTCAATCCGGCGCAAGAATTTGAGAAACTCCTGATGCCGGTGCCGATGGTGGCATTCGCCGACCACCTTGCCCTGTAACGTATCCAGCGCAGCGAACAATGTCGTTGTGCCATGGCGTTTGTAATCGTGGGTCATCGTGCCGCAACGCCCCTTTTTAATGGGTAGCCCGGGCTGGGTGCGATCCAGGGCTTGGATCTGGCTCTTTTCGTGTCCGTAGAGCACAATTGCCTGATGGGGCGGATTCAAGTACAGGCCAACCACGTCGGTCATCTTCTCCAGAAATTTCGGATCGCGCGAGAGCTTGAACGTCTGCGTGCGATGCGGTTGGAGTTTGTGCGCGCCCTAGATGTTGTTGACGGCGGACTTACCAACACCCTGGCTCTGCGCCATTGTCCGGCGACTCCAATTGGTGATCCCCTCCGGCTTGGTTAGCAGTGTCGCCTCCACGATCGCGGCGATCTTGTCGACTTGATAGCGCGGCTTTCGGCCCCGGCCCGGAGCAACGTCCCACAAATCGTCCAACCCCGCCTCGCCAAAACGCTTCCGCCACAGAATTACCGTATTGCGATTTACCGAAAGCTCATTCGCAATCGAGACATCGGACTTCCCGGCAGCGGCTGCGACCACGATCCGACAGTGCAGCGCCACTTGCTGTGGCGTTCCATGTGCCGCGATCCACTGCTCCAGTTTTTCCAGATCCATGGCGGACGGCTGACAGGATTTGCCCATTCCTCCAGGCTAATCGGCGCCGACAACAACCTCCAGTTATTTGAAGGACACTATACTAGCTTGCCCAGTCTCCCGCAGTTTAGTCGCGCCAAGTCGACCGAGTGCTTTCCTTACTTCGGGAACCCGGTATTATCGGACGCCCGGCCGGCAACCGGGCTTTGCGCTGTCATGGAAGGCCATAAACGTTGCCAGATGGCCGATAGACGGGCTAGATCGCTCCAAGCGGTATCGGTCACAACATGCTGGACGGACTGAAGCATCCGGCGTATGTTGTCTGGGGCAAAGCGGACCGCCATCGGCGCCCCGCTTTTGCGGTCACCAAGCAGTAGGAAGCCGAGGCGATAGCTCATCAGAGGCTATTGCCGGTGCTTGTGTTCCGCCGGTTGCAGCAGACTCTTCCGGCAGGCGGCAAGACGTTTTTCGCGTGGGCTTGGCGCGTGGGAGGTTGCAGGGTGACGTGTCCAGCGCATAACACATTAGTACCGGGCTGGATGTGGACTCCGAGTTTCGACTGAAAAGAGTTTGTTTGACTAGCAAAACTTGCAGCGCGGAGGCCTCCCCTCGGAACATTCATTGCTTTCTCCGGACAGGTTCGGTTTTGAGTGGAATTGGGATTGGCAAGAGGCTCTCGCTGTCGGTTGTTGGGCTGGGGATTTCGGGGCTCTATTTCGGGGCTCTATTTATGTAGAATGGAAAACTCCGGAAAATATTTGAAGATTTCAGACGGCGGTTCATGAAACCAAACATTGGTCGCGAGGTTGATTTCGGCGCAGAACGATTTGAGACTCTCAGGCGAGTGTTGGGCTGGCCGGGCGTGAGGAAATTCGCCAACTGGAGCCGTCACGAATCAGGTGGGACAGGACCGAGGAGATGAGCGGCACGCTGGTGTTGTACAAACTCGCGCCTGTGATCACGAAATTGGTGGCGCTTTGCATCAAGGAATGCCTGAACAAGGATTCGCGAATCGCCGAGATGATAAGCGGGCTTGCAGACGGCTACTATCAGAATTCCGCCGATAGATGGGCGCACGAAGCGGTGGCGCATTCATCGCAGATGGAGGATGGGCGCCGGCCAGTGAACCATGACCTGGCACGTGGGGCGCTACGGGCGTACTTGAAAAGCACGCTGCAAATGTGTATCACGCTTGGGCACAGGGAGACGGAAAAAAGCACGAAGCAATGGCTGGCCGACGCGGCGCAAGAACTACGGACGCAACTCGGCCGAACGACGGAGCCAGACTACATTCCACCGCCGGCGGCGGCGGACGGAATGGAGACTCTATTCCTGTTGCCCGGGAGCGGAACCGGACCGGCGCAGGTATCGGCACTGCGGGCCCAGTTGGTAGCGCAGTTGCTGGCGGAACGGCCCGATGCTCCGGAGATTTTCCAGGAGGCGGCGAAGAACGGATGGCACGAGTTATATACCGACCGAGCGGACGGTGTGGCGATGGTTTCGGTGGATTGGTTCGAATTGGTGTGCGCCTACTTTTCCGCGGAACTTCGAGACAATCCGTCATTGGCGAACGTGATCCAGACGCGGATACTGGTGGAACTGGAATCGCATGGGATTCCAATCACACTGGAACACATTCGAAAAACGCTGGAAGGGTTTGCACCGGGCGCGACAGCGGCACTGGAACGGGTGGACCAAAAACTGGACCAAGCCTTGGGCGGAATCGGCTCGTTGGAGACACGAGTACGGGCGCTTGTGGACACGGTGACGGTGGAACTATCGGCACTGGGGCAGTGGACGCGCGCGGTGGATGGAACCATCGATATGTTTCGAACGGAGTTGCGGAGGAAACCGTTGTATGAGAAATACGGCGGATGGGAGGCGGACGCAAGAGCGAGTGCCGAGATAGCGAGACACGGTGAGCCTTTTGTCGGGCGCGACCAGGAACTGGCGATATTGTCGAGCCAAGTAACGGCTCCAGATGGGCGAATCTGTCTGTTTACCGGTCCCGGCGGATTTGGAAAAAGTGCACTTACCGCACGGTGGGGCATGAGGCAGCAGTGGTGTTATGTGATCTATCACCCGTTTGTACATGGTGACGACGTTTTGGGATCGTCCCTGGGGAGTCTGCGGCGAATCGTGCGGCGACTATACGTGTACTACGGGATCGATTTGGAGCGGGGAGTACCGAGCGATCTTCAGGAAGTCCGCGAGACCATATACGGGTTGATACATGAACACGGCGGAAGAGAGGCGCTGCCGCTGGTGATACTGCTGGACGGATTGGACGAAGCGGGGCAGGACTTTTCCCCACCATTCCCCTCGCCGCTGCCGGCGAATGTATCGATCATCGTGACGGCGCGGGCGGCAGATGGGGAGCATCCCCGATACCTGCAGGCATGGGAAAGGTCAGCGAACCGATACTCGCTAGACTGTCTGCCGCCGGGGGCGGTAAGGCAGTGGGCAGCGGAGGCACTTTCTGGAAAGGTGATCGGGGATCGAATCGCCGACAGGGTGGCGGAGAAATCCGGCGGATACCCCCTCTACGTGCGCTTTTTGCTGGAGGACCTGGCCGCGGCGTCGAGCGCCGGGGGTGAGATGGATTCGCTGCTGGACTCGACACCAATGGATTTCCGCGAGTATGTCCGCATGCAGATGAAGCGACTGGCGGAAGATCCATCGACTCTGAGATACCGGCACCTATTCGCGCTGTTAGCCGCGCTGGGCGCGCCGGTGCCGAAACATGTTGCGACAGCGATATCAGATTTGGATGAGTGGAGTGTGGCTGGGATGCCTGGCGCGGTGCGGCGCTGGATCCATTTGTCGAAGGATGAGCATACAGGGGAATCGGTGAAGCTAGCGCATCCGCTTCTGGCGCAGGAAATCCGTGAGTGGCTCCCTGGGCAGACGCTGGAAGCGCGAGAGCGATTTGGCCGTTTCGCCGCGGGGTGGGACGGCTACGAGCCCGTGACGAAGCGCTTTTGTCTTCGGCAAATCCCACTGCAGTTGGCTGCGGCGGAGCAACATCAGGAGTTGCTCCGCCTGGCGTCGGACCGGCGGTTCCGGATGGCGTTGCGGGAGACGTTCCGCGACGATTCGGACGTGGAACTGCGGACGATTCAGCTCGGGGCCAGCGCGGCGCTTGATTGCGGGGCGGTTCTGGAAGCGGTGTCGCTGTGGTTCGACCATTCGGATTGCCGGGCGACGTTATCTGGCGTATCGCTGGAGGACACGCTATGCGGGGCGGATTGGCAAAGGGCATTTCAAGGATCGCGACGATTGAACCCGACACTCCGACTTTTTGCCCGGCTAATTGCGATCTGGAGGCTGGCGCAGGAAAACGTACCGGCAACGGTGCTGGACTCGGCCGTGGAGCAGATGGGGGACTTTACGGCGATACGGGTGCCGCGAGGACTGGTGCCGGCGTTTGTCCGGCTGGTGGCCATCTTCGCCGATGTGCGCCCTGAAGTGTTCAACAGTTTGCGCGAAGTGGCTGTCTTTCCCAATGCTCGTGCGCTATTGGCGAGGATGTTATGGGTACAGGACCAGAAGGAGGCAGCGATAGAAACGGCGCGGCGAATACCAGCGGGCCGACGACGGAATATGGTGCTGCGGCGGTTCATTTCCGAGTCGATACTTAGTAACGATCCTGTTTCCGCGGTGCCACTTGTCCGGCTGATGAGTGCGTCGAAGCGGAGAGTGGCGGCGGTGCGGGAGACAGTGAAATCACTACTAGCGGGTGGCCACCTCGGAAAGGCGGAGCATCTAGAGGCAGAATTTCCAGACGAGGTTGCTCGTACCGACGTTATGGTGGCGCGGCTTGAACTTGCGGCTGCCTCGGGACGATTCGATGTTCTTGCGCGACTTAGGAACGAGGCGGCCGAGTTACAGAATCAGGATCTGGTGAATACCTCGCTGGTGCGGCTGTACGCGCGAAATGGGGACTATCTTCAGGCTAGGCGGATCTTGGACCGGATACATGTGCCGCTCTATCGGGCATCGGCGACGAGCACGCTTTCAACGGCATATCATAGGGCTGGCAGAGAGTTTTTCGGTCAGCACCTGATTGCGCAAGAGATCGACAGAGGTTTCTTCGGGCCGCTAAATGCCGAGAAGCGATACAACGCCCGGATTCTGCTATACACGTTAGTGAGTAATCACTCGACGCTTCCGGATCGTGAATTCGATCTGCTGGCGATTTGTTGCGACGCGGCGCCATACTACGTCAACTGGTTGCGGGCGGGGTGCCCGGATGAACCGGCTACGAGAAATCTGTTCAACGAACAGTTTCAGTTGTCGTTAGCAACGGAGGGACCGGAAAAGGCGCTGACGCGTGTGGTGGACTTAGTGGAACGATGCGTGAAGTGGAAGTTCGAAGTCCACCTGAAAAATGCGCTCTATTTAGCTGAAACGATGCTGACCTACGACGCGCCGTTGCAAGCGGTGGCGGGGACGGCGGCAGCGGTGGCACGTGTGTTCCGGCGAGTTCGGCGAGACGAATTGGCGCATGGGGTATTGGCTGAGGCGTTGAGGCGTTTATCGGAATGCGAGGGGACCCAAAGTGTTTTGTCGGATTGTCTTGAACTGTTGGAATCAACTTCGATAGAAACTCCAATCGCAGGGGAGATACTGTTAGCTGGTGTGCGGGTTTGGGATGCGATACCGCAGGGCGAACGATGCACGCGAGACGGTCTGCGGTTAGGTGGGTTTCTTGCACGGGGGCGACGCCGGGTGGAGTGTCGAAAGATTGTGGAGAGCGCGGTGGGAGCGGGACGCGTCCGCTCGACGGTGCATAGTCGCCGAATATTGGCGCTGGCTTACCACAGTCGAACTAGTGACCCCGATTGGGCGC
Organism: Bryobacterales bacterium; assembly: GCA_016789905.1. Classification (GTDB taxonomy): domain Bacteria; phylum Acidobacteriota; class Terriglobia; order Bryobacterales; family Bryobacteraceae. Next base: position 41,160 of record JAEUQC010000210.1, on the reverse strand, counting down.
GGCGGCTGTTTCTGGGGGCAATCGTTGTTGAGCGACCGCTAACGTGGTCGTGGACTCCCGTAGAATCACTTTACAGGGTGGCCGTTTGTGAGCACCACCGGGGCGAGGCGGAGATTGCGGGATGGATCCAGGGATTGGTGGCGGAGTTGACGGAACTGGTGGAAGATGACCATGGAATACTGATGGCTAAAGCGTATAACGCGGTGCTTCAGAAGCAGTTGGGAATGCCCACCTGGAAGGCGACGACGGCGCGGCTGTTGGAAGAGTTGACGAGCGAACAAAAGCAGGCGGGCCGGTGGATACTATGCCGGACTCAAGTCGCGGCCGTGCTGGCGGGCGGGGGGATGCACGAGCGCGCGATGGAGCTACTGAAGAGCACGTTGCATCTGGCGGGAGAACTTGGCAGTTACAACGGCACGGGAGAGGCACTCGGGAACATGCTCTCTTACATCAAAGAGAACCGGCTGCTATGGGATTTAGCCCCCGAGCTATACCGCAAGGCAGAAGAATTCGGGGTATGGAGACACGTTTCGCGGCCGTTGCTGGAGGCTCGATATTTGCAACCCGAACTGCCAAGCGTACAGATGGAGCGCTGGATAAGTCTAAATCCCCATGTTCGAGAGACGGCGCGTTGTTTGGCCCACCCGCCGCTAGACCGAAGCGCGCTATTAGACGCGAAATGGGAGATCCCTCGCCATGTTGGGCGATCCAGCCATGACTGGGCGTTCGGATTTCTGGCGCGGTTACAAATTCAGAGCGGCTTTGCGGAGGACGCCGTATCGACCATTTCAATGCTGGCTGAGCATGAGTGGAAGGTTGTTCCCGAATTGGCGCGCCAGATCGCGGCCCGGCATGGATTCGCGGCGATCCGACCGCTGCTACCGGTGCTTACGTTGCGCACCGACGGCGTCTTCGTAGCCTGTAGTCTGCTGGCGATGGACAACGGCCATCTGGTTCCGCGGATTGCAGAAGTCCTGTTTCAGCGGGCGAAAACCATGAGTTCACGGGCAGAACGCGAAACGCCGCGAGTTGAAGCCCAGACGGCCGAGTGATTCTCCGGGCGAGGCCTTTTGACGCCGAAGGGCGCTGCGCGGCGCATTGGGACAGGGAATCGGCATGTGTTGCGCGGTGAACGAATTTGCCATTGCCCTCGGCAGTAATGCCGGGTTGCAAGGGATGGACGATCGGGGGGCTCACCAAAATCGACCGCTGGATTAGGCGGGGAGACAGCGGGCACGGTATCGGCGCAGCCGGCGCCGACTCACTTTCTGGTGCGGGGAGCCGGTGCGCGACCGTCTGATCGTGCAGGGATGCCGTGACGACTCGACGTGTCCACTGACGAAAAGACTGGCGTGAGGTGCAAGTAGTGAAGAGATTCCAGGTTGGCGACCGGTGGGTTCGCTTCGACAACAATAAAAAAAAGGCCCGCGGTATTTGCCGCGGGCCCGTCAGTTTTTACTGCCTTCGGAGGGAGGAACAAACTTGAATCAATGGCGGCGGCGCAGCGCGCCCGCCAGTAACAGCCCGGCACCGGCCAACAGCGCGTTCGCCGGCTCCGGCGCCTGCACCAAGCCCGGTGACGAGGCGTGTAATAGCGTCTGGCTGTAGCCGGGGCCCAGGTCCGGTACATAGAAACGCACCCCGGTATCCGTTTGCGCCACACTGGCCTGCAACATGGCCGCCGCCAACATCTTCACCTGCGGGTCCGTGTTCGCCGTGGTGCGCGTCTGCCCCGCGTCCAGATCGTCCACGTTATTGTCCAGGATCACTTCCCAGATGGCGAGTTGGAGCGCGGCGGCATCCGAACCCAAGAGAACGGCGGGACCGTATGTGTTATACAGCCAGGCCAGCCGGCCCCCGTTGGGAAACTGGCTCTCCGTGACCGCGGTGACGGGCGTGGGCCCGGTTTGCAGCCAGGTCAATGGGTCGGCACAGTACACCAACGCCGGCAATGTGCCGTCGATCCGGACGCCTATCTGGCCGGCGTTTACGCTGATGACGTTTCCGCCAATACTTACTTCGATCGTCTGGAAAAGGCGCGGAAGAGAAGGATCATACGTGATGGTATGACCGATTGCGGGTATCGCGGCGAGCACCAGGCTCATGAAAATCTTCATGAGTCCACCGAGAGCACGCCGCGTGCCATTTGCAAATAGTTGAAACTAAGTAAGTTAGCGAATCCCGATTTGGAACGGCCTAGGCAAGCTGTATCGTATTGGGATTCCAGCCAATGGCCGTTTGCTTCTCCAGACTCAGGTTGACGGCCAGGCTGGGGCCGGCCGTGCGGGAGCCGAATGTGGAATCCTCAAAGAACGGCTTGCGGGTGCGCAACGCCGTTACCCAGTTCCGCACATGCTCCACATGCGCGTTGTGGCTGCGGGGCGGCGTGAAACGGTCCGACCCGTCGGGCCGCATGGAATCCGCGGTGGGCTTCTGCGTGGGGTACTTCCGACGGTACTCGGCGAGAATCTTCTTCTGCGTCGCCTTGTCGAAGGTATCGATGGTCGTGCCCGGTTCGGATTCCCGGGGTTTACGGTCCAGGGTGACACCGTTCATGGTGACTTCCATGGTGCCTTCACTGCCGACAAATTTGAGCCCGAAGCGTTCGGGCGGGGCCGCGCCGCTGGCGAGGTTGACGCGCAGGGCGAAAGTGAATTCGGAATGGCTGGCGGTTTTGGGATAGTCCATGAGCGCGAGCACAACGTCATAAGCGTCCCGGCCATCCTTCCAATACCGCACGCCGCCGGTGGCGTAAATGCGGTTCGGCCCCAGACTGTTCGTGCATACATGGAGCCCGGTGAGTAAGTGAACGAATAAGTCGCCACTTACTCCGGTGCCGTAGTCGCGGTAGTTACGCCAGCGGAAAAGGCGAATGGGATCGAAGGGGTGTTTGGGCGCGTTGCCGAGGAAACGATCCCAATCGATGCGTTCCGGGGTGGCGTCGGGGCCGGGCATGGAATACTGCCAGGCGCCGAGGGCGGTGTTCCGGTCGAGCCAGGCTTCCACCAGGTTCAATTCGCCAAGCGCGCCTTGTTGAATGAGCTGCTGGGCCTTCAGGAAGACCATGGCGCTTGCGTACTGGCTGCCCACCTGGAGGATTTTGCCGCTCTTTGCCTGGGCGTCCATGAGCATTTTGCATTCGGGGAACTTATGGACCATGGGCTTTTCGACGTAGACGTCTTTGCCCGCCAGCAAGGCGTCGCGGGCGATTTGGGCGTGCCAATGGTCCGGGGTGGCGACGATGACGGCGTCAACGTCTTTGCGGGCGAGGATTTCGCGGTAGTCGCGGGTGGTGAAGATCTGTGCGCCCCAACGCTCCTTGGCGCGTTCCAGGCGGCCTTCGTAGATATCGCCGGCGGCGACAATCTCTGTGCCGCCGATGGATAGGCAATCGGTGGCGTCGCCGGTGCCCATGCCGCCGGCGCCGATGAGCGCGAATTGGATTTTATCATTCGGAGAGGCCATTGTTAGTTCACCTGTATTGAAATGGGGGCGCTAGTTACGCCGGAAATAGTAAGTGTCAACGGGTGTGCGCCGGGCCGGAGAGCGGGGGGCACCACGATGTTCGATTGCCAGAGGCCCGGAAAACCGGGCGCCGGGCCCAAATAGAGGCGCTCGGCCGTTTCGCCGCCGAGGGTGGCGGCCCATGGCAGGTTTGACTGCGCGCCGGCGAGATAGAGCGTTAACGGACGGCCGGGCGAGACGGGCGCGGCTGGCGTGTTCAGGCCCTGCGTGTCGTGGTTCAGCGCGGCGTAGATGGCGGGCGCGGTTTCGGTGACCCAGAGCAGGCGCTCCGCCTTTGCCGTGGCGCCGGCGAAGAGTTGCAGGCGCGCGGTGCCGGGCTCCGTGGCCGCTGGGATGAGGATATTCAGTTGATTGGCCGATTCGCCAACGACGGGCGCATTCCGTCCATTGACCTGGGCGGTGAGGCCCGCCAGATGCGCGCCAAAGGCGCTGGCGATGGAGCCAGCGGCGACGGGGCGCGCGTCGAAACTGGCGCTGTTCACAACGCCAAACCGCGACAGGCAGGGGGCTTCAGACGCAGCGCAGGAGTTCGGCCGTCCGGTGGCCGGGACGCAGCCGGGTGTTGCGAGGCAGACCTGGGAGCGGACTTCGGGCAGGAGCGGATAGAGGGCCACGCCGGGGCATTCGGTGCGTCCGCTGGCGCGGGGCGACAGCCCGGCGTCCCGGTGGCCGCTGATGACGTTGAGTTCGAGCCCGCTGGCGGCGTGGAGGGTTTGGGCGTAGGGATCGAGTTCATATTTCGCCGCCTGCCATGTGAGCAGTTCGGCGAGTTTATCGAGGGCGGCGCGCGAAGGGGGCTGGGCGGTGTAGGTACCGATCATTGCGATGCCGGCGGTTCCGGTGTTGACGCCGGAAAAGTGGGCGCCGAGGACGCCATCGCCACGGCCTTCCCAGGCGGTGCCGACGGGATCTATCAGGAAGTTGTAGCCGATATCGGCCCAGCCGTTGCCTTTAACGTGCAGTTCCCAGAAGGCGCGCATGAGGGCGGCCGAATCGGTGGCGGTGTTGGCGCTGGCGGTGTGGTGGACGATGAGATGGGTGGGCCGGGTGGCGGATGGGTTGGCGCTTTTCGGGCAGACGAACGGGGCGGGGCACCACTGTTCGCGGCCCAGGATGACGGGGGTGCCGGCGGGCGGTGCCGCGAGCCGGGGTGTGATGCCGGGATCGATGAGCATGAGCCGCGCGTCGCCGGCGCCCTGCACTTCCACCAGGCGGGCCGGTTCGTGGAACCAGACCAGGGTGCCGGATTCGGGATCGGTGACGGTGTCAATCCACGGGGACCAACCGGCGCCGGCAGACGTACGGACGCGGATGTGCCGGTGCTCGCCGCCGGCGGGAATGCCCAGGGCGCGGGCCTGCGTTTCCGTTCGCACCAGGCGGGTATTGCCGGGGGCGGCGGCCAATGCCATGGCCGCCAAAAGCGGCAATGTCAGCCCTTGGCTTCGCATGTCTGGGCGTTCCAGGTGAAGGTCTTCTTTTCGAAGTAGCTGCGGTTGCTGAGCAGGGCGGGGCCGGCGGCGCGGAGCCCGAAGAGGGCGTCCTCCACCACTGGTTTGCGAGAGCGCACGGCGGCTAGGAAATTCGCGTGGTGGTCATAGTGATCGTTGTAGCCGCGGGGGGCGCGGAAGGTCTCTTCGCCTTGGGGTTGCATGGCGGCGGCGGTTGGCGTTTGGGGCGGGTATTTGCCGCTGTAGTCCTTCAGAAATTCTTCGCGCACGCGTTTGGGGAACGTGCCGATGGTGTGGCCGGGTTCGGATTCCCGCGTCACCTTGGAAAGCGTAACGGTGGAGCCCACGGTCATGATGCCTTCGCTGCCCACGAAGCGGAACCCGCTGGTTTCGCCGGCGCCGTTGACGAAGTTTACTCGCAGGGCGAGGTTGAAGGCGGGCATGTTGTTTTGGGCGGGATAGTCGTAGATGCCCATCATGACGTCGGGCACGTCGCGGCCATCCTTCCAATAGCGCAGGCCGCCGGTGGCGAAGACGCGTTCCGGGCCGTGCGCGCCGGTGATGAAGTGAAGGCCGGAGAAGAGATGGACAAAGAGATCGCCGGCGACGCCGGTGCCGTAGTCCTGATAGTTGCGCCAGCGGAAGAGGCGGACCGGTTCGAAGGCGCGTTTGGGCGCCGAACCGAGGTAGCGATCCCAGTCGATGTTGGCGGGGCTGGCGTCGGGGGGGATGGAGTACTGCCAGGCGCCGAGGGCCGAGTTGCGGTCCCACCAGGCTTCGACGAGATTCAACTCGCCGATGGCGCCGGAGGCGAGCACTTGGCGGGCCTTATCGTAGATGACCGATGAGACGCGCTGGCTGCCGACTTGGAGAATCCGGTTGGCTTTCTTCGCGGCGTCGATGACGAGATGGCCATCGGCCACTTTTTGCACCATTGGTTTTTCGACGTAGACATCTTTGCCGGCGTTCATGGCATCGATGGCGATGCGGGCGTGCCAGTGATCGGGGGTGCCGATGATGACGGCGTCGATGTCTTTTTTTGCGAGGAGTTCGCGGTAGTCGCGCGTGGTGAGGATCTGCGCGCCCCAGATTTCTTTGGCGCGCGTGAGGCGGCCGTCATAGATGTCGGCGACGGCGGCGAGTTCGGCCTGCCCGGTGGAAAGCGCGGATTGGACGTCACCAGAGCCCATGCCGCCGGCGCCGATGAGCGCGATGCGGATTTTGTCGTTCGGTTTTACCTGGGAGAGGGCCACGGGGGCGGCGGCGCTGGAGGCGAGGAAATGGCGGCGAGTGGGCATATGGAGTGTCCTTCTCCGATTGTAGTCGCATGGCTAGAATAAAAAACCGCCCGCGCTGGATTCAGCGCGGGCGGTGAGCGAATGGGGAACGGCTAAGCGCGGGGAGCGCGCAGCCACTTGTTCAAATAGGCGACGGTTTCCGACCATGCATCGCAGGCCGCTTCGGCGTTGTAGTTGGCGCCGGTATCGTTGTGGAACGCATGACCCACGCCTTCGTAGATCTTCATGCCGAACACCTTTTGGCGGGCGAGCAATTCGGTGAGCACGGGGGCCATGCGGGCTGTTAACGCGCGGTCGCGTTCGGCATAGATCATCAGCGTGGGCGTCTGCACGTTCACCAGGGTTTCAATGGCCGGGGGCGGCCCGTAGAAGGGCACAGCGGCCGCGATTTCCGGCAGATTCACGACGAGGTCCCAGGTGTTGCCGCCGCCGGCGCAGAAGCCGATGACGCCAATGCGGTCGTGGGTGACAAATGGGGTGAATTTCAAATAATCCAGGGCGCTGATCAGGTCGTCGCGACGTTCGTTGACCAACGTGCGGCCGTAGGCCTGGGTTTGCTGGGTGGGCTCCGGGAAGGCCTGCACGCCGCCCTGGCGGGAGAGCAGATCGGGCGCGATGGCGGCGAACCCGGCGCGCGCCATGCGACGGCAGACGTCCTTAATGTGTTCGACGAGGCCGCGGTTTTCATGGATGACGATGACGCCGGGCATCTTGCCATCGACGTTTTTCGGGTAGGCGAAATGGGCGAACATTTTGACGCCATTGGCGGTGTACTCGATGTCGCGAGCGACAATGTCGGGCGCATCCAACGGCACCTTGATGTTGGCCGGGCAGGCGCTGGGCGTTTGCGCCATCACCTCGGAATAGCTGCCGAGGGCGGCGGTGGCGGCCGCGCCGCTGCCGAAGAGTTTTGTTACCCTCGCGATCAATTCGCGACGGTCGAAGGCGCCGTCCACGTACAGGTGAACGAGTTCATTTACGGGATCTTTTTCATTTTCGTTGTACATGCGCTAACCAGATTATGCTTATTTTGCTTCCGATGCATGTTTTCTATTGTTAACTCGATGTTTAATGAATCATGCGCTTTCTTGTTGGTGTGCTGTTGGCCCTCTCCGCGCGGGCGGAAGTCAAAATCTCGTGGAATTTCGAGGGCGGCAATCTTGGACGTGTGGAGCGCGTTGCCGCCAACCACTGGCGCGCCCACCTGGCCGGGGAGACGGACCAGGATGGCCGCAACCGCCAGGCTAACTGGTATTCCTTTCAAGTGGACGCCACGCCCAACCAGGCGCTGATGATTGACCTTGTCAGCATACCGGGCGAGTACAACTATTCGCCCAATCGAGGCGCGGTGAACGCCGAAACTCCGCCTGTAATCAGCTTCGATAATAAGACCTGGGCCCATTTGGAGACCTTCGAGTACGACGCGGCCGAACCGCGGATGCGGCTGAAGGTGACCCCGAAAACGAAACGGTTCTGGATCGCGCACGTTCCCCCGTACACGAATCGCCATTTGGCCGCGTTGCGGCAGTGGGCGGGGGATCGGCTATCGGAGGAGACCGTCGGCCAATCGGTTGACAAGCGCCCGATCGTCTTATGGACCATCGGGAACGGCCCGCGGACGGCGTGGCTCTTTTTCCGCCAGCATAGCTGGGAGACGGGGAGTTCTTGGGTGGGGGAGGGGCTTGTTCGCCATCTGCTTTCGGACGCGGGCCGGCCGCTGCGGGAACAGATCACGTGGAAGATTTACCCGATGTGCGACCCGGATGGCGTGGCCCGGGGCGGGGTTCGCTTCAATAAATTCGGCTACGACCTCAATCGGAATTGGGATGTGAACGGGGTGGAAAAGATGCCCGAAATCACCGCCCAGCGCGCGGCCATTCGCGTCTGGCTGGCGGCCGGCCGCACGATTGATTTCGTCCTGAGCCTGCACAACACCGAAACTTCGGAATATCTGGAAGGCCCGCCAGACGGCGGCGGCGCGGGCAAACATGCGGCCCTGGCGGAGCGCTTATTCGCGTTGCTCGAAAAGGAAACCACCTTCGCGCCGACGCGTAAATTGTTCTACGCCGCTTCGACTACCACCGCCGGAATGGCCGGCCGCATGACCGTTAGCCAGGGACTTTACAAGGACTTCGGGCTGCCAGCGTTTATCATGGAACAGCGGATCTCTCGCCAGCCGAAAATTGGGCGACGCCCGCTAGTGGCGGACCGTTTGCGGTTTGGACGGGAATTCGCGGTAACGATTGGAAAGGTATTGACGCCGTAAATGAACATGCGATCACTCTTCCTGTTATTGACACCGGTGTTGATGGCCGCGGCCGACCCGGCGGCGTGGCCCAAGTGGCGCGGACCTGGCGAGAACGGATTGGCCAAAGGACCGGCGCCGACGGAGTGGAGTGATACGAAGAACGTGGCGTGGAAGGTGCCAATCGCCGGGCGCGGACACAGTTCGCCGGTGTTGTGGGGCGACTTATTATTTTTGACCACCGCCGTGCCGACCACAGAGACGGCCGCCCCCGCCCCCACCGGCGGACGCGGCGGCGGCGGGGGGGCGGCCTCCGGCGTCGAGCATAAATTTCTGGTGATGGCCTTTGACCGCAAGACCGGCAAGACGGTGTGGGAAAAGACTCTGCTGACGGCGACTCCGCATGAGGGATACCACTTCCGTTATGGCAGTTTTGCGTCGAACTCGCCCGTCACCGACGGCAAAATGGTCTACGCCTTCTTTGGCTCCCGTGGCATTTATGCGCTCGACATGAAAGGGAATTTGAAGTGGTCCCGGACCTTTGGCAAGATGCGCATGCGACTGGGCTTTGGCGAAGGCGTTCCGACGGTGCTGGACGGCGACCGGCTGCTGCTCAACTTTGATCAAGAGGAAGGTTCGTATCTCCTCGTGCTGGACAAAACCACCGGCAAGGACATACTGAAGATAGAGCGCGACGAAGTAAGTTCCTGGTCACCGCCCACTGTGACTACAGTTGGCGGGAGAAAACAGATTATTATCGCCGCCAGCGCCAAGGTGCGCGCCTATGATTATGAAACCGGCAAGCAGATATGGCAGTGCGCCGGGCTGGGAACAAATGTTATTCCGGCGCCGGTGATCCATAACAACACGGTGATCGTGATGAGCGGCCACCGGGACCCCAACCGCATGGCGATTAAGCTGGGCCGGGACGGCGACCTGACGGGAACCGACGCCATCGTCTGGCAGAACACGAAGGGCAACTCCTACACGCCATCTCCGGTGCTATTTGAAGGGCGGCTCTATTTCGCCACCGACAATGGCATCCTGAATTGCATTAACGCCACGACCGGGGAACTGATCTACCAGGAGCGGCTGCCGGGAACCTATGCGCTGAAGGCGTCGCTTGTCGGCGCGAACGGCAACTTATACATTTCCACGGAGCAGGGAGATATCTTAGTTGTCAAGATGAGCGATAAATTTGAATTAGTGGCGAATAACAAGATGGGCGACGAATTCTTCATCGCCACGCCAGCCATTGCCGACGGCGTGATCTATATTCGCGGGCGGAATACGCTCTATTGTGTCGGCCGGACTTCGTAGATGTAGATACTGTATCCAATACGCGCCACCGGGGTTTGTGACCGGAAGAACTGATAGTAGTTCTCATACTTCGGTTGAAAAAAATGACCGGGCAGCAGCGTGGCACTGATGGCGTAGAGGCCCGGTTCCGGCTTCAGGACCGTCTGGCCCTTGGCCAGCGCGTCATTCCACGGAGGCGGTGTGGAAAGAATGTCTTCGCCGGTGAAGTAGCGCCAGGGGGTGTCGGCGCCAAAGTAGGCCAAGCGAAAGCCCTTGACGTTGTTTTTCCGCGCCCAATCGCGTAGCGCCGGCAGGTCCTGCCCCCAGTCCAGATTGCTGTCGGCGAGATAGCGCAGCCCGTTGGCGGGCCCGCCGGCGGCGATGTTGAAAAACGCGATTCCGTGCGGGAAGTAAGTCAGCGACTCGATGGCGCCGAGCGCCACCGCGGCGATGACGAAGCGGCGCCAATGCACGGCAAGCCGGGCCGCCATCAGCGCTGCGAACGGCAGCGCGGGCAGGATAAGCCGGATGCCCAACTGGTGGCCCGAAAGGCTGGCCAGCCCGATGTAGAGCGTTGGCGGAATGATCAGAAACGCCGCCAGCGCGTCCCGGCGCGCGACACAATAAACTCCGGCGGCGAGGAACAGCGCCTGGAAAGCAACGGGCGTTTTGACGGCCATTGCGATAAGGAAGTACCAGGGATCGGCGGTGTGCCGCACGGAGCCCAGAAGATAAATGGGCGGGCGGTCCGCGGCGCTCCAAAACAGCCCGACGCAACCCTCCCAGAAGTACCTCGGCACCGGCAGCCACTGGAAGATGCGGCCGATGCCGGTGAATAGCCATGGGATTTTCGGGTCCGCCGCCAGCACGGCCATGTCCAGCGGATGAACCAGGTGGACATCCCATTGGTACGCGGTGCATAGGCCCGCGTAAAGGATAGCTGTGAACAGGGGGAAATACAGCGGGAAGCGGCGCCAGTGGCGCGCCAAAAGCAGCACAGGCGCGATGCCTGTCAGAATGATCAGCGATAGCTTGGCCAGGACTCCGGCGAGTGTGGCCGCGGCCAGCCAGATGACGGCCGTCCACGTTGGCTGCCGCCAATACCGCCACGCGGCGAACCAGAAGCCGAGGTACGCCAGCGCGGCGGCAACGTCGTTTTTCACCAGTGCGCCGTGGCCAAGAGCGGTTGGTTCGAATGCAAAGATGGCCGCTGCCAGCAGCGCCCCCGCTGGGCCGGAGAACTGCCGCGCCCAGCGCCAGATGAGAAGCACCGTTGCTAGTGGAAACAACAGGACGGGGAGGCGCGACAGAAGCGTGATTCGTTGGTAGAACGGATCCCGCAAGTCCACGGACCAGGCCGCTGCGGCGCCCCATTCGTCCTTGGATTGCCAACGCGGGTGATCCGGTATGTCGAGAGAGAACGCGCGCGGCGTCCAGCCGGTGACAATCTTGAGCAGCGGCGCCAAGTCGGGAACGTGATAGACCTTGCCCCCTTGCCAGAAAAAGTGGCCGGCCAAGATGTGGTTCGGCTCGTCCGTCGTGACACCCGTGACGGCTGCCTCCCGGACGAGCAGGGCGAGGTGGACTAGGAGGAGGGCGGCGAGTGTGAGGCGTTCTTTGGTGAGTAAGCGGACTAGCCCCACCAGACCTCGCCGGACGCTAAATGGGCGCGGACGACGTCCGGATTGAGCTCAATGCCAAGACCGGGCTTCTCCGTGGTTTTGATGTAGCTGCCTTGTATGTAGGGCGTGTCGAGCAGCAGAACCTTATCCATCCAGTCGCCTTTGCCCGTCACCGTCTCCGTGGCGATGTAATCGCGAATCGTGGACGCCCACTGAATGTTGCCGTAGGTGTGGACCTGGCTCGCCGTGTTGTGCGTGGCCATCGGCATGCCAAAGGGCTCGGCGAAATCGGCGATCCGCTTGGTTTCCAGGAACCCGCCGGAGTTGCGGAGATCGGGGTTGAGGATGTCGCAGCCCTGGTTCAGGATGAACTCCTTGAACCCTTCGCGGCGGGCCAGGTTCTCGCCCATGCAGATGGGAACTTTGGCCGACGCCGTGAGCCGCTGCCAGGACGAGGAGTAGTCTACGATCAGCGGGTCCTCCAGCCAGAGCGGTTTGATGGATTCGACGGCTTCGGCAATCTGGATCGCGGTGCGGACATCGTACTCCCAGTGGCAGTGAACGATGATGTCGTGGTCAAAGCCGATGGCTTCGCGGCAATTTTCGAAGCCCTGGCGCACTTGCATGAGTTCCTTCGTGGTGAGGATGCGGTTGGCGGGGTCCTTGGCAACGTCGTTGGCCGGGCGCGTCCGCGGGAACCCGAACTTGTGGCAGGTGAAGCCGGACGGGTCCGCCTTCACCTTGGCGGCCCACTCGCGGCAGGACGCTTTGTCCAACATGTTGCTTGGCGCCGAGTGGTCGTAGACGCGGACTTTATCGCGGAATCGACCGCCGAGCAGCGACGATGTTGGCACGCCGAGGATCTTACCCGCGAGGTCCCACAGAGTCATCTCGATGCCGCTGGCGGCGCGTATCAGGTTGTGCGCCGAGCCGTCGGTCCGCGTGCCGGACAGCGAATTTCCGCCCGCGCCGAGCCCGGTGTAAATCGTGTCGATCTGGAGCGGGTCTTTGCCAATCAGCCAGCTCTTCAGCGCCAGCACCTGCTCTTTGACGCCAACGCCCGGACTGCCATAGGCTTCTCCTATGCCGTAGACGCCGTTATCGGCAATGATCTTGATGAGCGTGTACGTGCGTCCGCCCTGCATAAGCATTACTTGAACGTCTTTGATCTTGACCTTGCCGATTTGCGCGGCGGCAACGGGGAGCGAAGCGAGAAAAAGGCGGCGGGAGAGCATGGCTTTTTATCCTACTATGTTTGGTATGAAAGAAATCACGGATCCAGCGGCGAAGATCGGGTTGTGCCTTTCGGGGGGCGGTTTTCGCGCCTCGTTATTTCATCTTGGCGTGTTGCGGCGGATGAATGAACTCGGGCTGTTGAGCCGGGTGAACACGATTTCATCGGTGTCGGGAGGTTCCATTTTGAATGGGCTGCTGGCGGCACGATGGGAAATGCTTGCCAAGGACGCCGACGGCCGCTTCACCAATTTCGGCGCCGTGATTGAAGCGCCAATGCGCGCGTTTTGCTCGCAGAACATCCGGAACCAGGTGCTGATCAAGGACAGGCTGAACCCCCGGAATTGGTTTGGGCTGGTCCGCGACGATTTCTCGATTACCGACAAACTGGCCGAAGCCTACGACGAACCTGGGCTGTTGCATGGAGCCACGCTCGATGTGTTGCGGCGCATCTACGAGAGCGGCGGACCGCGGTTCATCTTTTGCGCGACGAACATGAAGACAGGGGTGAACTGGGAGTTTGACGCCAAGGGCATTGGGGACTACCAGGTTGGCCGGACGAAGAAACCGGACCTGTTACTGGCGGTGGCGGTGGCGGCCTCCTCGGCGTTTCCGCTGGCGTTCCCGCCGCTGGTAATCGATCTGGCCGGGGCGGACTGGGAGTTTGGAAACCGGGATTTGGATGACCTCCAAGAACTGCGGACGACGGCGGAACTGACCGACGGCGGTGTCTACGACAACATGGGCTTGGAACCCGTTTGGAAGGGGCACGACGTGGTGTTCTGCTCCGACGCTGGCGCGCCATTCGCGAACCAGGAGGACCCGGGGAACGACTTTGTGCGGCGGTTGATTCGCGTGAACGATGTGATCGACCGGGAGTCGCGCGCGCTGCGTCGGCGCATGCTGATCGACGGGTTCAAACGGAAGGAGTACGGAGGGGCGTTCTGGGGGATTGGCACGCGAATCGAGGACTACGAATTGGAACCCCGCGCGGACGGGTATTCGGGCAAGACACTCCAGGCGATCGCGAAGATCCGAACGGATTTGAACGTGTTCAAAACGGGTGAGCAGTTGGTGCTGATGAACCACGGCTGGCTTCTGTCTGGCGCGGCGATTCAGGCGCAGTGTCCGGCATGGCCGCGCCGGGCCGGGGCCGTTCCCGACGAAGGATTGTTGGACGCCGGCAAGGCGATCGCTGCGCTGGGCTAGGGCTTGGGGCCGGGTTCGCTGGCGCCCCGGCGGAATATCTTTGGAACGCGGCCGAGGTTTCTCCGCATCCAGTTTTTTGGCTTCTCCGTGGGCAATTCCGGTTGGACCGATGGTGCGACTGCCGGAACCTTCGGCGGCGGTTCGGTGATGTTCAGCTTCGGGGGCGCCAGAAGAGAAGTCTCGGCCTTGTTGATTGGCGGTGGAGGATCCGGGTTTTCCGGACGCTCCGTGGAGATAATCCGGGTAGCGGAGAACGGGACGACACGTCGTGCGGAAGGGCGAACGGCGGGTGGCGCGGGCGGCGCCGGTTCCCGGGCGGTTTCCACGGCCGGCTCGACTGGCGGGGCCGGCGCCGGCCGCAAGGCCTCCGGCGGCACGGAGGGCGGGGCGGGCATCGTCAGCGGAATTGACTCCAAAGGCTGGTCTGCTATGGTCGGCGGCAGGGCGAAGGCGGCGAGGATGAGCGTGCCAAGGCCCGCGGCGTAGGTGGCGTACTGCCAGGGAGCCTTGGCTGGTGTGGCGGCTGTTAGCGGCAGCTCCTGGAGCGCGGTCAGAAATCCGCTGGCGGATTGGAACCGTTTGGCCGGGTCCTTTTGGAGAGCTCGCTCAATGAGGGAGTCGAACTCCTTGGGCAGGTGGGGAGCCCAATGGGAGACGGGGGGCGGAGTCAGTTCCACGTGCGCGCGCATCACGGCGTACTGTTCAGCGCCGTCGAAGGGCTTGCGTCCGGTCAGCATCTCGTAGAGCAGCACGCCGACGGCGTAGAGATCGGCGCGCCAATCGGTGGCGGCCAGTCCCCGGACCTGTTCCGGCGCCATGTAGAAGACGGTGCCGACGGCCATGCCCTGCGCCGTTTGTCCGGGTTCGCCGAACTGCTTGGCAAGTCCGAAATCGGTGAGCTTTACATTGCCGGCGCAGTCGACAAGGATGTTCGCCGGTTTTACATCCCGATGCACAACGCCATGGTGATGGGCCATGATTAGTGCGTTCAGAACCTGTTCGGCGACACGGATGGCGCCCGACACCGAGAGCGGGCCCCGGCGCAGTACCGAGCCGAGTGATTCTCCGTCGACCAATTCCATCACCAGGACAATCGTTGTCCCCTCACAGAACGCCGTGCGGACCTGCGCGATGTTGGGATGATCGAGCTTCGCCTGTAGCTGGATTTCGCGGAGGAATCGCTGGGCCTGTTCGCGATCCCCGGTGAAGGAATCGGCGAGAATCTTGACGGCTTCGAGCCGGCCCGTAACCGAGTTGACTACCTGATACACAACGCCGGTGGCGCCTTCCCCGATGGCTCCGGTGACGCGATACGGCCCGACGGTATCACCTGGCTGGAATCTCATGGTCCCGACGCACCGCTTCGGAGCAGAACCCAGATGGCCACCATAAGAAAGGCTAGGCCGAACGCCAGCGCGATAGCAGCGGGCGAGATGAGTGGGTCCGCCGCGAGGGGCGGGGAGGGGGCGGCGGGTTGCTCGGCAGGCGGTGGCGCCTCCGGAGGCGGCGGAACGTATACAGTTCCCGGATTCAAGATGCAATGGTAGAACTCGCGCGCGGATTGATACCGCTCGTCGGGTTGTTTCTCCAGCGCCTTTAGAATCACGGCGTCCAGAACGCTGTTGACTCTCGGATTGTAGCGGCTGGGCGCTTCCGGCGTCGATTGCACATGCGCCATCATGATCTCGTACTCGCTGTTCTGCACGAACGGCGGGCGGCCCGCGACAAGGGCGTAAAAGACACAGCCGATGGCGTAGATATCGATCCTGGGGTCCAACGATGCCGTGCCATGGAAGACCTCCGGCGCGGTGAAAGCAGCGCTTCCAACGATTGTGCCGGCCCGCGTAACGCTGGGATCTCCGGCGGTTTTGGCCGCGGAAAAGCCCGTCAGCTTCACCAGGTTTTCGGGCGTGATAAGTATGTTGTCCGGTGAGATCTCGCGATGGACGACCCCGGCGGAGTGGGCGGCGTCGGCGGCTGCAAGCACCTGGAGTATTGATCGCACCGCTTCTTCAACGTCCATCGGCCCCAAGTCGAGCCGGTCAGCGAGCGTGACCGCTTCCAGGGCTTCCACGGAGATGGCCAGGTGGCCGCCGACTTCAATCGCGCCGAAACAAGTGAGGATATTCGGGTGGCGCAGGGCCACCAGGATACGGCTTTCGCGATAGAAGCGAGCGGAGCGTTCCGGATCGTCCCGGAGAGAATCCGGCAGAATTTGCAATTGCTCAATGCGGTTGTTGACCACATTACGCGCACGGAAAGCGATGCGTTTGCTGGAACTGTCGAGGTAATCCAGCAGCTCGTAACCGTTGACGACTTGTCCGATAGAGAGTGACACGCGTTAAGCTCTCCCGTTCATCGTCTGTTTGCGCCGTCACCTTTATACCTTATGCAAACTAGGTACTTTACATGCTTCGGTACTGGCCTTTCGCGCTTGTAAAGAAGTGTTAGGAATCCGATGACTGGGCAACGGGCCTGAAGCAGGCCGCGTCGCAACGGTGTGACGATGACACGCCGTTTCTTCCTCTCCACCGCTCCGCTGGCCCCGCTTGCCGCCCGCAACTGGGATCGTTCCTTCCCCGATTGGTCCGGCGACTATCTCGATAAGCTCCTCACCGATTCTCCCTGGGCCCGTCCCTCCACGCTCCCCTTCCGCTTTTCCGCCCCTGCCCGCCGGCAATTCAGCGCCTCCGAATTCGCCCAAATCGGCGAGCCGCTCGGTTTTCCCAAGGGTTGGCCCTCCGCCTCCAGCACCTCCGCCAACCGTGTCCCGCGCGTCGACGATTCCAACGCTCCCCCCGTGCAAACGGAAATATACCTTACCACCCGCTGGTCCAGCGCTCTCCCGATCCGTCAGGCCCTCGCCCTTCATCAGTTTGGCCGCGACGGTCTCCAATCCGCCAAAGCGCGGGACCTGCTCGAAGGCTCCGAAGCGGAGTACCTCATTGACGTCGCCGGATTCCCCGCCGGGATGATCCCCCAAGGCGTCCGCCGCTTCGAAGCCCAACTCCTGGAATCCGCCACTCTGCTCGTCAAAGGGCACCCTCCCCTCCGTCCCACCGCCGTCAGCGTACCCGAACACAGCAACCACCTCATCGCCAGCCTCCGTTTCCCGCGCTATGCCAATCTCTCCGATTCCGGCGGCAACATTGAGTTCGCCGCCAACGCCGGACCGATGGACATCCACCAGAAATTCAAACTGCGAGATATGAACTACAAGGGCAAATTGGAGCTGTAAGTCATGCGATATCTTGCCCTGTTGCTTCTTATCGCCCGCGTTGTCTCTGGCCAGGTGATCCCGGGGCGCTACATCGTCGAACTCGACGGCGATTCCATTGTCGACCATACCCGCAAGCGCCGCGGCGCGGCCGCCGCCCGCCGGGCTGCCATTCGTTCCGAGCAGCGCGAACTGCAAGCGCGCCTCGGCGCCGGTGTCGCCGTCGATGGCGGCGTCGAAACCATTGGAAATGCCCTGTTTGTTACTGCCGATGCCGCCCAGGCCGCCCGTCTCTCTCAACTCCCCGGCGTCCGCCGGGTTCGTCCCATGCGTACCGTGAAGCGCATGCTCGATCGCGCCGTCGCCATCCATCACGTCACCGAAGCCTGGAATCAACTTGGCGACGCCAAAGCCGGCGCGGGTGTCAAAATCGCCATCATCGACACCGGCGTCGATAACGCCCACCCCAGCCTCCAGAACGCGCCGCTGCCAGTCCCCGCCACTTACCCGCGAACCAATACAATCACCGACGAAATATTTACTAACAGCAAGGTAATTGTCGCCCGAAGTTACGTCCACTTGCTTGCGCGCCGGGATTCCGATACTTCCGCCCGCGACCGCGTCGGCCACGGCACCGCCCTTGCCGTCGTCGCCGCCGGTCTCCGCGCCGCCGCCCCGCTGGCCACCATCCAGGGCGTCGCCCCCGCCGCCTACATCGGCAGCTATAAGGTCTTCGGCACTCCCGGCATCAACGACGGCGCCACCGACGCCGCCATCCTCAAAGCCATCGACGATGCCGTCGCCGATGGCATGGACATCATCAACCTCAGCCTCGGCAGCGATATCGCTTCCCGTCTCGAAGACGACCCCCTCGTCGCCGCCGTCGACAAGGCCGCCGAAGCAGGTGTCCTTGTCGTCTGCGCCGCTGGCAATAACGGGCCCGATTTCGGCACCGTCTCTTCGCCCGCCACTGCCCGTTCGGCCATCGCCGTCGGCGCCACGCCCAATGACCGTACTTTCGGCTCCAGCATCGACGTTGAAGGTCTCGGCCCCGTCCTCGCCTTCCGCGGCAGCGGCGCCCCTCCCGCCGCTCCCGTCACTGGCTCCCTCGCCGATGTCGCTCGCCTCGATGAAAACGGCCTCGCCTGCCAGTCCCTCCCCTCCGGCAGCCTCACTGGCCGACTCGCCCTCATCCTCCGTGGCGTCTGCACGTTTGAAACCAAGCTCAACAACGCCGAACGTGCCGGCGCCGCCGCCGCCATCGTCTACGCCACGGAACTCGATCCCTCTCCCATCACCATGGGCGTCGGAGCCGCCACGCTCCCCGCCGAAATGGTCAGCCACCAAAATGGCTTGCTGCTTAAAGCGCGCGGCATTGGCGCCAATGTCTCCCTGCTTTTTACCATCGGCCCCGTCCCGCAGGTGTTCAACCGCGTCGCCGCCTTCTCCGCCATCGGTCCCAATGTCGATGTTTCCATCAAGCCCGAACTCGTCGCCGTCGGCGGCAGTTTCTACGTTGCCACACAGAGCTTCGATCCCAATGGCGACATGTACAGCGCCGATGGCTACGCTCTTGTCAGCGGCACCAGTTTTTCCGCCCCTCTGGCCTCCGGCGCCTTGGCCATCCTGAAAAGCGCCCGCCCCGGCCTCACCGTGGAACAGTATCGCTCCCTGCTTATCAACTCGGCCGCCTCCATCGCCGAGGCCGTTCAGAAAATGGGCGCCGGCCAGATGAATGTCGCCGCTTCCCTCAATGCTCGCGCCGCCGTTTCCCCAGCCACCTTGACCCTCAAATCGAACCAGACATTCCGTGTCCACAACCTCACCGCCGAACCGGCCCTCTACTCGATTCAGGTCGAGTCATCCTCCGCCTCAGCCGCCCCGTTTCTCTCCGCCTCCACCCTCGAAGTCCCCGCCGGCCAGAGCGGGGAACTGGCGCTCACGATCGCCAATGCCACCGCCTGCGAAGGTTTTATCCGCATCACTGGCGCGTATACGGAAATCCGCGCGCCCTACTGGTGTGCCGCCGCCGCCGGCGCTCCGGCTGCCATTCCCGTGCTTTCGCAAACGCCGTCCGGCCGTCGCAACGGCCAGTTGCGCAACGCCGTCTACTTCCGCGTCACTGACGCGGAAGGCGTGCCCGTTCCCAACGCCCAACCGGAAATCGAAGCAGTCGCCGGCAACGGTGCCGTCATTTCCATTACCTCACTCGACCTGGAATCTCCTGGCCTTTTCGCCGCCTCGGTCCGTCTGGGCCCGCTGGCAGGCGTCAACATCTTTCGGCTGAAGGCCGGCGACGCCACTCGCGAACTGCAATTCACCGCCAATTAGTTCGCCGTTTTCAGGATCAGCGAAAGCAGATTCCACGCCACCAGCACCGCGAAGCCGATGTTGATCCGCCCCAACAGTTGCCCCTTCGCCGTCTGCCAACAATACACCCCCAGCGCCAGCGCCAGTATCTTCACTGCCGCCAACCCGGCCAGCGGCGACGGAAACGAGTTGATCGCCCATGCGACCACCGGGTTCCCTTCGCTCACGCCATTAATCAAAAACGCGACCGTCGTTAGAAAGTCGAGTACTTGCAAATACGAGTAGTGGTAGAGTGTCTGCGTCATGCGGCTGGCTCTTCCCCACTAGGCTACCCGCGGCTAAGAGTTCCACCAATAGACCGCCCCTCCCAAAACTTTTCCCGCGACGTACTAGTACCCTAAACCGTGAAGGACTCCCCCCGTTCCGGTATCGTCGCCTTAATGTTGTACCGCTCCAGCATCGCCGCCGCCAGCGCCTGCTGCTGTGTATACTCCCCATGCACCAGGAACACGTGTTTCACCGTCTTCACCAGCGGTTCCATCCACGCCAGCAACTCCTGTTGATCCGCATGTCCGCTCAGTTCGTTGATTTTCAACACCTCCGCCCGCACCCGCACCGGCTCCCCGAAGATGTTCACTTCCTTCT
The DNA here is from genome assembly GCA_016789905.1 of Bryobacterales bacterium. Classification (GTDB taxonomy): domain Bacteria; phylum Acidobacteriota; class Terriglobia; order Bryobacterales; family Bryobacteraceae. Next base: position 21,109 of record JAEUQC010000210.1, on the reverse strand, counting down.
CCCCGTCCAACAGCTTCCGCCCCAACGTATTCTCCGCCTGGAACCCCGTTATCAACACCGTATTCCGCGGGTCGCCCACGTTGTTCCGCAAGTGATGCAGCACCCGCCCGGCTTCCGCCATCCCCGAAGCCGACAAAATGATGCACGGCACCCGCACATCGTTCAACGCCTTGGATTCCTCCACGTCCCGTATATACCGCAGCCGCCGGAATCCGAACGGATCGTCGCCGTTGTCCAGGAACGCGTTCGTTTCCACGTCGTAACATTCGGTGTGCTTCCGGAACGCTTCGGTCACATTCACCGCCAGCGGACTATCCACAAACACCGGAATCTCGCTGATCTTCCCTTCATGGATCAACTCGTGAATCATCAGCACAATCTGCTGCGTCCGTCCCACCGCGAACGCCGGCGCGATGATCTTCCCGCCCCGCCGCGCCGTCGTGTTGATGATATGCGCCAACTTGTCTTTGGCGTGCATCATCGGCTGGTGCAGCCGGTCGCCATACGTGCTTTCCATGATCAAAATATCGGCCGCGCAAGCCCGCTCCGGGTCGCGGATAATCGGCAAACAACACCGCCCGATGTCCCCGGAAAACAACAGCTTCTTCCCCTCCAGTTCCAGTTCCAAAAACGTCGAACCCAGCATGTGCCCAGCCTCGTGCGTCGTGGAAAACACACCGGGCAGCACTTCTGTCCTGGAGTGCATGTCCACATCCCGGAACTGCTCCATCGCCGCCTTCGCGTCATTTATCGTGTACAGCGGCTCCACCGGTTCGCTGGTCAATTCCTCGATCACTCGCCGCCGCCGCGAATTGCGCCGGTTCATAAACTCCGCGTCTTTCTCCTGAATGAACGCCGAATCGGCCAGCATCGACGCGCACAAATCCCGCGTCGCCGCCGTCGTGAAAATCGGCCCGCCGAACCCATTTGATGTCAGGTTCGGCAAATTCCCCGAATGGTCGATATGCGCGTGCGACAGCAGCAGCGCGTCCACCTCCGCCGGCGCGAACGGGAAATGCCGGTTCCGCTCCGCCGCCTCCTTGCGCCTTCCCTGGTACATTCCGCAATCAAGCAGCAAGCGGCGATGGCCGGTCTGGATCTCGTGCATGGAGCCGGTTACCGTGCGCGCGGCCCCGCGAAAGGTGAGTTTCATATCATTATGAGCGTACCCTGTTATCCTGAGTTTCGCTCAACATGTGGAAAGTCCTCATAACCCTGGTGGCCCTGCTGCCTTCGCTGTGGTCGCTCTGGCAAGCGGGCGGTCTCCCCCACCTTGGTTATTTTCATGACGACGGCCTCTACGCCGGCACCGCCGCCGCCCTCGCCGAAGGCCGCGGTCTCAAGGTTGAAAGTCTCCCCGGCGAACCCTGGCAAGTAAAGTATCCACCGCTGTTTCCGCTCTATCTCGCTCTTGGCGCCCGTTGGGAACCGGCTCTGCTCTTTCTCGTCTGGCTCCCCCTGCCCCTGCTCCTCTGGCAGTTGTGGCGTTGGCGTGGCGACGCGGCCATCGTCTTCCTCATCGGCTGGAACGTCTTCTCCGTCGTCTTCGCCGGCACCGCGCTTTCCGAAGTCTTCGCTACGGTCCTTCTCGTCCTCTCCATCCGCGAACTCGAGCGCGGCCGCACGCGCGCCGCCGCCCTCGCCGCCGGCTTGGCCTATCTCGCCCGCACCGCTCTCGTCGCCCTCCCCGCTGGCGCCATTCTCTGGCTCCTCTGGAAGCGCCGCCCGCGCGACGCCGCCGAATTCGCGGCCATTTTCGCCCCCTTCTTTCTCCTTTGGTCTTGGTTCGTCGCCTCCCACACACCCTCCAACCTCACCGGCGGCCTCGTCTATTACCTCTCCTACACGCAGTTCTTCCGCCAGAACATGGATTTCAATATCCTCTCCACCGTCCTCGCCATCAACGCGCAGGAACTCATCGGCAGCATGGGCAGCCTCCTCTTTTTCAACTCCGGTGACTCTTTCTGGGAGGTCAACTTCGCCCGGTTACTTCTCTTCGGCGCCATCTCCGGCCTCGTCCGCCAGGTCCGCGCCAACGGGCCGTCGCCCTACATCGTCATGGCCTTCCCCTATATGGCCCTGCTCGTTGTCTGGAATTTCGTCCCCAATTCGCGCTTTCTCTATCCGCTTCTTCCGCTCCTGCTCGATGGCTTGCTCACGGAGTTCCGCCACTTCAAAAGCATGCTCAGCGTTACCTGGATCAAGCAGCGCGGCGCCACCATTGTCATCTCCGCCATGGTCGCCGCCGGCGCCCTCTGGACGCTCCAGCGCAACGCCGTCGCCGCCTGGAAATATTCGCCCCAAATTCCGGCCAACTACAAAGCCATGGCCCCGGACCGCGAACAGGCCTACGCCTGGATCCGCGCCAATACACCGGAAAACGCGAATTTTCTCGTCTATGAGGACCCTTCGCTCCGCCGCCATACCGGCCGCCATGGCATCGGCATCCATTGCCCCACGCGCCTCTTCTACACGAATGACAACCCCGCCATCGTCGCCTATCACCTCCAGCTAATCGCCAACATGCGAGCCGAAAACCTTGAATACCTGCTCATCGGACCCAATGACCTTTCGCAGGAAATCCGCACCGAGGAACGCGAACAAATTCTCAAGGACTGGAAAACCCGCCCCGATCTCGAAACCGTTTTCCAGAATTCGCGGTTCCTTATCCGCCGTCTCCGCCCGTTACAATCAGGGATGTGAAATCCCTCCACCGTTGTGCCGTCGCCGCGCTCTGCTCCGCGGCTCTTTGGGCCGATAAAAAGCCGGTCACGCTGGAGGCCGCCGCCGCCGTCCGTCCGCCCGATATTATCCAGGCCGCTTGGTCGCCCGATGGCGCTCGCTTCCTTTTCACCGAGGCCCGCAAGCTTCGCCTCTACGATTGCGCCGGCAAAGATTCCCGCGTCCTCGCCTCCCTCGCTGATCTCGAAGGCAAGGCAAAATCCGCAAAATCCTCCGGCGCCTTTCAGTGGCAGAATCGCCGCGTCGCCGGCGCCCGTCCGCAGTGGTCCCACGACGGCAAAACCGTGCTCCTCGCTGTCTCCGGCGATCTCTTCCTCATCGACGCGGCCACCGGCGACACCCGCCAACTCACCGCCACCCCGGAATCGGAAGACGATGCCCAACTCTCCCCCGACGGCACATTCATCGGCTACCGTCTCAACAACGATCTCTACGTCCTCCCCGTTGCGGGCGGCAAGCCCCGCCGCCTTACCCACGACGGCACGGCCACGCGCTGGAATGGCCGCCTCGATTGGGTATACCCCGAAGAACTTCAAATCTCCCGTGCCTGGTGGTGGTCGCCCAGTAGCCGCGATATCGCCTATCTCCAGTTCGATGTCAGCCCCGAAATGATCCACCCGCACGTTGACGCCTCGCCCATCCAGGCCGTCGCCGAACCGCAGCGCTTTCCCAAAGCCGGTACCCCCAATGCCAATGTGCGCCTCGGCGTCGTCCCCGCCCGGGGCGGCAAGACGCATTGGATGGATATTGGCCCCACCACGGACAAGTTAATCGCCCGTGTGCAATGGATGCCCAGCGGCAAGGAACTCGCCGTCCAGCGCCTCTCCCGCGTCCAGGATCACCTTGAACTCCTCGCCTTCGCAACTGCCACCGGCAAGCCTCGCCTCCTTCTCGAAGAGCGCGATCCGGCTTGGGTCAACCTCCACAACATTCTCCATTTCCTTCCCGATGGCCGCTTCCTATGGGCCAGTGAACGAAGCGGTTTCCGCCATCTTTATCTCTACGGGGAAGGCGAACCGAAACAACTCACCAGCGGCGATTGGGAAGTGCTTGAACTCGCCGCCGTTGACTCTTCCCACACCACCGCCTGGGTCACCACTACTAAGGCGAGCCCCCTCGAACGGCATCTCTATTCGGTCAAACTCGCTACCGGCGAACTGCGCCAGCGCACCACCCAGCCCGGCACGCACACCATCTCCATGGCGCCCAACGCGGCCTTCTATATCGACGGCTGGCAGAGCACAAAATCTCCCCTGCGCCAGACGCTGTTCGACAATGCCGGCACCCCTCTCACCGTTCTCCGCGATACCCCGATCGAAAAAATCGACTATACCCTCCAGCCAGTCGAGAATCTGAGTTTCCGCGGCAAAGACGGCACGCTCTTTTACGGCCAGCTCATCCGCCCCGCCAACTTCGATCCGGCGCGCAAATACCCGGCCATTGTTATGGTGTACGGCGGCCCCCACGTCCAAACCGTGCGTGACTTATGGTCCGGCGCCAACTGGGAACAAGCCCTCGCCGCCAGCGGCTATGTCATATGGCGCATGGATAATCGCGGGTCCAACTTTCGCGGCCACGCCTTTGAGAAAGTGGTGCACAAACAGTTCGGCAAAATCGAACTGGCCGATCAACTGGAAGGCGTCGATTATCTGGTCAAACAGGGCTTCGTCGACCCCGCTCGCATCGGCATCTACGGCTGGAGTTATGGCGGCTACATGACGCTCTACGCCCAGACGCACTCCAAGACCTTCGCCGCCGGCGTCGCCGGCGCACCGGTCACCGATTGGCGCCATTACGACACCATCTACACGGAGCGCTACATGGGCCTGCCCTCCCGCAACGAGGATGGGTACAAGGCCGCAAGCCCCGTCAGCGCCGCCGCCAGCCTGGAGGGCAAGCTCATGCTCGTCCATAATTTTCAGGACGACAATGTTCTCTTCCAGAACTCGCAGCACATGATGGAGGCCCTTCAGCGCGCCGGCAAACAGTTTGAAATGATGTTCTATCCGCTCAAAAGCCACGGTGTCACCGGCCCGCTGCGTCTCCATATGTTGCAGGCCATCACCGGCTTTTTCGACCGCAATCTGCGGCCCGGATCCTAGCGAATCCCCGGCCGCGCCGCGAGCGTCAACCGCGCGCGCCCGCGCCGGTCGCAGAAGGTCACCAGCTTCTTTAACCGGACGCAGCCGGAAGCCCGCTTCCTAGCGGCTCCGCCCGCCCTCCTGATAGCTCTTTAACAGCGCCGTCAGCCGCGCCACCACCGCCGGATTGCCATCGTACACATTGCGATCCTCATGCGGATCCGTGCGGAGATTGTAGAGCTCGCCCGGAGTCTCACCCGGCTTCGGCTCATACTTCACCGGCGCCGTAAATCCGCCCGTCCCGCGGCCCAGCACCAGCTTCCAATCCCCCTGCCGAATGGAAAACAGCCCGTTCGCCGCGTGATGCACAATGGCCGGCCGCAGCGGTCCGTTCTGCCTCCCCGTCAATATCGGCAGCAATCCGTAGCTGTCCTCGCCCATCCCCGGCGCCAGCGGCAGGTTCTGCACCTGCGCCACCGTCGCGAAGATATCGGTCAGGCAGATTGTCTGGTCCGACACCGCCCCCGCGCGCACCTTCCCCGGCCAACGCACCATGAATGGCACACGGTGCCCGGCCTCCTGTATGTCGGCCTTCTGCCCGCGCCACTTCGCGTTTGCCCAGTGCCCCAGTGCCTCTTTCGCGTCCCGCTCCTCCCAGGGCGCCCCGTTGTCCGACGTCACAATCACCAGCGTGTTTTGCGCTTTGCCCGCGCGTTCCAACGCCGCTAATATCATCCCAATCGACGCGTCCGTCTCTTCCACAAAATCGCCATACAATCCCGCCTTCGATTTCCCCTTGAACGGCTTCGACGGCACCCACGGCGTATGTGGCGCCGGCAGCGGCACGTAGGCGAAAAATGGACTCTTCTCCCGCTCTACAAACGCGCAGGCGCGCTTCACAATCGACGGAATCACTTCGTCCATCTCAAACGATGGCGCCCGCGGCCCGCCCCGCCAGAACGGCCCTCGCTTCACCTCTCCGCTATCGCCAATCGTCGATGTCGGCGGTTCCACCGCTCGCCGCCCGTCAATGAACACATACGGCGGCATATCGAGCGAAGCTGGAATCCCGAAGAACTCGTCAAATCCATACTCCAAAGGCGACGGCCGGAACTCTTGCGCATAGTCCACTTTCTCTTCCGTCCCCAAACCCAAATGCCACTTCCCGAACCCGCCCGTCCGGTAGCCCTTCATGCGTTTCAAGAGCGATGCAATCGTGTCCCGGCCCGGTTCAATCAGCGCCGGCGAATAGCCGCTGCCCACGCCGCTCTTCAGCCGTGTTCGCCAGCAATAGCGGCCCGTCAACACGCCGTATCGTGTCGGCGTGCAAACGCTCGACGGCGAATGCGCATCGGTGAACCGCATGCCTTCCCGCGCGAACCGGTCCATGTGCGGCGTCGGTATCTTGGCCTCTGGATTGTAGACGCCAACATCGCCATACCCCAGGTCATCGCACAAAATCACCACGATATTCGGCGGCGCCACCGGTATCGGCGGCTGCGCCAACAGCCCGCCGCTCATCGCCAAAAAGGCTCTTCTCGAAAGCTTGCTCATGTTAGTGTTTGTGTTTCTCGTAGTGCTGCCGCAGCAGGTCCTTGCCGTAGTCGTTCCCATTCGGTGTGCGGATCACCACATGCACGTGCTCTTTGTTCGGCTCCTGGCTCTTCATTTGCGCCCGCAGCCCCGCCGGCCGCTGATGATCGAACTCAATCAGAATCACGGGGCTGTGGATGCGATAGTAGAACACGCTGTCGTCGCCGGTCCCGCCAATCCAGGCGAAATAGGTCCGGTCCAGATGCTTCTCCACCTCCTCCATCTTTACCTTCGCGTGCCCGTCGTCCATGTTGCCCACATACTTCGCAATCAATCCCGTCAGCGCCTTCTTCTGCGTCGCGTTCATCTCCGCGCCTCGCACGCCGGCGTAGTCCAGCACCACGTTGTCCTTAAACGCTTCGCCCACGTTGTTATTCGCCGGCTTGGCCGTCTCCAATATCGCCTTCTTCTTTTGCCCATCGTCCAAGGAGCGCAGCAGCGCCAGCCCCAGCTTCGGCTCCTCCTGCAGGATCGCTGTGCCCTTGTACTTGCCCAGCGGCGCGATCACCGGTTCCGATCCAACAAACGTGGGCGTCATCACCACCTGGTCCCCCAGCACGAAGTAGTTGATGATCAAGTGGTGCCCGTCAATCTGCCAGCCCCACGGCTTGTCTTTCGATGGCTCGCCCATCACCGTAATGTGATACCGCCACTCGCCGTACTCCACAAAATTGTTGTTGTTCATCTCGCCCAGCGTCTCGTTCAGCTTCATGATGTCGCGCGACAGCTTCAAGCCATTCGCGCTCAACGACGCCCGCAGCAGCCCGAATCCCAGTTCCCGCTGCCGCGCGTCCATCTCCAGAAAGCTCACGCCCTGCCGGATGTAGAAGTGCTGATTCATCCATTTGCGCCATTCCGGGTCGTCCACCGGGAACTTCGTCTTTGCTCGCTGTTCGGCTGTCAACCCGTCCAAAAATGCCACCGCCGCTTTGCGCACCGGTTCTGTGGAAACGCCCGTGTGCTTAATTGCAAAGAGCCCCGTCTCTGCACCCGCCTTCGTCGTCACGCCGCGAAACGGCTCAGCCAGCCCGGCCTTTTCCGATTCGATGCTCCGCTGCCGGAAGCGTTCCTGAATCTCCTGGGAGAACGCCACCAGCACCACCACGCCTAGCCATATCAGTAGCCTTTTCATTTGGCCTACTCTAGCAAATGCGCGGGGTTGGTCACCATCATCCGCCGCACGTCATCCTCACTGAATCCTCGCGCCCGCATCTCTCCAGCGAATTGCGCCATCCCTTCGGCCGGGGCAGGCGTTTCCGGCTGCCCCAGGTCGCTGGCCAATATCGTCGACTCCACCCCTACCTCGTCAATCGCACTGGCGATCGCCGCCATGTCCCCGCTCTCATAACAGCGCTCAAAGAACACCCCATACAGCGCCAGGTCCCGCTGCAACTCCACCGGGTAGCGCGTTGCGCCCCAGTCCGGGTGCGTCACCAGCAGTCGCCGCATCCCTTGCGCGTACGCATAGCGGATCAGCGCCGTGCCCTCCTCCGGGCTCAGGTGCCCGGTCGCCAGAATCGCCCTCGAATGCGCCATCTCGATCACAATCTCTTTCACGTCATGCCGCAGTTCGCGGTGCGCGTCGAACACCGTCAGCCCGCCGTGGCCGCCCTCCTGCGCCTTATGGTGGTGCGCCGCTTTGGTCGGCATCCAGACAATGCGCGCGCCCAGCGTTAACGCCGTTCGCACCGCCGCAATGTTAAACCCGCCGGCGCTCTCGTTCAGCGCAATGCCCCCGTATACGGCGATCTCCGGAACAACCTGCCGCACCAGGTACGCCCGGTCCATCGTTGGCACCTTGTGGTTCTTCAGCACCAGCCCGCCGAACCCCGCCCGCGCCGCCTCCCGCGCCAATGCAATATCGTCAAACCGCCGCGGAACCACGTCGGGAGCGCTATGGACATGCAGGTCAATCGCGCCGCGCAAATACTCGGGCAGTCCGCTCACCGGGCCTCCTAAATCCGCAAGAATATCTTACGCCGGTACATCCAGAAAAGCATCAGCCAGAAGCCCAGCAGCACCGCCGCGCCCTGAAAGAACGGCTCCATCCCCGCGTCGAAAAACGCGAAGAAGTGCTCGCCCAAGTGCGTCTTGAACGAACTCACCAGAAACCCGTCGAACAGATGCGCAATCATGTACGCCGCAATGGAATTCATGCCGATCACCAACAACGGGAACGCCCAGCGCTTATAGCCCTTGGTCTCCATCACCCAATGGAACGCCGCCAGGAACAGGAAGCACAGCCCGCCGCTGAACAGCACCCAGGCCGGCGTCCACACCCGCTTCACAATCGGGCACAGGCCCGTAAAATGCAGCGCCAACCCGCCCGCAATGCAGCCCGCCGCGGCCAGCAGGAACTGCCGCAGATGCTTCTCTTCTCGTAGCCATCGTCCGGCGATCAGGCCGAGGATCATCGTCCCCAGCGTGGGAATAAAGCTCAGCGTTAGATACCCGCCGCGATTGGCCTCAAACGGCTGTGTGCGCGGAAACAGGTTCAAGAACCAGACATCGAAAAAGTGGCCGAAATTGTTGTTCTTCGCCCATGGTTCGGGCACCGGGTACGTTACCCACGCCAGCCAGTAGCCGGCCAGAATCACCCCCAGCGCCACCCACGCCCACTTCGGCGGCCGCCACCCCAGCAGGAACAAAAACGGATAGCCCAGCCCGATCTGCGTCAACGTATCTTCGAACGTGTAGTTGGTAAGCGGCCGCCCGCTCGACCGCAAGAAAATGCCCAACGCGATCAGCAGAAACGAGCGCCACAGCGCATGGGCGAACAGCTTTCCTTCGCTCTCGCCCCGTGCCATCCGCGCCGCCACCGAGTAGGGAAGCGCCGCGCCCACCAGGAACGAAAACGACGGCTGAATCATGTCGTGCAGCGAGCACCCCTCCCAGGCGACATGGGACTGGTGAAACGCCAAAAACGCCCAGAATCCGCTGTCCGGATACGCCTGCGCGATCTTCGACAGGTGCAGCACCTCGGCCATCATCAGCAGCATCACAAAGCCGCGGTAGGCGTCCAGCGCCTGGTTCCGGTTCATTGTCGCAACTCCCGAAGCATCCGTTGCACCGCTTGTGGCGAGATCATATGTTTCGGCGCGTCGTCATCGATCACCAGGCGGAACTGCCCCGCCGTGCCCAGGGCTTGCTGCACGCGCTTTTCATAGATCCGCATGGCCGGTTCATAGTCGTTGCCGTGGTGCTGCGCTTCTCCAAAACAGCAGTTGTCTTTGCGGTTCAGAATCTGTACCTGCTTGCGCCCCAGCGCCCCCAGCAGATACAAGTCCTGATACCCCGCCATCTGGTAGAACTCGTCCAGGTACTGCTCTTTGTCGCCCACTGAGCCGTGCGTGCGCAGGTAGAGAGGAATGGTCCCTGCCACCGGGAAGCTCGTGCGAATCGCCGGATCTATCGCCGCGTAGAGCGTCGTTGTCCACCCGCCGCCGCTCAGGCCCGCCATGTGGATCTCCTTGTACTTCGGCCGCAACAGATTCAGACTCACCACAATCGGCTCCATGAAGAACTTCAGCGCCGATCCGGACGAAAGTTTCAGGTCGAACATCTTGTCGTGCGGCATCGGCTGGCAATCACCGGGCTGCATGTGCGGCATGTAGGCTTGCAGCACAGCATAGCCGGCTTTCAGGAACTCACTTGTCGCATGGTCCAGCCCCGCGCCGTCTTCAAACGAGCAGGAATGCCCGTGCTGCAGGATGATTAGCTTGCTCGTCTTTTGCTTCGGCGTCAGGTGCCGCAGAACGCTTTCGATACCCGTCTCCATCTTCACCGTCAGCTTTTCTCCGTCCACCACGGGCCTGGCCTTCGGCATTCCCGCCGCGCCCCAAATGTAGCCGACGATCTGCTGCCGCTTGGCCGCCGCCGTGGCCGGTGTCACCTGCATTTTCGAATCGTTCACCAGCACCGGCGGCGGCAGCGCCAGCGTCTTCGCCAGTACCGGCGCCAGGCCATCGGCCATCCACTGGAAGCCCAGGTCGTTCGGATGCACGCCGTCCACTAATCCGTCCAACCGCTCGGGCCCCAACAGGTCGTAGCCTTCCACCAGGGTCAACAGCGTATCGCCGCCGGCGATCTTCTTCCCGATCACCTCGCGGATATGCTCGCGGAACTGCTGGAACTTCGGGTTGTTGTTCGCGCTCGCAATTGGCGTCACGGCGATGATCGGCGTTTTCGGGTGCTTGGTCCGCAGCGTTTGAAAGAACGGCTCATACACTTCGCGCAGGGATTCAATCGTCGGGTTGTTCTGCGAAAAATCCAGCACGAACGCCGAGGCAGGGATCTCCGCTGTCAACCCCGCCATTACCGGCTCACCCTTCCCATTCCCGGAAAAGCCGAGGTTCACGAAATCCAGGTTCAGCCGCCGCGCCAGGATCGCCTGATAGCTCAACCCGGAGCGGCTGGCGCACCCGCCCTGCGTAATGGAGGTGCCGTAGAAGACCACCGGCCCTGGCCGCGCGAACCGGCGCGGCTTGCTGATCACGGCGTCCTCGTCCAGGCCGATGCCAATCACCTTGGCCGGCTTGTACAGCGGCAGGTAGATGGTGATCTCCCGCGCCTTCTTCGGCAGATCGGCGAAGAAGGTGTGCTCCACCGTCTTGCCGGGGGCGGCGTCTTTCGGGGCCACCACCGTTGAGCGGTAATCGCCATCCACGTACAGGTCAATGCCGGTCTGCCCGAAGGCATGCATGTTCACCATGTTCGGCGCGCTGGGGTACTCGACGCGAATCGCCACGCGTGTGGAATTGGTGCGGAAGCGAATCCGCCCGCCGGAGGGCGAAAGTCCAAGGTTCCAAACGGCCTTGGGAATTTCGGCCTCCAGCCGGCGCGGCAGGCGGATCTGTTCGCCGTTGTTTTCGGCGAGCCAGGGCAGCCCATTTACAGTCAATTGCGGGTCCAATGGCGCGAGCCACGTGAGTGCGGCGGCAACGAGAAGGGTCATTGTCCCTACTACAATACTGCGAGTTGTGTTTAGAAAGTCATCCGCAGCGCCAACTGCAAAATACGCGGATCGCTGGCGCTGGTGATGCGCATGAACTGCACGGCGTTCTGCGCCGAGTTCGGCACGCCCAGGTTGGTGCGGTTCAACGCGTTGAACGCCTCAAAACGCAACGTGGTGGTGAAGCGCTCCTTCAGCGTGAAGCCTTTGGCCAAGCCAAAATCGACACTCGCGAAACCAGGCGCGCGGAACGTGTTCCGGCCCAGAGTTCCAAATGTTCCCAGGGCGTTCGGCGCGAACGCCGCACGGTTCAGGTACTGGTCAATGATGGCGCCTTGCGCCCGCCCGTCTCCCAGCGACGGCGCGCCGATGATGTCCGCGCGCTGTCCGCCGGTGCCCGTGCGCGCGTTATCCACGCCGCTGCCAACCGTGAACGGAAAACCCGATTGCAGGCTGACAATTGAGTTCAAGCTCCACCCGCCCAGGATGGCGTTCGCCACCCGGCTGGCCGGTTTCACGGGCAGTTCCCACAGCCCGGAGAGATTGAACACATGGCGCTTGTCGAAGTCCGACGGGCCCTTGTCGTAGGCCTGATTGTTCGGATTGGTGCGCGCCTGCCCGGTGGCCTTGTTCGCCGAGGCATCGTCAATCGACTTCGAGAATTGATAGTTGGTCAGAATGGAGACGCCTTTGGAGAACCGCCGCTCCGCCGTCAATTGCAGCGCGTGGTAGGTGGAATTGCTCACCGGTTCGATGATCGTGACGTTGCCCAGCCGCGGAGCCATGGGGCGCCGCGCGTTGGTGGTCGCCGTGGTGACACCCGGCGCATAGACCGCCGCGTTGAATTCGCGCAGCGCCACCATGCGTGTGCCCTTCGATCCGGCGTACGAAGCGCGGCCGATGAACCCGCCGCCAATCTCGCGCTCCATCGTCAGATTCCAAGATTGAATGTACGGATTGCGCATGTGTTCTTCATAGACGAACTGCGTTGAGAACTGCGGGAACGTCACGGTGCTCGGCGGTGTTGTGGTGCCGGGGAACGGGTTGGTGGTTCCCGCCCAGGGGTTGGAGAAGCTGTTGGTTGCGTTACCGTTGATGGTGACCACGGTGCCGAACGGCGCCTGATTGGCCTGGCTGTTGGTGGAAATGGTGTTGGACCGGTCGAAGAAGATGCCGTAGCCGCCGCGAACGGCCGTCTTGCCGTCGCCGAACACGTCCCAGGCAAAGCCCAGGCGCGGGCCGAAGTTCGTCATTGTCTTCTCGAATCCACCGGCGGGAATGCCGCTGTCGCCGGGGTAAAGTATGCCCAGCGGCGCGTTGGCGTAGCGCGTGGATTGCTGCCCGGCGCGCCATGTCGCCAATTTGCCGTCCACATCGGTGTAGGGCAGGAACGGCTCCCAGCGGACGCCGAGATCGAGCGTAAAGTTGCGGCGCACTTTGAACGAGTCCTGGAAAAAGAAGCTCACCATGTCGAAGCGCGTTTTCTTGTATTCGCCAATTCCTTGCGCCAGCGTGTTGAACTTGCCCAGCAGGAAGTCCGCCAGCGAATCGGTGGTGAACGGCGCGGCGCCGTTGAAGTTGAACTGGCCGTTGGCGCGGAAGTTGTTGATGATATCGCCGATGCCGCGGCTGTACTCGCCGCCGAAGGTGATCTGATGTTTGCCCTTGGACCAGCGCATGGTGTTGGTCAGTTGATATTCCTTGCGAATGAAGTCGTTCGTGTCACCGGTGTTCAGCGTGTCGAAATAGCCGGCCACGGTGATGTGATATTGCGGCTTGTCGTCGTTGTACATGTTCACGCCGAGGTCCTTCAGGCTCTTGGACGGATAGATTGGCACCGCGTCGCCATTGGTGTGGTTGTAGCTGAATAAGAACTGGTTGGTTAGCGTGGGACTCACGATGTGGGTATCGGTCAGCGTGACGGAGGTGTTGTTCCATCCGCGAGGGGTCACCTGTTCCAGGTAGTTGGCTGGATTCAGCAGGCCAGGGCTCGAGGCGACCGAGCGCCAGAACCGGCCGCTCAACCGGTTGTTGGAACCGAGCTGCTGATCGCCGCGGGTCAGGATCTGATCGTCGCGATAGGCGTTTGGCGGCGCGATGGAAATGGTGTTGCCGGAGGTGGGCAGCGGGATGTTGTCGCGCAGAATGGCGGAACTCACGGGGTTGAAGAGTGACACGGGAATGCGGTTGCCCGGGAAAGGCGCCAGATTGTCGAACGGGTTGCGCAGCGCGCGGGCGGTGATATTGGAGAAGTCGCCATTTCGCTGGGCGGCGGTGGGAACAACGCGGCCAACGGTGATGGGCGTCTGGCGCTGCGTGGTGCCCTGGTAGGAAAAGAAAAAGAACGTCTTGTCGCGGCCGTTATAGAGCTTCGGAATAAACACCGGCCCGCCCAGCGTGGCGCCGAACTGGTTGCGCTTCAGTCCGTCGTCCCGCCGTTCGTTGGAGCCGGGGGACACTGGCGGGTTGAAGAAGTTACGGGCGTTGATGGCCTTGTTACGAACGAATTCAAAGGCGCTGCCGTGAATCTCGTTGGTGCCCGATTTAGTGACCGCGTTTACGAGTCCGCCCGATTGGCGGCCGAACTCGGCCGAGAAGTTGTTGGTCTGCACGCTGAACTCCTGCAGGGCGTCGGGGTTCGGCATGGGGTTGGCGGCGTTGGAATAGTGGTCGTTGTTCTGCGCGCCGTCCAGAACATAGTTGGTGCTATTGGACCGGTTGCCGTTCACCGACACCGGCAGCGTGCCGGGATAGGTGGTGCCGCTGGTGACATCGGCGCGCGTATCTTTCACCACGCCCACAATCAGTTGCATCAGTTGGGTGGGATTTCGTCCGTTCAATGGCAGTTCGGCGATGCGCTTTTGATCGACGACGGCTTTCAGTGTGGCGGTTGTGGTGTCCACCACCACGGCCTGGCTGGAAACGGTAACCGTCTCCGCCGCTGTGCCCACCGCAAGGTTGACGTCGACACGGGCGACTTCATTCACTTGCAGCCGGATGCCACGCGTCTGGTATTTTTTGAAGCCGTTCACTTCCGCCACCAGATCGTAGGTGCCCACGGGGAGGGTGCGGACGGTGTAGGCGCCGGTGTCGTCCGACGTCGCCTGGAAACTGGCGGAGGTGCCCACGTTGGTGACAGTGATTGTCACCGAGGGCACAACCGCGCCCGACGGGTCGTGGACGATGCCACTGATGGTGCCCGTGACGTTCTGGGCCAGAGTTGGGACTGCTGCAAGAAGTAGTAGTGCGGATAGGCGGGTGAGGTTCACAGGGAGCTCCTTCAGATTTCTGCGGCGAGTGCGGCAATGGCGTTGGTGGCGAGCCGTATCTGCTCGCGCGCCGGTCCGGTGAGTATGGTGAGAGGTTCAGCTGGCAATGCGTTGGCGACCCCTAAGTCTTCTAAGGCACATTTAACACCAAAAACGAAGCCGGGGCCACCGGGCGCGGCGCCGTAGATTTCGCGGCCGATGCGGGCGACGAGGTCCTGCAGCGTGCGGGCGCGCGCCTGGTGGCCGGCGGCAATGGCGTCGTGCAGGGCCACGAACAGTTCCGGGAACAGATTCGCCCCGCCATTGACGCCGCCGGTGGCGCCGGCCGCCATGGCTTCCAGCAACACCTCTTCCGGGCCCCAGAGGATCGGCATGTCCGGCAACAGTTCGCGCGTGCGGGCGAGCTTTTTCAAGTCGCCGCCCGAATCCTTGATGCCGCACACTTGCGGGATTTGGGCCAGGCGGGCGAGGGTTTCCGGTTCAAACGGAACCTGGGTGAAGACGGGGATGTTGTAGAGATAGACGGGCAGCGGCAGGCGCGGGATGAGCCGCTCCGCCCAGCGGAGCACGTCGTCCTGCGATAGCGGGTAATAGAACGGCGGCGTGAGCACCAGCGCATCGGCGCCCTCTGTTGCGGCGTACTCTGCGAGACGGAACGAATCTTCGGTCGACGCGTCGATAAGACCCACCAAAAGCGGAACCCGGCGATCGACCAAATCACAACACTCGCCGACAACGTCCCATTTGAATTCGGTGGAAAGGCTGGGACCTTCTCCCGTGGTGCCAAGGACGAAAAGGCCAGTGACTCCGGCGTCGATAGTCCGATTGATGATGCGCTCGAAGGCCTTGCGATCGAGCTTTTCCGGCCCGAGCAGTGGCGTAACCAGCGGCGGCGTAATGCCGTTGCGGGGGAGTTTTCGTGGCATTCTTTCCTACGCGCTCCGCATCAATTCGTCCCAGGTCACTTCGCGTTTCTGGTCGATGGCCATCTGGCCGAGCAGGGAAGTGAGGGTGCTTTCGGCGGCGCGGACGCCGACGTTTTCCGGCTTGCCTTCGCTGACGCGGCGGACGAACTCGGTGAGCGCATCGACGGTGATGTCGTGC
This sequence comes from Bryobacterales bacterium, assembly GCA_016789905.1. Lineage (GTDB taxonomy): Bacteria > Acidobacteriota > Terriglobia > Bryobacterales > Bryobacteraceae. The sequence goes on along the minus strand of JAEUQC010000210.1, from coordinate 5,369 downwards.
TGCGACTTCTCCGTCACCGGACCGCTGCCGGTGTTGTAGGTCCAGTATTCGCGAGCCGTTTCGATGAAGCCGTTGTCGCCGATGTAACGTTCGCGGTTGGACCGGAAGTAGCGCGGCGTCATCTGCGAGCCGATGAAGCTCATCTGCACTTTGTTCGGATAGTCGTAGGTCACGCTCAAGTGATCGAGCAGGTCGCCGCGCTTTTCCACCGTGCGCCCGCCGGTGCCGATGGCCTTGAGCGGATGGCTGCCGAGGAACCAGTTGATCGCGTCGAGGTTGTGGACATAGGTCTCGACGATCACTTCGCCGAACGTCGCGCGCCACAGCTTCCACTGTTCGAGCTTTTCCTTGTCGTTGCGCGGCAGCGGCGGCACCGGTTCATCGCCCTTCAGCGCGAACTTCAGGAATTCGCCGTGAACTTCGCGAATCTTGCCGATGGCGCCGGATTCGAGGAACTGCTTTGCCTTCACATACACGCCGCCGTAGCGCTGCTGGAAGCCGAACGTGATGTTCTGCTTTCGATTGGCGGAGTCCGCGGCGCGCATGACGCGTTTGCAGCCGGCCACATCCATGCCGGCGGGTTTTTCCATGTAAATGTGTTTGCCGCTTTTGACGGCGGCTTCGAAGTGATCGGGGTGCAGGTAGACGGGCGTGGCGATCATCACCGCGTCCACGTCGCTGGCGAGCACTTCGCGGTAGTCCGCGTACCCCTTGGCATCGGGATTACCGATGCGTTTGCGCGCGGCGGTGATCTGGTCCTCCACCACATCGCAGATGGCGGTGACCTTGACGCCGGGAAGTTTGGCGATGGCCGTGGCGGTGTAGGCGCCACGGTTACCGGCGCCGATGAGGCCCACTTTGACGGCGCTGTTCTGCGCGCTGGAACTTACCGCCTGGAAAGGAACGAGCGCGGCGCTTTGAAAGATGTTTCGACGAGTGAAGTTTGGCATTTGAATTCCTAGAGCATTCCGCAGGCTTCGAGCAGGACCTGGTGGGTCATCAAGTCGTGAGCGGCGGTGTAATCGGGAGCGGCGCCGTTGCGAATGGCGGCGGCGAGAATGGCGAAGTCTGGCGTGTACGGCAGGCCGGGCGGGTCCGGGGGCACGAGCGATTGTTCGCCTTGTTTGTATGGCCCAGCGGCCTCTTTCAATGTGACGGTGAGGCGGACCGGATTGAATGGCGAGGCCTTGGCCGAGCCGTTGGTCCCGATGATTTCTATGTAGCGATGCTGATTGCCGTGCGGGTCGAAGCCGCCCATGGAGATTTCGGCGATGGCGTTGGGGTATTCGAGAATGGCGAGGTTGTTATCGGCCAGGCCGTCATCGAGCGTTCCATGGTGGCGGATGATGCTGTGAATGCGGGTGGGCTTGCCGAGCAGGGTGGTGGCGCGGTCAATGAGGTGGCAGCCTTCGGAGAACATCATGCCGCCCTTGTATTTGGCCAGGTGGCGGCGTTCGTCGGCGAGAATCGGCTTTTCGATGGAAGCGCGGAAGCGGTGGACGCGGCCGAGCCAGCCTTTGCGGGCGGCCTCCATGGCGGCTTCGATGCCGGGGTGGTAGCGCCACTGGTAGCCCATTTGCACGATGCGGCCTTTGCGGCGAGCGTCGTCGAGGAGTTTGCGGAGGCCGGCGAGATTGGCGCCGGGCGGTTTGTCGAGATGGACCCACTTGGCGGCGTCGATGCATTTTTGCGCGTAGCGGAGGTTCTGTTCAGCGTCGGCGAACTCGATGGCGACCATCTCGATGGACGGATCGTTGAGGATCTGCGTCTCGGTGATCTCGACCGCGCCGTCGATGGCGGGTTCGTCCGCGATGGGGCGGCAGAGGCCGGCGAAGTCATACGCGGCCATACTTTGCAGGGCGCGGACTTTGCTGCGGGCGTGGCCGTGGCCGCTGCCGAACATGGCGGCTTTGATTTTGCCCTGGCCGGCGGCGAGCAGAGCGGCGGCGGCGAAATTGCGGCGTGTCATGGCGCCTGCACTTGGATGATTTCGGTTTCACCGTTTGCGTCGGCAATCACGTGGAGCTTGGCGGCGCCTTGGATGAAGACGGTGTCGCGCTCGCCGGCGTTGTAGGTTTTGGCGCCGTCGCTCACGCGGAGAGCGCCGCGCCAGACGAAGAGAATCTGTTCGCCGCCGTCCTTCACTTCGGTGGTGAATTTGCTGCCCTTCTTCAGCAGATAGCGAGAGCCGGTGGCGCGGTTAGACCCGAGGGCGGCGTTCGAGAATTCGCCATTCTTTTTATCGAAACGGACGTATTTGACGGCGCCGGGTGTGATGTCGCCTTTGGGCGGGGCGGCACCCTTCTTTTTCGAATCGCGGGCGCCGGTGTAGAGGATCAGGTCTGGCGGATTCTGAAAGCTGATCATGGTGGTGTCGCCTTTGCCGGCAGTGACGGTGCCGTGAATCTGGCCGGTAGGGACGAAGGCGACTTCGCCGGTCTTGAATAGATGGAGCGACGGGCCCTGGCGGAGGTTGACTTCGCCGTTGAGCACGAGAATGGTGTCGTCGGAGTAGTCGTGAACGTGTTGGGCGAATTCGGCGCCGGGTTGGGAAACGGAGAGGTTGAGCGTGGTCTTCTTGGCGCCGATACCGGGATGGATGATGCGCCGGGAGGTGACTTCGCCCATGTGGAACGGGTCACTTTCGGAGAATTTGACGACCCGGACATTCTGCGCGGCGAGGGGGAAGACAAACAGACAGAGGAGTAGCGAGCGAGGCATTCTTGGCCGTTATGATATATCAAACGACATGCATCGTCGAACCCTGTTCTCCCTGCCGTTGGCTGGTTTGGCCGCGCCGCGGCCGCTGCGATTGTCGGTGCGGGTGGAGCCGCTGTTTCCGGGGTTGACGCTGGCGCAGCAGTTGGAGCGGGTGGCGGCGGCCGGCTACCAGGGGTACGAGTTTGGCGACTGGCGGGCGCAGGATGCCAAACAGATTGTGGCGTTGCAGCGAAAATTGGGGCTGGAATGCGTATGCCTTGTGGGGAACAAGGGTGTGAACCCGGTGGGGATGGGGCTGTGCGACCCGGCGGAGCGGGCGGGTTTTTTGGCGGAGGTCGGGGCGTCAACAGAGGCGGCGAAGCGGTTTGAGACGAAGAAGATGGTGGTGCTGTCGGGGTTTCGCGTGCCGGGAATGACGCGGGAGGCGATGCACGCGAGCATGGTGGAGGGGTTGAAGCGGGCGCACGATATTGTGGCGAAGGCCGATGTGACGATGATTGTGGAGGTGATCAATACGCTTGCCAAGATCGAGCCGTTGAACCCGAAAGGCGACAATCATTCGCGGTATTTTCTGGACCGGACGCCGGAGGCGTTTCAGATGGTGCGCGAGGTGGGGAGCCCGTATTTTCAGATTCTCTACGACCTGTATCATGCGCAGATCATGGAGGGAAACCTGATTGAGACGATTCGCGAGAATGTGGCGGCGATCGGCCACATCCACGTGGCCGATGTGCCGGGGCGGCATGAGCCGGGGACGGGCGAGATCCATTTTGCGAACGTTTTCCGGGCGATTCGAGAGAGCGGGTACGGCGGGTATGTGGGCATGGAGTACATTCCGTTGAAAGACGCGATGGAGACACTGGCGGAGGTGAAACGGCTGTGAAGAGACGCGATTTGTTGTTTGGCGGGGTGGCGGCGCCGGCGCTGTTTGGGAAGGTGCCGTTGAAGATCACGAAGGTGGAGGCGTTTATTGTGCGGTCGCCGAACGACGGGAAGGCGTCGCGGGATTTGGTATCGATGACGGCGGTGGGCGCGATGACTGGCGGTGTTGGGCTGTGGAACCGGCTGGACCATGCGAGCCCGACGCGGGTGGGGGCGTACCGGCAGGCGGTGCTGGTGAAGGTGACGACGAGCCAGGGGCTGATTGGGTGGGGGGAGTGCCACGCGCCGACGACGCCGCGCGTACACAAAGCGGTGATTGAAGACCTGGTGGCACCGATATTGGTTGGCCAGGATGCGCGGAACGTGGAAGTGTTATGGGAGAAGATGTATTCGACCGAGCGGGTGCGCGGGTATGCGACGGGTTTTTATACGGAGGCGATTGCGGGGGCGGATATTGCATTGTGGGACGTATTGGGAAAGTCGCTGGGCGTGCCGGTGTATCAACTGCTGGGCGGGAAGTTTCGTGATACGGCGGCGACGTACACGGGGATTGGCGGAGGCGGAGCGACGTTGGCGGAGAATGCGCGGAAGGCGGTGGAGGCGGGTTTTGGCGTCGTAAAAATGGGGCTGAGTAAGGGCCCGGGAACGAATGACGTGGCGCGGGTGCGAGCGGTGGCGGAGGCGATTCAGGGGAAGGGGCAGGTGCTGGTGGATTCGCTGGGCGCGTACAAGCTGCATGAGGCGCAGCAGGTGGGGGCGCAGTTGGACCAGATTCCGAATCTGGCGTGGTGGGAAGACGCGCTGTTGCCGGAAGACACGGCCGGGTATCCGGCGCTGGCCGAGCAGTTGCGGACGCCGGTGGTGGCGGGGGAGATGCTGTCGAACCGGTTTCAACTGCGCGATTTGTTGACGAAAAAGGCTGTCGATATCATTAACCCGGACGTGTGCCGAGCGGGCGGGATTACGGAGTGCAAGAGGATGGCGGCGCTAGCGGACGCGTTTGGGGTGTTGTGGTCGCCGCATGTTTCGATGGGGACGGCGGTGTACATGGCGGCGTCGATTCACTTGGCCGTATCGACATCGAATTTCGTGATCATGGAGGGTGGGGACGCGCATTTGGGGCCGCTGGGGAACCGGTTGCTGGCGGAGCCGCTGGAGTACAAGCCGGGGCTGGCGCGGGTGCCGGAGCGGCCGGGGCTGGGGATTGAGTTTGTGGAAGCTGAGTTGCGGAAGGTGATCGCGGAGAGTTAGCCATTCCTTATTTCGGCCCAGGTGACTTCGTTGTGGAGGTCCGTGGTGGTGCGGGCGTAACCGGTTGTGGGGGTGGGGATGGCGCGCGTGTTGCATGTGTGGGGGTGCAGATCAGCCCGGCCATCGGCGGCGCCGGATTGCGCGAGCTGTAACCCGCCGTGTTGTACGGGGTTGCTGAAGAGTACGGGAAAGGGGGGACACGCCAAGGCGATGTCCCCGCAGTCGTGCTGCGTGTCGGGTGCTGGTTGATCCTTTCGGCGGGCTCATGGATCAGAGCGAGGGCGTAACCGGTTGTGGGGCCCCGGAGCCCGCGCCGGTAGCCACCGGCCGCTCCAATCTCTCCCTCCCCGACGCTCGTCCGCTATTGCGCTAGCTGTAACCCGCCGTGTTGCACGGGGTTGCTGAAGAGTACGGGAAAGGGGGGACACGCCAAGGCGATGTCCCAACAGACCACCTCAGAGCACCAGTCACAATCAGACATGCCGCGTGCTCAGGGATCCGAGCAAGGGCGGCAC
>JAEUQC010000180.1 GCA_016789905.1 Bryobacterales bacterium | reverse complement strand
GACAAGATGAATACCTTACCGCGCAAAGCGCGGCATCAAGCAATCCCCCTTGAGGGGGATAACAGGGCGTAGATTCAACGAATGTGCGGACCAACCGATACATTCGACGGCGGGAGGACATAACTCAAAGTTATCGGGCGTAAGCGGAAACCGCCGCGCCTCGCGGGGACCGGTCCTGTTTGTGGACCGCGGTTCGGATAACTGTCGTATGTTCTCCCGCCACTCCCCGTGCTGCCTCTCCAGGGCCGCCTTCCACCCTGCCGGAGGCAATCAACCTAAACTCGGCAGTATAGGTTTTTCCGAAGGCGTTCCAAGACCCCGTTTCACGACTCGCGGAACATCGAAGCGCCTCACCCGCTTGGTAGTGCGGAGCAGTTGGCAACTTCTTGGAATCAGCTCCATGGAGATTATCGACGTTTAACTGCGGAATGAGTCAAATTCCTTACGTGAGTTGCTCCCGGTCACCCGTACTGTCAATAATCATCCTGGCCGGGCACGAAAGGTTTTGTTCTGATTCTAAACTGCGGCGGCTGGAGGTAAGAAAACGGGGAAAGCACGAGTTGGCTGTGAGCAGCCGCATCCGTGATGGTGTCGTAAACATCGGAAATCTTGATCGCGGGGTAAACACAGGGTTAGTGGTCGATGAGGGCACGCTAACGGCGTTCGGGGTGTTTGGAGTCGTATCTGGTACTGCAATGTCGAAGCAGCAATGCAAAGTGTTTCCCATGAGTGATTAGCGGCCGCGAACAGAACGCGTGATAGGAGTTAGAACAGAAAGTGGTGGAAACGGTTCAGGGATTGTGGTCGCCTTCTGTTGAGAATCCCCCCGGGGCATGCAATGGCCAACGAGTCGCGGGTCGAAGAGTTGAGCCGGGAAGAGTGAATCGCGCTGGTGCTGGAGTTGCAGCGGCAGATGGCCTTGTTGCGCGAGGAGAATTCACGGCTGAAACGGTCCGGATGGCTCCAATCGGCGCTATTTTCCAAATAGAGGCATGTAGCGAATCCGAATAGGGCGCGCTGGAAGAAGGGGCAAGGGCCACTTGGGGCGGACGGCACCGGCGGGGGGAACCCAAAGCAACGGTGGATTCCCAAGTGCCGCCGCGCTGCCCGTTCTGTGGCGGCCCGTTGGAGGTAGACGGGGTAGAGTTTGCGACCACGACCGATGGTCCGGAGCAACCGCAACCGGGGGTAATGCAGTATCGAGTACCGGTTTGCCACTGCCGGGACTCTGGCAAGAAAGTGAAAGGAACGGCGCCGGGCTTGGCGGCGGCGCACGCCCTGCACCATGTTGTGGGCGTGCCCCAAAAGGAGACGAAACGGGCGATGATCGGTTGGCTTTCCGGGCGCTGAAGCTGACGTGAAGCGGATACGGCGGCGTTCTCGCGCCAATGCGCGAGAACACCCAAATCGATCTCGTCGGCCTGGCCGTCCCCCGCTCGGAGTGGCGTCACCGAAGCAATCCAACTGTCCCGCCCAACTGCCCCGCGTAGCGCTAGTCTATAAAGAGTGGTAACGGTACAGGAGTTGGTGCGGCGGAATCGCGCGGGCGATCCAGCCGCCTTGGAGGAACTGCTGCCCGTGGTCTATGACCAACTGCGCCGCATCGCCGCCCGCTACCTAAAGGACGAACGCCCAGGCCACACCCTCACCCCAACCGGCGTTGTCCACGAAGCCTATCTCCGCCTCGCCGGCGCCGAGATGTCCTGGGAGGACCGCACCCATTTCCTCGTCGTCGCCTCCAGCGTCATGCGCCGCGTCCTCGTCGATCACGCCCGCACCCGCAACCGCTCCAAACGCGGCGCCGGCGCCCTGAAACTCTCCCTCGATGACATCCGCGAACTCGCCGCCGATAGCATCGCCCACCTCGTCGATCTCGACGACGCTCTTCACCGCCTCGAATCCTTCGACCCGCGCAAAGCCCGCATCGTCGAACTCCTCTATTTCGGCGGACTCACCCACGAGGAAGCCGCCTCCACCCTCCAAATCTCCGTCGTTACTATTCATCGCGATCTGCGCCTCGCCAAGGCGTGGCTGGAGCGGGAACTCGCGCCTCCCGCCGGCGCATGAACGCCGAAAAATGGGGACGCATTCAGGACCTGTTCTACCAGGCCGACGACCTCCCTGCCTCCGAACGCGCCCGCTTCCTGGACCAGGCCTGCCAAGACGATGCCGAGCTTCGCCGGGAAGTCGAAAGCCTTCTCGCCACCGCCCACTCCGACCCCGGCCGCGTCGAAGAATCCGTCAGCGCCGCCGCCGGACAGATCCTCGCTGGCGACCCGGCCTTCTCCATCGCCGCTATCGGCCACTATGCCATCACCCGCACCCTCGGCGAAGGCGGCATGGGCGTTGTCTATCTCGCCCGCCGCGCTGACGATGCCTATGAACAAACCGTCGCCATCAAGGTGATTCGCCCCGCCTTCTCCGTGCGCGACGCTATGGCCCGCTTTCGCGCCGAACGCCAGATTCTGGCCAACCTCGTCCACCCCAATATCGCCCGTCTTCTCGACGGCGGAGTCACCGCCGCCGGCCAGCCCTATCTCGTCATGGAGTATGTCGAGGGCCAACCCATCGATGTGTTCTGCAAGGCCCGCGTCCTCGGTCTCCGCGCCACGCTGGAACTTTTCCGCGCCGTCTGCGCCGGTGTCCAATGCGCTCATCAGAACCTCGTGGTCCATCGCGATATCAAGCCTGGCAATATCCTCGTCGACGGCGCCGGTACGCCCAAACTCCTCGATTTTGGAGTCGCCAAACTGCTCGACGCCCCCGTTGACGCCAACGCTCCCGCCACCCGCATGATGACGCCGGAATACGCCAGCCCCGAACAGATTCTAGGCATTCCGGTCACCACCGCCACTGATGTATACGCGCTCGGCGTCTTGCTCTACGAACTCATTAGCGGACGCCGCCCCTATCTCGCCAAAACCAAGTCCGCCGGCGAATGGGAGCGCCTAGTGTGCGAAACCGATCCGCCCCGCCCCAGTTCCGTCGCCGCAGTCGATGCCGATATCGAGAACATCATTCTTAAGGCGATGCACAAGGAGCCCGCCCGCCGCTACGCCACCGCCGCCGAACTCGCCGAGGATATCCGCCGCTACCTCACCGGCTTCCCCATCGCCGCCCGGCCCGATAGCGTCGGCTACCGGGCCGGCAAGTTCGTGCAGCGCCATCGCTTCGGCGTCCTCACCGCTGCCCTCGCCGTCGTCTGCCTCATCGGTTTCGGCATCGCCATGGGTGTCCTCGCGCGCCGTGCCGAAACGGAACGCCATCGCTCCGAACAGGTGTCGTCTTTCCTAGTCAATCTGTTCTCCGCCGCCAATCCAGATCGCATGGGCAAGAAGGAACTCACCACCCGTGACATGGTCGACCTGGGCGTTAAGGATGTCGACAAGCTCGACGGCGAACCAGCCGTCCAAACGTCCTTGCTTGACACCTTCGGCCTTGTCTACGAAAGTCTCGGCGCCTGGGACCAGTCCCGCGCGCTGTTGACGCGCAGTATCGCCATAAAACGCCGCATCTTCCCCGCCGGCAGCCTGGAGATTGCAGACGCGGCCAAAAATCTCGCCGAACTCTGCCGCCGCCAGTTGGACTTCGCCGAGGCCGAGTCTCTCTGCGTGGAGTCGGTCCGTATTCGCACCGAAAAGCTCGGCGCCACTCACGGGTTGACGCTGGAATCCCAAAACACTCTCGCCCTTGTTTATCAGGGCACCGGGCGCCTTCGCGAGGCCGAACAGTTGTTTCTCCAGGTGCTTTCTCACCGCGACACCCTGCGCACACATAACCATCTGGAGACTGCGGTACTCAGCAACATCGGCGCTGTTTACGGTGAACTCGGTGACTTTGCCTCCGCGGAGCGCTATCTTCAGGAGTGCGTCGCCATTCGCCGGGAGCGTCTTGGACCCAGCCATCCGCGCCTGGCGCTGGCGCTCGCGCGGCTAGGAAACGTCTTGAGCGACGAGGGTAAGCTCAACGAGGCTGCCACCGCTCTCCGCGAGAGCCTTGCCATCCGCGAAAAGCTTTTCGGTCTCCAACACCGCGACGTTGGCCGCACCCTGCTCGCGCTTGCCGAGGTCGCCCGTAAGCAAGGCGACCTCCGTCCCGCCGCGGAGGCCCTGGCCCGTGTCCGGCAGATGCCAATGGACCCGGCCGATCTTGCCGACCTGCTCATGCAGGAGGGGCTGTTGAAGGAAGCCGCCGGCGACCGGCCAGGTGCCGTGAAGGCCCTCCGCGAGTGTTTGGAGCTACGCACGAAACTGGTTGGTCTGGCCCATCCGAGCACCGCCCGCGCCCGCGCCGCGCTCACTCATGCCGAAGCGCCACCAGCGGTTCCACCGCGGCGGCCTTAAACGCCGGCAGCCACGCCGCGGCCATTGCCACCAAGGCCAGAACCAGTGGGGCTCCAATGAATACCAGCGGGTCGAACCGGTCGACCCCGAATAGCTGGGAAGTAATGGCGTGGCCCGCCGCCAGCGCCGCGACTCCTCCTGCCAACGCGCCAAGCCCCACCAGCACCAGCACCTCCCGAAACACCAGGCGCAGTATGTTCCCCCGCGTCGCTCCAAGTGCCATGCGTACGCCAAATTCCGTCGTCCGCCTCCGTGTCAAATAGCTAAGTACCCCATAAAGCCCAACCGCCGTGATCGTTAGCGCCAGCACGCCAAATCCCGCCGATAGCCCCGCGATCAGCCGGTCCGATGTGATCGATTGATTCACGGACTGTTCCATCGTCCGCATGTCGTACACCGGCAGTCCAGGGTCGATCCCCGCCACCGCCGCTCGCACCGCCGTTGCAGCCACCGGCCGCGTCGACCGCAGGAAAAATGTTGTTCGCGATGCCCGCGGGCGGCCCTTCTGCGCCTGCGCGAACGACTGGAAAAACGTCGGCGCCACCTTCTCCCGCAGCGATCCGTGCTTGGTGTCCGCCACAACCCCGACAATTTCAATATCCAACGGCACGTTCCCCGCGCCAATCGAAATGTGCCGCCCGATCGTCGTCTCCCCGGGCTTCAGAAACCGGCGCACAAATGCCTGGTTCACCACCGCCACCTTCGGCGCGTCCATGCCATCCCGCTCCTCGATCCCCCGGCCTGCCGTCAATGGCGTTCCCAGAGCCTGAAAATAGTCCGGTCCTACCGCCATCACATTGCAGTCCATATTCTCTTCTTCCCCGGCCCGGTACCCTTCCAACTGGATGTTCGAGGAGGAAGTGGAGTGTTGCAGCGGCCCCCATTCGGCGTAGCTCGCGACCGTCACTCCGGGCAGCGCCGCCAGACGCTGCTCGACGTCCCGCGCGAACCGCGCACCGCGCGCCGCGTCGTACCCCGCCATCCCCGGATTTGTAACAAAAGAAGCCAGTTCCCGGGCCTGGAAGCCCGGATCGAAGCGCAATAGATTCGTCAGACTCCGGCCAAACAGCCCGGCGACTGTCAATAACACCAGCGACAGCGCCACCTGCGCGCCAACGAAGAAGTGGCGCGCCCGGCCGGTGCGGCGGCGCGCCGCGGGCCTTGAAATCTGCCACGCCGGGACGAGCCCCGCGATGGCCGTACATAACCCCGCCAAACCCATTGAAAACAAAAGGACGGGCCAGCTCAGACCGGCGTCCAGCCATCCGCTCCCGCCATCTTCGTCGGCGATTGAGCGGATCAGCAGATTCACCAGAACAGGCGCGAGGGCCGCCCCCAGGGCGGCGCCGGTAATGGTGATAGCGGTGGTCTCCAGGAGTAGTAACTGTATGATTTTCCAACGAGTTGCGCCAATGGAAACGCGGATGGCGATCTCCCTGGCCCGGTTGACGCCTCGCGCCAGCAACAAATTGGCGAGATTGGCGCAGGCAATCAAAAGCAACAGGGCCACCATAACCAGCAGAACCGCTAGCGGGTCCTGCCACTGGCGTTTCAGCTCATTCAACCCGGCCGCTGCTGGAAGCAGTGTAAGTGTCGCCTTTTCAATTCGTTGGCGCGTGTTCTGGTTGGTGATGCGCGCTTCGGCGACATGATCGCGCACAATACTCGAAAACAGCGGGTGGATGGCGGCTGTGTCGCCCTTGGAGGGCAACCGTCCCAGAATGTTGAGCCAACGCGTTGTCGGCCGGTCGAATCCATTCCACCCGGGTGTAATGGTGGCCCGCATCGAAATCGGGAGGTAGATTTCTGGATTGTCGCCTCCGAGAACCCCGCGAAACTCCTCCGGAGCCACTCCAATGATGTCAAAAGGCTGTCCATTTAGCGTTATTTTGGTGCCAATAAGCGCTTTTTTACCCCCAAAACGACGCAAAAAGAGACCATTTCCGAGCACCGCAACCGGGTTTCCACCCCGTACGGAGTCGTCTGAAGACGTGAAAAGCCGCCCGGCCTGGGGCTTGAGTTGCAGCATTTCGAAGAAGTTTCCGGACACCATTTCCACCCGGACCCGCTCCGCCGTGCCCTCGGCGATCATCTGGGCGGAGGAGCTGGAACGAGCCGCAATTCCCTGAAAATAGGGCGCGCCATCGCGCAACCGCGTGTACATGGGGTAGGAGTAGACGGACTCCGAGTTGTCCTTGCTGACGCTCCCCGGCAAGTCGAGCCCTTCGGCATGGAACACCACCAGCTCCCGCGGGCTGGGCACGGGGAGGCTTCGGAGCAGGACCTGGTAAAAAAGGGAGAAAACCGCGGTGGTGGAGGCGACGCCCAGCGCCAATGTGCAGACCGCAATGGCGAAAAAGCCGGGTTGGCGGCGCAAGGTGCGGAATGAGTAGACAACGTCCTGCCACATGGAAGGACAGACGTTACCAAGTACAAATTCGTTTTGGGAAAAACGTGCTACCGGATGCGAAAATAGCGGCGGGGCGGTTATTGAAGATGTTGGTGACGGCGGGCGGTTGTTGTTGCGGGGAGGGAGGCGGGGGAGAATTCTTTGTACCGTCGTGCCAGGGTGTCTGCTGGAAGTGCTGGCGGCCGGAGTAGCGCGGCGGGGCTGCGGAGACTGCTGTGGGTGGGCTTTTGGGGGCGGGGGTTGGGGTGATGGTGCGCGAGGGTTCGGAGGAGTTGCTGTGGGCCGGAGTGAGGCGGCGGGGATGCTGGGGTTTCGCCGTACCTAGTGCCGGAGGCGGGTCAGCGCTTCGGCGGCGGCGGCGAAGAAGCGCTGTCGCTCGGCGTCGGTCGCGAATGGGAGGTTGGCCTGTCTGTAATAGCTGACTTCCGCTTCCCAACGGGCGGCGAGCGCGGCGCAGATGGCAGGATCCGGCGTGATGGGTCCGACGTCTACCGGGTTCGTGTGTCCTTGCACGAGCGGCTCGCCCTCCTCCTTCTTCATTCGAGCGTGGGCGGCGTACCAGCCGGGTCTTGCTGGAGTTTCGAGGGAAAGCGCGGTAGCGTCGCGGGCCGTGGCGATGGGCTGGCCGTTGTGGATGATTGCAAGCGACTCGATGGGCTGGTGAAAGCTGGCCTGGGCGCGGATGACGCCGTTGGCAAGGGCGATTTCGACGAGCGGACCATTGCTGACCGTGACGGCACCGCGTTTAACGGCGGAGGCCCAGGCGGCATACGCCGACTGGCCGGCGGCGGCCTTGACGAGTGTCCTTTCAGGCCCGAGGAGCGGGAGATACTTGGGCCAGGGAAGGAACCGGCCGAGAGGGACTGGGAAGTCACTCCCCGCGATACCGGTGGGACGGAAACCGGCGTTGAGGAGTTCATACCACTCGGTGGTCCAGAGCTTGCCGAATTGGAAGACCTCGAGAAAGTCGATGTTGCCGAGGGCGAGATCCATGAGGAGCGTGGAATGGGCCATGGAACCGTGGAAGTGGGCGAAGCCGGTGAGCGCGCCGGCGGCGCGCCCCTGCGCGAAGACTTCGGCGGGCCAGGGGGCGGCGGCGGGCTCGTTGGCGTACATCGTTCCGACGCTCAGAGGGCGGATGATTCTGTTGGCGCCGAGAATGTTGACGTGGCCGTAATATTCGGACCGGGACTCCTGGCCGGAACGGATGGCGTAGCCGTTCGCGCGGGCCTCGCCGGCGGGGCCAAAGGCGTATTGAGGCGCGGCGTCAATCTGGCGCTGGAGTTGGAGGAAATTGGCGACGTTAAGGTCTTCGGCCTGCATCCATTGCAGAAAGGTCTGGTTGTCGGCTGGGGTGCGGGGGAGGTGGATATGATCGTCGCCGGAGAGCCAGCCTTGGGTGGACGGGTTCCAGCGGGTGAGGGTAATGGGAACGGCTTTGGTTTCACCTGGCTTGAGGGAGAACTGAATGGACACGGGGGTGAAGAAGAGGCCGCGATGGGCCTGGAGGGTGTAATCGCCAGGCGGGAGTTGGAAGGTGGCTTGGCCGGTGAGAAGGATGAAATGAGACTGGCCGTCGTGGGCAACTTCGAGCGTTTGCGGGATGGCAGCCCGGCGCCAAAGGGTATCGCGGTAGAAGGTGTCCACTTTGATTGGGAGAATGGTATCGACCGGATGGAGCCGGAAGGGGCGGCCGTTCTTCAAGAGATAGATGCGGGCGGGATGGTTGGAGCGGATGGTGAGGGTGGATTCGAATTGCGTCTGGCGGAGCTGGGCGAGAGCGAGAGTGAGGGTGAGCGCGGCGAACATCCACAGGCGGGGCATGGGGATACTTTATGCGATTTCGGAGAGAGGGGGGCGGAGGTGCCTTGACGCGGCGAAGTGAGAGGCGGAGACTGTAGGCGGAGGTGGTCATGCCCAGAATGCCCGCCAGTGTTTCCGCGTTTCTGGACGGTAAACGTTTTGCCGTTGCCGGGGTTTCCCGGCAACCGGGTCAGCCGGCAAATGCGATCTTCAGGAAGCTGCGCGATTCAGGATTCGAAGTGTTCCCGGTGAACCCCAAGGCGGAAGCAGTGGAAGGGGTCCGCTGCTTTCCAGACGTGGCAGCGGTGCCTGGTCCGATTGATGGCGTGGTGGTGGCGACACATCCGCGGGTGGCGTTGGAGGTGGTGCGTGCCTGCGCTGGGAAGGGAGTGCGGCGCATCTGGTTTCATCGTTCGTTTGGGGCGGGGAGCGTGTCCGAAGAGGCGGTTCGCGAATGCGAGGCGCGCGGGATTGCATGCATTGTTGGGGGCTGCCCGATGATGTACTGTGATCCGGTGGACCCGGCGCATCGCTGTTTCCGCTGGCTGCTGGGGCTGAGCGGGCGGGTTCCTCGCTAGGCAATTTCAGGGGCGTGCGTGCGATCCTGAGATTTGAGAATTCTAATCTACGTATGGCTTTGTTTGGCTTTGACGCTATTCGCCCAACAGGAGCCCCCGCCCGTCGCCGCGCCGAAGGACGACACCCGAACGCAGCTAAACCTGTTGGGCCAAACCGACGCCAAGAGCGGCGAAAGCAGGCGGAACGAAAACGTACAGTTCAACCTGATCGATAACAACGCGCTGAAGGAGATCAATCAGCGGCTGGGTGTAACGCCGACGATACAGCCGGAATTTGAGCCGGAACGGAATTACTATGGCTCGGAATTCGGTACCGCGCCAGGCTCCAGCATTCTCGCGGTGCCGAAGATTGGAGCGCCGGGGTGGCATGGCAACCTGAACTGGGCGCACCTGAATAGCATCTTATCGGCACGCAGTTTTTTCCAAGTGGGCGGGGTGAAGTCGGCGCGGGAGAACACGTTCGGCATGGCTGTGACGGGACCGTTATGGCGGGGCGCGGCGCTGACTGTTGACGGCACGGCACAGCGCATACGGGGTGTGGTGAACGGAAATGTGCAGGTGCCGACTCCGCAGGAGCGGACGCCACTAACGACGCAACCGGAGTTGCGAGCCTTTGTTCAGCGCATATTCGAGGCCTATCCAGCCGAGTTGCCGAACCGCGCTGACATTGATGCGCGCATGTTGAACACGAACGCGCCCCAGCGGGTGGACAACAATAACGCCACGTTACGGCTGGATCAATCGTTGGGCGCCAGCGACAAACTGATTGCATCGTATAACCACGTTGGGGCGGATGTGAAAGCTTTTCAACTGATTCAGGGGCAGAACCCGGACACGACGACGAAGAGCCATCAGGCAGGGCTGCAATGGCACCGTTCGTGGCCGGCGCGGACCCAGATGGTAGCGGGCGTGCGTTTCGACAGGACGCGCTCGCTAATCACGCTGGAGAATAGCTCCATTGGTTACCAGGTGTTCACCAGCGGGCTGCTGCGTGCGATCAGCGACAACAATGCGATCCCGATTGACCGCGTGCAGAACCTGTGGAAGACGGCGGCGCAGGTGTCTCATGTGCGGGGCAAACATTCCTTCAAAGCCGGGTTTGAATTGTTGCGGCGGCAGATGAATGGGCGGGAGTCCGACGCTCATGTGAATGCCATTGCGTTCTTCGCCAATTACGGGAACGACACAATCACCAACCTGCGCTTGGGACGGGCATCAACGTACTGGATTGCGCAGGGCGACCTGCACCGCGGATATCGCAATTGGGACAACTGGTTTTACGCGGCCGATAAGTGGAACGTGCATCCGCGACTGACGGTGAACATGACGCTGGGCTATCGCCCGATCTCGCGGCCGGTGGAGGTGAATGGAATCGATCAGGTGCCATATTACTCCGACACGAACAACTTCGGCCCGACCGTTGGGTTCGCTTACAAACTGCCGGGGCGCTGGGGCGTATGGCGGGCGGCATATGGGCTTCACTACGGTGAGATATTCCCGGTGACGTTTCAGCAGATCCGTTTTAATCCGCCGAATAACTATAAGGCGGTGGTGCAGGATCCGGACCTGCTGCTGGCGCTTCGCGGCGGGTATAATATACGCGGGAATCCGCCGCGGCAATCGGTGTTTTATGACTATCAGCCGAATCTGGTAAGCCCGTATTCCCAGCAATACAATGCTGTATGGGAGTTCGCGCCGGCGCCGGCGTGGACGTGGCAGGTTGCCTATGTCGGGAGCCGGTCGATCAAGGTGTTGAACCACTGGTATTTGAACCGCGCGCATGCCCGAGAGGGGATTCCGTTGACGACGGCGACGGTGGACGCGCGGCGCGCGATACAGACACTGGGCGAGGTGCGCCGGGTGATGAACTCTTCGCGCGGCTATTTTGACGCGTTCCGAACCACGATCACGTCGCGCAATTACCGGGGGCTGAGCCTGGAGAGTTCGTATTGGTTCAGCAAGGCGATCGACCTGGGCGGCGACTATACGAACACTGCCCATGACGTTGACAGTTTTCGCTACCGCAGCCAGGGCGAGTTCGACGTGGCCGGTGACATGCGCGGGTTAAGCCGGTTCGATTCGCCGCACGCGTTACTTATGAAAGCCGACTACCGCATTCCGCTGCCGCGGCTGTTGCGGCGAGCCGGGCGCTGGCAGGCCGACTCCGTGCTGTTGTTGAAGACGGGCACGCCGTTCAACCTGATTACGGGATCGGATGCGCCGAACTTTGGGAATGTGGATGGGATTTCCGGGGACCGGCCGAACGTTGTGGACCCGGCGGTGCTAGGGGCGACGATCTCTCACCCGGACCTTTCGCGGCAGCAACTGCCGCGCGCGGCGTTTGCATTTATCCGGCCGGGGGAGGAACGTGGCAACCTGGGCCGGCATGTGTTCCGGCGGGCGACGATTCGCAATTGGAACGCGGGGCTGACGGGGCAGTGGGAGTTGGACAGGAACCGTACGGTGTCGATGCGAGTGGAGTCAATCAACCTATCGAACACGCCGCAGTTCGCCGAGCCGGGCACGACGTTGACGGATCCGAATTTCGGGGTGATCACGAATACGTTGAACGATGGGCGAACGTTCCGCGTGACGCTGCGGCTGGGGTTTTAGCGGGCCAGCCTGGACGACCGCCTTCGCAGTGGCGTGACTCCGGTTGAACAAACTGGATCGTCCAAGGCCAGCAAATTCGAGGAGAGGTCAACGCGCCTTGGCTTCTTCGATCGCCGAAATGGCAGCCTGCCGGCTAACCGACGGGAAGTTGTCAATTTACTCATCCAGGCTGTCGCGTGCTTCCAAGTAGCCGATCAGCGAATCGACTGGTACGCGTGTTCCGGGGAAGGAGCGCGGTCCGTCCATGATTTCGAGATCGCCGACGATGGCGGATTCGTTTGGCATATGCGACTCTTGCCCTTCTGTCTACCGGGAGTAACGATTCCTGTGCCTCGTTTCTTTTGTTCCCGAGGCTCATCGACGAACGGCGTCAGAGCCCGAGCAGTTCTTTGGCGTTGGCGCGGGCGATCCGTTCCTTCGCGGCGGCGGATGCATCCAGCACTTCGAGCTTGGCGGTGGCGCCTTCCGGATAATGGAACGGCATACCGGAGCCGAACAGAATACGGCCAGCGCCGAGGCTTTGCATGAGTTGGCCGATCTCGTTGGTGAGCAAAGCGGTGAGAAGAGAGATCTCAATCCAGTAGTTCGGCGGATTGCCGGAGGCGCGGCCGAGTTCGGACGCGGCGAACCCGCTGCCGTTGCCAAAGATGAAGCGAGCGGAGGGGACGGCGCGGGCCAGCGCGGCGGCGTCGCGGGCGGCGACATCGGGTATGTCCACGAGCCAACTTTGTTGGCGGCGATCTTCGACGCGGAACGGGATGGAGACGACCATGCGCCGTTCGGCGGCGGCGTTGACGAGTTCCAGGCAAACGGCGCTCGAGAGTTTGTAGTTATGCCAATTGGGATAGAGACGAAGCCCAGTCATTCCGAACTTATTGCGGCAGGTGTCGAGATCGTGGCGCCAATCGGCGTAGGCGGGGTTCAACACGGCGAAGGGGATAAGCCGGTCCCGGTGGGGCTGCACCTGCGCGAACACCTCTTCGTTGCCGGCTTGGGCGTTGCGATAGGTGATGGCGGACGCGCTGGAGACAACGGCCTTTTCAATGCCGGCGCGGTCCATGAGGCGAAGGAGGGAGGCAGCCGTGTTGTGGCGGAGTTGGCGGAAAGCGAAGTGGCCGAGATAGGCGTTGACGTCGATCATGCGCGCCTCCGGGCAAGGATACCGGCCATGTTATCGCCGAGGATTTTGCGACGGGTAAGGGCGTCGATTTGCGCGCCGCGAAGGCGGCCGGCACTGGCGGTCATCGAGAGGTCTGTGCCGAAGAGGACGCGATCAGCACCGAGAACGCGTACGGCCATTTCGATGGTGCCTTCGTCGGCAACGCTGCCGCTCGAATCAAGGAAGGCAGTGGGGGCGTTGCGAAGGGCCTTGACGGTCCACTCCCAGTCTCCGCCGCCGCAGAGGTGGGCACAGATCAGGATTGTTTCCGGAAAGCGGCGGGCGGCTTCGGCGATGTGGCCGCCATCGCTGATGTTGGGTTGGGGAGAGGGAAGCCAGGAGGTGTGGCCGGCGTGGTGGAGAATGGGGACTCTGAGCTTGGCGGCAAGTTCGAGGAGCGGGCTTACGACGGGGTCTGTAGCGAGGTAATCGTTATAGATTTTGACGCCGATGAAGCCTTCGTTTTCGACGTAGTGGCGGACCTCTTCGAGGGCGCGGGCACCGTAACCAGGGTTGACGAAGCAGTAACCGAGGACCTTGCCGGGGAAGTGTTTGGTGACGGAGGCGAGGGCGCGGTTGGCTTTGCGAAACCCGTCGAGGGTGACGGGGCGTTCCGGCGAGAGGATGGAACAACAGAGCTGGTGAATGCCGAGCCGGGCGGCGGCGTCAATGAGGGCGCGATCGGCATCGATGGGGCCTGGATGGAGGCGGAAGGGAAGGTGGGTATGCGCGTCGATGACGCGGGAGGGAACTGGCTGGGCGAGGGCGGAGGAGGCGAGCAGAGCGGCGCCGAAGCGGCGGCGGGTGGCAGGGGCGGGAGTCATTGATCTCCAATTATGGTAAAGTTTGCGGCGGGAGAACGGACGATGACCGAAATGCAGGGAAGGGCGGGAGCCCCGTGGTATTTCTGGGTGGTGGTGGCGGTGAGCCTGCTTTGGAACGGTTTGGGCGTGGTGCTTTGGAGCGGGACCAGCCTTGCGCCGGACACGTTCCTGCAAGGGACGCCGGAGGCGCAGCGCGCGTATGTGAGCGGGCTGCCGTGGTGGAGCACGGTGACGTGGGGGCTGGGCGTTGTGGGCGGGCTGGCGGGGACCGTTCTGCTTCTGCTGCGACAACGCCGGGCGGGGCCGGTGTTTGGCGCGTCGCTGTTTGGAGCGGTGACGAACACGATGGTGTATCTGACGAACCCGCCGCCGGCGGGATTCTTCAATCCGGGGCTGACCGCCTTTATTATTGGGTTCGCGCTGTTCCTGTTCTGGTTCGCCGGGTTTTGTAAACAGCGGGGGATTCTATAGGGTTGTGGCGGTATTTTGCGCTTGGTATGATCGCGGGCAAACGCTGGAGGTGCAAGCGATGGCGGACAAGAAAACGACGCGGCGCGGACTGCTGGGAACGGGCGGAATGGCGACGCTGTTGGGCGGCGGCGGAGCAATGGCGGGGCCGTTGAAGACGGGGCCGGAGATTTATCAATCGATCGGCGTGGAGCCGGTGATCAATTGCCGGGGCACGTATACGATTATCGGCGCGTCGATAGAACTGCCAGAGGTGCGGGCGGCGATGGATGCGGCGGCGTTGCATTTTGTGCAGTTGGACGAACTGGCGGAGGGCGTGGGGAAGCGGCTGGCGGAGTTGACCGGGGCGGAATGGGGAATGGTATCGGCGGGGTGCGCGGCGGGATTGAAACACGTTACGGCGGCGTGTGTGGCGGGGGGCAATCCGGAAAAGCTGCTGCGGATTCCGAACCTGGAAGGGATGGAGAAGACAGAGGTGGTGGCGCCCCGGAGTTCGCGGAGCGCCTATGACCACGCGATACGGAACATCGGCGTGCGGATGATTACTGTGGAGACGGCGGAGGAGTTTGAACGGGCGCTAAGCAAACGGACGGCGATGATCTACTTGTCGGCGGGGAGGGCAACGGAGGCAGGACCCATGTCACTGGAGAACGCGGCACGGATGGCCGCACCATGGCACATTCCCATTCTGGTGGACGCGGCGGCTGAGGGGCTGACGATTCCGAACGTGCATTTGGCGCGCGGGGCGACGGTGGTGGCCTACAGCGGGGGGAAGGCGATATGCGGGCCGCAATGCGCGGGGCTGCTGCTGGGCAAGAAGGACCTGCTGCTATCGGCGTGGCAGGCGAGTTCGCCGCACCATGGGCCGGGGCGGGATAATAAAGTGGGGCGGGAAGAGACGATGGGGATGGTGGCGGCCGTGGAGGCTTGGGTGAAGCGGGACCACAAGGCGGAGTGGGCGAAGTGGCTCGGATATTTGGACACGATTGCGAAGCGAGTGGGAGCGATTGACGGCGTGAGTACGCGGGTGGTGGAGCCGGCTGGGTTATCGAACAGAACTCCGGCGCTGGCGATCAGTTGGGACCCGGAGAGACTCCATGTGACTGGGGAAGAACTGGCGGAAGTGGTGGCGCGGACGAAGCCGCGGATCGCGCTGGGGGCGCGGCGGGATGGTGTGGACATTACTGCGTGGATGATGCAGGCAGGCAATGACCGGGTGGTGGCCGAGCGGCTGTTCTCGCTGCTGAGCGAGAAGCGAACGCCGAAGGGCGCGCCGGCGGCGCCGGCGGGAAATTTGACTGGGCGTTGGGACGTGGACGTCACGTTCTTCAGTAGCCAGAGCCGTCATGCGTGGACGCTGGAGCAAGACGGGAACGCGCTGAAGGGGACCCATAAGGGCGACTTTTCGGTACGGGATATTTTCGGAACCCTGGAGGGCGGGGAGGTGAAGCTGCGGAGTATGGAGAGTGTGCCGGGGGACTCGATTACCTTTACTTTTTCGGGGGTTTTGCGGGGAGACCGGCTGGAGGGACGGGTTCATATGGGCGAATATTTGACGGCGTCGTTCGCGGCGACGCGGCATGTGGATTCGGGCCGAAAGGGGACGATCCTGGTGCCGGGCGGGCCCCCCTTGTCGAATTGAGAATGGAGTGCCGGCGCGCCACTTTCTGGAATGTGTCGAGGTGGCGCCGCGCGGGATGCGGGGCAAAGCTGATCAATGGATAGCGCCCCGGGGGTGGCTTCGAGGAGGAAGGTATGGAACCAAAATGAAGAGGGCGGCGGAGCATGGTGTGCTCCGCCGCCCTCTTGGCTGGTGCTTGCGGCGTTACCGCCGTTAGCGGGATTAGGGGTTAATCACCATTGAGATGGTGGCTGTACCGGTGGCGTTGGCCGAGGAGCCGGAGGCGGCCGTACCATCCGTCGCCGTGATGGTGACGGGGTACGTACCGGCGACCGAGCCCGAGGTGACCGCGACAACACCGGTGCTGGAGTTGATGGTTACCCAGCCGAGGGCGGCTGTGGTGGCGTCCAGCGTGTAGGTCAGGGTTCCTGTCTGACCTGTGGTGGTGGGGGTGGTGATGGTGCTCGCGCTGCCAGCGGTGCCGGCGACGGGGCCCGAAGCGACGACCCTGAGGGCGACCACAACCGTGATGCTCAGCGTACCTGTGAGCGGCGTGGTGGCCGAGTCGGTAGCGGTGATAGTGAGGTTGTAGGTTCCGGCCGGGGTAAGGGCGCTGACGCCGATGACACCGGTGGTCGTGTTGATCGTCATACCCAACGGAATGGGGGAAGACGTGAAGGCGTAGGTGTAGGGGAAGGTGCCGCCCGCCGCCGAGACTGTGGTCAAGGTGGCGCTGGCCGTGCCATATGTGCTGCTGTAGGGCGACGAGCCAGTGGAGGTTACAACCAATCCGCCGGCGACGGTGAGGGTGAAGGACACCTTACCTGTGAGCGGGAAGTCCGCCGAATCCGTGGCCGTAACGGTGACGGCGTAGGAACCGGCCGTACCCGCCGTAGGGGTGCCGGAGATGGCGCCGGTAGAGGGGTTGAGGGTAAGACCCGTCGGCAGAATGCCCGTGGTGAGGGCGTAACGATACGGGGAGGTGCCGAGCGTGGCGACCACCAAGTTGTTGGAGCCGGACCAAGCGGTGTTCACCGTGCCGGTCAAGCCGGCGCCTGAGGGAGGCGCGACCTTGAGACGGCGGGCCACCCAGATGCTGACACCGGTCTGGCTGCTGCGCGCGCCGGCGGTAACCACGACCGGCAACTGGACCGGGGTGGTGATGGCCGTGAGGCTGGCGCCGGCGGAGGTGGTGTAACCGCCCGTGCTGCTTGGGAGCCGCACGTTCATCTGATAGAGGCCGGCGACGCTATCGGCCACCCAACCAGCATAGGTGACGGTGCCGGCCACGCCGCCGATGGTGACGGTGGGGGGCGTGCCGCTGCTGTCGGAAGAGGAGCGGAAGCAAGGCGCCAAACGGTTGGTGTTCAAGAGCGAAGAGCTGATGATGACGCCGTCGAGGGTGGTCAAGCTGCTGGCCGCATAGTTGTTAAGAGAAGCTAGATAGCTGGCCGGAGTCACGCAGTCAGTGGACCAGGTGTATCCGCTGCCCGCGTTGGCATTGTTGCCGGCGCTGTTGGGCGCTCCCAGACCGGTCATGTAGATTTGTACCGTGTCGGAGTCGGCGCCGAGGGCGGTGGAGCGCAGGCCGGCTTCCGAACCGGGAACGATGGGAGCGTAGGTGGAATCAAGAATCGCGCCATCGCCCTGGCCGTTGGCTGCAACAGTGAAGATGCCGGGGTTTGTTGCGACCACGTCGAGATCGAACGCGGCGCTGGAACGCATAGTGAGACCGCTGGCGTAACCGAAGTTCACAATCATGCTGACGGTGGTGCCGGTGTGGGCCGAGAGGGCCGCCGGAGCCATCAGATTGATTTGGCCATTGGTGGCAAACAGGATGGGCGCGGCGCCGATCAGGACTGGGGGCGTAGCCTTGGTCCAGAATGCAACCGACAGCTTGCGCTGGGTGGCGCCGGCCGCGTCCGGACTGACAAAGGACGGGTAGGCGAGCGTGGTGGCATCCGGAACGCCGTAGAGCACATCGGTGCTGCTGCAGCCGACGCCGCCGGAGGAGCAGAAGTTCGAGCCGAACACGCTAAGCATTTCGTAAGGCGCGATGGTCTGCACTGTGGGCGCGGTGACCTGCAGGAAGCTGGAGGCGCTGGTGACCGCGGCCACAATCGGATTGGAACCGATGGTGAACGACACCGTACCGGTGGGCGTGGAGCAGTTGGTCCCGTTCGGATTACAAACACCAAGCACGACCGTGCCGCCGGAGCCGGTGGGCAGGAACGGCAGATTGAGGGAGGGCGTGGTGGGAACGGTGATGGTCAGTATGATACTGGAAACGTTGACCACGTTGACGGCGATGGACGGTTCAACCACGAAGCCACTGGAGGCGACGACGCCGACCTTGGTACGTAGCGACGGGTCCGTGCCGGTGACGAAGCCAGTGCCGGAGAGAACAAGCGTGAAGGCCTGACCGGCAGGGGCAGTGGGAAGGCTGGCCGGCGAGATGGAATTGATGGTCGCGCCCGGGGCCTGCACGCTGACACTAAATGTGACCGTGATGGTGGAAGCGGGCGTGCCGGAGGTGATGGCGACGGTGCCGACCAGAGTTGTTCCCGGCTGCGCGGCGGCAAATACGTTCGGGTCAAAGGTGACCGGAATGGGAGTGCCGAAGCTGTAAGCGAGGCCTTTGAGGTTGGCGGCCGGAATGATGGGCGCGAGTGTGCCACCAGTGGTGATGGAGTAGGGAATTGGAGAATCGCTGGAAACCGCGGTCACGAACAACGCCGGGATGGCGGACCCGACGGTCCATGTGATGTTGCGCGTGATGCCTTCCGAGACGGTGAGCTTCGGCGCCGGATTATTCAATTGAAGAGTGATCGGAATCGCCAGATCCGCTTGCGCCGCCACCTTCAAACGAACCGTTGTGGAGTAGTTGCCGGGGGCCATGGAATCGGCGGCGACGGTGGTGCTGAAGCGGATACTTTTGGGGACGACGCCGGAGAGCGCGTCGACGGTGAGCCAGGGGGGCAGCGAGGTGGCGTCAACGGTGAAGAACGGAGCCGGAACGGTGGCCGAAGTGATATTCACATCGACGCGGCCCGCAGAGCCGGAACCCTTGACGTAGGAAAGGCTGGCCGGGCTGGGCGCGGCCACAAGCGTGGACGGCGGAACCACCTGCAGAGTGACCAGAACAAGCTTGTCCGGCGCGGGGGCGCTGGCCAGGTGAACGGAGAAAGTATTGGTTGTGCCTGCCGCGAAGCCGCCGCAACCCGCCGCGGCGACGAAGGAGATGTTCACGGCGGTCGTTGAAGCGGTGCCGCCGCTGAGAGGTGTTGCGGTGAGCCAGGCGGGCAATGCGTATGTGGAATTCTCCACCGTGAACGGTGTACCGCCGGTGGCCGTTGATTTCACAGCTAACGTCTGCGCCGGGCCGGGTGTGTACACGGGGCCGATTGGGTTTCTGGTGCAGGTAAGAGCGATGGAGGCGGGAGTCGTAGTCAGCGAAGACGTGGCGCCCGCGGTGACGGTGCCGTTGACCGTAACAATGCGGTCCACGCCGGCGCCCGTACTGAACCGGAAGGTGATAGCATTAGTGCCCGCCGTGGCGCCAGCGCAGCCTGCGGCAAAGCGGACCTGATATGTAATACCGGCCGTCTGGTTGGCGGTGCTCAACGTGGTGATCGACGGCGCTGTTACTACCAGGCCGGCGGCGACGGAGCCAAAGGTGACCACATGGGTGTTGGAGCCGGTAAGCGGTGTTATCGGCTTGACGACGACGTTCGCAGCCGGGCCCGGGCCGGTGACCGTGCTGCAAGTGAGCGTGACAGAGCTAGGCGTGGCCGTTAGAAGGTCCACAGCCTTCAGCGGAACGGTCGATCCGGCCATTGCGAGCACCAGCCACAAAGGCGATCGATTGGCCTGGAGGAATGACATTTTCATATCGAGTGATCCTGTTCGAAACGATCTTCGGCGAAATCTTCTTCGCCCATGGTCCTTTTCGGCGGGGATACCGGTATGTTTAATGAAGTTCACTCACATGCGTGAGATTCTACGAATGGGCTCCGGTTTTTCTCTCAGTTGCATGGCTAAGTACTGTAGAGGCGAAACGACAGCTAGGTGCTTCTCCTCACGGCGCATCATTGAAATGCAGAATCGAATTGAACAACATGGAGAACTCGCCATGCGTCTGCCAGCGGTGGCAGGGGTTGGTGGCGAACAGGATAACGCGGCCCTTGCCGGCCGGGACGTCGAGAATGGCTGCCTTATCCTTAACTTCCGGACTGCCCTTCAGCAGTCCGCTGAGTTCGGCGCCGGTGAACTTCATGAGCGTCCACTTGGCGCGCTGCGATTCGGGCATGGCGAAAATGGGTCCGCTGGCGTAGCGAACCGGGAGACGCTTCTTGTCGTAGCCATAGAAGATGGGGTGCTGCGGTTTCAGAAGTTCGGCTTCCACGATAGGCCCCGGGGCGTAAAAGGCCGGTGAGGTGCGGCGGGCCTCCACTTCGCGTGTGAGTCCAAACTCGGCCGGGAAATAACTGGCCGCGCCGAGGGTAATCAAAACGCCACCCTCTTCCACAAACTTCTGGATTTCGAGCGCGCCGGCGAGCCCCATGCCGCCGGTGATCTCTTCGCCCTGGTATTCTAGCGGAACCTTAGCGGGTTCAATGTCATAAACCAATCCCTTGCCGCTACCCATTTGGCTAGGGATGAGCAGGACATCGTAGGCGGCTCGCAGCCCGCCTTTTTTCACGCGGTCCTTGTAGATGAGGTCGTAGGCGACGTCAAACTGATCCAAAGCATGGCGCACCCAGCCAACGGGCTGAGTGTTTCCCCAGGTGCTGAACATGGCCAGGCGCGGGACTTCGACGTTGTGACGCTTCCCCTCCGGCATGGCAGCGAGAGCCACCGCGCGGAGCCCCAGCGACTCCACTTCGCGGCGCAGGCGAGGCGAATCGGCAACGAGGAACGAACCGGCGGGCACGGCTTGGCCGGCGGCGGTGAACGAGTTTTCGATTGCTTCAAACTTCACGTCGCGCAGGCGGTAGCGGAGCGTGATAAGCGCGTGTTCGCCGTTATGCAAGATGGCGAGCAGCGGGCCATCGCCGCTCACGGAACCCTTCGGCTCCAGCTTGTCGACGGGTGTGGCCGGTAGGTTGAGCAGAGCCTTGTCGGCGATCTCCTTTACGTCAACGTGGGCGATGAGGCCCATGGTCCAACCAGTGTCGTCATAGGTTCGCAAGTTCGGATCGGGGAACACCTGGCGTTCGAGCAGACTCTTTGCGAGGCGGCCGTAGGGCTGGTTTCGCTTGACGACAAATGATCCGGCCGCGTGGCCGTTCCAGGCATCCTGCAACTGGCCGACCTCAATGCCCTGGAGCCGAAGCGTGTTCACGACCCAAGCCACGCGGGTTTGATCCTTCTGCCCGGCCGGGATCACCCAGCCGTAGGGGGCGGCCTTGGACCCGTCTTCCACTGAGTGGAGCGACTTTTTGTAGAAATTTTCGAGGATGACGCGCGGGTGAGCGGCGGCCAATTCGAGCGCGGACAGAACGCCGGTCTGCATGTAGTTGGTGTTATTGCGCAGGGACCATTCCACTTCGGCGTAGGCCGGAAGCGGGCGATACCACTCGCGCCTGGCGGCGCCAAAGCGGTCGCCTTCCGGGGCCACCTTGCGCTTCATGGTGTTGGCGCCCCCGTTGCCGTAGGTTTCGTACATGCGAAGCATGCCGTTGTGGTTGGAGGCCATGAAGCCCAGGTAGCCGACGCTCCACATGTCGACGAAGGCGTGCGTCCAGACGCCGGGCATGCCGTAGCCGATGAGCTTGGTCATCTCATAGTTGGCGAACCAGGGCAGTTCAGCGTAGAGAATGGGGTCGAGATTCGGGTTCTGCGGCGCCTGGCCGCTGAAGGTATAAAGGAACGGCACGGATTCATGCAGATCGTGGACGATGGGCGGGTGCCATTCCAGATAGGCGCGCAGCCAGTTGCGCATGGTGACCTGCGAGTAGTTCATGTCGCGGTTGTTGTCGTGAAAGATGTACTTGCCCCAATATGGCGGACCTGGCAGGCGGTCGTCTTCCGTCTCTTCCTGCACCTTGTAGCGTCGATACCATTCGACGTACCGGTCGCGGCCGTCGGGTTCGAGCAGGGGCGAGATCATAACAATGAGGTTGGTGCGAACGCCGTCGAAGAGCGGGCCGTCCTCGGCCACCAGGCGATAGGCGAGTTCCATCAGCATCTCCGGGGCGCCGGTTTCACTGGAGTGGAGACCGCCGGTGATGTGGTAGATAGGTTTGGCCTTGTCGAGCACGGCGCGGGCGTCAGATTCAGTCAAGCCGCGCGGGTCGGCTAGTTTGGCGAGGTAGCCCTTATATGTCCCGAGCGAATCGAGCGTGGATTCGGCCGCGATAAGGGCACTCCAGCAGGGGCGGCCTTCGTCGGTTCGGCCTGTTTCAATGATTCGTAAGCGTTTGGAGGCCTTGGCGAGCGCGTCGAAATAGCGGCGAATGGCGGTTGTATCCGTGAGTTTTTTCGGAGTGCCGATGTGGTAGCCGAGGACATCTTTGGGAGTTGGAATGCCATTGACGAGCGGCAAGTGGTCAACGAGCGGTGACGAGAATTCGGGCTTGGTTGTCCACTGTTTCACCGAGCGCGCAAAATCGGCATCCATCGCCGCCTGCGGGAAGATCGCGCCGGCCAGGGCGATCGACAACCAGATCCGTTTCATCATGAAGGGTAGGGTAGCAGGAAACCTCTACCGAGCCTCTTCCAGATGGGCCCGTGTTTCCTCGACAATCGGATGTGTTTCGCCCAGTTCGCGGCGGCGGATCTGGAGCGCTTCGTCGAAGAGCAGCAACGCCCGGTCGCGGTTCCCTGCGCGCTGACAGGCATGGGCGGCGGCGCTGAGCAGTTCGGCCAGGACTAAGGGTTCGGCGGCGTAGCGCTGACGCAAGGGCGGAAGGTTTCGTTCGAGCGCGTCACGGACTTGCACTCCCGCGAACAACTCCGGCACCAGGTGAGCGACCAGGCGGGCGCGCTCGCGCTCGCGGTCCAGGCGCCAGGACTGCATGCCCAACCCCACGGCGCCGGCGAGCATGACCAATGCGAAACCGACGCCGACCCAATGGCGGCGCACATATTTCGAACTCCGATAGAACCAGCCATATCCATGAGCGTGAACCGGCAGGCCGGTTTCGTAGGCCCGCAGGTCCTCCAATAGCTCGGTCACCGACTGGTAGCGGTCCTCCGGCCTCGGTTCCATGGCCTTGCAGGCAATCTGGCCGAGTTCGCGATCGACGCCCGGCGGAGGCATAGGCTCCACGGGGCGCCGGCCCGTCAAGAGTTCGAACAGCAGGGCGCCGAGACCATAGACATCGGTCAGCGTTGTAATGGAGCCGCCGTTCATCTGCTCCGGCGCCGCATAGTGCGGCGTCAGCGGGCCGGGGCCGGTTTCGCCGGATTCATCCAAGAGCTTGGCGATGCCGAAATCGAGCAGTTTCGGCTGGCCGTCCGGGGTGACCAGGATGTTGCTGGGCTTGAGGTCCCGGTGGACAACGAGACTTCTATGGGCGTACTCAACTGCTTCTCCAACGGCACGGAAGAGGCGCAACCGTTCCCTGACGGAGGGGTTTTTGGCGGTCCAGACCGTGAGGGGTTCGCCGGCCACGTACTCCATCACGAGATAGGGTTCGCCGTTTTCGGTGCGTCCGCCGTCCAACAGGCGAGCGATCCCCGGGTGCGTCAGGCGGGAGAGAATGCGGCGTTCGGCGAGGAAGCGACGAAGCAATTCTTCGCCTTCGCGCCTCATGCACTTGACGGCGACCGTTTGGCGGAACTCCTCGCTTTCCCGTTCGGCGAGATAGACAGTCCCCATTCCGCCGCGGCCCAGGATACTTAGCACATGATAGGGGCCGATCATGGCGGGCGCCACTTCTTCCCAGAACAGGCCGAGCGAACTCTCGGCTTTCTCAAACCAGGCAAAGGCGTCCGGTGCCTGGCGTAGCATACCGAGCAGAACTCGCATGAGTGCCTGGTCGCCAGCGCATTCGCGAGCCGCGAAAGCCTCCCAGTCCGACGCGGGCAGTTCCCGGGCGGCGTGAAAAAGGTCATCCAGTATCACGGTGGTTTCTCCCGCCCAGGTGCTGGAAGAGCCAGGCGCGGGCGGTGTCCCAGCCGCGCTTCACAGTGGAGGGCGCCACGCCCAGGGCTTCGGCGGTTTCTTCCACGGTGAGCCCGCCGAAAAAGCGGCATTCGACAATTCGGGCCAGACGCTCCTCGGAAGCGGCTAGTGTTTCCAGCGCTTCGTCCAATTCCAAAAGTTCGGCACTGCGCTGTTCGCTGATCGCGGTGTGTTCGGTGAGTTCCACCTGCCGCGCACCGCCGCCGCGCTTGACTCGCTGCAAGTGCTTGGCGTGATCCACCAGAATATTGCGCATGGCGACGGAAGCGAAATAGAAAAAGTGCGCCCGGTTTTCCCATGCGGCTCCGTTCCTTTCCGCCAGGTGCAGGTAAGCCTCATGCACCAGACTCGTCGTATCGGGCGTGTCGGCGCCGATCCACTGCCAGCGGCGGCGGTGGGCAATGCGGCGCAGTTCATCGTAGACCAGCGGAATCAGTTGATCGGCCGCGCCCCGCTCCTTGTGCGCGAACGCACTCATCAGGGCGGTCAGTTTTTCCTGAGCGGACATTGCTCGGCTCCTGCGAAGAGCCCTCCGCTTTCAGTATAGGAGGGATCTTGTTCGCGGGAGCCGTGAAGTTATTTGATTTCGAGCGTGCGAGCCTCCAACTGCGCGCCAATCAACATGCCCACATCGAGGCCAGACGCCAGGAACGGTACGCCCATGCTCTGTGCACGGAAGCTAAGTATGCCCACGATGCCGAACTTGTCGGCGAGGTCGGCAGTGGAACTCACCGCGGGCAGGTTGGCCATGGCCGATAGCGGGACCGTGAAGGTACCTGGCCCGGCCGGGGCGGCGCAAAGGAATCCGCTGCTGGCCTTGACCTTCTGGTCCGTGCCGTAGCCGAGAATCATGAGGCTTTCGCCGGCCACGCCGCCGGTCCAGGTGAGGGTGAGGGGTGATTTGCGATCGATGGCCGCGGTCTGCGCGCGGTTCGTCCAAACCACACTGGGGCGCAGCGTGATACTGGCGTTGAAGGCGCCAACGTCCTTGCCGCCTGTGCCGGCGACTGTGAACGTCCCGGCATCGAGGGGCATTTGCGCGGCATTTCCAGGCAGCGGAAGGGCGCCGCCAAGCAGCCCCAAGTACATTCCATTGCCGGATTGCTCCATGTTGGCGGACTTGCCGCCCGGCCCGCTCACCTTGAGCGTCGCGCCGGCATCGAGCATGGTGGACCCGCCCGTCGTCTGCAGCGGGCCGCCGAACGCGCCGCCGAGCAGTTCGCTGATGTCGCGAACGCCGGCATAGGCCTGGCAGGTGCCCGCGGGCGGAAGGGAAGTTAACATATTGAAGCCCAAATCGCCGCCGGCCTGCATTTTGGGAAAAGAGGCGACGCCGAGATCGGCATCAAGAGTCTGCGCGCCTTTGGTTGGTGTGACCATTGAGACGGAAAGGCGCGTCAGCATTACTACGCCGATCTTGCCGCCGGTGGAGGTGAGCGAGGAGGCCGGATTGGCGGCGTCGCTACAGGTTTGGCCGTTCGCGTCGATTGCCATGGTGACCACATTGCTCCACACGTCACCGGCCTTCACCTGGACTGGAACGAAGCAACCGGTGGGTGAATCGGCGGGGACTTCGGCGACGATTTGATCGACACCGGAGCAGCAGGGAGCGCGGCCGTTGTAGAGCAGCGTAGCGGGCTTGCCGCCGATGGTCATTTCAAATGGGAACGGCAGGTTTCCGGCCGGCGGCGCGACGTTGTCGGCGCCAGTGATGGGCCCGGCGCCGGTGCCCCAGAGGATGATCACCTGGCGTGGCTTGGCGGTGGCGGAACGAGTGTTCAAGGGCTGTTCCAGTTGCGTTTGGAAGTTCTGGATAATGCCGGGGCCGCGGCCCTGGCTGGTGGCGAAGATGCCGAAGTTGTTACGGGCAACGCGCACGGCCACGGCGCGGCTGGCGCGGCCGCTGTAGGTGACAATCATTTCCGCGTCGCCCAACGGGGCGTTGGACGGGATGATTCCGTTGATCTGCGTACTGGAGGTGTAGACCAGATAGCAATCGACCGTTCGCGTGCCCTGGCGGATTTGGACCTGCGTACCGCCCAGGGTGGTTGGCAGCGGGAACTGCTCCACTTGTTGCGGCGGCGTGGGGCCGACGCCGGTGGCGAAGATGGTGAAGAACGAACCTTGCGCTAGAGCACCGCCTGGAAGCGAGGGCGGGACGCCGCTGGCTGAGTTGACGATGCCCGCTTCGGTCACCGTTGGAGTGCCCGGAATGGAGCCGGCGTCCTGGGTGAGGGTAAAGGTCAGCGCGTTGACGGTAAGGGTGGCCACACGGCTGGAAGTGGTGACGTTTGCGTCATAGGTGTAGCTGATGCGTCCGGGCCCGGCGCCGGTGGCGGTGGCGGCGGCCACCTTCAGCCATGCGTCGTTGCTTCTGGCGGTCCAGGCGCAGGTCGGCGTTGCGGAATTGACAATAAGCGTGCTTCCGCCGCTGCCGGGGCCGACACGCATGGTGGCGGGCATGATGGTTACGTCGCAAGGCGTGCCGGCGGCCTGTGTGATGGAAGTGGGCTGCGCGGCAGTAATGACGCGGCCGGTTCTGGTGGTTGGATCGGCATTCGCGGTGACCACATAATCCACCGCGCCGGAGCCCTTGCCGTTGGCGTTCCGAACGGCGGTGATGCGTATCCAGGCTACTTCGCTATGGGCATTCCATTCGCAGTTGTCCGCGGTGGTGACGCGGATGATGCCGGTGGACTGCGCCGCGACCGGGGTGGAAGTGAGCGGTGTAACGAAGTAGTTGCAGCCTGGGGTGACAGTCCAGCCCACGCCGGTTGTGCTTCCGCCGGAACCGGTGCAGGCGCCAACGCGCCGCGTGGCGGAACCGGTCCGCGTGCCGGCGGTGACGTTGACAACCACGTCGGTGTCTTTAGAAGGGTCGGCCGGGGTATAAGAGATCTCGCATTGGCTGGTGATGTTGGTGGCTACTGTTTGCAGAAGGGCCTGCAGTTCGGCGGAGGTGGCTCCGCGCGTGAAGGTGCCGCCGGTTTCGGTGCCCATGCGCCGCATCACCGTTTCGTTTATGCCGGTTCCAAATCCAACGGCGTAAACGGGAGCGCGAGCCGCCTTGGCCGCGTTGATGGCGTCATCGATGGTCTTGCCACCCTGGTTGTCGGAGCCGTCGGTCATCAACACAATTGCCCTTCGGCCGTTCACGGCCCCGATATCCTGCGCGGCTGTGAACACGGCCTGATAGAGCGCCGTGCTGCCTCCGATGGCGAGCGCGTTAATGGCCGTGATGGCAAGTTGCTTGTTCGTTGTGAAGGCCTGCTTTCTGGTGACCGACGAATCGAAGTTGTAGACGGCCACCTGGTCGCTTGTGCCAAGCGAATTGACCAGATTGATGGCGGCTGCCTTTTCGTTGGCCAGGTCGGTGGAACTTAACGAACCGCTTGTATCAATCACAATGGCCACGACGGCGCCGGAGCCAGCCGACGAACCACCGCCGGAACTGCTGCAACTCACCGCGGTTACAGGCCGGGCGACGCCGTTTTCGGTGAGCGTGAAATTGGCGGCGGTGAGGCCTGAAACGGTCTGGCCGGTATTGTCCACTACGGAGACGGTTAGTTTTTTCGTCGCCGGGCAAGATGCGTTGTTTTCATTGGTCACGGTGACTGTAAGGGGGCCAGTGGCGCCGCCACCGCCACCGCCTGTTCCGCCGCTAAGAGCAAGCCCGAACACGAAGTCCGCTGCGCCACCGGCGGCGATGCCGTTGCCGGCCGCTATTTTGTTCAAATTTGTGAGCCCGCTGGAGCCCATGTTAATGTTCGTTGACCCGCTGACGCGCGTCCAGGTGGAGGGGGAGGTTAGCGGCAGAGTGGAGAATACGGCGGTCTCGCTGGTTCCATCGCTCCAATCGACAACCATGCGCGCGTGGCTGCCCATTACGCCGGGCTCGCCATAAACGTAGTAGGTTCCCGGTTGCAGGTTGACGGTGCGATTGGCGGCGTTCAACAGCGGCGCCGAAGCGTCAGGGAGCGAGACGCCGAGTGTCCAATAGCCGCTGGAAAGCGATGTTGTCCAGCCATTCCCGCCGAAGGAGGTGGCGCTGTTGGAAAGGTCCAACGTGAGCCCGATGGCGGTACGGCCAGCGGTTCCACCTCCGCCGCCGGTCGCGCAGGGGCCGACAGTCTTGCGGGCGGTACCGGTGCGCTGGTTGTTGATGTTCACAGTGATGGTGACATCGGCGGACCTGGTGGCGTCCGCCGGCGCGTAAGAGAGGATACACTGCCCGGCGCTAGGGCATGTTACGGTGCCGGCTTTGGCCACCGTGCCTTCGGAGAGGGAGAAATTCGCTCCGGTGAGACCGGAGATCAAAGCCCCCGCGGCATCGCGCACCGTCACCGGTAATTTTTTCGTGGCCGGGCAACTGCTGTTGTCCTCGTTGCCGATGACGACGCTCAGGTCGTTCACTGGGCCGGGGTTCGGATTGGTGATGGTGACCCGAATGGTGCCGGTGTTTGGGTCGGAGGGATTGAAGGCGGCGAGCCCAACATAGTAGGTGCCCGCGCGCAGCCCTGGCGAACCGGACAGGCCGATGCGGAGGTCTTTGCTTGGAATCAGTTCAGTGGAGTGGTCGGCCAACACAACGCCGCCGGCGCCGATGCTTACGTCGGAACCGTAATTGGCGTAGAGGTCGATGTCGGAGTTTGTGACCAACTGGATTCGCAGTTCCGTTGCGCCAGCGGGGACGCGGACGAAGTAGCCGAAATCACCGGCGAAGAGAGTGGCGCGGGTGATGGCCGGCAGGGTGAAGTTCACGGCGGAGCCGTTGATCAATTCCATGGCGACCTGACGGTCATCGGCACCGCTTTCGCGGATGGAGCCGTCTCCGGTAATTTTCCGCTGCCCCGGAGCGGCCATCAGCAAACCCGCGTTCAGCAACAGCAACAGTGTGAATCGCATTCAGGGTGACCTCCAAACCTGTACCTACGACAACGCGAGGGGAATGGGGTCAGCGGTAGGATGGGGCGGTACTATACCCTTGGGTCTATTTCATTGGTTTCGCCCAATTGGGTTGTATCCTGGTAGTTTCGGAGTAAACGAATTTGTCTCGTATTGGAAACGCGTTCAGCAGCTTCTTCGGTATTTTGTTCGGCGGTGAACTCCCGCCCGATGTGGCCAAAGCCTATGGCTACGTAAAGGCGACGGAGGTGAAGAAGCCGGAACCGGTGAAAGCCGCCCCCAAAGTGCCGGAGGTGAAACCGGCCGATGGGGCATTGCAGCTATTGGGGATTTTGCAGCGCGACGCCCGGCTGGTGGACTTCCTGATGGAGGACATCGGGGGCTATTCGGACGATCAGGTAGGCGCCGCGGTTCGCACGCTGCATGAACAATGCGGGGTGGCGCTGAAGCGCTGCGTCACGCTCACCCCGGTGATCGATGGGGTGGAAGGCACCTACACGAAGGCCGAAGCGGCCGGCAGCGACGCCAAGCAAGGCTTGAAGTTCCTGGGCAATGTTCCCGCGGAGGGTCGCGCTCCGGGCGGCCTGCTGCGCCACAAGGGATGGAAGGCGGCGAGTGTCGATCTGCCCAAGGTCGGCTCGTCGGTAAACCTCAGCATCATCGCGCAAGCCGAAATTGAAGTGGAGTAGCGCCGTGTCATCCGGCACCGTTATAGGTATCGATCTGGGCACTACGAATTGCGCTATTGCCAGGTCCGAGGGCGAGGCTGTGACCCTACAGCCGATCCTGCAACTTACTGGACCGGGCGAGCTTCGTTCGGAGATGCTATTTCCCTCTTCTTTATACATCCATGGCGCCAAGGAGTTCGCCGAAGGAGCCACCGCGCTCCCGTGGGATGAATCCCCGAAGTACATCCTGGGTGAGTGGGCCAAACGCCGGGGCGTGGAGAGTTCCAGCCGGCTGGTTCACTCCGCGAAAAGCTGGCTCTCCCATGCGGGGGTTGACCGCACGGCGCCACTGCTACCCTTAACCGCCCCGGACGGTATCCAGCGCGTCTCTCCGCTCGAAGCCACCACCGCGTACTTGACCCATCTTCGCCAAGTCTGTGACGAGGCGCAGGTTCTGATCACCGTCCCGGCGTCCTTCGACGCCTCTGCTCGCAGCCTGACCGAAGACGCCGCGCGCCACGCCGGCTTCACCAATTTTGTTTTGCTGGAAGAGCCGCAGGCCGCGTTCTATGCGTGGCTGGAGCGTCATGAAGATTGGCGCGAGCGAGTCAAGGCCGGTGACAAGATTCTGGTGATCGACATCGGCGGCGGCACCACGGATTTTACACTGATCGCCGTCGGCGAAGCCAATGGCGAACTGAACCTGGAACGCGTCGCCGTTGGCGAACATATTCTGTTGGGCGGCGACAACATCGATCTTGCATTGGCGCGCACGATGGAGCAGGAACTGGCCGGCAGGAATACGAAACTCGACGCCATGCAGTTGCACATGCTGTGGCAGCGGTGCCGGGCGGCCAAGGAAAAGCTTCTGGCCGGTGGCGCAACGCAGGACGAGGAGCCGGTTACGATTCTTGGCCGCGGCACCGGGCTGATCGGCGGCACCATAAAGGCAACGCTGCGGCGCGAAACGCTGGAGCAAGTACTGCTCACCGGCTTCCTGCCGCCGGTGGATAAGAGCGAACAGCCCGCCAAGACCAAGCGCGCCGCGCTCGCCGAAGTGGGCCTTCCTTATGCTTCGGACCCGCGTATCACCGCCCATCTTGCCAGGTTCGTTCAACAGGCCGGTGCCCCGACGCATGTGCTGTTCAACGGCGGCGTGCTGCACTCGCAGATCGTCCGTCAACGGATTGTCGAAACGCTCAACTCCTGGCTCGATAAGCCCGTTCAGGTATTGGAGGGCGAAGACCTGATGCACGCCGTCGCGCGCGGCGCGGCCTACTACGGTCTGGCGCGGCAGGGCAAAGGAATCCGCATTCGCGGTGGTGTTCCGCGGAGTTACTACATTGGCATTGAAGCCTCCATGCCTGCCGTTCCTGGCATGCCCGCGCCGATGAAGGCTTTGACGGTGGTCCCGTTTGGCCTGGAAGAGGGGTCGAGCGTCGAGCTTCCCAAAACGGAGTTCGGCCTGTTGACCGGGGAGCCGGCGGAGTTTCGCTTTTTCAGCTCCGTGGCCCGTCATGACGACAAGCCTGGCGACGTTCTCGACCCCATTCCAGCGGAGGTTGAAGAGCTCTCGCCGATTGAGGTTCACTTGCCCGCGGCGCCGGAGAGAGTGACGCGCGTTACCCTGGCCGCGGACGTCACTGCCACCGGTGTTTTGGAGCTTTGGTGTGTTGGGAAGAACGATAATCGCTGGAAACTCGAATTCAACGTACGCGAGCAAACGCAATGAAGATCGGTATCGACCTCGGCACCACCAATTCCGCCCTCGCCTGGATGGACTCTTCTGACGACGACCAGACCATATCCGTACTCGACATTCCCCAGTTCGTCGCCCAGGGCCGCGAGGACCGCCTGCGCACCCTGCCCAGCTTTCTCTATCTTGGTGATCAAAATTACGTCGGCGCGTACGCCCGTGAACAAGGCGCGCTGACTCCCACGCGCACCGTCCATTCCGCCAAGAGCTGGCTGTCCAACGCCGATGTCGACCGCCGCGCGAAAATTCTGCCCTGGGACACACAGGAATCGGCGCGTGAGCTTAGCCCCGTGGAAGTCAGCGCGAAGTTCATAGAGCACATGCGCAAGGCCTGGGACGCCGCCAATCCGCAGCACCCGTTGGCTGAACAGGACATCGTTCTCACCGTCCCCGCGTCGTTCGACGAAGAGGCGCGCGAACTGACCGTGGAAGCCGCGCGCGAAGCCGGCCTCGAAAACCTGACCTTGCTGGAAGAGCCCGCGGCGGCCTTCTATTCCTGGATCGCGAATCATTTGAGCGAGAGCCAGAAATCGCTATTCGATGGCCAGACCGTTCTTATTTGTGACGTTGGCGGCGGCACCAGCGATTTCACTTTGATCAAGGTTTCGCGAAAAGGCGACTTGGTGGAGTTCACGCGCACCGCGGTCGGCAAGCATCTGCTGCTGGGCGGCGATAACCTTGATCTCACTTTGGCCTGGCTCGTCGAAGCCAAAATCGGCCAGCCGCTTAGCTTGCGCCAGCGCGCGGCGCTACGGCGCCAGTGTGCTAGCGCGAAGGAGCGGATGCTCAATAATCCCGCTGTTGAAAAGGTGGAAATCACGGTGCTCGGCAGCGGGTCGTCGATTATCGGCGGCACACTACGGACCGAGATCACACGCGCCGAAGCCCTGGAACTGGCGCTGGATGGCTTTCTGCCGAAATGCGCGTTGACGGACCGTCCCAACGACGACAAGCGCAGCATCTTCCGCGAACTCGGCCTGCCCTATGTTTCCGACCCTGCCGTCACCAAACACCTCGCCGCTTTCCTGGCGGGCGCCGGTGACGTGAAGCCCGACGCCATCTTGTTCAACGGCGGCTTCTTCATCCCCGAAATTCTGCGGCAGCGCGTCGCCGACGTGCTGGAGGGCTGGTACGGCAAGCGGCCCGCGATATTCGAAAACCGGGATCTCGATCTCGCTGTCGCCG
Organism: Bryobacterales bacterium; assembly: GCA_016789905.1. Taxonomy (GTDB): domain Bacteria; phylum Acidobacteriota; class Terriglobia; order Bryobacterales; family Bryobacteraceae. The sequence continues at coordinate 28,019 of JAEUQC010000180.1, read as the reverse complement.
TTGGCGCGGCCTACTACGCCAACGCCAAATCCACCGGCACCGGTGTGCTGGTTCGCGGCGGGCTGCCCCGCGCATACTTTATCGGCATCGGCGAAGGTGCCGATCCTATCAAAAGCGTGTGCCTGGCTCCGCGTGGCACAGAAGAAGGCAGCAGTCTGGAACTCGACATGGAAGGCCTGCAACTGGTGGCGAACAAGCCGGTGAGCTTCAGGCTCTATAGTTCACTGACGCGGACGGAAGACCAGCTTGGCTCGGTTGTCGAGTTCTCCGCAGCCGATGTCGAATCGGGCGAACTGCACGCCCACGCGCCGCTGAACGCACTCATCCGTTTCGGTAAACCACAGGGCGAGCGATTGGTTCCAGTGAAATTGGGTGCCAAGCTGACGGCGGTCGGGACACTGGAAATCTACTGCGATTCGAAGGTGAGCGATAACCGCTGGCGGCTGCAGTTCGAACTCCGCAAGGCGAAGAAAGCGGCGACGGTCCGTCGCGCCGCCGCCGTAATCAGCGATGAGGCCCGCGTGGCCGGCCTGGCGCACCTGGAGGCGGTCTTTGCGCCGTCGGGCACCGCCGCGCCGGAGGCTCTGCCCGCGCTGCTGGAACAGACGTTTGGTCTGGGCCGGCTGAGCTGGCCCAGCGACGTGATCCGCGCCATGGCCGACAAGTTTCTGGAGCATGCCGAGGGCCGAAAGAAGTCCGCGCAGCATGAGGCCCGCTGGCTGAATCTTTGTGGTTTGTGTCTTCGTCCTGGCTTCGGTTACCCTGGCGACGATCTGCGAATTGAACAGGCGCGCCGCATCTACGCGTCTGGAATGGCTTTCGGCAATCAGGTGCAGGTGGAAAGCGAGTGGTATATCTTTTGGGGCCGCGTCGCCGGGGGGTTGAACAAGAATCAGCAGGCTGATATCTACCAGCGAATCGCGCAGTATCTGCTGCCGAAGGGCAATAAAAAGGTGCAACGCATCAACAGCAGCCTGCAGCGCGAAATGTGGCGCACCGCCAGCAGCCTGGAGCATTTGCCTGCGGGCACGCGTACGGAACTGGGCGACGCGTTGGTTAAGCGGCTCCGTAACAACGACGCCGGCGCGCCGGAGTTGTGGTGCATGGCCCGGCTGGGGTCGCGCAAGTTGTTCTACGCGCCGATCAATCAGGTACTGCCGGCCAGTACTGCCGCGCGTTGGATTGAGTCTCTGTCAAAGGTGCCGAGCGCTGTCGAAACGCTGGTCCGCATGGCGCAGAAGACGGGCAATGTCACGCTCGACGTGAACGCGCAGACCGTAGGCCTGGTTCGTAAGCTGATAGCCGGTGATGAGGATATGGAAGCGCTGCTAAATGGCGACGCGCAGTCCGACTTCGATCGGGTGTTCGGCGAAGAGCTTCCCGGCGGTTTGGTGTTGGGTTAGCGAGTGAGCGAGTCGTCGCCACGAAGGTGGGTTCGCACGGCATTTTCCCATAACCCGTTGGCGAATCTCCGTGCTACTAAGCCATATCCGTGAACATTGTCAGGCTCCAATTCGATCAAGGTGCCGAGTGGGTACGTCGGGGCGGCACCCGCGAGCCGAGGATCAACTACACCTCCGTTGTGCATTAGACAATTGCGCATCCTGGATGCTGTGAAGATCTCAGGTTCGTTGGGCCAACGGATATTTAGCTTCCTTTCGAAATGCTTCTGCACATCCTCGATCGGTCCACCAAAAACGGATCGAATTTCCTTTTCGACAATGAGTAGAAGGATCTCGCCGCTTGATTCAGCAGCGACTATGTCCTTGTAGGCTAACTGCTTTTCCTCTGGCAGCATTTTCGGACGCCGCAAATAGACTTGCCGGGCAATGTCCGCTAGAAAGGTCTCAAGGTAGGCATACCCGAGCAGGAATGCTGCGTTGCTAATTGAGTGCCTGTAGGCTTTCGCGGTCTCCGGAGCAACCGGGTTCTGGCTCATTGGAAACCAAGTCAATTCTTTATCGTGGATGAGTTCAAAAACTTCCTCGTGCGCGGCTGCGAGAAAAACAACAAGTCCATCGAGTCGCTTGAGAAAGACATCGAGGCTGGTCGGAACCGGGGGTGTACCAGCGTTTATCTCCACTTGAGTCACAGCCGCTATGATAGCTTGGGCGACGGTCCCCGAGCCGCCCGCCGAGTCGATAGAGTTTGCAGCTGGCATTGGTGTGTTTCCTACGCCGTTGGCGAAACCCCTACCTCATCAACCACAATCGCAGGCTCCGGCAGTGGTTCCCCAGAATCGCGCAGCGTCTTCAAAAAGCCCTTCAATCGCCTCGCGGATATTGATCTTCGCTTTTTCCAACGACCTTGCCGTCCTAAAGCACGCCGGTAGATCGGGAACGTACGCCGCCCAGTTGTTCTGAGCCCGCTCTAGAATCACCACATATTTCAAACCATGGCTTCCATCTACAAATCCTCCGGCCGCAGTCCCGTCCCTTTCGCAATTCGCGCGATCATCTTTGGTCCAATTTCACTCTTCTCGTGGAATGCAAATTCATAATCCGGCCATCCCGCCCGCGATAGGAGCTTATGTGATCCACGCTGCCGAACAAGGCGCCAGCCCAATCGCAGCAGAGCGGCCAGGACGCGCCGGGCCTTACTGGCTGGCTAGTTGCTCATCTGGAAGCGTGAAGGCGACACCAAAAGCGGAAGACGGCAACTCCCCGTGTGCAATCCGGTCCGCGATCACTTCAATCGCCAATCTCTCCGTGTTACTAATCGCTTCGTCCCGCGTATTGCCGTAGCACATTACCCCCGGAAGCTCGAGCGCCTCCGCGATCCATCGGACATCGTCCTCGCGATCCAGTTCAATCGTCAGGTTCACTCTCTTGTTATAACTCTCTGGCGTGACCTCGCCCCGCCAGGACGCGCAACGCGTACGCCGCGGACGAACGCGGGCCTCGCAACACGCGATCCGCTCCTGACGCCCAGCCCCTCCCGCAACGTATTTGCCCAAATCGCCGCCCGGGAACCGCTGATCCCTCGTCGCGAGGATCTGCCCGGCGGGCCAGTGTTGGAGCGATCCTAGGTTGAAGCTCCAGGCGATGGAGGCTGGATGGTTCCGGCTGCCACCGCCTGTAAGCGAATGAGGCTCTTCAGCACGGACTCAAAATGCCCTTCAAACCGCTTGGGATCGTTCACGGCAGCGTCGGCAACTAATTTGATTGAATTTGCCAATTCCTCAAAGCTCAAATACACGGTGTAGTCGTGGCGAGCCGTACCAGTGAAATCCTTCACATTGAACTTTGAGAAGGACAGGAAGGAGTTTGTCGGGCTTACCTCGATTCTTGCAGCGTCCAATGAAATAGAGGTAGCCCCGTGGTCCTTTTTCGATCCTCTGCGATAGATTCTCATTAAATCTCCTCTGGACAGCTTATCTTAATTGGCCACCTCTAACGCCGGTTGAACTCCACTTCCTGCGGGTTAAGGAAACCCGTCAAATTCGTCTCAAAGAAGTCACCGTCACCCGCGAGATTTGCCAATTTGCGATGAATATCTCTGCCTACGCCGCCGGTGAGACCTCTACCTCCCCAGCCACACTTGCCGGTTCCGGCACCGGATCGCCGAAATCGCGAAGCGTCTCCAGATGCCCTTCGATCGCCTCGCGAATGTTGACCTTGGTCTCTTCCAAAGTTTGCCCCGTCGTCATACATCCCGGCAAATCAGGAACGTACGCCGACCAGTTGTTCTGAGCCCGCTCAAATATTACTGCGTACTTCAGACTCATCGCCTTGTCTCCAAACCCGCTGAGTTCAGAATGGCCTTCATAGTTCGAATTGGAATACCGTCGCCTGGATTCCCGGAAACGTCGGTTTTTCTAAGTGCTTGAAGTGGCGATGACTGCCCGTTGTGCGGACGTGCCGCCAACCGGATACCCTACAATATTCTGCCTTTTCGCGACCCCTCCAATCAACAATAACAACAGCCCCCAATGCTCGCCGCCCTCCTCGCCCTCCCAGTCGCGCACTACATCCGTCGCCACCGCGACCACCTGCACCAAACCGCCGCCCCCCTCTCCTCCCCTGACAAAGCCGCCATGGCGCCTTACTTCCAAGCGGAACTCCTCGACCAAGTCCGCATAGCCCAACGCGACCCGCTCCCCATCCCCAACCCGCCCTTCACCCGTCTCCTCCAACAACTCGGCTTCGACTACCCGGACCTCTCCCTCACCGCCGCCATTACTTTCGGCCATCTCATCGCCACCCGCGCCCCCATGTCCCACAGTCTGCTTTTCCACGAACTCGTCCACGTCGTCCAGTACCGTCAACTCGGCCTCCCCGCCTTCGCCCGCCACTATGTCCAGGGCATCCTCACCCACCGCGCCTACGAACAGATCCCCCTCGAAGCCTGCGCCTTCCAACTCGAAGCCCGCTTCCAACTCGAACCCAAGCCCTTCGATTCCGACGCCGAAGTCGCCGCCTGGCTTCAAACCGCGTCCAGCACCCGACCCAGCCAGGCCGGTCCATCGGCCGCCCGCCAATTCAGTTGCCCTACTGAAAACCGCGCCACCAGCCGGTGCCCATCTCCCGAATTGTCAAAAAGCGCGGCGGCATCCGCCAGCGGCAGGATCGCCCGCAAGTTATCTAAGCTCCGCCCATAGCGCCGACGAATATCCACTTCCGGAACGGGATGTCCGCCCAAAAGCACCCGCGACTGCACGCGCATGATATTCAGTTCCACGTCGCGCAGACACACAAACAAAACCTCAACCCGGTATCCCCGCGCCCGCGCCTCCGCTACCACTCGCTCCTCCCGGTTTCCGGAAACCGTCGTCTCCAGCAGAAAACCCTGCCCCGCCGCGAAACAGGAGGCCGTTCGGTCCAGCACAATCCGCCCGGCCTGCAATGCGCTCGCTAGACGCCCGTCGGGCTGCCGAATCGTATCCGGGCTGATCATATCCTCCAGACCTTCCCTGTCGATCTGGCGCACGAGCGTACTCTCCCGCTCCCGTTAGGGCCGCAGACCAAAACGAATCGCGCCCGCGTCGACGCGTTTGATCTCGGAAACAGCCTGCAACTGACCATCGAGGATAGCAGCCAGGAACCGCTTATCGCCCTGATCGATATAGTATCGTTTCGTGCCTCGTCAAACCACCCAACGGCGAGGCCCGCCTCCAGCGCCTCTTGCTGCGCGCCGCGTCCCGCGCAAACTCTTCACTCAAGATATCCTGAGCCATAATCCAAATATCCCATGACACGCCGCCTCTTCCTTCTCGCCCCCCTCGCCCAGCCAAAGCCCTTCCAATGGCCCGGCAACAAAAAGGCCGCGCTCTCCTTGAGCTTCGACGACGCTCGCCTCTCCCAGGTCGACGCCGGCGTCCCGTTCCTCAATAAGCACAACGTCAAGGGCACCTTCTACGTCCTCTCCTCCGCCTACACCAAGCGCCTCGACGCCTGGAAAGCCGCCCTCAAGGACGGCCACGAAATCGCCCACCACACCAAGTCCCACCCCTGCACCGGCAACTACGGCTTTGCCAAGAACAAAGCGCTCGAAGATTACACCCTCACCCGCATGGCCGAAGATCTCGACGCCGCCACCGACGAAATCGCCACCACCTTCGGCATCAAACCCACCAGCTTCGCCTACCCCTGCGGCCAGAAATTCGTCGGTCGCGGCGCCGCCACCCAAAGCTACGTCCCCCTCATCGCCAAACGCTTCGTCACCGGACGCGGCTATCTCGACGAAGCCGCCAACGATCCCGCCATCTGCGACCTCTCCGCCCTCATGGGCACCGGCGCCGACAACCTCACCTTCCCCCAAATGAAAACCCTCCTCGACGCCGCCGCCAAAGAAGGCCGCTGGCTCATCTTCGCCGGCCACGAAATGGGCACCTCCAATGGCCGCCAGATGACCGACCTCGACGCCCTCGCCGAACTCATCGCCTACGCCAAAGCCCAAAACATCTGGCTCGATACGGTCCACAACATTGGCCAGCACGTCCACCGGTCCCGCCAGTAGCCTCCCCCCATGCGCCCCCTCTTCCTCCTAGCCATCAGCCTCGGCGCCATCGTCGCTCAACCTCTCGGCCAAATCCCCAAAGGCAAAGTCGTCCTCATCGCCCAGCCCCACCACGACGACCACACCACCGATTACGGCATGGGCGGCGTCATCGCCCGCTTCGTCGAAAGCGGCTACAAGGCCATCTACATCCGCGCTTCCAACGACGAGAAGGATGGCGCCAACAGCTACGGCGTCAACGACATCACCAACCTCAAGGAAACCCGCGACGCCGCCCGCATCCTCGGCATGGACGAAGTCATCAGCCTCAACTGGCGCAACGACTTCATGAACCCCATTCCCATGAACGAGCTCCGCGAGCAGCTCATCCTTCTCATCCGCAAATACCGCCCCGAAGTCGTCCTCGGCCACAACCCCTGGGAACACTACCAGAAGAACCCCGACCATCGGAACGTCGCCCGCGCCCTCGTCGAAGCCTACTGGCTGGCCGGTCTCGATACCGTCCACTCGGAGCATTTCAAACTCGGCCTGAAGCCCCACGCCGCCCTACACTTCTACGGCAAGGGCCGCCTCGATTGGGGCCTCGGGCAAATTTCCAACGTCGCCATCGAGCTCAACGAATCCCAGGTGAAAAAGAAGGAACGCGCCATCGCCGCCCACCGCAATGTCTACCACAGCCCCGGCTTCCGCCGCGCCACCCGCGAACGCCTCGCCGCCCAGGGCCAGCACATCCCGGAACTCGACGCCGCCACCGATGACGAAGCCAGCGACCTCAACCTCCACTGGTGGATGAACCGCAACTCCCGCGACATCGGCTCGAAAGCTGGCGTCAAATACGCCGAAGACCTTTACTACATGGATGCGACCTACCATCTTCCGGGCTTGAAGCAGTACATCGAAACCAACGCGAGGAAGCTGCCATGACGCTCGCCCGCCGCGCCTTCCTCCAACTCCTCGCCGCCAAACCCAAGCCCACCGTGTTGATCATCGCCTCCGACGCCGGTTGGCTCGAATGCGCCGGCGGCACCGTCGCCGCCCAAATTGCCAGCGGCGCCAACGCCATCCTCGTCCGTGTCGGCAACGATGAGAAGGAGTCCGTTGGGCTCACCCCCGAAGAAACCGCCCACCGCAACCGCCAGGAAGCCGAAGCGGCGGCCAAACTCCTTGGCATCTCCGAAACCATCTCCTTCGGCTACCGCAGTTCTGAACTCCGCGATGTGCCGCACACCACCATCCGCGACCGCATCATTTTCCTCATCCGCCACCACCGCCCCGCCGTCCTCTTCTTCCCCAACCCCCACACCGAGCACGACCGCAACCTCGACCGCTACTACGTCGGCGCCGCCGCCGAAGACGCCTGGCACTGCGCCCGCTACGCCAACTTCCTCCCCGCCGCCAACCTCCCGCCCCACATTGTTCCAGAGGTTTACTACTACGCACCGCCCACCGATCCCCGCCGCCGTGAGCCCGAAAGCACCGCGACGTTCGTCCCCCAGTCGCGCCAGGTCGACATCACCAAAACCTTCCCGGCGAAACTGGCCGCCGCCAAAGCCCTCCGCACTGTCAACCGCGCCACCGCCACCCGCCTAAAACAAACCCTCCAGGCCGAAGGCCGTCGCCTCCCGCTGCTGGATACAATCAACCAACAAGCTATCGACAAACTGGTCGAAGAGAACCTCCGCGGCCTCGCCGCCATCGGCGCCCAAGGGACGAACTACAAACAAGCCGAAGAGTTCCGCTACGCAGGGATTGAATATGGGATTCCCCAAAAATATCTTCGCTAAACTCCTCCTCTGTGCCCTGGTCGCCCATGCCCAGGAATCGCCGCGCACCATTGTTGCCATCAGCGCCACCGGCGGCGACTACATCAAAGGCGCCGGCGGCACCCTCGCTCGCTTCATCGCCGAAGGCTTCCAGGTGTACGTCATCCAGGTGGGCAACGATGAAAAGTACTCGTTGAACCTCGGCCCCGCCGAAACACGTCTTGCCAACAACGCCGACGCCATTCGCGCCGCCAAAGTCCTCGGCGTCACCGAAGTCATCAACCTCAACAACAAGACCGGTGAACTTAGCCAGCTATCGAGCAACGAACTCCGCAACCAGCTCTCCACTCTCATCCGCTTCCTCAAACCCCAGAAACTCTTCCTGCCGGACCCGTTCATTCACTACGATCCCGAGTGGGACCAGTTCTGGACCGGCCGCGCCGCCGAGGAGACGAACTACACCAACAGCGCCGTCTTCCTGCCCGAACTCGCCCGCGCCGGCATCAAAGGCCACGGTGTTCCCGAGACGTACTATTACAGTGCCCACCGCCCCTACCGGCCCGGCGAAGGCGGCCACAATAACGCTCGCCTGGAGGCCATCGACATCACCCGGACACTGCAAGCGAAACTAGCCGCCGCCGCGGAATTGAAGACCACCAACCAGACCTACGCCGAACACGTCCGCCAGCGCCTGGCACAAGCCGGCAAGCCCGCCGCGAACGTCGGCGAGTCCGTCGTCACCGACCTCGTCACCGAACTCGCCCAAACAATTGGTGCCAGGCACCATTTTTCGTACGGGGAAGAGTTCAACTACCACGGCGCCCCGCCTGGCACCAAACAGCCTCTCCCCTCCTGGATCCAGGAGCGGGCGAAACCGCTGCCCAAGTAAGCTTCTATCGCTCTTCTACCAGCACCACCCGGACGGAAGTCTCCGCCCCTGCAATCGTTATCGCGGCTGACTTCCCACGAAGCGTCGAACCTTGTCGCTCATAGTGATATCCACTCACCTGATAACTTTCCCCAATGAATACGGGCGCTAGCAACACCGCCTTCCCGTCGCTTTTTACATGTACGCGCTGACGGCACTCCAAATCCTCCACGCTCGCCGCTACACCTATTACCGGCCGCCCATCCGCAAATACAAACTCAATCCGTAACACGGCCGGCGTCCGCGGCGCACCCAACCGCAGGTCGATCCCCCCGCGCTTCTCCCCGCGGCCCAACGCTACCCACATCGCATCGTCTGGCTTGCTCGCGCTCGGATAGTAAACCGGCGTCCAAACCTCGCGGTCGTTGTAACGTTCTCCATTCACGCCCACCACGAACTCTCCCTCCGGTATTCCCCCAATGGCATACACTCCCTGCGCATTCGTGGTCCCAACCCGCAGCCCGTTGCGCTGACTCCCACATCACCCATCGGCCATCGCCAATCATCCACCCGGTAGTTCTCGGTCACTAACTCAAGGTGATACTTTCCCGGCGGCACACCCTGAAATGAGAATGCTCCGCCGCTATCGGTCACCGTCTCCAACCGCGTCTCACCCGCTACCGCCACCACGCGAACTCCCGCCGCTCCTTCACTGTCAACCCGATACTGCTCTGTCTTCACCCTGACCGCTCCTGCCAACTCGCCTCCCTCACCGCGCTCCGCATTACGCAACGCCGCCAGCAACCTCTCATTGCCCCGAACCGCAAAAGAGAACGAACAGGCATTCCGCTGCACGACACCCGCCCTCCCCGCCACCGGACTGCCATAGATCATGTACCGTTCCCCCTTTCGCAGCGGCATATTGCAACTCGAGCCTGCATGGGTATCCACCTCCACTTCCCGCGTCTCTTTCACCAGTCCATGAAACACTTCGTCAACCACCATCCTCGCTGGCCGAGTCCCCCATCGTTCCTCCCCGCTGTCTTCGATGACCGTGCCCACAAAAACCACTTTTGTGATTCCAGCCAGTTGCAGGCCGAACCGGTTACAATGCAGCTACAACTCCAGCCCACTGTCGAAAAGAATAGAGCCAATAGAATCCGTGCCATCCGCCCTCCTCGCTTTGGACGCCCTCGCCGCCAAGAAAGTTCACCGTTCGGGAACGCCAAACGGGCCGCAAACTACAATATCCCCATGCGCCCCCTCCTCCTCCTCCTCGCAGTCACCACTCTATCGGCCCTCGAACGCCCCGGCATCGAATTCAAAATCTACCAGTTCCCCGCCAACCAAATCCCCACCATCGACGGCAAATCCAACGACTGGGCCCAAGTCCCCAAATCCTACGAAATCGGAATCGACCAGCTCAAAGACACCGTCCACAACTCCCCCCTCAACAAAAAGGACCTCGACGTCACCGTCAAAGTCGCCTGGGTCAAGGGCCTCAACCGCCTCTACTTCCTCTACGAAGCCACCGACGATTACTGGGACTTCCGCCGCGCCGATCGGCACAACGACATCTTCGAAGTCGTCGTCGATGGCGACCTCTCCGGCGGCCCCCTCATCTCCAGCCTCCACCCCAATAGAGCCCTCGACAAAGGCGAAGCCTTCCAAACCTTCCACGGCGTCCACGCGCAGAACTATCACATCTTCACCCCCGCCCCTGACCGCGATTGGGCCTTCGTCTGGGGCTGCCAGCCCTGGATCAAAGAACTCCCCTTCGCCAACGCCGCCTACGACTACAATTTCCAACACGGCCAGCCCGGCAAACTCACCCTCGAATTCTGGATCACCCCCTTCGACTACGCCCCCATCGAAGGCCCCGCCCGCGCCATCGTCAGTCAACTAACCGAGAACAAAATCCTCGGCCTCTCCTGGGCCGTCCTCGATTACGACAACGAAAACGCCAAGGACAACGAAGCCTTCTGGAACCTCTCTCACAAGACCACCATGTTCGGTGACGCCAGTGACCTGGTCGCCTTCCGCTTGATGCCCCTCGAAGCGACACACCGCAAACCCATCGCCGCCCAGTGGAGCTTCCAGGTGCTCGATTACGGCCGCCGCGCCGTCGCGTTCCAGGACCAATCCACCGGCCAGGTCACCAGCTACAAATGGCACTTTGGCGACGGCGAAACCTCCACCGAGCAACACCCCACCCACATCTATAAAGGGCCCGGCGAATACATCGTCACCCTCGAAATCGTTGGCCCCGCCGGCAAATCCCGCTGGACCAAGGTCCGCGACGTAGTCATGAAGTGATACCATCACCCTCAGAATGTGCCCTCGCTCCTCTCGCCGCGCCTTCCTCGCGGCCGCGTTAGCGGCGCGCCAATCCTACGCCGACACACTCCCCAAAATTCCGGAAATCCGCCGCGGCGGCATGGTCTACCGTCAACTCGGCCAAACCGGCATCAACGTCTCCCTCCTCTCCTTCGGCTCCCACACCGACCCCCGCTATAAGAAGAAGGTCGAAAACGGCAACGTCCTCCAAGAGGAAGGCCAAGCCCGCCGCGACCGCCTCATCGCCCGCGCTCTCGATCGCGGCGTCAACCTCATCGACACCTACGAAAACGAAGGCCAGTGGGAACCCCTCGCCAAAGTCCTGAAGGGCGGCAACCAGCGGCAAAAGGCTCTCGTCTCCCTCTGCCGCCAGTTCCCCCAATTTGTCGGCGAAAACATCGATAACGCCGCCCGCCTCTTCGGCCATGTCGATCTCTACCGCCTCTATCTCGGCGAAGGAAAATCGGTCGACGCAAAAGCCCTCTCCGATTGGGACGTTCTCCGCAAAGCGAAACAAGCCGGCAAGGTCCGTGCCATCGGCATCTCCACGCACGACGAAGGCATGATGCTCAGCGCACTGAAGGAACTCGAAGGAATCGACTACTTCATGTTCCCCTACAACTTCATCCACGCCCGCGCCGACTACGCCGAATTCCTCCCCGAAGCCGCCCGCCGTGGCGTTGGCCTCATCGCCATCAAGCCCCTCGCCGCCGGGTCCATCGTAAAAATGGATCCCAAGGCCAAGCAGAACACGAACCCCGAACGCGACTTCGTCCAGCTCTATCAAGCCAAGTACCGGCCCCTCCTGCCATCCGTCGTAGCCGACCTGACGAAGAGTCTCGAACAACTTCCTGAAGAGACGCTGTGCCAGGCCGCATTGCGCTTCGTCTATTCGCGTCCTTTCATCACGGCCGCCATGCCCGGTATGTTTGAGGCGGAGACGCTCGACGACAATCTCGCCGGCCTTACTCGTCACTTGGAACTGAGCCGTGCGGAGCGCCATGTGCTCGACGCCGCTGCGCGCGTGGCCCGCGCCACCAGTCAACGCTGGCTCCCAAGGCACTACCAATGGCTCGATCAACGCTGGCAGGGCTGATCTTCGCGCTCACGGTCGCGGCCCAGTCCCCTCAACTCAAGCAGGCCGGCGTTTGCTCCCGTTGCCATGTGGCGCAGGTGCTGGAATGGTCTGTTGCTACGAAACACGTAGCCGCGCAAACCAACTGCCAGTCCTGTCATGGCAAGAGCGACGGCCACGTCGTGAACGAGCGCAATCAGGTCAAGCCCGACGTACCCGTTCCCGGTTGCCAAACCTGCCACAACCAGGGCTGCCCGAAAACGAAGCGAACCCAGGACTGTCAGTCCTGCCATCATTCCCACGCCCTTTCGAACCCCAACGATCGCCAACTCCGCCAAACGCAAACCGCGGCCGATCCGCGGCTTGAAGCCTACAAAATCAGCATGGCCGAAGGCGATCGTCTGGCCGCCATTCGGGAGTGGGCAAAGGCGCAGGAAGCCTACCAAGCCGCTCTCCAGGCCCGCCCGGCTGACCGTCGCGCCGCCATGCGCGCCAAAATGACTCAGCGCCGCCGGAATCCCGAACAACCCGGCCTGGAAATCATCGGCACCGAATTCGATGAGGAGTCGGGCTTTCCGAAACACGTCCGCGTGAAAGGAATTGGCATCGAAATGCTGCTCGTCCCCGGCGGCGAAACCGATATCGGAAGCGAGCAGTGGCCAGCAAGCCGGCCGGTACACAGCGTCCGGACCGGGCCATTTTACTTGAGCAAAACCGAGATTACGCAGCGGCAATGGGAGTGGCTGGGCGCAGACAATCCCAGTGCGGTAAAGGGGCCGCAATTGCCAGTTCACAACGTTTCGTGGAACGACGCTCAAGCGTGGATCACAACGTTGAACGCGCGTTCCGGAGCGCAATTCCGGTTGCCCACAGAGGTGGAGTGGGAGCGTGCCGCCCAGCCCGCGGAAGCGCCTTTGGACGAGCAGGCCTGGTATCGCGCCAACACTGCCGGGGGCGGCGGCGGATTCAAGGAAGCCAACGCGTACACCCCCCGCAATACCGGAACGAAGCGCGCCAATGCTCTCGGGTTTCACGACATGCAAGGGAACGTTGCGGAGTGGTGCCAGTCGATTTTTAGGCCCTATCCGTTCACCGATTCGCCTGGCGGCGGCGAACTCCGCTCCGTTCGCGGCGGCGCCTATGCCGACAGCCCGGAATATCTCCATCCCGCCTTCCGCCACAGTGAGCGCCCCTCCCGCCGCAGTCCGTGGATCGGCCTGCGGTTGGCGCGGTAAGAGCGGCGCTTCGTCAACTGATACACTCGCCCCATGCGTCCCGTCTCGCTGCTTGCCCTCGCCATCCCCCTGTTCGCCGCCGGCAAATTTACCATCCAGCAGAACATCCCCTACGGGATGTACTCTGGCGCCGCCCTGCTCCTCGATGTGTACAAGCCGCAGGTTCCAAACGGATATGGCATCATCTACGTCTCTGGCTCCGGGTGGACGACGCCCCTTGCCTATTCCGCGCCGGAACTCAAGTCGAACGGCCAATCCAAGCAGTATGCCACCGCCCTGGCGAATGCCGGATATACGGTGTTTACCGTGAATCACCGCTCACTGCCCCGCTTCCGTTACCCTGCTCCTGTTGAAGATGTCCAGCGGGCCGTCCGCTTCATCCGCCATAACGCCGCCCAATTCGGCATTAACCCTGCAAAGATCGGGGCTTCCGGCGGCTCGTCCGGAGGCCATCTTGTGAGCATGCTGGGAACACTGGATGGCCATGGCATCTCCGCCGACCCCGATCCCGTGGAGCGAGAAAGCGCCAAGGTGCAGTGCGTCGTAGCTCGTGCCGCGCCGGTAGATTTCCTCACCGGCTCCAACGGCACATTTCTTCTCGGCATCACCCGTCCCCTGCCTGCCGATACGAGTTCGGCCGAATACCGAACGCACGTTGAGGCCTCTCCGGTTTCCCACATCACTCCGGATGACCCCCCGTTCCTTCTCATGCATGGAGACAAGGACGAGAGCGTCAACATCTCGCAAAGCGAAGAGATGGAAGCCAGGTTGAAGGCCGCTCGCGTCCCAGTGAAGTTCCTGCGCATAGCGGGCGCCGCGCACGGCCCTGCTTTTCCGGGCGCCATCAACCCGCCCGATTATCTGGCCGAAATGGTTCGCTGGTTTGATCGCTACTTGATCGGGAAATAGAGATCAGTCGGCGGTCAGAGCCAGGTACGCCAAAGGCAAAAGCAAAAGTCCATTCACTGCGACTCCAAGCCAGGATAACCAGACCAGGCGCTCCCCTCGCACAAGGCTAACCACGGCTGCCAGTTCACCTGCCACCGCCGAAGCCATCACCGCCACAATGACCGCAAACCACGGCGCCAGTGCCTCGCCGAGATTTGTGGCGCCTTTTGCATTCCGCGCCAAATAACACGTGACGGCTCCGGTGACCATAGGTATGGTCACCGAAAGCAAATTGAAAATGGCCATCTTCATGCATCTATATGCGGATTCGGCGGCCCATTCATCTCGTTCAGATGAATGGGTCCACGGCAACATTTTCATCTAATTGAAAAAAATCTGTTCCGGACACGCCATCCGGCTGTCCTACTCCACAAGCCGGTGAATCCGGCTTGCAGTTGACCGGCGGAATGGAGTCCTTTCAATGTCCCTTCGAGTGATGGTGTATTCGCACGATACCTATGGTCTGGGAAACATACGGCGAATGTTAGCCGTGTCAGACCACCTTCTGCAGGCGGTTCCGGGCGTCTCGGTCCTTCTGGTAACCGGGTCGCCCATGGTGCACGAGTTCCGGCTCCGGGCGGGGCTCGACTATATCAAACTCCCATGCTTGTCGCGAGTCGGGCGCGATGAGTATTCGGCGAAATCGCTGGGAACAGACATCTCGCAACTCATGCAATTGCGGTCAGGCCTGATTCTTGCCGCCGCGCGGGACTTCAACCCTGATGTTGTTCTGGTGGACAAAAAACCGGACGGCGTGAAGCACGAACTGAAGAGCACGCTTGCCTACCTCAAGAAGAATAAACCGTGCTGCCGTGTGGCGCTCGTGCTTCGCGACATCCTTGACACTGCCGAATCGACCATCGCGTCATGGAAAGAACGGAAGTACTTTGACACAATCCGCGAGTACTTCGAGTCTGTCTTGATCCTGGGCGGCCCAGCGGTGTTCGATGCCGCCAAAGAGTATGGCTTCCCCGAAGACATCCGGCGCCGGACTCGATACTGCGGCTATCTGCGCCGACCTGTTCCCTGCCAGGCGGACTCGTCGAGGCTGCGGGCGACGCTCCTTCAGCGCGGTGAAACCCGCATGGTCCTGGTGACACCCGGCGGTGGAGAAGACGGCTTTGCTCTTGTGCGCGACTACGCAAAAGGCGCCGCGCGACTGAAGAATGTGCGGAGTTTTATCGTCTGCGGTCCGGAGATGCCGGAGCCGCAGCGCGGCGTGATTGGGCGGCTGGCAGCGAAGGCGCCCGGCGTGAGCGTAACCGAATTTACAGGCGACATGATCGCCTACATGGGGGCCGCTGACGCCGTGGTCTCCATGGCCGGCTACAACACGGTCTGCGAGATTTTGTCGTTGAAGAAGCGAGCGGTGGCGGTGCCGCGGGCGCACCCGGTTCAAGAGCAGTGGATACGCGGCGAGCGGATGTCGCGGTTGGGCCTGCTGCAGGCGATCCACCCGGACGCGTTGACGCCGGCCGCATTGATGGACGGGGTGGAGCGCCAATTGGAGGCGGGACCGATGCAAGAAGAGATCCCCGCCAGCCTGGAAGGATTGGAGGGCGTAGCCCGTTGGGTGCGGGAATTGTCCGTACGGGCGCGCGTGGTGGAAACGACGGGGAGGGTCAAATGGAACGCCGTATCGGTTATGTTCTAAAAGCGTTTGGACGAACATCGGAGACGTTCATCACCAACGAGATTTACCTGCTGGAGCAACTGGGTGTGCGCCTGCGCGTCTTTTCCATGAAGACACTGGAGGGGCAGAAGAAACACGGGAAACTCGGCTCGATTCAATCGCCAGTGACTTACCTTCCGGAAGCGGAAGAACTGAGCGATGTTTGGTTCGCCGGCTGGCTGTGGAGAAACGTCCCGAAGTTTTTCCAGGCGCACTGGCGGCTGGCTTCCCGTGAGGCGATTCGTTACGCGCGGGTGCTGCGGGAAGCGCTCGGGATGTGCTGGCGATACCGGCCCAGCCGTTGGGCCGCGCCGCGGAAGATCTTTTTCAAAGAGTTTCTGCAAGCCGGGTTTATCGCGGACGCTGCGTTGGCCGACGGAGCAACCACGCATTTACACGCACATTTCTGCCATGGCACCACGACGGTAACCATGTTCGCCAGCGGACTCAGCGGATTGCCATTCAGCTTCACCGCCCATGCCAAGGACATCTACCTGAAGGAACTGAACCCAGGCGACCTGCTGCAGCGGAAGATGGCCCGCGCCGAATTTGTGGTTACTTGCACGGGCGCGAACAAAACACATCTGGACGCACTGCGGCCCCAAGGCGCGCCCGAAGTGCAAACCATTTATCACGGGCTGGATACACACCTCTTCGCTCCAGCGCGGGGTGAACGGACCGGACCGCCGCGCATACTCAGCGTTGGCCGCTTTGTGGAAAAGAAAGGGTTCACCTACCTGGTGGAGGCCTGCGCGCTGCTGCGCGATCGTGGCTATTCATTCGAATGCCTCATCGTCGGCGGCGCCGACGCGTACCAGGGGCGAGTGGTGGCGCGCATTGCTGAACTAAGCCTGGAAGACTTCGTCCAATTGCGAACCTCCGTCACGCAAGAAGAGCTTCGAGACATCTATGCCGAAAGCGCGATCTTTGCGTTGCCCTGCCAGATTCTCGACAACGGAGACCGGGATGGCATTCCGAATGTCCTCGCCGAAGCGATGGCTATGCAGTTGGCAGTGGTCTCCACGAATATTTCAGGAATACCGGAACTGGTGAAGAGCGGCGAGAACGGACTGCTGGTGGAGCCCAAAGACGCCGAAGCGCTAGCCGCCGCGCTGATGCGCCTGCTGGACGATCCGGCGGAACTGGACCGCATGGGCGTTGCGGCGCGAACGACGATTCTCCGCGTATTTGATTCCCGGCGAAACACCGAAGTGCTGGCGGAGCATTTCGCCGAAGCAAGAGAGGAAGCCGCGGTATGTTAGCCGCTACCGCGAACTGGTTTCCCATTGTTGACGAGCGGGAGGCGTCGCGCGAACTCGTCGATGGCATTCTGGAGAACCGGTTCACTTTTTGCGCGGAGACCATCGCGCTCAGCGATGGCTTCTGCTGGACGGAGAACCCGTCCAAGGACGTGGAGTGGCACATTCTGCTGCACAAGTTCTACTATGCCGCCGGTATGGGACGGGCATGGCAGCAGACCGGCCGCCCCCAGTATCTCTACAAATGGCTGGAACTCACATCGGCTTGGATGGACCAAACGCCGGTGGATTTCATGCCGGCCGATGTGGCCGGGCGGCGGATTCAGAACTGGGTATCGGCATGGTATTACTTCGCCGGCGCGCCGATGCCATCCGCCTTTCGGCTGCGCTTCCTTGCATCGATCGAGGAACAGGCAAACTGGCTCTCTGAGCATCTAACGCCCGCGAGAAATCACCGGACACTGGAGTTGCTTGCTCTTTTCTATGCGGCCGTGGCATTCCCGGAGATGGAAAGCGCGCCGCGATGGCTGGGTATCGCCCGGCAGGGAATCGTCGACAATCTGCAGGCCGATTTGCGGCCCGACGGCGTCCACTGCGAGCAGTCAACCGACTATCACCACATCGTACTCCGCAACGCGCTATTCATTCGCCGTCTGGCTGTGATGAACGGCATTCCCATGCCGGACGGCTTGGATCGACTGCTGCGAGGCGCGCTTGACTTCTCCGTTCACGCGCACCGGCCGGACGGGCTGATTCCAGCCCTGAGCGATGGGGACACGGGTTCCTATCTGGGATTGCTCCAGGAGGCCTACGAACTGTTCGGCGACCCGAGCTACCTGTGGGTAGCGAGCCAGGGGCGCCAGGGCCGCCCGCCCGCCGAACGGCTGAAGGCTTTTCCGGACGGAGGCTATTACTTTCTGCGCAGTGGCTGGGGGCTCGATGAACCGTACAAAGATGAGCGTTACCTGGTATTTGACTGCGGTCCGCTGGGAGAAGGCAATCACGGGCACTTGGACCTGTTGAGCTTCGAGTTGTACGGTTATGGCCGTCCGTTGATCGTGGATCCGGGGCGATTTACCTACGATGAATCGGGCGACGTGAACTGGCGCGTCCACTTTCGCTCAACTGCCGCGCACAACACGGTCTGTGTGGATGGACGCAACCAGACGCGATACGAGTTCCACAAGCGAAAATTCAAGGTTCGCGGTCCGCAGCCGGCCTATGCGTTGCTTGGTTTCGGCAGCCGGGACGGGTACGACTTTGTTCGCGGCCGAATTGAAAGCCAGGAATACGATGTTGTGCACGAGCGCGAAATCCGCATGGCCGGCGGCACGCGATTCGTGATTATCGATGAGCTTACGAGCGCCAACGTCCACAGCTATGCGCAGTGCTTTCAAGTGGCGCCGGGTGCGGAACAGCATGTGCGCCTTATCGATTGCACCAGCGGAGCCGCTTGCGTGACGGAGTTGGGCTGGGTGTCGGCGGTGTACGGCGAGAAACAAGCGGCGCCTCGTATTCGATTCGTGAAGACCGGCACATCCGTACGGTTTGAAACTTTTTTGGAGGTGTTGGCATGAGTTTGCGGACTCCCGGCGCATTGCGCCGTTTCCTGGTCACCGGCGGAGCCGGCTTTATCGGCAGCCACGTCGTCGAACAGTTGCTGCGCGGCGGGGCGGAACGCGTTGTGGCCATTGACGATTTCAACGACTACTACGACCCGAGGCGCAAATGGGAGAACCTCGCCTCCTCCATCACGCACCCCGCATTCCGCCTGCAAGTGGCCGACATTCGCGACCGCGACAGGCTGCGGCAGTTGGCTCGCGAAGAGCGGTTTGATTGCGTGGTGCATCTGGCGGCGCGGGCCGGCGTGCGGCCCTCGCTAGTGGATGCGCGGCTCTACCAGGACGTGAATATGGGCGGTACGCTCAACCTGCTCGAACTGGCGCGGGAGCAGGAGTGCAAGAGCTTCGTGTTCGCTTCGTCGAGTTCGGTATACGGTCCGGTGGCAGTGCCGCCATTTCGTGAGGACGCCGCGCTGATGCCCATTTCTCCTTACGCGGCGACGAAGGCGGCCGGCGAACTTATGGCGCATTCCTACTCGCATCTCTATGGAATGCGCATCGTATGTCTGCGCTTCTTCACGGTCTACGGCGAACGCCAACGGCCGGACTTGGCGATTCACAAGTTCGCGAATTCGATTCTGGCGCGCCGTCCCATTCCAGTATTCGGCGATGGCTCAACCTTGCGCGACTACACCTACATCGGCGACATCCTGCAGGGCATCGGGGGCGCAATGCGCTACACCGTGGAAGGCGGGACGCCGTTCGAAGTGGTCAATCTCGGTGAATCCGAATGCATATCGCTTAGCCGGTTGATCAGTGCGCTGGAAGAGGCGATCGGCGAACGTGCCACTATTGACCGTCAACCGGAGCAGCCGGGGGATTTGCCGCTCACGCACGCCAACATTGAAAAGGCGCGGCGGCTGTTTGGCTATGCCCCGGAGACGCCGATTGAAACTGGTATTGGCCGCTTTGTGGAATGGCTGCGGCGGCGGAATACGGCGGCGGTGGCGGCGTGATGGATCCGCACCTGCCCCAGTTGGAAATCCTTCTCGATCCGGAGGCGATGCTTGCCGAGTTCTCGCGGGAGTGGGTACGTGCCGGCGGCGCGTATAAACCGCTGCGTTGCGAAATCGGCATGGTGCGGCACAAGCCCGGGAAGAACTGCCTGGTGCGCTACGAACTGGTGATTGCGGACCGGGAACGGGGCAGCCAACTGCGGCAGACTCTCTGCGCCCGTGCCTATGGCGAGGGCGGCAGCGCGATGCGATGGGAGAAGGCAAAGGCGCAGCCATTGACCGATGTCGCGGCTGGGCCAGCCCTGGCACATATGGCGCGACTGGGCCTGGTGGTCTGGGCGTTCCCAAATGAGCGAAAGTTGCGAGGGCTGGAAGTGTTGCTCGACGTAAGCCGGTTGCGGCTTGAGATTCTGCCAGGAGTGCTTGGAGTGGAACACGTCGGGGACGTCCGCTCGGAGGTCGTCCGATACGTCCCGGAACATGGCTGTACGGTGCGTGTGCAGGCGGGCGAACGCGTTTTGTATGGAAAGCTGCAGTGCGGCGACGAAGCAGCGCGCGCCTATTCACTTGGACGCAAGTTCGGGCGGAGTGTTTACTACCACGCTCCTACGAAGACGCTGTGGCAGGACGAAATCCCCGGCGCCGCTGCGGCGCTGACTGATGACTTGACGCCGTGCGCGAAGGCGCTGGCGGAGTTTCACACGCAACCGTCTGAGGGTTTGGAAGTCGCGACAGCCAATCTCTCTGGTGTTGCGGCAACCGTGCATGGCGACCTGCATTTGAAGAATTTTCTGCTCCACGCGGGCACAGCGGCGCTCATCGATCTGGACACGGTTCACGCCGGGGATCCGGTGGCCGAGCTTGGCAGTTTCGCCGCCAGCCTCTACCATCGCGCATTGCTAGGCGAAGCCACCGTTTCCTGCGTGGACCGTGTTGTAGCGGAGTTTCGCGAAACTTATGCCGCCCTTGTGCCCTGGGACGTTACAGAACGGGCTTTGGCCGAAGCAACCGCGCGGGCACTATTGCACGAACGAGTTCCCCGCTCCGTTTCCCGGCGAAAGGGAGATGTCGCCGCCGAACTTGCAGAAACGGCTGAGCGGTTATTACGGGAGACGTCGGCACAGGGAACTCTAGAGTGGTTCGAGCGAGCGGCCCGCGGACGGCGCGGCGAAGTTCTGGATGTGTATTTCAAGACCTATCGCAAGGCCGCGTCCTGGCGCAGGTCAGAGGTAACGGTGGCGTGGCGCGAGAACGGCCGGATCCAGGTGGAACGGATTGGCGCTAGGACTTCATCGTGGGTTTTCCCTAACGATCCGGCGGCGCCGTGGATGGCGGAAGTCGCCGATGCCGGCGCGGTGCGCCGGCACTTGCCGGTGGAGGCGGAACGGGTGGGTGTTCAAGTGTTGAACTACCGGCCCGGACAACGTTTAACGGCTCGCTATGAGTTGGAAACCGCCGCCGGCCGACGCACGGTTTTCGGCAAGACCTACGCGGGGGAAACCGGCCGCGTTGTTGACGAACGGTTCCGCTTGCTGGCCGCCGCGGGGTTGCCGATACCGTCGCCGCTAGGCTACTCCGCGCCGGTACGCACTGTCTGGCAGGAGGCGTTTGCCGGCCATCCGCTGGGCCAGCGGATGACGGGGCCCGACGCGCCGGCGCTGGTTGCGATCGCCGCGCGCCGCCTACGTCAGTTGCACCAAAGCGGCATTCCTTGTCCCCCGCGGGAAACCCTGGCCGAGCAGTTCGCCGAGCTACGGCACAAGGTTAGCAAACTCGCCGTTTTCGTTCCGGAGTTATCCGCGAGGCTGCTGTGCGCAACCGAGCGCCTGGGCGACGCAATGGCCGGCCTCACTGCGCCGCAGACAGGCATTGTGCACGGTGACCTGCACCTTGGTCAGTTCATGGCGAGCACTGATGATGTCGTGCTTTTCGACTTCGACGAAATCGGCTACGGCGATACCGCCGAGGATTTTGGAAACTTTATTGCCGCCTTACGCACCGATCCGCTGGACACCGGCGCCACGGGGGACGTCGTCCATTGGTTGCTGGCGGCCTATGCGGCAGCGCCCGGCTGTGCTGTGCCGGCGGACCGGCTGCGGTGGCATACGGCTGCGCGCCTGTTGACGCGGGCCTATCGCGGCCTGTTGCAGTTGAGGCCTGATTTTGAAGCCGGAGTGGAACGGACGCTCCGCATGGTGGAGGAAATGCATTGAAACCGAAGGTTCTGTTCTATTGCCAGCACGTTCTCGGGATGGGGCACATGGTGAGAAGCAGGGAAATCGTTAGGGGGCTTGGCGATTTCGATGTGTGCTTCGTAAACGGAGGCGAACCTGTCGACGGCTTCGCGTTTCCGGATTGTGTGCGCGTGGTGCAGTTGCCGCCCATTCGGTCCGACGCGGCCTTTGCCGGTATTGATGCGTCCGAAGCGGTGAAACAGGAGCGCCGGGACTTGCTGTTGACGCTGCTTGAAAGAGAGGACCCGGCTGTACTGATAATCGAAATGTTTCCATTCGGCAGGCGGAAATTTGCGTTTGAATTGGTTCCCTTGCTGGAGGAAATCGCGCAGCGCGGCCGCCGGTGCCTGGTTGTCTCCAGCGTGAGGGACATACTTGTGGGCAAACGGGATCAGGCGCGGCACGAGGAGCAGGCGTGCCGCCAGCTTAACCAGTTCTTCGATCTCGTGCTCGTTCATTCCGACCCCGCGTTTCAGGCGCTTGACGAGACCTTTCTGCGCGCCAGCGATCTTCGCTGTCCCGTGCGTTATACCGGCTTCGTCACCGAACCCCTTCCCGCGGCGGAACCCGCCGGGCGTACTTCAACGGAACCGCTGTTGATCGCCAGCGCCGGTGGCGGGCGGGTTGGATTCTCTCTGCTCGCCAGCGCTATCCAGGTCAGCCGCGTGTTGGCCACCGCCACGCCGCACCAGTTGCGTGTCTATTCCGGGCCCTACCTGCCGGACGAGGAATTCGATCAACTTGTGCAATTGGCAGTCGGGGCGCCGTGGGTTCGTTTAGAGCGCTTCGCGACCCGCTTCGTAGAGGAATTGGCGAGTGCGGACCTGCTGATTAGCATGGCCGGTTACAACACATGCATGAATATTCTGAGCACGGGCGTGCGCGCACTGGTGCAGCCATTCACCGGAAACGGGAATGAGGAACAGACGATCCGCGCCGTCAAACTCGAAAGGCTTGGGTTGCTCGGCGTGCTCAGGGATGAAGACATGGCGCCCGGGCGGTTTTCGGCGCGAATACGGTCTGCGTTGCTACAGCCGCGCCGCACCGGTGCCTCTGCCCTAGACCTGAACGGTGTGGCTCACACCGCGGAACTGCTGAGCCGCGCCTGCCGGGAGGTTGCTGCCTATGTTTAGCGCTCTGCGCGGTATGCCACTGGATCTGTTCTTTCGCGATGACGACGCCGATGACGACTTGCCGGAGCTGCATCGCTTGTTAAAGATCTTCGGCAACCGTGGCGTGCCGATTAGCCTTGCAGTAATTCCCGGAACGCTGACAAGACCTGGTGCGCAGACGCTTCGCCGGGCCGCGGATTCAGGCGAATGGCTGGAACTGCATCAGCATGGCTGGAGGCACGAGAACCATGAACGCACCGGACGCAAATGCGAGTTTGGCGTTAGCCGGGACATGGACGCGCAGCGAACTGACATCGCGCAAGGCTGGGCGCGGCTGGCGGATATGGTCGAGACTCCGGTGGCGCCCGTCTTCACACCGCCTTGGAACCGCTGCACACCGATTACCGCCGAAGTGCTGCGGGAGTTGGGTTTTTGTGCTCTCTCAAGGGAACGCGCCGGCGGCGCATTGGGCGTTTCGCTTCCGGAGGTTTCTATCGCCGTTGACTTGTTCACCTGGAAGGGCGGCGCGGCGCTCAAGAGTCCGCGGAGTCTCGGCGAAGAGATCCTCCGCTGGGCGGGGGAGCGCGCTCCTGTAGGGATTCTGCTGCACCACAAAGTGATGCGCCCAGAGGCATTTGCCATGGTGGAACAGTTGCTTGATGCCGTTCGTTCCGCGGCGCGATTTCACAAGCTGGGGGACCTGTGCCGCAACGCAAATTGAGGCGGTTTACGGCGTTTCTGCGCGGCCACCTGCGAGCCAATCTCGGCCCGCTGGCGCTAGGCGCGGTGGGCATCGGCGGCTATGCCGCCGCGGAATTGCTGGCGCCTTGGCCGCTCAAGGTGATACTCGATCACGTACTGCTCCAAAAACCGCTGCCAACGCTCTTCCACCGATTGGAAGGCGCACTGCGAAGCCGGCCGGAATTCTCTATCGTTCTGCTTTCTTCGGCGATTCTGGTGATCGCCGCCGTCAAGGGCGGGTTCGCCTATCTTCAGGTGTTCTTGACCTCCCGTATCGGTTACGAACTCGTGCATAAGTTGCGGCAGGAACTGTTCCGTCACTTGCAGCGTCTATCACTTTCGTTCCATCACGGGACCCGCGCGGGAGACCTGCTGGCGAAGATCACCTCGGACACTTCCGTTCTCAAGGACGTCTTTGCCAGCGGTCTGTTGGAGTTGTTAGGGCACGCACTGACGCTTGCCGGGATGTGTGCTGTGCTGATCGTGTTGAATGGGCGGCTGGCGCTGATCGCGGCGGTAACACTGCCGCTTCTCTGCTGGACAATTTTTACCATCTACCGGCGCGGCAAACGGTCCGCGCGCCGGCAGCGGGAGCGCGAAGGCCGCGTTGCCGCGCACATCGGCGAGGTGCTCCATCTTACGCCGCTCGTCCGCGCCTTCGCCAGGGAACGGTTGGAGGAAGAGCGCTTCGCCAAGGAAAGCGCGGAGACGCTGGACGAAAGCATCCGGACCGCGCGCGTGGAGGCCGCCGCCAGCCGCACCGTGGAACTCGTCAACGCCTTCGGTGTATGGGCGGCCGTCTTGTTTGGTGCTCTGCTCGCGCTGTGGCGGGAAATCACTCCCGGCGATCTGCTGGTCTTTTCAGCGTACCTCAGTGCCATGTACAAGCCGCTGCGCCACCTGGCAAAGTTGTCCACTCAGTTTTCAAAAGCAATGGCAAGTGCCGAAAGAATCGAACAGATTCTTGCCACTGAAGCCGACGACGCCAACCGCGTAGGCGGTATCGACCCCGGTTGCCTGCGTGGCGACATTGAGTTCGACAATGTGACCTTCTCCTATCCAGGGGGAACACCCGTGCTGCGGAACCTTTCGTTCCGTATTCTGCCGGGCGAACACGTAGCGCTGGCCGGCGGCTCCGGGGCTGGCAAGTCGACGATCGCTAACCTGCTCCTCCGGTTTTACCAGCCCCAGTCGGGCGTCATCCGCGTTGATGGAAAGGACATTCGCGAGTTTGACGGCGAAGCGTATCGCCGCCAGATCGGATTGGTAATGCAGGATTCGCTACTGTTCGGCGCGACGGTGGCCGAGAATCTCGCCTACGGCAAGCCGGAGGCGACCCGCGCGGAGATCGAGAACGCGGCACGGTGGTCCGCGGCCCATGACTTCATTGCCGCCCTGCCAAATGGATACGACACGATTCTCACCGAGCGCGCGGCAACTCTCTCCGGCGGCCAGCGCCAACGGCTCTGCCTGACACGGGCGTTTTTGAAGCGGCCGTCGCTTCTTCTCTTGGATGAACCAACCGCGGCTGTGGACGCCGAATCTGCCTCTCTCATCCACCAGTCCATCGCCGCTCTGCAGCGCGGCCGCACCGCGCTCATGATCGCACACCATTTCACCCATATGGACCAATTCGACCGCGTGCTCGTTCTGCGAAACGGCCAACTCGCCGAAAGCGGCAGCCACGCCGAGTTGCTTCACCGAAAAGGCCCGTACTGGGAACTATTTCAATTGCAGCAGATTCACGGCATGGAGGCCGTTGCGCGATGACCCGTCTTGTCTCGATCCTTGTCCTGAGCGTTGCGCTTCACGCGCAACATACCGTGCGCGGTACCGTCATCGACGCAACGGGAGCCCCAGTGGCAAAAGCGAAACTCACTTTGGTACGCGATGGAATCACGGATTCTGCCGCGGTCACCGCGAGCGACGGCGGCTTCACCTTCTCCGCCGTTGCTGATGGCGCCTACAAGTTGCGCGCGGAAGCCAAAAAACTTGCGCCCGTAGAAAAGAAACTTAAGGTTTCGGGCGGCCCTGTAACGCTCGAAATCCAGTTGCAGGTGGCGGTGCAGACGGAGAGTGTCACAGTTGCGGCTTCCTCCAGCAAGGTGGCTGAACAGGCTGTCAGCGCGGACCGGAATGCGGATCGGCTGAACTTCGAAGAGGAGTTCCTTGATGCCATTCCGGCACCGGGTGGAAACGCGTTGAGCGTTGCGGCGGGTTTCCTTTCTCCATCGGCGCAGGGCGGGGAAGGCGTCAATATCACGGTTGACGGCGTTGAAACCAGTGCATCCGCCATGCCAGCCAGCGCCATCCGCCGCATACGCGTGAATCGAAACCCCTATGCGCTGCAGTTCCGTCGCCCGGGGAAGGCGAGACTGGAGGTTTATGGGCAGGAAGGTTCGCTCAAACGTTGGCGAGGCGCGTTCGGCGTCTCAGCTCGCAATTCTGTCTTAGACGCACGGAACGCCTTCGCCGCCACCCGCCCCGGCCTTTCCAGGGAGTTGATGGATTTCAATTTGAGCGGGCCCGTAACGCGCCAGAAATCGTCTTTCTACATCAACGCGGAACACCTGCGGAACAACGAGAATACGGTAGTGAACGCAAGAGTCCCCGCTGGGCCATTGGTGCAAAACGTGCCCGTCCCGGAGCGCCGCACGCGCTTCCTGGGCCGCTACGAAAGCCAGGGCGAGATCCACCAGCTTCAACTGCAGTTCAGCCTGCTGCGCCAGAACGAAGAGAATCGCGGTGCGGGCGGATTGAAACTCGCCGAACAGGGCGCGCCTTCGGCAGAGCGTGCCCAGCGCGCCCAGTTTTCTGACCGCGCTTTGTTTTTCGGAAAGCTTCTGAATGACTTCCGTTTTGTCGCTCAGAAAGAGGAGACCGAGCGCGGGCTGACCGCGTCGCAACCGGCCATTGTTGTTCACGGTGCTTTCACTGGTGGTCCTGCGCAAACCTACCGCCTAAGGAACGAGAACTCCGTGCGCGTTCAGAACTACGCATCCATGGCCATTGGACGGCACACACTTCGTTTTGGAGTGGAAGCGCGGCCCGCGTTCTTCCACTCTGTTGAGCGCACCAATTTCGGCGGCACCTACGAGTTTGCCGGCCTGGACGCCTTCGGCACGCGCCAGGCGTTGCTTTTCCGGATAACCCAAGGCGACCCCGCCATTGGTACGGCGCAACATGAAACCGCTGGGTTTGTTCAAGACGAGTTCCTGCTCTTCCATGGCCTGCAACTGACCTATGGTCTCCGCTACGCCTGGCAATCTGACGTTCCCGACACGAACAACTTCGCGCCTCGCATCGGGTTTGCCTACAGCCCCGGCAAGAGTAAGTTCGTCATCCGCGGCGGCGCTGGGGTTTTCCATGAACGCGTCACGGAGGACGTCAATCGTCGCGTGGCTCTGTTTGATGGCGTACGGCTGCGAGAGTCGATTTTCCAGAACGTTTCCTATCCGCTATCCGGCGCCGGCGCTGGGCTATTGCCGCCCCCTAGCGTCACCCGCACGTTCCATCTTGTCAGCCCCGTGCTGACGATGGCCAGTCTCGGCGTTGAGCGGGAGGTGTGGAAGCGGAACACCCTGGCGGTCGAATACCAACTCCTCCGCGGGCGCCACCTGTTACGTTCCAGAAATGCGAACGCGCCTGTGAATGGCGTGCGGCCAGATGGGGGGGTGCTGCAGGTGAGGCAGGTCGAATCGTCGGCGTCGATGAATAGCGGAGCGATGACCGTAACATGGCGTGGCAACGTG
This sequence comes from Bryobacterales bacterium, assembly GCA_016789905.1. GTDB lineage: Bacteria > Acidobacteriota > Terriglobia > Bryobacterales > Bryobacteraceae. The sequence continues at coordinate 487 of JAEUQC010000180.1, read as the reverse complement.
GGCAAGCGGCTTACGGCTATGGCTCAGTATGCGTTGTCAGAGACCAAAGATGATACGGTGGGAGCATTCGAGTTGACGGCAGATGCGTACGACTCCCGTCCGGAGTGGGGCCGTTCGAATTATGATCAGCGTCACCGTTTGAATGCCACAGCGATGGTAGAACTGCCGATGGGCATTCGCGCCGGCAGTTTTGTTTCCTTGGCATCGGGCATGCCGTACAACGTGACGACCGGGCGTGACGGCAACGGAGACACTGTAGTTAACGACCGGCCAAACGGCGTGTCTCGCAATTCGGGCCAGGGTCCCGGCCTGGTGACCGTGGATCTTCGCCTGACAAAGCTCTTCCGGGCCCCGCGCATACTGGACCGGGGAAAGGCGCACACCTCGCGTAATGTGGAACTGAGCATTGACGCATTCAATTTCTTCAATCACACGAATTTGGAGAACTTCGTGGGAGTGCAGACTTCGGCATTTTTCGGCGTAGGGA
>JAEUQC010000118.1 GCA_016789905.1 Bryobacterales bacterium | reverse complement strand
GCGCAAAGGCGTGAGTGGGATTTAGGAACGGTAATATCAACAAGATAACCAAGCTAAGCCCACTCGGAAGAGTGGGTTTCTGTGTTTTTAGGAGGCACGACTCTTTCGGGTATTCCGGCGAGGCGAAACGGACATGATTATTTCAATGAAAGTGCACAGCAGCAAAGAAGAAGTGGAAGCAGTTTGTGAACGCATCCGCGATTTCGGCTACAAAATCCACACCATCGAAGGCGAAGAGCGCGTTGTTATCGGCGTCGTCGGCGTTGGTGACGTCACCGCCTGTCTGGAAAGCCTGGAAGCCATGCCTGCCGTGGAAAAGGCCGTCCGCATCTCCGCCCCTTATAAGTTCGTCAGCAAAGAGTTCAAGAAATCCCGCACGGTGATCTCGCTTCGCACCCGTCTCGGCGCCATTGAAATTGGCGGCGACCAGTTTGTCATGATGGCCGGGCCCTGTTCAGTCGAGAGCGAAAAACAGATCATGGAGTCCGCCGAAGCCGTCGCCTCCGCCGGCGGCCAGGTCCTCCGCGGGGGCGCCTTCAAGCCCCGCACGTCCCCCTATGACTTCCAGGGTCTGGAAGGCGAAGGACTCAAGCTCCTCGCCAAGGCCCGCGAGGCCACCGGTCTTGCCATCGTCACCGAAATCATGGCCGAAAAGGATGTCGATCTCGTCGCTGAATACACCGACATCATGCAGGTCGGCGCCCGCAACATGCAGAACTTCGCCCTGCTCAAACGCCTCGGCGAATGCGGCCGCCCCATCATGCTCAAACGCGGCCTCAGCGCCACCATCAAGGAACTGCTGATGTCGGCCGAATACATCGTCGCCCACGGCAATCCCAACGTGATGCTCTGCGAACGCGGCATCCGCACCTTTGAAACGGAAACCCGCAACACCTGCGATATCTCCGCCGTTCCCGTGCTCAACAACCTCACCCATCTGCCCGTCATCCTCGACCCCAGCCACGCCGTCGGCAAGCGCAGCCTCGTTCCTCCCTTGGCCCGCGCCGGCGTCGCCATCGGCGCCGACGGCATCATTGTCGAAACCCACCCCTGCCCGGAAAAGGCCTGGAGTGACGGTGCCCAGTCGCTCACCCTCGATCAGTTCCGCAAGATGATGGAGAACCTCGCGCCCTACATCGCCCTCTGGAAGGCCTCCCGCGTACAGGACGCCGTGCTCGCCTAGTTAGCGTACACTTAGTAATTTGTGACCCGCCGTTTTAACCCATGGTTTTTGGCGTTTCTGGCGGTCGCCGCCGCCGCGGCGATCTATGGCGTTCTCCTGCTGAGCCGCGCCGCCGCCGATCTTTCCTTGGCAGAAATCCTCCTCCGCCTGCCGGCCAGTAACGCCACTACCGTTCATATTGATGTCGCCGCCATCCGCCAGTCCGGCATGGCCGATCTCCTCACAGGCGCCGCCGTCGCCGAAGATCCCGAATACCGCCGCTTCGTCACCGAAAGCGGCTTCGATTGGAAAACTGATCTCGAAGCCGTCACCGCGTCCAAGGTCAACTCCGACTGGTACTTCTTCATCCGCGCCCGCTTCGACCTTCAAAAGCTCCGCAACTTTACCCTCTCCCGCAATGGCGCCTGCCTGAATGGCGTCTGTTCCGTCGCCGGCTCCACGCCCGGCCGCTGGGTGTCTTTTTTCCCCGTCACCTCTCGCGTCCTCGCGCTCTCCACGTCGAAGAATAAGGACATCATCTACAACCTCCTGCGGAAAGGCGGCACGCCTTGGACCGGCGGCGTCCCGGAAGGCCCCGCCTGGGTCTCTTTCAATGGCAGCGTTCTGGAAGGCGACCCGGCCCTTCCCGCCGGCGCCCGGCTCTTTGGCAAGGTGCTTGCCGATGCCCCGCGCACCACGTTTTCCGTCGCCGGCCAAACGGGCGGACTGGAACTCCGCATGATCTCTTACCACGCAAGCGCCGCCGCCGCCGAAAACACCAAGGCCCAGTTGGAAGGCGTCACCGTCGAGTTCCGCAAATACTTCGAGCGTCTCGGCCAATCCGCCAGCCCCGGCGATCTCAGCGGACTGCTGCTTTCCGGGAAGTTCACCGCCACTGGCGATCGCGTCTCGGGCGCCTGGCCGCTGCATCCGGAGTTCATCCGGAAACTCGCCGGCGGAGAACTCTAGCGGCCATGCTCCTTGTCGCCGGCAATCTCGTCTATGACTGGATCGCCGGCCCCGTTTCCGAACTCGCCTGGGAGCAGACCACCTGGCCCGAGTCCTTCGCCACCGGCATTGGCGGCAACGGCGCCACTACCGCCTACGCCGCCGCCCGCCTCGGCGCCCCGGTCCGCCTCGTCACCGCCCGCGGTGACGACGCCCACGGCGCCATCTGCGACGAACGCCTCGCCTCCGCCGGTGTGGAGCGTGTCTATCTCCCTGGTCTCACCGGCGGCACCGCTGTCACTATGGGTGTCTTCCGTCCCGGCGGCGCCCGCGCGCTCATTCATCGTCCCGGGGTCCTTGTGGAGGCATTCCAAAACGTGTCCTCCCTTCGTCTCTTTGGTGCTGGTGTCTCCTGGCTCCATATCGGCAACCCCTTCGCGGTTCCCGGGCTTCGCCGCCATGCCGCGAGCTACCTCCGGGAAGCCCGCGACGCCGGCTGGACCACTTCGCTCGACCTCGGCTGGGACCGTCTCGGCGAGTGGATGCGCGTCGTTGGCCCCTGCCTGCCCTACTGTGACTGGTTATTTGCCAACGCCGCTGAAGCCCAAGCGCTTGGGCCATTCGAATCGCCCGCCACCGTCGTCATCAAGCGCGGCGCCGGCGGGTGTACCGTGAACGGCGTCTCCGTACCAGGCGTCCCCGTGAACGCCGTCGATTCCACCGGCGCCGGCGACAGTTTTTGCGGCGCTTTCATCGCCGCCGCCATGCGCGGTCTCGAGCCGCTGGCGGCCGCCCGCGTCGCCAATGCTTACGGCGCGCAGAGCGTCTCCGCCGCCGGCGCCACCACCGCCCTCCAGGGCTGGGATTCGGTCGGCGCGGCACGTCTTCGCTAGGTCCCGCTCCTCCCGGCCCCCACCGAAGCAGTTCGCCGCGAATCTCCGCGCGCAATCCGCCCTCCCGCCGGCGGCGGGGCTCGTCTGTAACCCCAGCCACAAGCCGCTCGCCGGGGAAACCTCACATGCAACACAACCCCGGTCTCAAGACGACTCCCCCCAAACGCAGTCCCCCGAAAAACCTCACCCACTCCCTGCCACGACGTCCCCAAAACGCAACACCAACCCAGGCCGCCCCATAAAGAGCGGACAACACCTGTTCTGCCCGCGCCGCCACCGGACTCCAGGGCGGCCGCGGGCCCGCCCCTCAATTCAAAAAATACGTCCGGTACAGCGTGTCCCGCTGCTTGGGAATGAACCCCGCGTCGCGAATCATGCGCCGCAGGTCTTCCTCCGTCGCCGAATACTGCGCCCCGGCTTGCGACACCACGTTCTCTTCAATCATCACGCTGCCCACATCGTTGCCGCCGAAGCGCAGGCCCACCTGGCAGACCTTCAACCCCTGCGTCACCCAACTCGTCTGTATGTTAACGAAGTTATCCAGATACAGCCGGCAAATCGCCAGCGTCTTCAAATACTCCACACTCGTCGCCTCTTCTTTGATGAACCGCCCCAGCGAAGTGTTGTCCCGCTGGAATGTCCACGGAATAAACGCCGTGAACCCGCCCGTCTCTTCCTGTAACTCGCGCAAAACCCGCAAGTGATGCAGCCGGTGTTCCAGCGTCTCCCCGCAGCCCCACATCATCGTCGCCGTCGTCCGGATCCCCAGCTTATGCGCCGCCCGGTGTACGCTCAGCCACTCTTCCGTATTGCACTTCAATCGCGCGATCCGCTGCCGCACCTCGTCGTGCAAAATCTCCGCCCCGGCCCCCGGAATCGAGTCCAGTCCCGCGTCCCGCAGCCGCGCCAGCGTGTCGCTCACCGTAAGATTTGATATCTGCGCGATGTTCAATATCTCCGGCGCCGACAGCACATGCAACTGGATCGTGAACCGTTGCTTGATCGCCCGGAACAGATCTTCGTAATAGCTCAGCGGCAGGTCCGGGTGCAGCCCGCCCTGCATCAGCACGCCCGTCCCGCCCTGGTCGATCGTCTCCTGTATCTTCTGAAAAATCACTTCCTGCGGATGCACATAGGCCTCGGCGTGCCCGTTCGGACGGTAAAACGCGCAAAAGCTGCAATACTCCGTGCAGACGTTCGTGTAATTGATGTTACGGTCGATAATGTAACTGGCGATGTTATGCGGATGATACTTTCGCCGCAGTTTGTCGGCCTCCATTCCCAGACCAATCAGGTCATGCGAGCGAAACATGTCGAGAGTTTGTTCTGATGAAAGCACTTATTTGATCTCCAAAGCCGGTTCCAGCGCGGCGGCGTAGGCCAGATACGTCCGCATGCCCTTGTATTCATTGTCGCCCAGCCGGAACCGCACGTTCTCGGTCAGGTAGGTGTGGATCAGGTCCGGCGGCAGCCCATGCCGCGCCGCCTGCCCGGCCACTATCGTAGCTATATGACGCTCGCCATAGTCGAGCGAGTCCAAAAAATGCCGCCCATTGGCCGGCGTGATGAACTGCCGCCGTCCGCACCACATGGCGAACACCATCGGCAGCCCCGTCATCTCTTTCCATTCCAGGCCCAGGTCCAGCGTCTGGTACGGTAGCGCCGCCGGATCCAGCTGCAGCGCCGCGTCGCCAATCACCAGCGCCGCGTCGTTGTCGGCCAGCATCTCTTCCAGCACCGGTTCGGCCACCGTAATCGCCGGGTCCGCCCCGAACTTCCGGCTAAGGATCACCCGCGTCAGCATCACCGAAGACCGCGACCCCCGGTCCGCCGCCAGTTTCCTTATCTCTCCCGGCGGCACCTTGCTCACCAGCAGGATCGATCGCACTGGTCCGTCGCACGCAATTCCCACCCCCGGCACGTACTCGAGCGACTGGCGCGCCATCTCAATCACCGGCAGTATCCCAATATCGCTCTCGCCCGCCCGCACCCGGTCGGCCCCCTCCGACGGCAGGCAATAGTCTAGCTGGAATGGATGCCGCCGCGGTCCATTCTCCAGACCCCATACCAATGGAACCGTATTGAGATAAGAAATCACCGCCACGCGAGGTCGAACAGGGTCTGATTGCATCTGAAAAATCGGCTGTTCCCCCTATTTTAGCTCATGGCAAAGATGTGTCCGCGGTAAACGATTGTGATACCAGAATTTTCGACAAGTGCTACAGATTTATGGGTTTACAGCCGATATGAGAGAGAGCGCGCGTGTAGACAGTCGCTCGGATCAGGTGTTAAGGTTGCAAGGGAAGGCCCCGCTCGCGTCCCAGTAGTACTACAAGAGGAAATCGCATGGAATTTCGCTGGAAACTCAAGATGAGATCGAACATTGGTTTGTTGTCGTTTGCACTTTCGCTGGCCGCTTTGGGCCAGGTCCCGGTCACTTTTAATACCGTTCCCTCTCGCGCAGTTGGACAGGCTAAGCTGCAATTGGTTTCTTCCGCGCCCAATCTTGTCGACGGCCGCGAGTTGTACGGCGCCATCGGCGTCGCGCTCGACACCGGAGTCACCCCGCCCACTCTTTTCGTCGCCGATACCAACAACAACCGCGTCCTGGTCTGGCGCAATGGCCGCGCCGCCACCGGTTCCCGGGCCGATCTTGTCCTTGGCCAGAACGACTTTTTCACTACGTCTCCCCTTGGTCCTGGAACCACTAGTTCTGTCGGTCTCCGGAACCCCACCGGGCTCACCGTCGATAACCGCGGCAACCTTTATGTAATTGACACCGGCAACAATCGCATTCTCCGCTACCCCCGTCTCACCGCCCAGCAGGGCGATCTCATCCAGCCGAATCTTGTGATTGGCCAGAATTCCTTCTCTGCCAACCTTCCCAATCAGGGCAATAACGCCCCGCTCGCCAAATCGCTCGCCCTTGCCGGTTCCAACGCTTCGTTTACCGCCTCGCTCGCCTTCGACAATGCTGGAAATCTCTGGGTCACCGATCCGGGAAACAACCGCGTTCTGCGCTTCCCGGCCTCCGTTCTCGGCGACTCCGCGTCCAATGGCCCGGAAGCAGACCTCGTTCTCGGCCAATCCAGCCTCACCACCACCCAGACTGTCGAATGGGGCCGTGCCGAAAGCCGGTTGTTGAAATCGGCCCTCCTGCAGCCCTCCGCCGTTGCCTTCGATCCGGCCGGCCGTATGCTCGTCACCGATGGGGCGAACCGCCTCGTCGTTTACTCGCCGCCCTTCCGCACGGGTATGGATGCGATTCGCATTGCAGGCCTCTATGTGAACATCCAGGGCCAGCCCGCGCGGCCGAACGTCAACGAGTACACACTCACCGGGCCGGAGGGCGTCTTCGCCACCGCCGCTGGCGTCTTTGTCGCTGAAGTCCAGACGCATCGGATTGTCCGGTTCGATCCTGTCGATCAATGGCCTCCCGAAACCGATCTCGTTCCCTCGCCCGCCGCCAGAGCCGTCTTTGGCCAGCCGGACCTGCTCAGCTTCCGCGCCAATCGCGGCAACCGGGAGCCTGGCGAGAGTTCCTTCCACACACCCACCGGTCTCGCTGTGGCCAATAACGAACTCTATCTCGCCGACACAGGCAATCATCGTATTCTCGTCTTGCCGCTCAATGGCGGAAATATCGGCCCTGCCTCCCGTGTTTTGGGACAGGTCGGCTTTGCCTATCGCTCCATTAATCTCGTCGAAGGCCGCGAATTGTATCTCTCAAGCGGCGCCACCAATATCCCCAATGTCGGCAACGTCTTTATTGGCGGCGCTGTGGTGATTGACCGTACTTCCAACCCGCCCCGCCTCTATATAGCCGACACCTTTAACAATCGGGTTCTCGGCTACGCCGACGCCCGCACTGTGAAACCCGGCGACACGGCGGATCTGGTCATCGGGCAAGCCAGCTTGTTTGAAACGAAGATCAACTCGCCCTCCAACGATATCGATCAGGTCTCCGATTCGGGCTTGGCGAACCCGGTCGGCCTCGCCATCGACTCCAATGGCAATCTCTACGTCGCCGATACCGCCAACGGGCGCGTCCTCCGCTTCGCCCGTCCGTTCGAACAGCCCCAAAAGGCCGGACAGCGCGCCAACCTGGTTATCGGACAGTCTGGGTTCAATATCAAGATCACCGATCCTACCCAGCGCAATATGTCCCGCCCCTATGGCCTCGCCTTCACAGTGGAGGGCCACATGCTGGTCTCCGATCTGGCGCATAACCGCGTGTTGCTATTCCGGCGCGCCGCTTCCGGTGATTTTTCGAATGGCCAGGCCGCCGGCACTGTTTTCGGCCAGCGTGATTTTGTCACCGCCACGCCTGGCAGCGAAGATACCCGTTTCAACTCGCCCATGCACATCGCCACAGACACCGATGACCGCCTCTATGTGTGCGACCCCGGCAACCGCCGCGTCGCCATTTTCGATCGCGTGCTCTCGGCCACCAATAACCCCGCTCCGGCCATTACGCTGACCATCGGAACCTCGTCCGGCGACCGGATCGGCCAGGTGCAGGGCATCAATGTCAGCCCGCGCACCGGCGAAATCTGGGTCACTGAACCGTCCCGCAATCGCGTTTTGCGCTATCCGCGTTTTGACGTTCTCACACTCAATCCCGCTCCCAATTACGGCATCGGTTCCAATCTGCCCCTTGCCGTTTCCATCGATGCTTTCGACAATCTGCTCATCGCCGAAGGCGTGAACCGGGTTGCCTTCCACTATCCCGATCTTGCCGCCGTCAGCGCCGCCCACTTCCTGGTCAGGCGGATTTCGCCTGGTATGATCGCCGCCTTGTATCCGCGCGGGATTGTCTTCGGCGACGCCACCGTCGTGGCCCCGGGGTATCCCTTGCCTACCGATCTCGCGGACGTTCAGGTTCTGGTCGACGAAGTTCCCGCCCCGCTTTACTTTGTCTCCCCAGGGCAGATCAACTTCTATGTCCCCATGGGTCTGGCGCCCGGGTCCCAATCCACCTTTATCGTGCAGCGGAAATCGAACGGCCAGATCTTGGGCAGCAGCGTGCTTGACATCGCCACCGCCACGCCGGCGTTCTTCACCACCACCCAGTCGGGTCAGGGCCAGATCGCGGCTCTGAACGAAGATAATTCGATCAACACCAACACCAATGGTGTCGCCCGAGGCGGAGTCATACAACTCTTCGCCACCGGCCAGGGGTTCGTTCCCAACGCGCCTCCGGACGGCATGCCGCCATCCGGCGCGGTTCCCACCCCGTCGCTGCCGCGTGTGATTGTCGGCAGTGACTTCGTTCCGGATGCCAACATTCTGTACTCCGGTCTCGCGCCCGGATTAGTAGGTGTCTGGCAGTTGAACGTACGCATCCCCATGACGGTGCCCCCCAGCGCCAACACGGTGGTGGTTGTAACGGTAAACAGCATCCCGTCCAACCAGGCCGAATCGGGCACCAACCGGATTACGACGGTTATCGCCGTGAAGTAACGCCCCCACCGCGCGTGCCGGGCGGCCAATTCTCGCCGTCCGGCGCCTTCGGGCCCATCCCCCATGCCCGCGCGCTCGCGCGCATTCCTCACTCCAAATCGTGCGGTCGCGCATCCGCTCCGCTCGCATCCCGTCGAACGTCCTGTCCTCACGTCCGCGCCCTGCCGCCTGCCGGCCCAGCCCGCACCTAACGCCCCGATGCCACGCCCAGTTGAACCGGCGCGCATCCGCCCGGCCCCTCACCACGCCGGACTTCGGCGCCACGCACTCGCCTGGCCGCGCACCCGCCCGGTCGCGCACTCCATCAAACGTCCTGTCCCCACGTCCGTGCCCGGCCGCCCACCGGCCCAGCCCCGCACCTAACGCCCCGATGCCACGCCCAGTTGAACCGGCGCGCATCCGCCCGGCCCCTCACCACGCCGGACTTCGGCGCCACGCCCCCGCCCGGCCACGCCCCCGCCCGGTCGCGCACTCCATCGAACGTCTTGTCCCCACGTCCGTGCCCGGCCGCCCACCGGCCCAGCCGCGCAACGAACGCCCCGATGCGACTCCCGGCTGCAGCGACGCGCACCCGCCCGGTCGCGCACTCCATCGACCGTCCCGTTCCCGCGCACTCGTCCGGCCGCCCATCGGCCCAGCCGCGCACCGAACGCCCCGATGCGACGCCCGGCTGCCGCGACGCGCATCCGCCCTGCCCCAACCGAACCTTCGGGCCCCGCGCGCCCGCCCGCTACTTCACGCCATGGCCTTCGCTCACAAACCCGGCCCGTGCGCCAGCCAAACGCCGCTACGGCGCCACCAATAACTTCACCTCATTACTCGTAATCCCGGCGGCCGTGATCGAAACCGTCTGCTCCCCTGCCGCCACCGCGCTGTCCACGCGAATATTGATCTGGTACAACCCCGTAAACCCCGGCGCCAATCCGCTGAACAACACCTCCGCCGGCCGGCCCCCGGCCTGCGCACTCACTGCCGTCGCCGGTCCCAGTCCCGTGCCGTACAACTCGAAAATCCGCGAACCGCGGGCTATCGCCGCCGCCCGGCCCGTTCCCGCGTCAAAGAAAATCCCTGGCTGCACCGTAAGCAACGGAACCGACGCCGATGCCGTCCCGATCGACGTCTCCACTTGCACGCTGGCCACCGCCGACGCCTGCGTCAACGCCGGTACGGCGAAGTTGATCTGCCGGTCGTCGGCATAGAACACCAGCGCGCTCGCCCCTTCCACCGTCACCCGAGGCTGCGCCAAATTTGCACCGAAAATCGTCGCAATCCCACCCGCCGTAATCCCAGGCCGGAACGAGGCCGCGTTCACCACCGCTGTCGCCGCGAACACCGGCCGGCCCAGCGCCACCGCCTCGGCCACCGGTAACGGCGAGCCCTCCACTCCGAAGCGCAGCACCTGCACCGGATCGGTGTTCGGCGTCCATCGAAAACTCGCGCGCCCGTCCGGCCCGGTCAACTCCGAAGCCGGGCTCACCCCGCTCCCCATAGCCACTATCCGCACATTCGGATACGGCAGATCGTTACCATCCGTCAGCTTCACCACTATCGGCGTGGCCAGCACTTCCCCCGGCGTCGCCACTTGCCGGTCTCCGGCCAGCACCCGCAACTGCAAGGTCCGCGCTGCCAAGGCGATCTGAATGCGCCCCTCCGTCGACATGTACTCGCTCGCCTCCAATGGCTCGGCGCGCAGTGTCTCCACACCCAGCCGCGTGGCCCGGAACGTCGCCGTAGCCGACGTCGCCCCGGCCGGAATCACCACCGTCTCCGGCCCTTCCAACAGCCCGTTCTGTGCCCGCAGCGCCACGGTCACCGGTGTCGCCACCGGCCCCTGCAGGCTCACCCCTATCTCTGCTGTTCCCCCGGCAATCACACCCGCCGCCGGCTCTATCGACAACCGCACCGCCCGCCGCAGTGTTCCTTCCATCGCGCCCCGGTCATTCGTATACCGCGGCCAACTCGTCTCCAGCGCCTCCCGGTAACGCTCCAGCAGCGCCAGGTCCGCCGCGCTCGCCGTGCCCCCTTCCGGCACGATCAAGATGAACGCGATCCGGTAGCGCCGCTGTTCCACCGTATGGTCCGGAGTCCGGCGCCCGTCCACGGCGATCAGATCGTCCACCCGGATCTCCCGGCGGTCGCCGTTAAACCCAACGCCCACCCGAGGGTCAATCGCCGTCGTCGTCGCGTTCTCCACCAGAAATGTCGGCTCCACTTCCTCGGCCGGCCGCAGCCCCATCAGATATTGGTCCAATGCCGAGAATCCCTGTACCGTCGCCGTCGTCACAAATCGCGGATTGGCGTTCGGTCCATCGTCCCGAATGCGATTGCCTTCCAATATCGACGCGTCAGAATTGAACCGGAAGTTCCAATGAAACAGTTGCCGTCCCAGCATGGGCCGCGCCGCCGGGTTGGCCGGGTTACGAATGCTCGAAAACGCCAGAAACAGGTGCCCGATCTCATGCGCCAGCACGGTCAGTCCCGTGTCGCCGGTCGAAAAACGCAGCGGGTGCGGCGTGTTCGGGTTCGCCGGGTAATTGCCCACAGGTCCCATGTTCAGCACCGCCTGCAACCGGTTTGCCGATCCATACTGCCGCCCCACGTCCGTCGGCGTGTCCCCAATCCCGCGCCTCTGCGTGCGCACCGAGGTTTCAAACGCCAACACCCCCGATCCAGGCTGCACGCCGTTGGCGTTGAAGAACGCCAGGTAATCGTAGGCGTCGTCGTGGGTTTCGTAGAATCGGCGTGCCGCCGCCACCAAATCCAGCGCCTGTGCGTCGCCGAACCGTTCGGCGATCATCGATGCCGACGATCCCGTCTGCGCCGTTGCAAACGAAGTTAACAGCGCCCGCGTCGCCGAATCACCCGGCGAAATGCCCACCACGCCGTCGGCGATGTTCACGCCCTCCCATGCGAACCGGATCTTCCCATCCGGTGTCAGCCGCATTTGAAACGTCTGCGGCCGTCCCGTCCCGAAATCGGAGAATTCGGGAACACGCTGCCATGTAATGGTTAACGCTGACGCGGTCGACTCCACCCGGATCGTGCCGCTGGTTATGGATGGATCCAGATCGGAAAACAGCGGAGAGATTCGCGGCGGTCCGCCCGACATCCGTCCCAGCGAGCGTGCAGTTGAGGCATCGTCGCCCGCGGTGAATGTGATGTTGCCATCCGAGTTCAGCCAATACTCGCGATACTCGTTGCCGTAAAAACGAAACGGGAAGGGGAGCGGAAGCCTTCGCGTGTCGTCATCGCCAATGCCGGTCAGCGCCGCTCCGGCGTTCGCCGCCGCCTGGTCGAAGCCGCCCCTGGCGCTTACATACTCGTAACGGTCGCCGCTTGGCGTGAAGGTCACTTGGAACCCGTCGAGATTAAACGGATTCCGGCGGCCGAAAATCGAATCGTCGTTTTCCAGCACGGCGACGTTGCCGATGTCGGCGTCTCGCCGAGGCGCCGCCGCCCGCGCCGTCTTTGGCCGCGCCGCCAGCCGGCGCTCAAAACGCTGGTGAAGATCGAGGTCTTCCCGCCAGTTCTCCGGGTACGTGCCACACGAACCCGGCACGCTCCGCGCTCCAAGCAGCGGCACCAACAGCGTGTAACAAAGGAAACACAGCGTCCGTATGTTCATCCACCATTGTAAGATACGAAGAAGAGGACTCCCCCCCGGATGGCTTATTGTTCCAGTTGCGGCAACATGATTGCCGATGACGCCCGTTTCTGTCCGCGTTGCGGGCAACCCTACGCCGTGCCCGCCACCGCCGGGCCCGTCGTCATGCCGCTTGAATACCAGATTCAGGGCGACAATCTGCAGGTCGTGCGCATCAAGCTGCAGCCCGGTCAGGAACTGTTCGCCGAAGCCGGCAAAATGCTCTACAAGACTCCCTCCGTGCAATGGGAAACGCGAATGTCCGGCGGCAGCATCGGGGAAAAGATCTGGGGCGCGCTCAAACGGTCGGTGATGGGTGAAAGCCTGTTCCTTACCTATTTCAAAGCCATGCAACCCGGAGAGGTTGGCTTTGCCGGCAGCTATCCGGGGCGCTTGCAGCCCTTCACGCTTGGCGCCGGGCAGAGCGTCCTTGTGCAGCGCGATAGCTTCGTTTGCGCGCAGAACACCGTGCAGTTGAACATTGCGTTTGTGAAGAAGCTCGGCGTCGGTTTCTTCGGCGGCGAGGGCTTTGTGCTGGAGCGGTTGACAGGCCCAGGCACGGTCTTCATTCATGGCGGCGGCGACTTCATCGATTTCACACTTGCGCCGGGCGAGATGTTGCAGGTGGATACGGGTTGTGTGGTTGCTTTTGAGGAAAGTGTCAGCTACGACATTCAGTTTGTCGGTGGAATCAAGACGGCCATCTTTGGCGGGGAGGGCCTGTTTCTCGCCACGCTGACCGGGCCGGGGCGGGTAATTGTGCAAAGTATGACGCTCGACAAACTGCGCCGCGAATTGGCGCCTGCTCGCAGCGGCGGCGATGAGCGGAGCGGCTTGGGCGCCATCAGCGGCATTTTCGGGAGCGATGAATAACGTGTCACTGCAAGACAGGCTGGCCGGGCTACACCGCGACATCGACGCCTTGGCGGGTGCGGCGGCGCGCGAACGGGAATTACGGTTGCGAGGCTTGCAGTTGGCGGCGAGATCGTTGCGCCAGGCCGAGTCGGCGGCGCAGTGGGTGCAGGTGCTGGCGGACGCGGCGGCGCCGTTGGCAAGCGTCGTGTGCTTCTTCCGTGTCGAAGGCGGCAGCCTGCGGTGCGATGCCGGGCGCGGCATTGATGTGCTGCCGGGGGTGATCGCTCTGGATAGTGCGCCCGCATTTCGTCAGGCGGTGGAGACGCGGGAGACGGTGGTGGCGTTGTTCACTCCTTCTCAGTTGGGTGTGCTTGGCGACGCCGGCTCGCGCCGGCGCGTGCATCTTTTCCCGCTGTCGGGCCGGACGCGGGTTTTGGGTGTGATGTTGGCGCTTGCCGACGATGAACCGGATTCGTATGCGATGGAGGTTTTGTTGTCGATTGCGGCGGCGTCGCTGGAACTGCGCGAGCCCGCCGGCGCCGGGCTGGTGACGATGGCCCCCGCGCCGGCGCTGCCTCCGGCGCCAGCGAAGACGACGCCGACAGCGGCGGCGTTCGCGCGGGCGACGGTGGCGAATTGGGTGCTCGAACACGGGGCCGCCATTGCCGCCGGCCGTGCCGCGGGCGATGTGTATCGTGCCATGCGCTTGCCGATCGATGGTGCTTTGGCTGACTATGAGCGGGCCTATCCGGCGCAACCGGGCTGCTTGCACGAAGAGATCCTGCGCGTACTCGCCGTGGGACGCCCGGAACTGTTGGGTGCCGGTTATCCGTTTGGGAGCGGCGGCGAGCAATGACCGCGCGAATTCCGGCTTTGTCCCGGCCCGGTTGGACGGCGTGTGTGACGTTGACGACGGCTGCCGCGAACGAAGCGGCCGCACGCGAGCGGACCCGGCCCGGCGGAGTGCCGGCAGCGAGTGTGAGCCTCGGCCGGTGGGTGCGCGTATTCGCCACGAACGCGCGGGCTTACGCAACCGCGCGCAAGCGGACCCGGCAAAGTTGGACGGCGTGTGTGACGTTGACGACGGCTGCCGGGAACGAAGCGGCCGCACGCGAGCGGGCCCGGCCCGGCGGAGTGCCGGCAGCGAGTGTGAGCCTCGGCCGGTGGGTGCGCGTATTCGCTACGAACGCGCGGGCTTACGCAACCGCACGCGAGCGGACCCGGCCCGGCGGAGTGCCGGCAGCGGGTGTGAGCCTCGGCCGGTGGGTGCGCGTATTCGCCACGAACGCGCGGGCTTACGCAACCGCGCGCAAGCGGACCCGGCAAAGTTGGACGGCGTGTGTGACGTTGACGACGGCTGCCGCGAACGAAGCGGCCGCACGCGAGCGGACCCGGCCCGGCGGAGTGCCGGCAGCGGGTGTGAGCCTCGGCCGGTGGGTGCGCGTATTCGCCACGAACGCGCGGGCTTACGCAACCGGGGGCAAGCGGACCCGGCCCGGTTGGACGGCGTGTGTGACGTTGACGACGGCTGCCGCGAACGAAGCGGCCGCACGCGAGCGGGCCCGGCCCGGCGGAGTGACGGCAGCGAGTGTGAGCCTCGGCCGGTGGGTGCGCGTATTCGCCACGAACGCGCGGGCTTACGCAACCGGGGGCAAAAGTGTCCGGATCGCCGGGATACCCGTGTTGGGTGCGAGACGGGACCAGATCGTGCGCGCGATGACGACTGACGCGAGGACGCCTGGCAGCCATTCGCCCGGAGCTCCAAAAACTGGCCCGTGCGTGCGTCGACAGGGAAAGAAGACCGCCGTGCAAATGCGGCCGTGGGACTCGTCGGTGAACGCCAGACATACTCTAACGAGAGGGGGCGCGCGATGACGCTGAAATGGACCGCGGTACTCGTCGGCGGGGCGGTGCTCAGCGCCGCGCCGAGCTGCGAAAGCGAGGCCCGCGCTTGGCGCAACTCGGCCAAAAGTCCCGATCGCGCCGCGCTCGAACGGTGCGCTACGCGTCTAAACACGACCGCCGCCGGCGCGGCGGCCCGGTTAACCATGGCCGTCGCCGCCATCGAAGCCCAACGCTACACCGAAGCCCAACCCATCCTGCAACGCCTGCGCGGGCCGTTGCTCGGCCGCATCGATGACTACATCTCCTTTTTCAATGCCTCCGCACTGGCTGGGCTCGACCGGCACGGCGAAGCCATCATGGCGCTCGAACCGGTGTGGCGGCAGCAACCCGTCTCCGCCGTCGCCGGGCGCGCCGCCTTGCTCGCCGCCAAGTCCTACATGGCGCTCGGCCGCCCGGCCGACGCCGGCCAAATTCTGGAAAAGTTCGACACCCACGCCGCCCAGCCCCAAGGCGACTTCGCCGCCGCCGAGGCATGGCTCGCCGCCGGGAATCGCGCCAAGGCCGCCGTCTTCTTTTCACGCGTCTATTTCCGCTATCCCCAATCGGCGGAAGCCGCAAACGTCGGCCCGGAATGGCGCGCCGCCGCCACGCCCGCCGACTACTTGCTCCGGGCCGAACGCAGCGGACCTGCGCAGGCCTCCGCCATTCGGGCGGAACTGCAGACGGCGTCGGCCGCCTGGAGCGCTGAGGACCGGGAGTTGGCGCAGGTCAAAGGCTGGGAGCTCTCCTTCCGCGCCCGCCGCTGGGCGGAGGCCCGTCAGGGACTCGCCGCGCTTACCCTGAACTCCCCGCGGGCGGACGCCGAACGCCTCTGGCTGCTCTATCAGACCGCCCGGCGGCTGGATCTGGCCGCGGACCGCATGGCCGCCTTCGATCGGCTGGGCCGTCATCACAAGGGCTCGCCCCGCTACCTGGAAGCGCTGCTGGCCGAAGGCTACCGGTCGTTGAACGAAAACGAGTACCAGACCTACGAACCCATCTACAAGGCCTGCGTCGCCAACTTCGAGCGGGACGCCAAGGCCCCATTCTGCCATTGGAAGCTCGTGTGGAGTTCCTATCTGCGCCGCCGCCCCGATGCCGAAGCGCTGCTGTGGGAGCACCTGCGCCGCTTCCCGCATTCGGAAAAGGCGAACTCGGCGCTGTACTTCCTTGGGCGGCTGGCGGAGAAGCGCGGCGACCTGGGCGCGGCCCGATTCTTCTATGAAACGACGCGTGCGCAGTTCACAAATACTTACTACGCGTTGATCGCCGCCGAACGGTTGAACGATCCCGGGATCCGCTCCGCTCCGCGCCCGGCCGATCAGGACACGTGGGAAAAATCGTTGCGGTGGCCGCCGCGGTGGGCGTTCACGGCGGCGGAAGCGGCGGCGGCACGGGCGCGCCGCGAACGGGCCTCGCTGCTGGCGATGGCTGGCTTGGACAACTACGCCGAGTTTGAACTCCGCATGGGAGCGCGGGAAGAGAAGGTTCCGATAGTTCTGGCCATGGACCTGGCCGACCACATGGCCAAGATCGGGCAGGCCGACAAAGGGCTGCGCTACATCAAAGGGCTGCTGCCAGGCTATCTGTTCTTCCCCTGGGAAGCCGCCGGAGAGCGTTTCTGGCGGCTGGCCTTTCCCATGCCGTTTCAGGACGACGTGGAGAAATACGCGCGGGAGCACGACGTGGACCCCTATGTGGTGGCGGGACTGATCCGGCAGGAGTCGGAGTTCAATCCGAAAGTGGTGAGCCACGCCAACGCCTACGGTTTGACACAGATTCTTCCCTCCACCGGGCGCGACTTGAGCCGGCGCGTGGGGCTGCGCGCGTTCCACCCATCCATGCTGTTCGACCCGGCGGTCAATTTGCGGCTCGGCACCTACTATTTGAAGATCTTGTTGAAGTCGTTTGGCGGGCGGTGGGAGGATGTGCTGGCGGCCTACAACGGCGGCGGTTCCCGTGTCACCAAATGGCGCAAATTCGGCACGTTCACCGAACAGGCCGAGTTCATCGAGACGATCCCCTTCGACGAAACGCGGGACTACGTGCAGAGCGTGCTGCGGAACGCCAACGTCTACCGGCGGCTGTACGAAGGCAAAGTGGCTTCGGTACACTCATCGAATGAGCCTCCCGCAAAGCCTCGCGCAGCCATTGGCAAGAAGCCGATTCCGAAGCGCCAGAACCGCTGATTTCACCGAGTCGGTGATTCGCGAGATGACCCGGCTGGCCAATGCGGCCGGGGCCGTGAATCTGGCCCAGGGTTTTCCGGACTTTGCCGCGCCGGCCTTCTTAAAGGACGCGGCGGCCGAGGCCATCGCCGCGAATCATAACCAGTACCCGATCACCTGGGGCATTCCGCCGCTGCGCGATGCCATCGCGGGCAAGTACAAAAAGACGTATGGGCTGGAACTCGATCCGGCGCGCGAGATCACCGTCGTTTGCGGGTCAACCGAGGGAATGGTGGCGACGCTACTGGCGACGGTGAATGAAGGCGACGAGGTGATTGTCTTTGAGCCCTACTACGAGAACTATCATCCGGACCTGCAACTATGCGGAGGCGTGCGGCGGATTGTGACGCTCCAGCCGCCGGACTGGAGTTTTGACCGCGAAGAGTTGCGGCGCGCCTTCAACGCGAAGACGAAGGCAATCATTATTAACACGCCGAATAACCCGACTGGCCGCGTCTTCAGTCTGGAGGAACTGCGGTTCATCGCCGCGCTTTGCCAGGAGCACGACGCGCTGTGCATAACGGACGAGATCTACGAGCATATCGTGTACGACGGCGCGGTCCATGTACCGGTGATGACATTGCCGGGAATGCGGGAGCGTGCGGTAATTGTTAATTCCATGAGTAAGACCTACTCCGTGACCGGGTGGAGGGTAGGGTGGGTGGCGGCGGCGCCGGATTTGACCGATTCGATACGAAAGGTCCATGACTTTCTTACCGTCGGGGCGGCTACTCCGCTGCAATATGCCGGGGTAAAGGCGTTGGGCCAGCCGTCCTCGTTCTATGACCATTTGGGAGTGGAGTATGGCGCGCGGAGAGAGCAGTTGTTAGGAATCCTATCTGGCGCGGGCTTCCGCTGCTTCCGTCCGGCTGGGGCGTATTACATAATGACCGACATCTCGGCGTTCGGTTTTGCTGACGATATCCAATTCGTCCGGCACCTTATCAATGATGTTGGTCTGGCGGCGGTTCCGGGGTCGAGTTTCTTTTCGCGGGCGGAGCGTGGGAAGAAGTATGTGCGGTTCTGCTTTTGCAAGAAACCAGCCACTTTAGATGCTGCGGCGGCGCGACTGGCGGCAAGGCCGCTGTAAATTCTCTATTGCAGGCCGGGATGACGATAGTGTAATCTCTAATGGTCTTCATGTATCCCTTATCGTAGGCTGAGTGCGCTTTTTTTCTTACCACGGCGCATTTAAGGGGGTATGCGGAGTTTCCAGGGAGGATAGCGAGTGAAAAAATTCGCGAGATTATTAATCGCAGGCGCCGTGGGCGTTCTGCTTAGTTCAGCCGCATGGGGCCAGGGCGGTGTTGTGCTCCTCGGCGGCGACGACTTGAACGATTCCGGTCACGGGCGACGCACTTCGGGTGTCAACATTGGCGGCTGGAAATTTATGGAAGACGCCTTGCGTAATATGAATGCGCAGGTGAAGAGGCAGGGTCCATTTACGGTTGATATTGTGGCGCTGACGAGTTCTCCGGCGCCGAATCTGAGCGATCCCTCGGTGGGCAGTTCCTCGCCGACGGCGATCTTGTCGGCGGCGACGAATGCCGGCCTGACGGTGCAGTATGTGGACGGCGCCTCGGCGGTAACGGCGTTTTTCGCCAGTCTGGCGGCTGGCACAATTAACCCCAAGATTATCTGGATTCCTGGCGACCAGGTTTCCGGCGGCACGGATACGCAGGAAGAGGCGGCGCTGGCGACCAACGCGGCGGCGATCAATTCGTTCGTCGGTTCGGGCGGCGGACTGTTTTCGCACGATGGCCGGTACACGTGGCTGTCGACGGTGGTGCCGGGATTGACCCATACTTCGGGTTGCAGTTCTTCGTCGCTGGCGCTGACGGCGTACGGCAAAACGGTGTTTCCAAATATCGCTGACACCGATCTGCGCTTTGACGCCTGCCACGGCCACTTTGGCGGTAACTTCGGTGGTTTGCAAGTACTGGCCGCCGACGCGAGCTTCCCGATTATCATCGGCGGTTTGACGGGTTCCGGCGGTTTGACGGATCCGGGCAGCGGTCCTGGCAATGTTGGCGCGCATCCGGTGAGCTGCTTCAACGGCCCGGTGACGACCGACGTGCCGGTTCACGCGACGATCACGTCGAGCCTGCCCGCTCCGGTTCTCTATACGATCACCTCCGGCAACCTGGGCTTCGGCCTGACGATGCTCTCCAACGGCACCATCAGCGGCATTCCTGGATTGAAGGGGAACTTCCCGTACACGCTGGCGGCGACCGATTCGACGGGCGCCGTGACGACGGTTCATTGCGAACTGATTGTTGGCGGACCGCAGGTTGCGCCGACCATCACGACCGCTTGCCCGTTGAACGGCGCGACGGCTGGTGTGGCGTTCAGCCAGACGCTGGCCACTTCGGGCGGCGTTGGCGCGTTGACCTATTCGATCAGCACGGGCGCACTGCCGGCTGGATTGACGCTGAGCTCTGCCGGTGTGATCTCCGGAACGCCGGCAACTGCCGAAACAGCGACGTTTACGCTACAAGTAACCGATACCGGCACGCCGGTGCAGACGGCGACGAAGGCTTGTTCGCTAGTTGTGGGCGCGGCTCCGGCGGCTCCTGTGGCTCCGGCGATCACATCTTCGTGCCCGCTGCCGAACGGCACGCTAAACGTTCACTACGCCCAGACGCTGACGGCGACTGGGACGAGCCCGATCTCCTGGACGCTGGCCGGCGGCGCGCTGCCGAACGGCTTGTCGTTGACCTCGGCGGGCGCGATTTCCGGCATTCCGCATCACGACGGCGTATATAACTTCACTCTGTCGGCGACGAACGCGGGCGGCACGGCGACGCAGGCTTGCTCGATTACGATCGGGCTGGTGGCGCCGACTGTTGCTCCTTCTATCACGACGGCTTGCCCGTTGAGCTCGGCGACGGTTGGCACGGCTTATAGCCAGGCCTTCGCGGCGACGGGCGGCGCGGGAGCGCTGAGCTTCTCCATCTCCGCGGGCGCGCTGCCGGCGGGTTTGACGCTGACCTCTGGCGGGGTTTTGTCCGGCACGCCGACGGCTGCTGGGACGGGAACCTTCACGGTGCAAGTGACCGATTCCAGCACGCCGACGGCGTTGACGGGAACGAAAGCCTGCTCGGTGGAGGTGAACGCGGCGCCTCCGGCTCCGGTGGCTCCGGTGATCACTTCGGCTTGTCCTCTGCCGGCCGGTACGCACGGCAGCGCCTATCACGCGGCGTTGACGGCGACGGGCACGACGCCGATCACGTGGACGCTGACGGCTGGCGCGCTGCCCGCGGGGCTGACGCTGGCTTCGACCGGTTCGATCAACGGCACGCCTGGCGCGACCGGTGTGGCAAGCTTCACGCTGACGGCGACCAACGCCGGCGGCAGCGTGTCGCAGGCTTGCAGCGTGACGATCAACGCTCCGGCCGCTCACCCGGTTCCGGCTCCGTCAATCAACAATGCCTGCCCGCTGTCGAGCGCGACAGTTGGTACGGCGTATTCGCAGGCGTTTACGAGCACCAACGGCTTCGCGCCGCTGAGCTACTCGATTGGCGCGGGCGCACTGCCTGCCGGTTTGACGTTGTCTTCGCTGGGTGTGCTTTCGGGTACGCCGACGGCGGCTGGCACGGCGTCGTTCACGGTGGTTGTAACCGATTCGACGACACCGACGGCGCAGACGGGTTCCAAGGCCTGCTCCGTGGTGGTGAATCCGGCGCCGCCGGTTCCGACGGCTCCGGCGCTGACGACAGCCTGCCCGCTGCCGAACGGCACCGAGCTGGTTCACTACTCTCAGACGCTTGCGGCGACGGGCGGTACGGCTCCGTACACGTTCTCGCTGGTGTCGGGCGAACTGCCGCGTCCGCTGACGCTGAGCGCCGGCGGTGTGATTGGTGGCGCTCCGTATCATGCGGGTGTGTACTCGTTCACGATTCGCGTGACGGGCGCCGATAACCTGAGTTCGCAGACCGCCTGCACGATGACGGTTGGTCCTCACACCACGCCGGTGGTCTTCTCTCGCGGTGGCATTCGCTACACGGAAGAGAACGCGGATGGTGTGGTTGGCGTGGAATTCGAACTGGCGGAAGCTCTGCCGTTCACGGTGACCGGCCGTGCGTACCTTGTGGCGCGCGCGAAGGGCAGCCGTGATTCGGACGAGATCCGGTTTGTGACTGGCGGCCGCGAGGCTGACTTCACGATCGAAGCTGGCCAGACACGCGCCAAGTTCAACTCCGAAGATTTCGGTATCCGGATGGGCGATCACAGCTCGGAGCTCGTACTGAGCGTCGTGCTGGAAGCCAACGGGACCGTGATTCCGGTTGACCTGGGCGGGACGGAATCGGTTCGCAATCGCGCCGATCACTAAACCGCTAGCGTAGGAAAAGAGAACGGGCCGCTCTCCTTCGGGAGGCGGCCCGTTTTGCATGTGGTGTAGGGTTTGGGCAGGGCGGATGAGCGGTGGCCACGCCGTTGCGCGGGGTGGGGATGTCGCGCGTTTTGGGACACGTTAAAACGTGTCCCGGCGGGATTTGGTGTTGCATGTCGGGTTACCCGGCGCGCGGGTTGTGACGGGTTCCAGATGGGCGGTGTCCCCGCCGTTGCGCGGGGTGGGGATGTCGCGCGTTTTGGGACACGTTAAAACGTGTCGCGACGGGATTTGGGTTGCGGGTGGGGTTTCCCGGCGGGGCGCTTGTGGCCGGGGTCGACGGCCTAGGGGCGGTTGATGAGGCTGGCGACGTAGCCGCCGCCGAAGCCGTTGTCGATGTTCACCACCGTGACGTTCGAGGCGCAACTGTTGAGCATGCCGAGCAGGGCCGCGAGGCCGTTGAAGCTCGCACCGTATCCGATACTGGTCGGCACCGCGATCACAGGCACACTTACCAGGCCGCCGACGGCGCTTGGCAACGCGCCCTCCATGCCGGCGCAAACGACAATCACCTTGGCCTGTGTCAGACGGTCGCGGTTGTTCATCAAGCGGTGGATGCCGGCGACGCCGATGTCGTGGATGGACTCGACTTCGTTGCCCATAACCTCGGCGGTGATGCGGGCTTCTTCGGCGACCGGAATGTCGCTGGTGCCGGCGCACACGACAGCAATGCGTCCGCGGCCGCGAACAGTCTTGTCGCGCCAGAGGCGCATGGCACCGGAGTGCGGATGGTACTCGATGCCGGGAATGGCGTCCAGGACGAGCTTGGCCGCCTCCTTGCTGGTGCGGGTGACGAGAAGATTCTGCGCGCGTTCGGATAGACTGAGCGCAATATCACGGACATGTTCAGGCGCCTTGCCGAGGCCGAAGATGACTTCCGGCATGCCCTGGCGAATGGCACGGTGGTGATCGACCTTGGCGAAACCAAGGTCTTCAAAGGGCATGTGTTTGAGGCGGTCCATGGCGTGCTCGACATCGACACCGCCAACGCGCACCTGTTCGAGCAGCTCGCGAATCTTGTTTGCATCCATGATGGTTAGAAGTCCAATCGATCCCCAAGTTTGAGTTTGTGTTTTTCGGCCATGCCGGCGTTGAGTTCAAGTACGAAGAGCGAACGGCGGCTACCGCCGTACTGCGGGCATTTCGCCGCACTTTCGCTCTTACAGGGCTCGGCATTGGGCACAATCTGGGTGATGAGGCGATTTTGGTCCATCCAGATGAGATCAAGCGGAATGCGAACCTGGTACATCCAATACGGAAACAGGCCGGGCTCGCCGTGAATAAAGAGCATGCCTCGATCAGAGTCCAGTTTATCGCGGAACATCATGCCACGGGACATATCGAACTTGCTGGTGACGACTTCGGCGCGGAACTTCGAGCCGTCGGGGAGCTTGACGTCGCGCGTGTAGAGATCCTCCAGTGTCGCCGTCTTATTCTGGTTCACGCAGCCGGCGAGGAGCGTGAGAACAACAAGCACCCAATATGTTTGAAACCGCATCCGTTAAAATGGTAACTCAAGATGTTTTTCCAGCGCCTTCGCATGACGCTCGACATGATCAAGTTCGAGCATTCCATATTCGCTTTGCCGTTTGCCTTGACGGGGGCGCTGCTGGCGTGGCGGAACGCGGGGTTTCCGGCGGAAGACGCGGCGTGGAAGCTGGTATGGATAGTGATTGCGATGGTGGGAGCGCGGTCTGCCGGGATGGCGTTCAACCGGATATTGGACGCCGATATTGACGGCATGAATCCGCGAACGAAGACGCGGCATTTGCCGGCGGGGCTGCTTTCGGCGGGGTTTGCGTGGGGGTTCCTGCTTTTCATGGCAGGGGTGCTGGTGTTGGCGGCGGGGATGTTGGGACCGCTGTGCCTGCGATTGTCTCCGGTGGCGCTGGCGGTGGTGATGGGGTATAGCTACACGAAGCGGTTCACGTCGTGGTCGCATGTGGTGTTGGGGTTCGCGCTGGGGATTGCGCCGGCGGCGGCGTGGATTGCGGTGGAGGGAACGTTGGATCCGCGAATTTTGTGGTTGACGGCGGCGGTGACGTTCTGGACGGCGGGGTTCGACATGATCTATTCGTGCCAGGACTTTGAGTTCGACCGGGGGGCGGCGCTTTATAGCGTGCCGAAACGGCTGGGAATCGCGGGGGCGCTGACGCTGGCGCGGGTGCTGCACTTGGCGATGCTCGTGTGCCTGGTGATGCTATTGCAGAGCTTTTCGCTGGGGCTGCTGGGCGCGATTGGCATTGGGATAGTGGCGGTGCTGCTGGTATATGAGCACAGCCTGGTGAAGGCCGACGATTTGAGCCGAGTAAACGCGGCCTTTTTCACGGTGAATGGCTATGTGAGCGTGCTATTCTTCGTGTTTTGGGCCGCCGATGTCTGGTATGCCCGCCGTGGAGTGTGATTTTCAACTATGATCCCGCATTTTGACGATTCCCGATTGCTTCCGATTCGCGACAAGGTGATGGCCCAGGAGCGGCTGTCGTTCGACGACGGAGTGACGCTGTTCCGGAGCGCCGATATTCTGGGTGTGGGGTGGCTGGCGAATGTGGTGCGGGAGCGGATTAACGGGAACATCACGTATTTCAATGTGAACCGGCACATCAACCCGACGGATGTGTGCACGGCGTCGTGTAGGCTCTGCGCGTTTGGCAAGCAGGTGCGGAACACGGCCGGGTACACGATGACGCTGGAGCAGGTGTGGGAAGTGGCTGGGAAGGGGTATTCGGAAGCAGTTAGCGAGTTCCACATAGTGGGCGGGCTGCATCCGACGCTGACGCTGGACTGGTACTGCGAGATGCTGCGCGGGTTGAAGGAGCGCTATCCGCAGGTGCATTTGAAGGCGTTCACGATGGTGGAGATATCGTATTTGGCGAAGCGGGCGAAGCTATCGCTGCGCGAGGTGCTGGTGCGGCTGCGCGACGCGGGGATGGATTCGCAGCCCGGGGGCGGGGCGGAGGTCTTCAACGAGCGCGTGCGGCGGATTATTTGCGACCACAAGATTGACGGCGGGGAGTGGCTGGAGGTGGCGCGGATTTCGCATGAGTTGGGGATCAAGACCAACTGCACGATGCTGTATGGGCACATTGAGGGGCCCGAGGACCGGGTTGACCATCTGGTGCGGCTGCGGGAGTTGCAGGACGCGACGGGAGGCTTTCAGACGTTTATTCCGCTCGCGTTCCATCCGGCGAATACGGCGCTATCGCATATACCGAAGACGACGGGTTATGACGACTTGCGGAACATCGCGGTGGCGCGGCTGATGCTGGACAACATTCCGCACATCAAGGCGTATTGGGTAATGATGTCGGAGGCGATGGCTCAAATTGCGCAGCAGTTTGGAGCTGACGATTTGGACGGGACGATTGTGGAAGAGAAGATTTACCACGACGCGGGGGCGACGACGGGGCAGAACCTGCGGCGGGGGGACTTGCTGCGACTGATTCGCGAGGCTGGGCGGGAGCCGATGGAGCGGGATACGCTGTACCGGCCGGTGGAGCGGACGGAGAACACGTTTACGATACTGGTGTAGAGGCACACTTCGACTGTAGAAGTGGGTGTCTGAAGCCGGATTTCAGGTTCGCGGGGCGGTATCGGGCGCCTTGGGCGGGTCGAAAACTGGCTGAAGGGCGACTGGGGCCTCGGCCGGCTGCACAGTTTCTGCCGGAAAACTCCTAGTGTCCCGGCGCTCGGGAGGAGTTTGGGGAACCGTTTCGTTTGTTTTCAAGGAGTTGTGGGAGGCTCCTTCAGAATTGAAGTGTTTTTTCAAGCGGAGGATGTCGCGCTCCAGGCGGGACATTTCGACGTTGAAACGGCGAATGCGGGCTTCGATGCGCTCCATGATGTGGCCTCGGGCGGAGACGTGGAATTCGGCGTCGGTGACGGAACGGAGGTCGAGATAGACGTCGGCGACGTAGTCGCGCCGGATGGCGGTGAGGCGGTCGAGTTGCCAGCGGGCGGAGGCAAGGTCGTTGACTTTGTCGGCAATGTAGCGATTGGAAGGCTGCCAGAGGGCATGGTATTCGGCGCGGAGTTCTTCGAAACGAGCCGGATCGATGGTGGATTTGAGGGTGTCCTCGTTGGCGTAGAGGCCGTGCTGGAGGGAGGCGGTGCGGGCTTTGTCGAGTCCTTCGGGCGTGACGGGGCCGTGGGACTTTGCGCCATTGATGCGAGCCTGTTCGGCACGCTTTAACTTCTGAGCGGGTGTGGGCATGAATTTCTCCTTTGACTCAGGTTTAGCATGGGGTTTGGCAACAACCGGCGGGCTGGCGAGCGGGGATAAGGGGGATAGGGCGTTGATTTTGTTGGGTTTATTGGTTGAAATATTTTGTTGGATCTCGTGTGACTGACAAAGATCTCTCCAGCATTTCGGCGGGGGAACGCGGGGGAGCGGGCGAAAATGGATCGCCGAAAGGTGGAGAGATCGGGCGGTGAACGAAAACGCACGGCGAGGCCGCTGCTATGGGGTTTGAATGCCGCGA
>JAEUQC010000117.1 GCA_016789905.1 Bryobacterales bacterium | reverse complement strand
CCGGCGAGTGGCTTGTGGCGGGGTTACAAATGAACCGCGTGGTTCAGCAGCCGGTGACTTCAAAGAGGTCGATGGGGTCGGGTTGGCCGGGGAGGGAGACCTGGCTGCCGGAGGAAAAGCGAATGCCGGAGCCGGCGACGAGATCCTTGACGACGCGGGAGGCGACAACGCCGGGCAGCGGAGAGCGAGGGAGGAGGAGGGCGGCGAAATCGACGGCAGGGCCGGAGGGGACGCCATCCGCAGTGAACTCGCATTCGCCTGTGTGCAGTGACGCACGGAGGCGGACACCGAAGCCGCCAGCATGGGTGACAATGGAATGGGCACAGCGGATGGCGCGGGCGGGGCCATCGAAGGTGGCAAGGGGGGCTCCCGTGGATAGGTTGGCGGGGCGGCCGCGGAACCAGCCGATTTCGCGGCGAAGATGGATCTGCAGGCGGCCGAGATCGGACGGGGGAAGTTCGACACAGAGGACGGTGGCGAGCGAACGTTCGGGTTCGACGAAGTGGGAACTGGAGGCAAGGAAGCGGTCGATTTCTGCGAAGATGCCTTCCTGGTCGCCGACGAAGGGAAGATGGTCGGCACCGGGGAGTTCGACAAAGGAGGCGCCGGGAATACGGTCGGCCATGAGTTTGCCTTCGGCGGCCAGGAGGCAGCGGTCGTCGCGGCGGTGGAGGACAAGGGTGCGGGCGCTGATGGAGGACAGAATGGGGCGAACGTCGATATCGGCGTTCATCCGGGTAAGGGCTTCCGCGGCTCCGGGGCTGGCACCCATGCGGAGATAGGTGGCCCACCAATCGCGAAAGGCCGGATCGTTGGCAAGGGACGGAGCACGATCCTCAATGCCGACAGGGCCGCCCCAGTTTTCCCGGATATAGCGGCAGTAGAGATCGCGATCCTCGCGAGTGGGGCCCCAGGGATAATCGACATCGCGAAGGCGGCGGGCGTAGCTGCCGATCATGATGAGGCCGAGCGTTTTTTCCGGGTAGGTGGCGGCGAAGAGAGTGCAAAGGGGACCACCCTCGGAGACGCCGCAGAGCACGGCGCGCTGCGAGCCGACGGCCTCCATGACGGCGCGAACATCATCCATGCGCTGTTCGAGCGTGGGTAACTGGGAGAGGGGCACACGATCGGAGAGGCCGGTGCCGCGCTTATCGAAGAGAATGACACGGGACATGGCGCCGAGGCGGCGGAGGAAGGCGGCAAAGCGCGGTTCCCGCCAAAAGTATTCGAGATGGGAGACCCAGCCCATGACGAATACGAGGTCGACAGGGCCATCGCCGAAGACCTGATAGGCGATATTCACGTCTCCGGTGGAGGCATAGCGGGTTTCGGGGCTGGGAGGAGGGGGCGCGAGGGCGGGCGGCGCGGAGGGTGGCGGAGAACCCGCATTGCGGAGAGTGGCGACGAAACAGTAGCCGCGGCGGGAACGGGTTTCGATGTATTGGGGATTTTTGGGGGAATCGCCGAGAGCGCGGCGGATGTCGGCGATTTGAACGGAGAGGGCGTGATCGTCAACGAAGGTATTGGGCCAGAGGGCGGCGAAGAGTTCGTCGCGGCTGCAGACCTGGCCAGGGTGCTGGGCGAGGTAGACCAAGAGGTCGAAAGCCTTTGGGGCGAGCATCACTTCATTGGCGCCATTCCAAAGGCGGCGATCGGCGACAAGCAACCTGAACTCGCCGAAGTAGAGCGACATGATCGTCGAATCGTAGCAGGAAACGGCTAGGTTGGCAAACCACAGAGGCGGATGAGGATATGGACAACCGGCATGGAAAAGAGGCTGGAATCGAGGCGATCGAGCCAGCCACCGTGGCCGGGGAGAGTGGTGCCGGAATCCTTGACGCCGGCGCCGCGTTTGAGGGCGGACTCGGCGAGATCGCCAACTTGGCCGGCGGCGTTACCGGCGATGGCCAGCAACAAGGCGACAGGCAAAGGCACATCGGGCAGGAGCCACCGGAGGAAGAAGACGCCAAAGGCGCCGGCGCCGATGGCGCTGGCGATGGCGCCCTCCCAGCTTTTGCCGGGGCTGATGGCCGGGGCGAGTTTGTGCTTGCCGATAGACCGCCCGACATAAAACGCGGCGGTGTCTCCGACCCAATTGATGGTGAGGGCGAACAGCAGCCAGTACTGGCTTTGCAAGTGGAGCGCAATGGCTGAGCGCCAGGCACCGAAGGTGTAGAGAAGGCCGAGGAGGAAGAGACCGGCGGAAGGGATGGCGAATTTGAGATCGGCGGTGCGGAGAGAGAAGGCTAACGCGGCGAGAACAATGGCGATGAGGAGCAAAATCTCATCGCGTTGCATCAAGAGAAAGGCGAGGCCGGGAATCCAGCCGGCAAGGGCGGTGAAACGGGCACCATAGTGAGAGGCGATGCCGGCAAATTCCATCCAACACAGGGCGGCGAAGAGGCAGACCGTGGCGGTGAAAACAAAATCGGGAGCGAAGAGAACGACCCAGGTGATGAGGGGAATGAGGATAAGTGAGGTGACGACCCTCTTCATCGGGTGGGCACCGCTTCCGCAAGCGGTTGGTTATCGACGGCGCCCAAGCCGCCGAACCGGCGTTCGCGTTTCTGGTAATCGA
This sequence comes from Bryobacterales bacterium, assembly GCA_016789905.1. Taxonomy (GTDB): domain Bacteria; phylum Acidobacteriota; class Terriglobia; order Bryobacterales; family Bryobacteraceae. The sequence continues at coordinate 58,071 of JAEUQC010000117.1, read as the reverse complement.
GAATGGCGGCCAAAAGGTCTCGCCGTTTAAAATCGGGCCAAAACGTTTCCGTGACGTAGATTTCGGCGTAGGCGATTTGCCAGAGCAAGAAGTTAGAAACGCGCAGTTCTCCGGAGGTGCGGATGAGCAGATCCGGATCGGGAAGGCCGGCGGTATAGAGGTTGGCCGCGAGCGATTCTTCCGTTACGCGGAGCGATTCGAGCGTGCCGGTTTCGCGGGCGGCGGCGATCAACTGATTGACGGCGTCGACGATTTCGGCCTTGCCGCTATAGTTGATGGCGAGATTGAGGCGAAGGCCGGTATTGGACTCGGTGGCGCGGATCGTGCCGTCGAGCTCTTCCCGAACGGCGGCCGGGAGATACTCTAGTCTGCCAATGGCGTTCAGCCGGACGTTGTTTTTCTGGAGAGTTGCCAGTTCCTTGCGGAGATAGACGCGAAGGAGGCTCCACAGCGTATCGACTTCGGTGCGAGGACGCTTCCAGTTTTCAACCGAGAAAGCGTAAAGTGTGAGCGCTTCCAACCCCAGCGCGGCGCAGGTTTCGACCGTGCTACGGACCGGCTGGATGCCGGCCTGGTGCCCGGCAACGCGCGGGAGCAGACGGCGATTGGCCCAACGGCCGTTCCCGTCCATAATTACGGCGATATGGGCAGGCAGACGTTGGGGATCGATGGCCAGGGCCAGAGCCAGGTCCGGATCACTGGAACCGAGACTCTCCAAGAGGGCTTTCATCGGCGTAATTCCTCAGTGTACAACAGCATCGGTCACTCCTCGTACCGCTTCCATCCAAGCCACGCCAACGGCGGCGATGCCCATGGCCGAGCCAAAGGGCACTTCGTAATTGGCGGCGTCCTGTTTGGCCCATAAAATGTAGGCCAGACCTGCGACCGCGCCGATAATCGAACCCACCATGACGGCGAAGAGCATGGGCATTAAACCGAGAAACGCGCCGATCATGGCGGCCATCTTGAAATCGCCCATCCCCATGCCATCCTGCCCCCGGAACTTGCGGTAGAGCGCGGCGATGGTCCACAAGGCGCCGTAGCCGAAGGCGGCGCCGAGAGCGGATTCAACCACCGAGTGCAAGGCGAGCGGGGAACCCGCAGGCACCAGAAGAGAGGAAAACGCGACTGGCAAAGGCTGGAACCAGGCGAGCAGCAGACCGGCGATGACGCCGCCGAGGGTGAATTCGTCGGGAAGGATTCGCTCCTCAAAATCGGTGGCGACCAACTGGAGATTGATGGCGGCGAAGAGGGCGAGTTTGGCGGCGAGGAGCGTGGGTCCGAAGCGGAGCACAATTACAAAGTACATTATGCTGCAAAGTATTTCAACCAGAAGATAGCGAATGGGGATGGCGAATTGGCAGTGGCGGCACTTTCCACGGAGGAGGAGGAAGCTGAGGACCGGGATGTTATCGTACCAGGCGATGGTGTGTTCGCAAGCCGGACAGAAGCTGCGCGGCGGGTCCCAAATGGTGATATCGCGAGGGAAGCGGAAGATGCAGGCATTCAGGAAACTGCCAATGAGGAGGCCGAAGAGTGCTGCGAGAAGAGCGGCGAGCATGGCTATAAGACACGATAGCAGGGTGGAAAGTTAAACATAACTGGAGAAGAATGTTTAGCAGGCGGCGAGGGCGTTGAGGAGGATGGCAGTCCAGGCGTCGACATCGGGGGAGATGCGGCCGCGCATCGAGGCGGGGGCGGAGGCGATGACGTCATCTAGGGACTTGGAGAGAGAAGGGGAAACGACATGAAAGCCGATGGCGCTGGCAATGGCGCAGGCGATGGTGACGACGGAGAGGATGTCCGGTTCGTCACCGCTGAGGTTGTCGTGATGGCGGCCGGCGCAAACCTGGATATCGTCGGGAAGATTGAACTGTTCGGCGAGAAGGCGGCCGGCCTCAGTGTGGTCAATACCGAAAAGGGCGCGCTCGGCATCGATGACATCGAGATACCGGTCTCCGCAAAGGAGTTGGTTGTGCTTCTGGGGAGCGGCAATGGCGAGGCCGAAACGGCCAAGATCGTGGAGGAGACCGGCGGAAAGCGCGATATCCGGAGAGAGGTTGAGGCCGGTGGCGAGGATCCTGCTGATCTCCGAACAGGCGATACAGTGGGCCCAGCACTTGTTGAGGTCGGCGAGGGGCATGGAGGTGCCCAGGTAGTTTTTGATGGAGGTGCGGAAAGCTGCTTTTCCGAACGCTTCGGAGCCGAGCGCGCGAAAGGCGGAACGGACGGAGGCGACGCTGCGGCGGCGGCCGTAGAGACCGGAATTCGCCAGTTTCAAGACGGCCGTCGTAAGGGCGACATCTTTTTCGACCAAAGAAACGATGGCCTGCGAATTGGCGTAAGGGTCCTTGAGGGCATGAAGGACGTCGGCGGCAATTTGCGGGAATGGCGGGATGGCCAACAGCGCCGTAGTGATGTCGGAGGGATTCGACATTGCTATATCCCTTATCGACCGACGGGGCGGAGCCTTGATTCTTTGGCGAGACTATTCCGAGATGGCTTCCAGCAGGGCAGTCTGCCAGAACTCGGCATTGGGATCGATCGAATTTCTAACGGCCGCCGGAGTGTTGGCGATGACGCGATCCCAAGTTAAGGCCGGATCTGGAACCGAGACCGAAAACCCGAGAGCGCTGGCCATGGCGCAAGCGGAATTGACGATGGCGAGGGTACCGCCTTCATCGGCATCGAGACGATCGTGGTGGCGTCCAACGACGAGGCGGATATCGTCGGGGAGATCGAGTCTTTCGGAGAGGATCCGGCCAAGCTCGGTGTGGCTAACGCCGAAATGACGTATTTCCGCGTCAGCATCGTCCACGTAGCCTTCAGGGCGAACGAGCTTGGCATATTGGCGGGCATGGCGAGAGCGAGGCCAAAGCGGCCAAGATCGTGCAGGAGTCCGGCGGAGTAGGCTGTATCCGCTGGGACGTCGACCCGAAGAGCCAGGATCTTGCTGATTTCAGCGGCGGCCATGGAGTGCGCCCAGCAGCGGTTGAGTTGCGCCTGGGGCATGGCGGCACCGAGATAGGACTTAACGGAAGTCCGCATCACAATTTGGGAGAACAACTGCACACCAAGGAGGCGAACGGCAGCAGGAACAGAGCCAATTTTGCGGGAGCGTCCGTAGAGGCCCGAATTGGCGACCTTTAAAACCTCAGAGGTGAGAGCGATGTCCTTTTCCACGAGTCCGATGACGCGCTCCATCGGCGCGTTCGGCTCCTTAAGGGCCGCTAGAACCTGCGAGGCTACTTGCGGGAAGGGAGGGATTGCAGCGCATTTAGCCGCGATTGCTTCTGGATTCAGCATCCTTAGCTATCTTATCGGGATGACGCAGCGCGGTAAGAGGCCGGTTACAGCGGCAATGAAAAATACCTTTCGGCGTTTGCATAACAGATATTGCGGACCATTCCGCCGACGAGTTCCATATCCCTGGGCAATTCGCCGTTTTCGATATCGCGGCCGAGCAAGTTGCAGAGCGTGCGGCGGAAGTACTCATGCCGGGGATAGGAGAGGAAGGACCGGGAATCGGTCAACATGCCCACAAAACGCGAGAGAAGGCCGCAATTGGATAGTGCATTGATCTGCATTTCCATGGCTTCCTTCTGATCGAGGAACCACCATCCGCTGCCGAACTGGATCTTGCCGGGGACGGCACCGCCCTGGAAGTTGCCGATGACGGTGGCGAAGGCATAGTTATCGGCCGGGTTCAGGTTATACAGGATCATCTTTGGCAGTGCGCCGGCCTGGTCCAAGTTATCCATGTAGCGGGCAACGGCGTCGATTTGCGGCCAATCGCCGATAGAATCAAAGCCCGTGTCGGGGCCGACCTGGCGAAACATGCGGGTGTTATTGGCGCGGCGGGCGCCGAGGTGTAACTGTTTGGTCCAGCCCTTGGCTGCATCGAGGCGGCCGAAGAAATGCATGAGGTAGCTGCCGAATTGGGCGTGTTCATTCGAGTCGGCAGCCTGCCCGTTGCGGGCTCGATCGAAGATGTGGGCCGCGTCGTCGTGGGAGCAGAGATCGGAAAAGGCGGTGTTGAGGCCGTGGTCAGAGAGCCGGGATCCCATGGAGTGGAAAAAATCGTGGCGAGTGGCCAGCGAGTCGAGGAAGCTTTGGAAGTCGCGGATGTTCGTGTTGACGGCGGCTTCGAGCCTGGCGGTGAAGGCGTTGAAAGTGGCCGGATCGTGGACGGCGAGGAACTTATCGGGACGGTAAGCGGGAAGCACTTTGGTGGCGAGACCGGAAGCGGCGATTTGTTTGTGTTCGTCGAGCGAATCGGTGGGGTCGTCGGTGGTGCAGAGGGCGCGCACCTTGAACTTGGCGAGGATGCCGTGGGCGGAGAGTTCATCGGTGGCGAGGCGCTCGTTGGCACGATTCCAGATGGACTCGGCGGAGTGCTCGTTGAGCGTGTCGGCAATGTCGAAGTAGCGGAGGAGTTCGAGGTGGGTCCAATGGTAGAGCGGATTGCGGAGAGTGTAGGGGACAGTTTTGGCCCAGGCGAGGAACTTTTCCTTGGGGCTTGCGGAACCGGTGATGAGTTCTTCGGGGACGCCATTGGCACGCATGGCGCGCCACTTGTAGTGATCGCCTTCGAGCCAGATTTCGTGGAGATTGCGGAAGCGACGGTTGGCGGCGACGTCCTGCGGAGGGAGGTGGCAGTGGTAGTCGAGGATGGGCTCGTCTTTGGCGTAAGTGTGATAGAGATCGCGGGCGGCGGCGGTCTGGAGGAGGAAATCGTCGTGGATGAAGGACATCGATAGCCACTATTTTACGACGTTCGCGCGGGGTTCTTCGCTGGCGATGGTCTCCGGAGATTCGGGAACGCGGCCCTGATCGGCGGTTTCCTCAATCCACTGCGCCAGGTGTTTCTGAAGCCGTTCGAGGGTTTTGCGGTGAGCGGGATCGGCGGCCAGGTTGCGGACTTCATGGGGGTCGGCCTGGTGATCGTACAGTTCAAACTCGGGGCGGGTTGGGGCGACCCAGCGGGCCTGAAGTTCGTTGAGTTTGCCCTCTTTGGCAAGGGTCTGGATGACAGTGAGAGCGGGGTAGCTGTTCCTGATGTACTCGTTGAATTGGGAGTAAGAACGGTTGGGGTGGAAGTTATGAATCAGCTTATAACGGGCGTCGCGGACGGCGCGAATGCGGTCGACGGTCATGTCGCAGCGGTCGCGGGCGGTGAAGATTTCGGTGCGGGGCTTGGCGTTCTTGAATAGGGATTGGCCGTGGAAGAGTTTGGGGTGTTCGATGCCGGCGGCGTCGAGGGTGGCGGCGGTGATGTCGAGGGAAATGACGGGGTCGCGGCGGACGGAGCCGGGCTTGAGGCGGCCTGGCCAGCGAACGATCAAAGGGACGTGGGTGCCGGCGTCGTAGAGCCACTGCTTGCCGCGGAGGAGGCAGCGGCCGTTGTCGCCGAAGACGAAGATGACGGTGTTGTCGAGCAGACCGTCCTTATTCAACTCATTGAGGAGGATGCCGACCTGGCGGTCCCAGTTATTGACGGCGTCGAGGTAGTTGGCGACTTCATCGCGAATGACGGGATGGTCCGGGTAGTAGGGCGGGAGTTCGACTTTGGCGGGATCGACGAGATTGGGCTGTTTGCGGGCAAGGGGCCACTGCGGGCCTTTATGGGGGGCGGTGAAGTTGACCTGGGCGAAGAAGGGCTGGCCTTTGGCGCGTTGGTTCCAGTGAATACCGTCGAAGGGTTTTTCGGTTTTGAAATTGAAATCGGTCTTGCCACTGGCGCGGAGTTCGGGGGTGATTTGGGTGACGTTGGCGGTGAAGTAGCCGGCGTCGCGGAGGCGGTGGGAGACCAAGCGGACGCCATCCGGCAGGGAGTAGCCGTCCTTGCGATGGCTGCGATGATTGTGGGCGCCGATGGTGGTTTGATAGACGCCGGTGTTCCAGGCCGAGCGGGAGGGGGAGCAGACGGGGGCGGTGGTGAAACAGTGGGTGAAGCGGACGCCTTCGGCGGCGAGGCGATCGACGTTGGGCGTGTTGACGAGGGGGTGGCCGTAGCAGCCGAGTTGGGGACCGAGGTCATCGCCGAGAATCCAGAGGATATTGGGGCGGGGTTGCTGTTGGGCATGGGCGTGGAGAGCAGCTAAGGAAGCGAAGGCGGCGCGGCGGGTGAGGAGCATCCATTGCAGTTTCTCATGGCGATGCGAGGCGGCGGTAGGCGGCGAGCGTGGCCTGGGCCATGTGCGAGGTGAGGAATTGGCGGTGGACGAGTTCCCTGCCCTGGGCGGCCCAGGCGTCCGATTCGGGCGCGAGGAGGCGAAGGGCGGCGGCGGCGATTTCGCGGGGATCGTTGTTGGTGAGGAGGCCGTTCTGTTCGTGATGAACAATTTCCGGCAGGCCGCCAACACGGCTGGCGACGACGGGAACACCGGCGCTCATGGCGAGCAGGGCGGCGGAGCCGAGGCCCTCTTCGCGGGTGACGTAGAGCAGGCCGCGAGCGGTCTTCAGTGCGCCGGGAAGATCGGCAGTGAACTCGACTTCCACGCCGGAGGCGCGGATGAGATCGGCGCCTTTCATGGGGTCTGCCGAGGCGGGGGCGATGAGCGGGCCGGTGCGGGTGGAGAGCGGGAGCGGACGAACGCCGTCGTAGACGACTTCGATTTTGTGGGCGGGGACGCCGGCCTCCATCAGTTTGCCCGCTACATATTTGGAAACGGCGAGGAAAAGCGCGGGCTGGCGGTACTTCCACTGGCTGGCCCAGTTGCGCTTGACGGGGAAGGCGACGCGACGGCTGACGATGAGCGGGGCCGTGGCAAACAGAGCGGCGAGGGTGTGGCCCTTGGCATCGTGGGCGTGGACGATATCGGCGGGCTGGCGGAGCTTGCGGAGGGAGAATGGTTCGCCGTGGGGACTGAGGAATTGCTGATGGACGCCGGAGGAAGCGAGTTCCTCCATGAGGCTTAACACCTGGAACTGACCGCCGCGCAATTGGCGCCCGAAATCGAGGTGGAGAACGCGCATGACGGGACTACGGGAGACGGTTGGCGATATCGGCAGCGATGGCTTTGCCGTGGAAGCGGCCGTTTTCGATGAAGATTTCGTTGGTGTGGACGCCGGCGACGACGACGCCGGCAAGGTATATGCCGGGGCGCTGGCTTTCGAACGTTTCGGGGTTGGTGTAGGGGCGGCGGGTTTCGGGATGGAGCGTGATGCCGTGGGCGGAGAGGAATTCGAAATCGGGGTGGTAACCGGTCATGGCGAAGACGAAATCGTTTTTCAGAGTGACTTCGCCGTGCGGCGTGGCGAGGACCACTTCGTGGGGGAGAATCTGCTTCACGGCGCTGTTGAAGTACATAGGAATTTCGCCGTTTTTGATGCGGTTCTCGATGTTGGGTTTGATCCAGTATTTGACGTGGCGGTGGATCTCCGGACCGCGGTGGACCATGGTGACGCGGGCGCCAGTCCACCAGAGTTCGAGGGCGGCGATGGCCGCGGAGTTTTTGGCACCGACGACAAGCACGTCGTGGCCGTAGTAGGCGTGGGCCTCGCGGTAATAGTGAATGACCTTGGGAAGGTCCTCGCCCGGTACGTTTAGATAGTTTGGGCGGTCATAGTAGCCAGTGGAAAAGATTACTTTCTTCGACCGGTATTCATGTAATTCACCGTGCTGATCGCGGGCGCGGGTGAGGAATTCGCCGTCGGCGCCGGTGACGTTTTCCACGCGCTGATACTGGCGGATATCGAGTTTGTAGTGATCGGCCACGCGGCGGTAGTATTTCAGCGCCTCGGTACGGTTCGGCTTTTCGTTGAGCGACGTCATGGGGATGTCGCCGATTTCGAGCAGTTCCGGCGTGGTGAAAAACACCATGTTCGTCGGGTAGTTGTAGAGCGAGTTGACGACGCAACCCTTCTCAATCAGCGTGGCGCGCACACCGGCGCGGCCGAGTTCAATGCCGCAGGCGAGGCCCGTGGGCCCCGCGCCAACGACCACTACTTCTGTATCAAAGCAGGGCATCGACCTGCGCATAGACGGCGTCGAGGGCCTTGCCCAACGCGGCCGCGTCCTTGCCGCCGGCTTCGGCGAGATCGGGCCGTCCGCCGCCCTTGCCGCCGACCGCCACAGCGATGGGGCCGATCAGTTTTCCGGCGTGGACTTTCTGCGTAAGATCCTTGGTGACGGCGACGACGATGGCAACGCCGTGATCGTCCGCGGTGCCGAGCACGACGACGCAGGACTTCCATTTGTTGCGAAGCGAATCGGCGAGGCCGCGCATCTGCACGCGGTCCAAGCCGTCCACTTCAACGGAGAGCACATGGACGCCTTTGATTTCGCGAACCTGGGTTTCCAGCGAACTGCTTTGCGACTGCGCCACTTTGTTCTTCAACTGCTCCAATTGCTTTTCCAAGTGACGCTGATGAGCAAGGAGTTTGTCGATCTGTTCGAGGAGGTCCGATTCGGAGGCGTGGATGGTTTGGGCAACGCGACTTAACGTGGCGGTAGCACCCTGGAACCGCTCCACGGCAGCGTTGCCAGTGATGGCTTCCAGGCGGCGCGCGCCGGCGCTGACCGAACCCTCATAGACGATCTTGCACAAGCCGATATCACCGGTGCGGAAGACATGCGTTCCGCCGCAGAGTTCCTTGCTGAAACCGGGGACATTGACGACGCGCACTTTTTCGGCGTATTTTTCGCCGAATAGCGCCATGGCACCGGTGGAGATGGCGTCTTCCAGTTCCATGATGTCTGTCGAGACGGGCGTGTTGCGCATGATCTCTTCGTTGACGATACGTTCCACTTCGGAGACTTCGTCGGGGGTCATGCCGGTGTAGTGACTGAAATCGAAGCGCAGGCGGCTGGGGTCGACAACGGAGCCGGCCTGCTTCACATGCACGCCGAGAACGCTGCGCAGAGCGGCGTGCAAGAGATGCGTAGCGGTGTGGTTGCGGCGGGTGGCGGAGCGCAGTTCGGCATTGACAACGCCGCGAACGATGTCGCCTTTCCTGATGGGCGCGGCGGTGGTGACCTTGTGAACAGAGAGGCCGGGGACGGCCGGGTAGGTCTGTTCGACTGTGGCGAGCGTATCGCCGGATTTGGTTTGCAGTTCGCCGCGGTCGCCCACCTGGCCGCCGGATTCGGCGTAAAAACAAGTGGTGTCGAGAACAAGTTCGGCGGCGGCGCCGGCGGGCACGGAGTCAACTTCTTTCTGATCGACGAGCACGGCGAGGACCTTGCAACTATCCTGCGTCATGTTGTCGTAGCCGGTGAATTTCGTGCGGCCGAGAGCGGATTGCAGTTGGCCGTAGACCGGGGCGACATGGGCCTTTTCGGCGCCTTTCCAGGAGGCGCGAGCGCGTTCGCGCTGCTTGTCCATTTCGGCGTCGAAGCCATCTTTATCGATGGTGAGGCCGAACTCGCGAGCCATGTCTTCCTGTTCATCGGCGGCCAGGCCATAGGTGTCGTAGAGTTTGAAGGCAGCGGCGCCGGGGAGCACACCGCCAACGGCGTGGCGGGCCTCATCGTGGAAGACGCGTTCGGCCACCTGATAGGTGGTGGCGTAGCGGTTCTCTTCCTCCTTCACGATGCGGGAGACGCGGGCGATGGAATCGAGCAGTTCCGGATAGGCCGGTTTCATGAACTCGGCGACGAAGGTGGTGAGCTTGTGGAGGTAGGGCTCGGCGACGCCAATGCGGCGAGCGTTGCGGAGGGCGCGGCGCATGATTTTGCGTAGAACATAGCCGCGGCCTTCATTGGAGGGGACCACGCCATCGTGAATGAGGAATGCGGCGGCGCGGGCATGGTCAGCATTGATGCGAAGGACGACATCGTTTTTCGGGTCGTCGCCGTAGTTCACGTCGCAAAGCGTGCCGCCGTATTCGATGACGGGCAGGAGGAGATCGGAATCGTAGTTGGTGATTTTGCCTTGCAGGATGGCCGCGAGGCGTTCCAGGCCCATGCCGGTGTCGATGGAAGGTTTCGGCAGGCGAGTCATGATGCCGCTGGAAGAGCGGTCAAACTGCATGAAGACGAGGTTCCAGATTTCGACGAAACGTCCGCCGCCATCAAGCGGGAACTGTTCGTGTTCCTGGCCGGGGCCGGCGTTTTCCGCGCCCAGGTCGTAGTGGATTTCCGAGCACGGTCCGCAGGGGCCGGTATCGCCCATCTGCCAGAAATTATCCTTCTCGTCGAGGCGGAAGATGCGGCTTTTGGAGATGCCGGTGACTTTCTGCCAAAGCTCTTCGGCTTCGTCGTCTTCACGGAAGACGGTGACGTAGAGGCGGTCCTTGTCGAGGCCATATTCCTTGGTGATGAGTTCCCAGGCAAAATCGATGGCTTCGGCCTTGAAGTAATCGCCGAAGGAGAAATTGCCGAGCATTTCGAAGAACGTGTGGTGGCGGCGCGTGTAGCCGACGTTTTCCAGATCGTTGTGCTTGCCGCCGGCGCGGACGCATTTCTGGCTGGTGGCGGCGCGGGCGTATTCGCGCTTCTCCATGCCGAGGAAGATGTCCTTAAACTGGTTCATGCCGGCGTTGGTGAACAGCAACGTCGGATCATTTGCCGGGACCAGGCTGGAAGACTTCACGACGCGGTGGCCGCGGGAAGCGAAAAAGTCTAGGAATTTTTGGCGAGTATCGTGGCCAGTCATGCGGAAACCACTATTTTCGCATGTTTAGGCGCGAATGCGGCGAATGGAGAAAGGAAAAGGGCGGCCCAGGCTGTGGCCGCCCTTTTCTTTGTTGCAACGAATTCGCTACTAGAAATCGTAGCGGAGGCCGAACTGCATGACGCGCGGCAGGGTGAGCGTGTCGGTGTATTTGCCGAACGAGCCCAGGTTGCCGAGGTCGGCGGAAGTGAAGAACGGGTCGAAGCGGACCGAGTTCGTCACGTTGAAGACTTCCCAGCGGAACTGAACCTTGTGGTTCTCCGACCAGGGCATGGTGAAGGACTTGGCAAGGCTGAGGTCGATGTTGAAGTTGCCGTCGCCGCGAACGATGTTCCGCCCGCCGGACTGGCCGGGGAGAGTGTAATCGAAGGCTTCGATGGCTTTGGCGGGATCCTGGAACAGGTTGACACCGCCGGTGCCACCTGGAGGCGCGGGCGCGTCGCGGCGGGTGCCGTCGACGACGGTGCCAATGGCAGTGGCGTAGCCGGTGATGTTCCAGTTGGTGGGCCAGAAGCGGCCATTGCCGACGGAGGTGGGCAGGCCGGTGGACTGGCGATAGAGTCCGGACAACTGCCAGCCGCCGAAGACGACGTCGGAGATGCCGCCATTGTCGAGCAGCGCGCGTCCTTTGCCCATGGGGAGGCTGTAGACGTAGTTCGCGTTCCACTGGTGGCGGGTGTCGTAGTCGGACGGGGCGCGGAAGGCGCGGCGGTCCCAGGCGTTGATGATGACGCCGTTGGTGGCAGTGGAGTTTTCCGGGCGGGAGGCGAGATCGATCGACTTCGACCAAGTGTAGTTGAAGTCAAGGGTATCGCTCTTGGAGAAGCGCTTGCGGACGGTCCACTGCATCCCGTGGTAGCTACCGGAACCGATGGAACGAAGGGTCCGGAGGTAGCTGTACTGGCGGTTGTAGAAGCTATACGGCCCGTACTTGGAGCAGGACGGCCGGCAGAGGACATCCATTTCGTAGAGGGCGTAGCTGTAGTCGGGCGCGTTGCCGGCGAAGGACTGGTAGGCGCGCTGGGTGGCGGACAGGGTGGAGGTAGCGGCGCCGGGGAAGAAGTTTTCCCAGAACGGGATGCGCTGCACGTTGGCGACGGGAGTGTTGGCGTTGGCGAGGTTGGCGAGTTGGGTGGCCGCCTCGAAGTAGGTGACGCCGGAGGCCGGGTCGCGCATATTAACGGGCATGGCGATGTCCTCGCTGGTGAGCGAGCGGCGGGAGAGGCGTCCGATATAACCGCCCTGGATGAACAGGCCGCCCCTGAACTCGCGGCTCAGGGTGAGGTTCATGTTCATGGTGTAGGGGGCCTTCAACTGATCGTCGAGGGAGTTGATGATAGCGAACGCATTGGGAGCGCGCTGGGGGAAGCCGGCCGCAGGAGCGGGCAGGAGCAGGCCGCCGGGAATGGAGTTGATGCCCGTGAAACGGGGCGCGGTAGCGAGGGTCTGTGTAGCCGACGGGTTGGTGAGCGCGGTGGACAGACCGAGAGCGGAGGCATCGTAGTTCGTGATGAGGCCGGAGCCCATGACGTCGTAGTACATGCCCCATCCGGCGCGGATGGAGGATTTGCCAGGGCCGCCGAAGAAGAACCTGGAGAGGCCGCTATCGCCCTGGGGCGAATAGGCAAGCGCCACGCGGGGAGCGAAATTGTCCTTGTAGAAGGGATAGAGATCACGGCCGCCGGGCTGTTCTTTGAGGACGTATTCGACGGGGGTGACGAGGAACTGCGGGGCGCCGACGCTGGCGAGGGCGACGCGGGTGTCAAAGAACGTCGACAGCGATTCGCGGGCGACGGTCTGGACGCCATTGGCCTCGTAGATGGGCGGCATGAGCGACCAGCGGAGTCCGTAGGTGAGGGTGAGCGCCTTCGAAACCTTCCAGGTGTCCTGGGCGTATAGTTCGTACTCTTCCGCGTTGAACTGCCGGAGCACGGGGGCGCCGACGGCGAGCGGGGAGCCGTCCTTGTTGTAGTTGTACTGGGCGTTGCCCTGGCTGACGACGCCGAGCACGGCCATGGCGGCGTCGCGGAAAGCGACGCGGGCGGTGGAGCGCATGTCGGTGAACGGGGCATTCAGATCGTTGCCGGAGGCGTTCAGCCAGGAGGCGTTGGTGGAAGCCGAGGGGAACGAGTTCAAGAAGCTATTGCGGTTGTTGCGGATGATGCGCATGACGCCGCCGAGCTTGATGTCGTGGGAGCCGCGGGTCCAGGTGAAGTCGTTGGCAAGGGTGTGGACCGGCGTCTTGCGGATGAAGGCGCGGTTGGAGCCGAACAACGAATCGATGGTGCGGAAGGTGACGAAGGGCTGATTGGAGACGCCGGTGTTTTCGAGGCCCACGCGGGTGATTCCGTAACGGAAGTTGTTGACCATCCACGGAGTGAAGACGCTGGTGAGACCGATGGCGAAGCCTTTGGTGTTATTGAGGTTGACGTTGTTCGGCGCCATGCCCGGGAACTGCGGGGCGGAGGTGTCGCTGTCGTCCTGCAGGTTGCCGCGGACGAACAGGTTGTGTTTGGCGTTGACGACGTAATCGAGGCGCGAGATGAAGGTGCGCTGGTCGAGGAGGATGGGCGCGTTGAAGCGGAAACCGGAGGTGTTGATGGCGTCGCCGGCGGCCGAGTCATTTGGCAAGGGATAGGCGCGCATGACGGAGAGGGCGGCGGCGCTGGGGCCGATCTGCAGCGGGTCGACGCGGGTGCGGAGTTCCTGGGGGGTTACGGTGGCGATGGAGCCGTCGGCGCGGATGTAGCGCGTGATGCCTTCGCGGAGGGTGGCGGAGGGGACGGTGCGGAGAATGGAATCCTCGCGGCGGTCCTTGCGCTCTTCCCAGTTGCCGAACAGGAACATCTTGTTCTTGATGAGGGCGCCGCCGAGGCGGGCGCCGTAGACGTTGCGGTTCAGCTTGGCGAGAGGGACACCATTCTGATTATTGAAGAAGCTGTTGGCGTTGGTGGCTTTATTGCGGACGAACCAGTAGCCGGCGCCGTGGAGTTCGTTGGTGCCGGAGCGGGTGACGAGGGAGATTTGCGCGCCGGAGCTGCGGCCGAGTTCGGCATTGGCATTGGTGGTGACGACGCGGAACTCCTGGACCGAATCGAGCGTCATGCGGAGGACGCTGGTGAAGGGGTCGCGGTTCTGCTGGTCGTTGACGTCGACGCCGTCGAGGGTAACATTGGCCTGGTCGTTCTTACCGCCATTAACGTTGCCGCCGCGGTAGCTGTTTTCGGCGTTCGAACCGGCGAAGGTGACGCCGGGCTGCAGCGAGAGCAGGCCGGCAACGTTGCGAGCTTCGAAGGGGAGCTGGAGGATGGGTTTGGTGCCGAAGGAGTTGCCGACGGAGGCGTCGACGGTGTTGAGTTCGATCGCTTCGGCGGAGACGGACACCGTGTCGGTAATCGTGCCGACTTCCAACTTGATGTTAACTGTGGCCGGAGTGTTGACAAGGAAACGGAGTTCGTTAATAACCGCCGAAGAAAACCCGGTCGCTTTCGCCGACAGACGGTAGGTGCCTGGAGTCAATTGCGGCACAGAGTATGAGCCGTTAGCATCCGTAGTTGTCTCCCGTCTGGTGCCGTTCTCGATGTTGTTCAACTCAATGGAAGCATTCGGGACAACCGCGCCGGAAGGATCGGTCACGAGACCGGTGACCGACGTGGTCGTTTGGCCAAACGCAAATGAAGCGGCAAGGAGAAGTCCTCCAAGCAGCCGGAAGCCAAGTGTGCTCATAATTTTCCCCAATATTGACCGGAGCTGGATGGCTCCAGGTGTTGACAACCTGCATCTCTTTCCCGGTTCGGGAAAAGAGGTTAGATGTAGGTAATTGTTAGCAGATTGGCAAAAGTGGGTCAACAACAGGTTAGGCGGGGCGGGAATCGGGAGTGACGGCGAGCGACGAACGCGAAGAGACTAAACCGTTGACAGCGCGTGACAAGCGGCAAGGCACCCCCAACTGCGCGTGGGTGTCCGCCGCCGTTATCGATTTTTTTTATCGACCCGACAGGCGCAACTCGGCGAGTATGTCTCGGACGGCTTTGTTCGGATCGGCCGCGCGCGTCACCTGCCGTCCGATGACGAGATAGTTCGCGCCATCCGCGATTGCTTGCGCCGGAGTGGCCACGCGTTTCTGGTCTCCCTTGGCAGCGCCTTCACTACGAACGCCTGGTGTCACCAGAATCATTTCCGGTCCGACGGCGCGACGCACATCCCCGACTTCGAGCGGAGAACAAACCAGGCCATCGACGCCGGCTCGCACGGCGTTCCGGACCCGCAAATCGAACACCTCGCGGATGGCGCAGGAATAGCCCATCTCGTGAATATCCACCTGGTCAAGGCTTGTTAAGACGGTCACCGCCAGGATCCGCAGATTGCTGTTGCCCCTACCGGCGACGGCAGCGCGCATCACCTGGGGCTCTGCATGGACGGTGAGCAGGCTGACGCCGCTGCGGGCGATCTGGGCCGTTGCGCGGCGCACGGTTTCGCCGATGTCGTGGAGCTTTAAATCGAGGAACACTTTCTTACGGCGCTTGCGCAGTTCGCGGACGAAATCCATGCCCGCCGCCGCGTACAGTTCCAGTCCAACCTTGTAGAAGCCGACCGATTTCGAGGTGGCGTCCACGATGTGGCGCGCTTCGGCGGCGGTTTCGCAATCCAGCGCAATGATGATAGGGTTCATTCGAGTTCCAATAAGGTATTCCGGCGTTCCACCACTCGCCCCACACGGCGGGCAGGCGGATAGAGCGATCGTATTTTGGCCACTTCGGCTTCCGGCATGGCGATGAGCAAGCCTCCGGAGGTCTGCGGGTCGTAGAGCAACTGTTCGAGCACCGGGTCCACCGCAGCGGCTTTGCCGACGGCGCATCCAACAAAATCCATGTTATTGCGAAGCCCGCCGGGAATGGCGCCGGCTACCGCGTATTCATAGGCGCCGGGAAGCAAGGGGACGCTAGCGGCATCGAAGATGAGCGTGGCGCCGCTGGCGGCGGCCATCTCTCGCGCATGGCCCAGCAGACCGAAACCTGTGATATCGGTGCAGGCGTGGGCATCGGTTTGCAGCATGGCGGCACAGGCCTCTTTATTGAGCGTCAACATGCTGACAATGGAGGCGTCCATGTGCGCGACCGAGGAAATGCCTTTCTTCAGCGCGGTGGAGATTACGCCGGTGCCGATGGCCTTGGTGAACACCAGCGCGTCACCGGGCCGTGCGCCGCCATTGGCCAACACGCGAGAGGGATGCACAGTGCCGGTGACGGCGTAGCCGAACTTGGGTTCCGCGTCGGCGACGCTGTGGCCGCCAAGAATGACACAGCCGGCTTCCTTCATCTTGTCCAAGCCGCCAAGCAATACCTGGCCCAAGTCCTCCATGTTGCCATCGCGCGGCCACGCCAGAATAGATAGCGATGAGATGGGGACGCCGCCCATGGCGTAGACATCGGAGAGCGAATTGGCGGCGGCGATGGCGCCGAACAGGTAGGGATCATCGACAATTGGCGTGAAAAAGTCGACGGTCTGCACCAGGGCACACTCCGGCGTCAGTTGGAAGACACCGGCGTCGTCGGACGTATCGAAGCCAATCAACACTCGCGGATCGAATTGTTTCGGCAGAGCGCCGAGCACCTGGTCCAAAACCTTTGGACTCAATTTGCTCGCTCAACCGGCGGCTTTTACATGCGCCGTCAATTTGCGATCAGACATTAGTTCAATTGTAGGATGCCGGGCAGTTCGGCTTCCGAAATAATGCGTGTATCCGGGGGCCAGTGTTTGGCGGCCAAGTTGAAACGAAGCCACGCCGCGCGCACCGTGTTGTCAACGTCGCCCGAATCGCGGGCGAACAGTTCCCGGCTGATCCCCTCGCTGGTGCGCGGACCGAAGACGGACTCCCAGGATTCCCAACGGCCGCCATCGGGGCCGAGCACGCTTTCACGCAGGGCGGAGGCGGCAATGGTCCAATCGGCATTCAGGCGGCGCGGCTGGCCATTTTCGTCGTGGTAAAGATTGGACGTTGGCCCGGTCAGATCGATACCGAAAAAGTTGCGGAAATCTAGCGGATCAGGGTTTAAGGTAAAGGCTCGGCCAAAGCGGGACGGGTGTTGTTGTTTTAGCCGAACGGCCGCCCATCCGCCGAACCCTTCGCCGAGAAGATGCGGCGGCTGGCCAGCGCCTAGGGCCGGCAGCAGTTCTTCCAACAAGGCACGCTGCCATGGTCCGTTGACATCGGAATCGGCGAACGCGTGGTGGCCGAATCGATGAACACAATCGAGAAAAACATAGGTGGGCCGGGAGTTCTGCGCGAGCAACCGGCGGCGCAGGGCGCTGTTGAAAAAACGTTCGCCGAAGGCGTGCAGCACTAGGACGCGCCCGCCGGCTGTACCGGGCACGACATCGGCACGCAACAGGACAGGCTGGTGATGGAAGCGGGAGAGGAGCGCGCTTGGGAGTTCGACGGTGGCCTTCGGTTCCGGGGCGACGGAGGCCGGGCGAGTCAAGGCGAAGGAGTGCACCCGGTCGGCCTTCGGGTCAAAATGCTCCACTACTGTGAGTTCGCTACGGAGGTCCGCGCTGGTCAGCCCGGCGTAGGGGAAATTATAGTCGGGGTCAAAGACGACGGTGAAATAGAATCGGGCGGCATCGGTGGCGGTTAACGAACCGGGAAAGCCAGCAGGCATGGGGTCCAGGATGGCCGGTTGGCCGGCCGGCCAATGAAGCACCTCGCGCGCCGCGATCCACACGCGATTGGGTTCGTTGTGAACGGGAAGCACGGCGTCGCCTTCCGGGGTTTGATTAGAGGCGAAGACAAGGAGGCGGCCCGTCAACGGGGTTGGGGACGAATGGGTGATGGAGTAGCGAGCGGTTCGCGGCGGAGGAATGGCAGAGGCCGGCACGGGGGTGGCACCAGGGGCTTGCCAGCAATCGAGCAGAGGACGGCGAGCATAGAAATGGAGCCCGTATCTCATGCCGCGCGGGACGCCGTCGGCGCAGGCATCGGCCGGCACATGGCGGCTGAGTTGCCTGGCGGTGACGGCGCCGTCGGCGAGGGGCGCGAGCATCTTCAGCGCGAACACGAGCGCGGACATTCCGGAGGAGAGGCGAAGCGGCCAGCGCGCCCCAGGACGAACTCCCAATGCGAGCAACACCGCAAGCGCCGGCAGCAGTGGCATGAGATAGCCGGGCAATTTGTTGGAACTGGCGGAGAAAACGGCGAAACCGAACAGCACCCAGACAACGAAGAAGCGCCAGCGCGCGTCGCGCCACGGCACGCGGAGGAGCAGCGGGGACCACGGCATCAGCAACCCGAGCAGCACAGGCACGTAAAACCAGAACGGCTGCACGTGTTGGAGCTCCTCGCTGACGAACCGGCTAAAGTGATGCTTGATAAACAGTTCGTCGACAAAAGCCCAGCCTTCGCGCCGGGTGATGGCGACGTACCACGGGCCCGCGACGGCGGCGGCGGCGATCAACACCAGCGGCCACTGACGCCAGCGGCGCCGGGCGAACCAGAGCAGCGGTGCGGCGAGAGCGATGGGCACCAGCGCCTTGGCCAGGATCGCCAGGCCGAAGAGAGCGCCGGCGATTATTGCGTCTCGCGGCGCGCCGTCTTCAATCCAGCGCAGGCTTACCAGCATGGCGGCGGCGAAACAGATCGACAGGGGGACATCGGTGACTGCGACGTTCGAGTAAGCAATCCAGCCGGCGGCGGTGGCCAGCACGCAGGCGGCGACGGTTGCCCGTTCGCCCAGCCAACGATGCAGATAGAACCGGAACCAGATCAGGAAGACGATGGAGAGGAGCCCTAACGGCACGCGCGGGGCCGCCTCCGGGCCCAGGCCGGCGGAGTAGCCAAGCGCCGACAGCCAGTACAACAGGGGCGGCTTTTCCAGCCAGGCCTCGCCGTCCAGCCGGGGCGTGATCCAATCCCCGGATTCCGCCATGGCGCGGGCGATGGAGGCGTAGCGCGGTTCGTCGGGACCGTAGAGGCCGAACGACGAGGTCCAGAGAGGATAAATGACCAGGAGAGCCAAGAGCGGCGCCCACCGGCGCGCCCAAATCATTTGCACCTTTTCAGTATAGAAACGGCGCGCGATAGAATAAACGGAATGTGGCGAAAGCTATTCCTGACGGGCGCGACTGGACTGGCGCTGGCGGCGGCCGTTGACCGCTGCGATTGCGACCCGGCCAATCCCGACACACTCAAGATACGGGCGTGTTCGTTAACCAATGAAGCGGGGAAGCAGCCAGAAACTTTGGAAGTGTTTTTCCTGAAAGACGTGAACCCCAGGAAAGCGAACCGAACGCTGGCGCTGCCGCGCAAAATTGTCGCGGGACAGATGCACGAGTTGCGGCACTTGTCGGCGGCGGAACGAAACAAGTTCTGGCGCGAGGCCATCGCCAAGGCGAAAGAGCTTTGGGGCGACAACTGGGGAGTGGCATACAACGGGGTGAAAGTCCGGACCCAGTGTCACTTGCACGTCCACATTGGGAAACTGCTGAAAGGCGTAGATAGCGGCAAGGCGATATACGTCCGCCGCGTGGAAGATATTCCCGTTCCGAAGGATGGAACGGGCCTATGGATCCACCCAGCCGGCAACCGGCTGAAGGTCCACCTGAACGAACAGATTTGCGAAACGGTGCTATTACGATGAGTCTCCATGATATTGCCAAGTTGCCGACGGCGGAGAATTCCGCCATTCACCTTCATGCGAAGGACAACGTCGCCGTTGCCCGCGTACCGCTGGCAGAGGGGCAGGACCTGAAAGTTGGCGATGTGGCGCTGAAGGTGAAAAGTGCCGTTCCGGCGGGTCACAAAGTCGCACTGGTGAACATCGCCGAAGGCGAGACGATCTATCGCTACGGCCAGGTAATCGGCCGCGCGAAGATGGACATCGAGCAAGGCCAGCACATGCACGTGCACAACGTAGGGTTCGAAGAACAGAACTTCGACTACGAGTTTCCGGCGATGGAAGTGCCGCTGCCGGCGCTGCCGGCCAACATGCCGACCTTCATGGGATACAAGCGGGAGGACGGCCGCGCGGGCACGCGCAACTACATTGCGGTGGTGGCGGCGTCCAACTGCGCGGCGCACACGTGCGAATTGATTGCCCGCAGTTTCGAGGGCGCCACGCTGCCGCCTGGTGTGGACGGCGTGATCGCATTCCCGCATGGCGACGGGTGCGGCATGTCGATCGGCCCCGATACGCAGCAACTGCAGCGGACACTAGCGGGAATCCTGAGCCACCCGAATGTTGGCGCGGCCATTATCCTGGGCCTTGGCTGCGAGGTGAACCAGATCGATCATTACCTGGGCGCGAACGCCCCGCGCAGCAGCCGGCTGATGGGGATGACACTGCAGAATACTGGGGGGACGCGAGCGAGCGTTGAGGCGGCGCGGAAGTTCATTCTGGAGCAGATGGATAAGCTGGCCGCCGAACAGCGCGTGGAACTGCCCGGCAATCTGATCACGGTTGGCCTGAACTGCGGGGGTTCCGATTCGTTCAGCGGCATTACGGCGAATCCGGCGCTGGGCCACACATCGGACTTGCTGGCCGAGATCGGCGCCGCGGCGGTGCTGGCGGAGACCACCGAAATCTTCGGGGCCGAACATCTGCTGGTAAAGCGGTCGCGCAATCGCGCGGTGGCGGACCGGCTGCTGAGTTTCGTCAGCGGTTACAAACGATATTTGAATCAGTTCGAAGGATCGAGTTTCAACGACAACCCGTCGCCCGGGAACAAAGAAGGCGGGCTGACCAATATCGTCGAAAAGTCGCTTGGCGCTGTGGCCAAGGGTGGCACGTCGACATTGAATGAGGCGCTTGACTACGCCGAGCGCATTCACGGCCCAGGGTTCTGTTTCATGAATACGCCTGGTTATGACCCGGCGTCGCTGACCGGGCTCGCCGCCGGCGGCGCGAACATCATCGTCTTTACCACGGGCCGGGGCAGCGCTATCGGGTTCCCCACGGTTCCGGTGATCAAAGTGGCGACGAACACGAACATGTACAAGCGGATGCGCGACAACATGGACATTAATGCCGGCCGCATTGCCGATGGGGAAGCCACCGTTCCGGGCATTGGTATAGAGATCTACGACATGATCATGCGCGTAGCCTCCGGCGAACGCACATGCGCGGAGACATTGGGGCACCAGGAGTTCGTGCCGTGGCGCATCGGCCCGGTGATGTAGCCCCGCTACACCGCCACGCCGCGAGCCCGCAAATCGCCGAGCAGTTTTTCGTATCCGAGGAACTGTTCGGCTTGAATCCCCGCCGCGCGCGCACCTTCCACATAGGCTGGAATATCGTCGGTAAAGAAGCACTCGTGGGGTTCCGCGCGCGCCGCCGCAATGGCCGCGGCATAGATGGCCGGTTCCGGCTTCATTGCCTTTACTTCGTGCGAGAGCACGAGTTCGTCGAACAGCCGCAGAATCGGATAGACTTCCCAGACCATCTCAAAGTGGATGGCGTTGGTGTTCGAAAGGACGACCATCCGGTAGTTGCTCTTTAGTGTCTCCACCAAGGAAGCGGGAATGAGCGTGTCCGGAAGAAAGATGGAGCTCCAGATTTCGCGAAACTTCTCGTAGCTGATATCTGTTTCGAGAGCGCTGTTGATCGCCGCCACAAACGCATGGGGTTCTATCCTGCCGCTTTCGAGTTCCGGAACCAAGCCCGTGGCGCGGATGCGCTCCGGAATCTCGGCGGCGGGCAGGTTGACCAGCGGCTCCAGTGCCGCGTAGCCGCGCCGGAAATCGAAGGGGATGATGACGTTCCCTAGGTCGAAAATGATCGTTTTCAATTGGCTCATGACGAATTCTCATCCTACCAACCGGCGGCCGGCGCGGCCCGTTAGCGCAAACCAGCCGCCCGGAGCAGCGGCGCCAAATTCTCGTAGGAGCGCCGCGCCGCCGCCAGCGCATCGTAGCCCGGCTGCATCTGGAGTTGACGGCTGATTTCCACCAGAATCCAGCCGCCGTATTTCTTCTCCCGCAACGCCGAGAAGTAGTCGCGATAGTCAATGGTCCCTTCGCCTGGCAACAGGAATTGCGCCTTCCCGTCCACCATTCGCCCGTCCTTCACCGTCACAAACGACGAGCGCGGCAACAGTGTGTCCAGCGTCTTCCGAAGGCCCAGCCCCAGCAACTGAAAGTGGCCATAGTCGTAGATTCCGCTCAACGCCGGATTGCCCGCCTTGTCCAACAGCCAGATCAGCTTTTCCGGCGTGTCCGATGCGCTGCCCACATGCGACTTCACGGCCAGCCGCAGCCGGTTATCCGCCGCCACGCGAGCCCACTCGGCCAACCGCGCCGCCATCATCTCCTTCACCTGCTCCCATTCGCCGGGCCGCCCGCCGAGCACACTCTGCAACTGCGGCGGCGCCTTCGGTGACACATCATGGGCCAGGGCGGCCGCTACACGAATCCGGTCAAGGGTTCGCGCGTGTCCGGATTCATCAGCCAAGAGATTGAAGTTCTCAATCATCGATGGAATCGGCAGGCGCTGTTCCCGAATCCGCCGCCGCGCGGCCCCGTCAAGCCGGACAGGTTCGCTTGGCCATCCAGCCATCAAACATAACTCAGCACCGTCGTAACCGAGCTCACCAATACTGGCCAGCGCGCGGTCAACGGGAATCGTTTGCATTCCATACGTCCCTAATGACAGACGCACAGCCTGCGCACGGGCAGCGGCAAGCGCCAGGAATACGCGCCGCCTCACTGGTTCTCCGCCGCCGCAAGCATGAACATGAACTCACGCATGAACAGGTGGTTGTCATGCCACGTCCGCCCGCTCACCAGGTTGCCATCGCGTACGCAGCCTTCGTTCACAAACTGCCCGCCGGAGAAAGTTACATCCAGCGCGCATTTCGCCACCGTCGCCACCCGCCTGCCGCGTATCACATCGGCCGCCGCAATAATTTCGACGCCGTGACAAACACTGGCCACGGGCTTGTTTTCGGCGAAGAAGTGGCGGGTCAACGCCAGCAAATGCTGGTCATAACGCAGATATTCCGGCGCGCGGCCGCCGGTGATGAACAGCCCGACAAACTCCTCCGCCTTTACGTCGCGAAAGGCAATCTCCGCAGCCAGATGATAACTGGGACCTTCGCGCGTGATGTCCCAGCCGGGCGGAATTTCGTGCATCACCAGGTGGTATAGCCGCGCCTCCGGGCCGGCCACGACAACTTCGTAGCCGGCCTCTTTCAACCGGAAGAACGGGTACAACGTATCCATCGCCTCGGCGGCGTCGCCAATCACAATCAGCACCTTTGCGCTCATTGCTAGAGCATATGCTACTTCTTCGGCTTCTTGAACTTTACCGCTTCTTCCACTTCGATGTTATTGATCACCGAAAAGGAACCAAACACGCCGTTGGCCTGCAGTTCCGCGATGGTTCGATCCGCCGCCGTTGGCAGCACGCCTTCCAGTGTCACGTTTCCGTTCTTTACCAGAATATGTACCGGGTGATTGCCCAGCGGCGGGTCGTTGGTAATGCCGGTCATCGCGCTCATCCGGCTCATGAACAGCGGCACGCCCCGGTTCGGATTGAAGCGAACGAGCGTCGGGTGACCGTAGATGGCCACGTAGGTCCGAAGCCGCACCTGGTCATCGGCCGGGGAAAGCGGCAGGACCTCGATCTGATTGTCGACCTTCGCCACGCCCTCCACACGCTTGGTCACATTTTCGGCGCCGGACTTCAAAATGGGCCGCGACGCCTGCCCGCGCAGGATCACCGTATCGCCCTTAATGCTGAACCGAAGATGATCGAAGACCCCGTACTCCGGCAGCGTTAGGATCTCGCGCTGAATCGCACGCGCCATTCGGATCACCGCTTGCTCATCAACGCCCGGTGTTTGCGCCATCACCACCGCACTCATCGCCAGAGCCAGAAACCCAAATTGAATTCGCATAACTCCTCCTGGCAAAAGAGATGCGTTACGTCAGTTTCCGGTTGCAATCATCGGCGCGATCCGATAGGTGCCGGCCTCCACCGGAACGCCGCCAATTAGCTCAAACCCTGCCACCACTCGCGCCGCGCCGTCTGCCTTCGTCAACGTGTAAAGCTGGTTCTCCTCCACGGTAAACCACTCGGGAAACTCATTCAGCCGCACGTAGTTCTTCTGCCAGTTGTGAACGCGCCGGTGGCGTGCGTAGTCGAGCTCGATTCGGGCTGCACCGCTTACGGTGAACCGCAGTGCGTTTCCATCGCGCACCGCGCCCAGCCGCAGCCCTTGCCGCCACGGCGACGCGCGTACCCCTTGCGACTTCATCAAGCCCCACAGCAGCGCGGTGCGATTGAAGTTCCCCTCGCCATACCAGTCCTCCACATGTCCGTCAACACGCTGCATGGAGAGCATCACCTCCATTTCGGAATCGATCCATGCCAGCGCTTCCGGCACAGGCTCTCTGTTGACGAGGTAGATGGCGCTCTCGATCGCGTCGGCATAGCCGTCGAACGAACCCAGCTTCTCGTCCGCACGGGCATTTTTCAACGCGTTCGACGACGGCTCCCAGCACCAGTTCCGATACTTCGGCAGGTTCTTTAACACGCGGACCACGGCCTCGCGATACTTCCCTTCTCCGGTCACCTGAAAGTACGTGTACATGGCCCCGTAGAGATAGCCCCAGTTGTCGCTCAGCCGCTGGTCCAGCGGCCGCAGCGATTCGGTGTCGATGGTGTTGAAAAACAGGCCGTCAGGATTCGACGAAAGAAGCAATCGATCGAACATTCGCGCCAACACCGGGCGCATCCGCGCGGCCCGGGGGCTGCCCAACTGATGTTCCAGAGCAAACTGCGTCACCAATCCCACGACTATTTCGTTCCCGTGATCACGCAACTTCAGCTTCCGGTCACCGGAATGCTGGCCAAAATCCCAGGCCATGCTCGGCAATCCGAAATTGCCGGGTAGAACCTCCTCCAGGTACGCATCGGCGATACGCCTTCCCCATTCCAGATACCGCGCATCGCCAGTCAACAAATACAGCCGCGGCAACACCTGCAGGTAGTCCCCATTCAACTCGCTATCCGCCGCCGGCAGGTTGCCGAACCTCGATGCCACTGGGGCACGCGCCATCGCCGCTGCCACCAGATCCGCCATACGGTCTGTCCACGGCGTGCGCCCCAGATACTCCGTAACCGTGATCAACCCGTCCTTGGCGTACTCACCGGCGCCAAACAAGCTCGGCGGCCCCAACGCCCCGCTCTTCAATTCCAGGTTTCCCGGCACACCGTCCTTTGCCGCCGTATAGCGGATCTCATTGCGCAGCATCTCCCGCATCCGGCCCTCGTACAAATCGGGATCGGTAAGCCGCGCCGTCAAAATCAAATACGGATACAGGTCGGCTCCGGAGTTGTGCGGTGTATACGTTGGCTTGGCATCGAGCGGCCGGTCCGGCAGCAGCATTGTCTTCGCGTCGGCATGGCGAAGCCAGGCTTTCATCAGCCGTTGGGAAGCCGACAGCGCCCTCTCATGGTCCGCGCCGAACCGGTCCATCTGCCCCGGCAACGCCATCGCCGTCAGCATCACCAGCCAGAGAATGCGCACGAAAAAACCCTCCTGCCATACGCTATAACGTATGGCGGGAGGGCTCAACCCTAGCCGAAAACTAGAAGTTCACAATCGAAGCAAAAGACCCGGCTTCCAGGCTCGCGCCACCCACCAGCGCCCCGTCAATATCCGGCTGCGCCATCAGGTTTTTAACGTTGTCCGGCTTCACGCTGCCGCCGTAGAGAATCCGCACGGCCGCGCCGGCTTCGGCACCAAACTTTGCGGTCACCAGCGCGCGAATGGCGCGGTGGGCATCGGCAGCCATTTCGGGCGTAGCAGTCTTGCCTGTACCTATCGCCCACACGGGCTCATAGGCAATCACGATCTTGGTAAAGGACTCGGCGTCAAGACCCGCGATACCGCCGTTGAACTGTGCCGTCAGCACAGCATCGGTTTTTCCGGCTTCGCGTTCTTCCAGCCGTTCGCCCACGCACACAATCGGGCGCAGCCCGGCGGCCAGCGCCGCCTTGGTCCGTTCCAAAACCGTGGCGTCAGTTTCGCCGAAATACTGGCGCCGCTCACTGTGGCCGATAATCACCCACTCGCAACCGGCGGCCTTGATCATGGGCCCGGAAATCTCGCCAGTAAACGCACCTTCGTTCCTCCAGTACAGGTTCTGCGCGCCAATGCCCACGCGGGTCCCGCGGGTTGATTCCACGGCAACCGCGATGTTGACATATGGCGGGCAGATTGCAATCTCGCAGTGCTTCGACTCTGCCACCAACGGCAGAAATCCTTCAAAAAACGCTTTCGTCTCCGCCGGAGTCTTGTACATCTTCCAGTTCCCGGCCATCAGTGGTGTTCTCATAACTCTTGTAAGAAACTCGTTCCTTTCGTAATCGCGGCGCCGAAGTTTTCGGCCACCGTTTGCCCGATGTCGCTCAACGTAGCGCGTGTCCCCAAATCAATGCCGCCACGGGCGGACGGCGAGTAGGCCAACAGCGGCGTGTATTCGCGGCTGTGGTCAGTGGATGGCGTCGTCGGGTCGCACCCGTGGTCGGCACAGAAGATAACTAAATCCTCCGCCCTCGTCGCCGCCAGCAGGGATGGCACCCACGCGTCCGCCTCCTCCAGCGCCCGCGCGTATCCCTCTACATCGTTTCGATGCCCATACAACATGTCGAAGTCCACCAGGTTCACGAAGATGAGCCCGTCCTTCGTCACCTCCATCGCCTCTAACGTTGTGCGCATCCCATCGGCGTTGGTCTTTGTCTTGTCGTAGACGGAAATTCCGCGGCCCAGGAACACATCGAAAATCTTTCCCACAGAATGCACTGGCACCTTGCGTTCGGCAAGTTGATCCAGCAACATTCCTTTGGGCGGCGGCACCGCATAATCGTGCCTATTCGATGTGCGCGCGAACGCCCCCGGTTCGCCGGTGAACGGCCGGGCGATCACACGACCCACTTCAAACGGCCCGCGAAGTATATCCCGCGCCGCTTCGCAGATCTTGTACTGCTCCCAAATTGGAATAACATCTTCATGCGCCGCAATCTGGAAGACACTATCGGCCGAGGTGTACACAATCGGCGAACCGGTTCGCACGTGCTCCTCGCCCAGTTCCTTGATAATTTCCGTACCGGACGCCGCCTTGTTCCCAATCGTCGCCCGGCCAATCCGGTCTTCAAACGCCCGCAGAATTTCACGCGGGAACCCGTTCGGAAACAGCGGAAACGGCTTGTCCAGATGGATCCCCACCATCTCCCAGTGTCCCGTCGTCGTATCCTTGCCCGGCGAGGCCAGCGTGCATTTTCCAAACGCACCCAGGGGCGAGGCCTCCGGCGGCAAGCCGGCCAGAGGTTTGACATTCGCCAGCCCTAACTTTGAAAAATGGGGCAACCGCAGCGGCCGTTGCCTGGCGATATTCCCGAGCGTGTCCGACCCCTCATCGCCATAAGCAGCCGCGTCCGGCATTTCACCAATGCCGACACTATCGAGCACAATCCAAATCACACGTTGAAAACGAGACGCCATACCTACTCCGACAAAATCCGCTGCACGCGTTCGGTCAGCATGTCCACAAATTTCTCTGGAAGAAACCCGTTCATGCGGCTCGCAATTTCGCCGCGCTTGTTCAGAATCACCGTCGTCGGTATCGAAGTGACATTCAACAGCCGCGACAGCCCCTCTTCAAAGTAGACGTTCTTCGACCACCGGTTCGCTTCCAGGAAAGGCGCCACCAGCGCCTTATCTTCATCGGTGTTCAGGTACACAAACGCCACATCTTCGCGGTCCTGGAACTTCTCCTTCACGCGTTCATAGAGCGGATGCTGCGTCCGGCATGGACCGCACCAGGTGGCCCAGAAATCCAGAACCACCACCTTGCCGCGCAATGACGCCAGCGCCAGCTTCTCGCCGGTAACGCTTGTCACAACAAATTCAGCCGGCTTGCCTTTCAAGGCGTTCGCGTCGTACTGACGAAGCCTGGCGATTTTCGCATCGTTCCATTGGTTGAACCGGTCATGTGCCGCAAGCAATCGCTCTCCGGCGCCTGGCGCGTCGGCCTTGGCTTTCTTCCACGCCGCCCGCATCGCCTCCAGGTCCGAGGGCTGCTTCCCGTCGCTTGAAACAAACGCATCGGCCCAGGCATCCACCGCCGGTTCGAACTTGCTCTGCGCTTCCCGCGCCTGCGCCAGCACGCGCGCGCTTTCATCGAACGGATACGCCGCAAACGACTTCGCCGCCAGCGCTTCCGCCTCCGCGTGTTTGCCCAATATGAGCAACGCCTTCGCCTGGGCCTGCAGTGCGCGGCTCATCCCCTGGTCCAGATCCATCCGCGTCTGCCAGCGAATCTTCTCCGTCGCATCGCGCGGCTCCAGCGTCCGCAGTACCTGTTCCCACTTCTTCCCGGATGCCAACGCTTTTTCGGCGGACGCTTTATCCACCCCGCGCACCAGGCTCCGCGTCACCAATTCGAGCGTCTGCAAATCCTCGCTCTCCCGCGCCAGCACTGCCTCGCCCCACTTCACGATTCGGGCATCGTCGCCCGTCTCTTTCGCCGCCTTCACCAGCGCCCGTTCCAGTTCCCACCGCGACTTCGTCTGCGGATACTTCTTCAAGTGGTTTTCCAGTGCAAAGATAAATTCGTGACTCGAATTCCCTGCCTCCGCCAAAGAACCGCTTAACGCCTGCTGCTCCTCCGGCGGCAACTGCGACTGCGCCGCCAATGCACTCGCGCAAACCAACAACAACGGCAACCGCCTCATTGCTTCGAACCCTCCACCGGCGGCGCCGGATTCCGAAACATCTCCGCCAGCCGCGCGGCCCGCTCCCGGGCCATGTTCAAGTAGCTTTCGTTTTTCGTCACGCGGTCCAGCCACTTCAGATACTGATCGACGGCCACCAGACGCTTCTTCTCATACGCCGCCTGGATTTGCAGAATCACCCGGTTCACCCCGAGCTTATCAAACCGTGCCGAACGCTCCAGTTCCAACAAGTACCGTTCACTCTCCGAGATCCGTTCAAACCAATCGGTCAACTGCTGCGCGTCCACGTCGGAGGAGTAATTGAACTTCTGCTCCTGCGTATTCGCCGGACTCTCATACCGCAAGGTCTTATCGCCCATCTTCGCCACCGGCAACCCGGATTCAAGCGGCCGCGAAAACCAGTCGAGCTTCTCCGCCAACGCGTACATCGCCGCCGTTTCCGCGTCGTTCAATTTGAAAGTCAGCGGCTGGGCATCGTCTGGAGCCTCCGTATAAACGGCCTGCCCGCTGCGTTCGACGACGATTTTCACCCAAGGCGGCGTGCTGCCAGGAAAAGACTTCTGGAAAATCAACTTCCCGTCCTGCCCCCAGCCGGCCACGCACAACGAAAGCAGAATGAACATTCGCATCAGCGCACCGCCTCAATCCGCGCTGCAAAGCCCGCCCGCGTTGCATGGCAAATAGCCACTGCCAGCGCATCGGAGGCATCCTTCGAGCGGACCACGGCCGGCAACCGCAGTATCTTCTGCACCATCAGTTGCACCTGTTCCTTCTCCGCGCGTCCGTAGCCAACAACACTCGTCTTCACTTCCATTGGGGAATACTCACCCACCGGCAGCCCCGCCTCCGCGATCGCGAGCATGGCCACGCCTCGCACATGAGCAAGCTTGATTGCTGTCTGCGTGTTGACGGCGTGAAAGACGCCCTCAATCGCCGCCGCGTCGGGCTGGTGCCTGGCGATGGCATCCCGAAGGCCGGACGCAATAGCCAGAAGCCGCTCGCTGAGCGGCTTCTTTGGGGAAGTAACAATGACATCGGCGGTGATCAGTTCGTGGGTCCGGCCGTCACTGGTAATGACCCCGTATCCCGTCCGCTCTGATCCGCAATCGATGCCCAGAATGCGCATAGCAGTAGGACGTTAGCCGTCTACGTCCGCGTCATCGCCAATTTCAAAATTCCCGTAAACATTTTGCACGTCGTCGTAGTCGTCGATGGCGTCGTAGAGCTTCATCATCGCCGTCGCGTCCTTACCCTCAAGGTTCACGGTGTTCTTCGGCACCAGCGCCGTTTGTTCGGATTCTACAACGTTGATCTTCGCAGCGGCTAGCGCGTCCAGCACCGCCTGATGGGCCGAAGGGTCCGACAGCACCTGCCAGCTATCGCCGTTGTTGCGGATATCATCGGCGCCCGCTTCCAGCGCAATGTCCATCAGTTTTTCTTCAGTAACGTCTTCGCCGTCCACCACGATGTTCGATTTCATCTCGAACATCCACGCCACAGCGCCTGGCTCGGCCATGTTGCCGCCGTTCTTGCTGAAGATGTGGCGAATGTCGCTCACGGTTCGGTTCTTGTTGTCCGTCGCGACCTTTACCATCATTGCCGCGCCGCCAGGTCCGTACCCTTCGTAGGTGTACTCTTCGATGGTCAGCCCTTCCAACTCACCAGTGCCGCGTTTGATCGCGCGGGTGATATTGTCGGCCGGCATCGACATGGCCTTGGCGGCGGTGATGGCCGTCCGCAGCCGAGCGTTTGAGGATGGGTCTCCGCCTCCACGCGCCGCAATGACGATTTCCTTAATCAGACGGGTGAAAATCTTCCCGCGCTTGGCGTCCAGTGCCGCCTTCTTGTGTTTAATTGTGTGCCATTTTGAGTGACCTGACATGGTTCAGCCTCAGTTGTCCTAATCTAATAGGGTAACACCCCGCATGGCGGAACCGGCAGACGAAACTCAACAACGC
The DNA here is from genome assembly GCA_016789905.1 of Bryobacterales bacterium. Lineage (GTDB taxonomy): Bacteria > Acidobacteriota > Terriglobia > Bryobacterales > Bryobacteraceae. The sequence continues at coordinate 27,759 of JAEUQC010000117.1, read as the reverse complement.
GATCTCGGCCTCAGTGGCCGCATCGCCCAATCCCGTCAGAAGCGTATTCTGCGCCACGATGGCTCGCTGAATGTCGTCCGCCTGGGCGGCGGATTCTGGCGTTCGCTGAATCTGTATCAGCACATGCTCACCGTCACCTGGCCACGTTTCTTCCTTTACGTTCTCGTCTTCTACATTCTGGCCAACGCGGTATTCGCCACGCTCTATATCGCCGCCGGGCCCGGATCCATCCAGGGCGGCGAACCAAACGCCCCGTGGCACAACGCCATCTTCTTCTCCGTTCAAACCATCGCTACCATCGGCTATGGTCAAATGACACCGAAGGGCAACATGGCCAATGCACTGGTTGCCTTGGAGGCGCTTTCCGGCCTGATGGGTTTCGCCCTCATTACCGGTATTCTCTTCGCTCGGTTTTCCCGCCCCAACGCCCATATCCTGCGAAGTAACGTGGCCCTTGTCGCTCCTTACCAGAACACAAGAACCGCCCTCATGTTCCGCATTGCCAACGGCCGCTCCAGCCAGCTCATCGACATCCGCGCCACCGTCACCTACTCCTGGATGGACCGCGCCACCAACCTCCGCCGCTTCCGCCAACTCCCCCTGGAACGCGACAACGTCGTCCTTCTGCCTACGCAATGGGTCATCGTTCACCCCATCAATAGCGACAGCCCATTCTTCCAACTGAACCAACAACAGATCCTCGACGCCGATCCGGAAGTCTTCGTCTCACTCTCCGCCATCGACGAAACGTTTTCCCAATCCGTCCATTCGCGCTTCTCCTACGCCGACGCGGAGATCATTCATGGCGCCAAGTTCACCGATATCTTCGGATCGACGCCGGATGGCGTCGTCACCATTGATCTTTCCCGCCTCAGCGACTTTTCGCGTACGCCGCTGCCAGCCGCTCCAGATTCCCTGCAAACGTCGTAGTGCGAATCACCTTTTGCCGCGGCGGACGCTCGCCATCGAACAATTCAATCCGGTCGTTTTCCTTCACGGGGACGACCCGCCCACTAATCGTCATCACCATGTCCCGCGCCGCGAAGACGGAGATCACCTTGTCGGCTTTGCCGATCACCCCATCCTCCAGCCACGCCCCGCGCTCATCCATGCCCGCCATCAATCCCGCCGCATCGCCGCCCCGTTTCACGCCCTCGCCACTCCATGGCGACAGCCCGTGCAACCGCTCCGCCCGCGGCTTCCTCTCTTGCAACAACGCCTCGTACTCCTTCCGCAATCGCCCCAACTTTTCCGCCCCCACCGTCACCGCGTAGTGCGTTATCACGCTGCTCCCGTCATAGGAAAGCTCGTACCCATCAATCCGTGCCGACCCCAATCCCTTGGCCTGAATCTGCGTTCCCTTCGTCACGTACAGCGGTTTGTTCGTCTTCAACTCATAGAACCGCGCCAGCTTCCCGCTACCCGGGATCACTGACTTTTCCAGCCACCCCAGCGCCGGTCCGGCGGCGTCCAAATACTTCCGCTCCCCAGTCTCGCGATACAGCACCAGCAGCATTTGAATAATCCCTTGTGTCTCGCCGCCAGTCACCGATGGCGGCTCAAACTGCCGTGCCCACGCCGGCCGCATGGCCGCGTCATACTGCTGCGCCCACGCCGGCTGCGGCTCCGGCATCTGCGCCAGCAAAATGAACCCGCCCCCGCGTTCGGCCGCCACGCGGTACCGCGCGTCGCCGTAGATCCGCGACGCTTCCAGGAACATGTCAATCACGTCCACAATCGAGTTGTCATTGAACGTATAGTGCGTCTGATACGCTGCCCCTGGCCACTTCCACGCCCAACTCTCCGGATAGCTCGCCTGCTTCACCGGAAACTTCGCCGCCTCCGGTGGCGCCGAAAATCGTTGCGGCCACGCTCCGTTCGGGTACTGCGCCGCCATCAGGTTGTCCAACGCAAACACCACGGCCTCATGAATCGCGGCATCCTTGAATTGCAACTCTTTGTCCACACGCATGAGCAGCCGCACCATCGCCTGTGTCACGTTGTCATCAAGCGTCGTCGGCGGTGACTTCTTCGCACTCCCGCACTTGCCCTCGGCCCGGTACGGCAGCGCAGCCCGCTTGGCCGCGTCAAACTCAACGATGTAATCCCAGCCCCCGCTGCAAAGCTGTCCAGCCACGCCAGCCTGCGCCGCCTTCACAGCCGCGTCCAGGAACACCCGGTCACCCGTCGCCCACCAGGCCTCCAGGAATGCCATGCCGGCCGCCGGCGTCCCCTCTCGCTGCGTTTCCACCTGGGTTGGACCTTCGCCGTGCTCGCTCCGCCCGTAGCTCAGGTCATCGGTGTAGACGAAGTGATACCCTCCCCGCAGCGACACGCTCCCCGTATAAAAACCGGTCGCCTTCTTCATCGCCGCCAAAATCTCCGCCCTGGTCTGCCCAAACGTCGATGGCGGAGTCAAGGCGGCAAACAGCAAGAGGAGGCGGATCATGAACCGATTGTACGCGCCCTACCGGCTCTTATGAATCTCCTGCAAACTCCACACCCGGATTGGATCCCGCCGCCGGCTTGCCGCTGCCTGTACGGCCGCGCGTGCCGCCGACATCGTCGTGATGCACGGGACACGATATTGAATGGCCGCGCGCCGAATGGCTTTTTCGTCGCTAAAGCTGTGCACGCCGTTGGTCGTATAAATCGCCAGCTTCAGCTTGCCCGCTTTCAACAGATCCACGGCGTTGGGCCGGCCTTCATTCACTTTGAACACCGTCAGGCATTCCAGCCCCGCGCCCTTCAACAGGCTCGCCGTTCCACGCGTCGCCGCGAGTTTATACCCAAGTTCCGCGAACTTCCGGGCCACTTCAATCGCCTCACTCTTGTGGCGGTCGCTCACACTGATGAAGACCGTTCCGTCGGCCGGCAGCGGGGAACCGGCGCTCAACTGTGCCTTCGCGAATGCCTCTCCGAAGTTCTCGCCCACGCCCATCACTTCACCCGTCGAACGCATTTCCGGCCCCAGCACCGGGTCCACGCCGTGGAACTTGTTGAACGGAAACACGGGCGACTTCACAAAGAACTGCGGCACATCCAGCACGCCGCTCGTCTTTCCCTGCGTCATGTGCGCGAACTCAGTAAGCTTCTTGCCCAGCATCAACCCGACGGCAATCTTCGGCAGCGGCACACCTGTCGCCTTGGCTACAAACGGCACAGTCCGCGACGCCCGCGGATTCACCTCAATCACGTACACTTTGCCATCTTTAATGGCAAACTGCACATTCATCAATCCGATCACCTGCAGGGCCCGCGCCATCTTCACGGAGTATTCCTGAATGGTCTGCAACTCGCGCGCGCCCAGACCGAACGGCGGCAGCACACAGGAGCTATCACCGGAATGAATCCCGGCCTCTTCAATGTGCTCCATGATTCCGGCGATCAACACATTTTCGCCGTCGCTTAGGCAGTCCACGTCCACTTCCACGGCATCTTCCAGGAACCGGTCCACCAGCACCGGACGGTCCTGCGAGAATACGACCGCTTCGCGCATATACTTGCGTACGGTGTCCTCATCGTAGGCGATCGTCATCGCCCGGCCGCCCAGCACGTAGCTGGGCCGCACCAGCACCGGGTAGCCCAGCCGCCCAGCCACGTCGCACGCCTCTTCCACACTCGTCGCCGTACCGTTCGGCGGGCATGGAATCTGCAAATCCTCAAGCAGTTTGCCGAACAGCTTCCGGTCTTCGGCCAAGTCGATATTCTTCGGATCGGTCCCGATAATCGGCACCCCAGCCCGTTGCAGCGGCAGCGCTAAGTTCAGCGGCGTCTGCCCGCCGAACTGCACAATCACGCCATCGGGCTTCTCGGTGTCGTAGATGTTCAACACCTCTTCCAGCGTCAGAGGTTCAAAGTACAGCCGGTCGGATGTATCGTAATCCGTCGAAACCGTCTCCGGATTGCAGTTCACCATGATCGATTCATGGTCAAAGGCCTGCAGCGCGAAACTCGCGTGGCAGCAGCAGTAATCGAACTCAATTCCCTGCCCGATCCGGTTTGGACCAGCGCCGAGAATCATTACTTTCTTCCGGCTGGACGGCTCGGCTTCGCACTCGGACTCGTAGCTCGAATAGAGGTAGGGCGTGAAGCTTTCAAACTCGGCCGCGCAGGTGTCAACACGGTTGAACACCGCGGTCACGCCCAGTTCCTTCCGCTTCGCCCGCACGGTGAGCGCATCGCTCTTCCACAGCTTGCCCAGCGCCACGTCGGACAACCCGTTGCGTTTGGCGTCGCGCATGGCCGCCGCGCTCACACCTTCCAACGTCTGCGCCGCCAGCGATTTATTCAGCTCAACGCCTTCCTTCAACTGCAACAGGAACCACGGGTCGATGTTGGTCAGTTCAAAGATCTGGTCCACCGTCCATCCGCGCTCAAACGCGAAGAGAATGTAGTTCAACCGGTCTGGCGTGGGCGTGATCATTTTCGCCGGAATCAGCGCTTCGTCGAAAACCTCTTCCTTCGTCGCCGATTTGCCTGTCTCCAGCGACCGGATGGCCTTTGCCATCGAGTGTTTGAAGGTCCGCCCGATCGCCATCACCTCGCCCACGGACTTCATCTGCGTGCCCAGCGTAGGGTCCGCCCCAGGGAATTTCTCGAACTGCCACCGCGGAATTTTCGTTACCACGTAGTCAATCGTCGGCTCAAAACACGCCGGCGTCACCCGTGTAATGTCGTTCTTGATTTCGTCCAGCCGGTAGCCCACCGCAAGCTTCGCCGCGATCTTGGCAATCGGGAATCCCGTCGCCTTCGATGCCAGCGCCGACGACCGCGACACACGCGGATTCATCTCCACAACCACCATCCGGCCGTCTTTCGGGTTAATGGCAAACTGCACGTTCGATCCGCCGGTATCCACGCCGATCTCGCGCAAACACGCCAACGACCCGTCGCGCATCATCTGGTATTCCTTATCGGAAAGCGTCTGCGCCGGCGCCACCGTAATCGAATCGCCTGTGTGCACACCCATCGGGTCGAAGTTTTCGATGGAGCAGATGATGATGCAGTTGTCGGCCAGGTCGCGCATCACCTCCATCTCGTACTCTTTCCAGCCCAGTACAGACTCTTCGATCAACACCTCGCCCACCGGCGATAGATCCAGCCCGCGCGCCAGAATCTCTTCCAGATCCTCGGAATTATAGGCAATGCCGCCGCCGCTGCCGCCCATCGTGAAACTGGGCCGCAGAATCAACGGATAGCCGACCTTCTCCGCGAAGGCATAGCCTCCCTTCATGTCGGTGACCAGTTGCGAGGTCGGCGTCGCCAGCCCGATTTTCCGCATGGCGTCTTTGAACAGCAGCCGGTCCTCGGCCTTTTTGATGCTGTCAATCTTGGCGCCGATCAACTCCACGCCGTACTCGTCGAGCACGCCCGCCTCCGCCAGCGCCACCGACAGGTTCAGCCCGGTCTGTCCGCCAACGGTGGAAAGCAACGCATCGGGCCGCTCTTTCTTGATGAGTTCGGTCAAATACGGAACGCTCAACGGTTCCACATACGTACGGTCCGCCAATTCCGGATCCGTCATAATCGTCGCCGGATTCGAGTTCACCAGGATGACTTCGAACCCATCGGCCTTCAGCGCCTTACAAGCTTGCGTGCCCGAATAATCGAACTCGCACGCCTGCCCGATGATGATCGGTCCCGATCCAATGATCAGGATGCGGTGTATGTCGTTGCGGCGTGGCATGAATTACTTTTTGTGCTCCTGCATCAATCGCGTAAAGTCGTCGAATAGGTACAGCGAATCGTGCGGCCCCGGCGCGGCCTCGGGGTGATACTGCACGCAGAAGATGGGCTCGGATTTGTGCCGCAAACCCTCCACAGTCATATCGTTCAAGTTCACGTGGGTGATCTCGGCCACATGCTCGGAGATCGAATCCGGGTCCACCGCGAAGCCGTGGTTCTGCGCCGTGATTTCCACTTTGTTCGTCTGCTTGTTCAACACCGGATGGTTACCGCCGCGGTGACCGAACTTCAACTTGTATGTCTTGCCGCCCATCGCCAAGCCAAGAATCTGATGCCCCAGGCAGATGCCGAAAATTGGCGTCTTGCCGAACAGTTTCTGCACCTCGGCCGCCTGCGCCGCAAGCGGTTCGGGATCGCCCGGCCCGTTGGAGAGGAACACGCCATCAGGCCGCAGCGCCAACACTTCGGCGGCCGAAGTACCCGCCGGCACCACGGTAACCCGGCAGCCGCTCGAAACCAATCGGCGCAGGATATTCCGCTTAATGCCAAAGTCGAAAGCGACAACATGATACGCGCCCTGCGCCGTTGCAACACCGCGCAGCCGTTCACTCGGAGAACAAGGCTCCACCGGAGATGTCCAAGGATAGGAACTCGCCGTTGACACTCGAGTGGCGAGGTCCAGACCGGCCATCGAAGGAATGTTGCGGGCCTTCTCAATCAGCCCCTTCACATCGGTGGAAATGGACGACAACACGCCGCGCATCACACCGCGAGTCCGCAGGTGCCGCACCAGTTTCCGCGTGTCGATGGAATCGATAATCGGGATGTTGTGCAACTTCAGAAACGCGTCCGCCGCCTGATCGCTGCGCCAGTTGGACACCATCGGCGAAAAATCACGAACCGCCAGCCCTTCAATGTAGGGCTTCACCGATTCCATGTCTTCATCGTTGGACCCGTAGTTGCCAATCTGCGGGTAGGTCAGGACAACAATTTGTCCGGAATAGGATGGGTCAGTGAATATTTCCTGATACCCGGTGAGTGAAGTGTTGAAGACGACTTCACCGGATCGCTCCGTAAGCGCACCAAAAGCCCGGCCCTCGAAGACTGTGCCGTCTTCCAGAGCAAGGATTGCTGGATTCAAAGTGGGGTTTCCTCCGAACGGTGGACTCTTTCTATTGAAACAAACGCCCCCCCTCCAGGGCAAGACGGAATTGCGGACGCTCCAAACCCTTCTAATCAAATGGAATGGTCGTCCATCGCGATTCTCGTGCCGAACGCCTCATCGAAGAGCATCTCAACAGTTGCCGCGACCACTCCGCGGAGGAAGTGGTCGCGCGCGCTGGAGGCTTTGGACTCGGCTGCTCCCCCCCACCACAACACAGCCGAACAGGAGCAGGCCGTGCTGAACATGATCGACTGGGTCAGCAAGCATCGAATCCAGCTTGGAGACGATCTCGCGATCCGATACCTGGTCACCGAAGGTCGCAAGTATTGATAGGCCCATTCGTCGCGGACACGTCTCGCACATTGGCTGGGTGCTTCGCCAATGCGTCCACAGAAACCAGCCGCACGCTACTCGCGGCGCTGCGGCCAGCCTACGCCGTCGTCCCTTCCCTTTTGGCCATTCGAGGTCGCCAATGCACTTGCCAGCGCGGAGGGCGAGGACGGATCCCCTCAGCGGAAACGGAGAGTTTCCTTCAATTCCTGATTCAAATGCCAATCCACATCGAACGCCGCGAATCCTGCTGGCTCTGGCAGGCCATTCTCCCCATCATCCGGCAGTTCCGTTTAACCGCCTACCTCGATCTCGCCAAACGCGAATCGCTCCCGCTGGCCACCATTCGACACCAATCTCCAACAGGCTGCCACCGCCCTCCAGATCCCCGTCCTCGCCTGGTCAACAAACTAAAACCCGCAGGAAAATCCCGCATCCCATATAATGAGGGTTCTAACGGTTATGAGTTCGTCGGCTACCTCTCCGGCGCGCACCGCGCGCATGTTCGATGCACCAGTCGCAAAGAAGGCCGTGATGGCACTTTCCGGTCTGGTTTTGTTCGGCTTCGTGCTTGTCCATATGCTGGGCAATCTTCAGGTCTATCTGCCACCCGGACCCGATGGCCGCTATGCCCTCGACGTCTACGGCGAAACGCTCCACAAAAGCGCTCTCGTCCTTTGGGGCGCCCGCTCCTTCCTCCTCCTCACAGCCCTCGCCCACATCGTCAGCGCCATCCAACTCGCCCAACTCAAAAACGCCGCCCGCCCCACCGCCTACGTGAAACAAACCGCCATCGTCTCCACCTATGCCTCCCGCACCATGTACTGGAGCGGCCCCATTGTGCTGGCCTTTTTGATCTACCACCTGCTCCACTTCACAACCGGACAGGCCCACCCCGATTTCCAACATATGCACGTCCACGAAAACGTCATCAAAGGCTTCTCCGTCTGGTACGTGTCGCTGTTCTACATCGTCGCCATGTCTATGCTCTGCATGCATCTCTACCATGGCGTCTGGTCCATGTTTCAGTCTCTTGGCCTTGCCCACCCCTCCTACACGCCAAAATTGAAATTGGCCGCTAAAGCCTTCGCGGCCATTGTCGCCGCCGGCAACATCTCGATTCCCCTCTCCGTTCTCGCAGGATTGGTGAAGTAACCATGGCTCTCAACTCCCGCACCCCTTCCGGCCCCATTGAGTCCCGCTGGGACAATACGAAGTTTGAAATGAAGCTGGTCAACCCGGCCAATAAGCGCAAGTACAGTGTGCTCGTTGTCGGCTCCGGTCTCGCCGGCGGCGCCGCCGCCGCCACCCTTGCCGAACTTGGCTACAACGTCAAGTGCTTCTGCTACCAGGATTCCCCCCGCCGCGCCCATTCTATCGCCGCGCAGGGTGGCATCAACGCCGCCAAAAACTATCAAAACGACGGCGACTCCATTTATCGCCTCTTCTACGACACCGTCAAAGGCGGTGACTTCCGCGCCCGCGAATCGAACGTCTATCGCCTCGCCCAGATCAGCGTCAACATCATCGATCAGGCCGTCGCCCAAGGCGTCCCCTTCGCCCGTGAATACGGCGGCACACTTGCCAACCGCTCCTTCGGCGGCGCCCAGGTGTCTCGCACTTTCTACGCCCGCGGCCAGACGGGTCAGCAACTCCTCTTGGGCGCCTATCAAGCCCTCGAACGCCAAATCGACGCCGGACGCGTGAAGATGTTCCCGCGCACCGAAATGCTGGACCTGATCGTCATCGACGGCAAGGCCCGCGGCATCGTCACGCGCAATCTGGTCACCGGCCAGACCGACGTCCACCTTGCTGACGCCGTCATCCTCGCCACCGGCGGCTACGGCAACGTTTTCTATCTCTCCACCAACGCCAAAGGCTGCAACGTCACTGCCAGTTGGCGCGCCTACAAGCGCGGCGCCTTCTTCGGCAACCCCTGTTTCACACAGATCCACCCCACCTGCATCCCCGTCAGCGGTGACTATCAATCCAAGCTCACCCTGATGTCGGAGTCGCTCCGCAACGATGGCCGCATTTGGGTCCCCGTCAAGGCCGGCGACACCCGCCCGCCCCAACAAATTCCCGACTCCGAACGCGACTACTTCCTCGAACGCATCTACCCCAGCTTCGGCAATCTGGTGCCCCGCGACGTGGCCAGTCGCGCCGCCAAACGCATGTGCGATGAAGGCCGCGGCGTTGGCCCCTCCGGCCTCGGCGTCTATCTCGATTTCGCCGCCTCCATTGAGCGTCTCGGCAAGCAGGCCATCTCCGAACGCTACGGCAATCTCTTCGAAATGTATGAGCGCATCACCGGCGAATCGCCCTACGAAACGCCCATGCGCATCTTCCCAGCTGTCCACTACACCATGGGCGGCCTCTGGGTTGACTACCATTTGATGTCCACCGTCCCCGGCCTCTTCGTACTCGGGGAAGCCAACTTCTCTGACCACGGCGCCAACCGCCTCGGCGCCAGCGCGCTCATGCAGGGCTTGGCCGACGGCTACTTCGTCATCCCCTTCACCATCGGCAATTACCTGGCTTCGAACAAGTTCGAAAAGGTGAGCGAAGATCATCCGGAAGCCAAAGCCGCCAAGGCCCAGGTCACCGGCCGCGTTGAAAAACTGCTTTCCATCAAGGGCAAGCGCACCGTCGATAGTTTCCACCGCGAACTCGGCAAGATCATGTGGGAAAACTGCGGCATGGCCCGGAATGAGAAGGGCTTGAAGGACGCCATCACCCGCATAAAGGCCCTCCGCGAGGAGTTCTGGAAAAACGTCAACGTTCTCGGCGAATCGAATGACCTGAACCAAAGCCTCGAAAAGGCGGGCCGCGTGGCGGACTTCCTTGAACTCGGCGAACTCATGTGCGCCGACGCTCTGGACCGCAAGGAAAGCTGCGGCGGCCACTTCCGCGAAGAGTATCAGACACCGGAAGGGGAAGCCATGCGCGACGACGAAAACTGCGCCTATGCCGCCGCCTGGGAGTATACCGGCGACGACAAACCCGCCGCTCTCCACAAAGAGCCCCTCACCTTCGAGTACGTTCACCCGTCTCAGCGGAGTTACAAGTAATGCGCTTAACACTCAACATTTGGCGCCAAAAGAGTCCCACCGATCAAGGGGCCATGGTTCGCTATTCGCTCGATAACGTCAGCGAGCACATGTCTTTCCTCGAAATGCTCGACGTGCTCAACGAGCAATTGATCACCAAGGGCGAAGAACCGGTCGCCTTCGATCATGATTGCCGCGAAGGCATCTGCGGCATGTGCGGTTTCGTCATCAACGGCGTGGCCCACGGCCCTCGCCGCGGCACCACCGTTTGCCAACTCCACATGCGCTCCTTCCACGATAACGAGGAGTTGTTCCTGGAGCCTTGGCGCGCCGCCGCCTTCCCCGTCGTGAAAGACCTGGTCGTCAACCGCAGCGCGTTCGATCGCATCATCGGCGCCGGCGGCTACGTCAGCGTTCCCACCGGCAGCGCCACCGATGGCAATTCGATTCTAATCCCCAAAGCCGAATCGGACATGGCCATGTCCGCCGCCGCTTGCATCGGCTGCGGCGCCTGCGTCGCGGCTTGTCCCAATGCCAGCGCGTCGCTCTTCACCGGCGCCAAAATCAGCCACTTGGGCCTCCTGCCGCAAGGCCAGCCGGAGCGCCACGCCCGCGCGCTCAACATGGTGGCTCAAGCCGCCGTCGAAGGCTTCGGCAATTGCACCAACATCGGCGAGTGCGAAGCGGTTTGCCCGAAGGGGATTCAGCTTGAAAACATCGCCCGCATGAACCGTGACTATCTCGTCGGCGCCATCACCTACCGCGAACCCCAGGCCGAAGCCGGCGCCGGCTGATCCTTGTTGTTGAAGTACACTCAAACGGGAGTGTCTACAACACATGGACGGCGTGATCTCGGTTCCTTCAAACACGATCTGGTACATCGGCTTCGCGGCCTTGGTTCTCTTCCTGGTCTTGTATAAGTGGACCTTCCGCCTCCTCGGCATCTACATAATCCCCGATGATTCCATCGGTACTGTCGTTAAGAAATTCGTTCTCTTCGGCGCCAACAAAGAGCTTCCGCCCGGTAAGATCGTCGCCCTCAAAGGAGAAGCCGGCATTCAGGCCGATACGCTTCCCCCGGGTCTCCACATCGGCCTCTGGCCGTGGCAATACGATATCGCCATCGTCCCTCAAAAGGTCATCCCGTCCGGCCAGATAGGCGTCGTTGAAAGCTGCGATGGCCGCGTCCTTCCCGATGGCCGCATCATCGCCCGGCAGGTGGATTGCGACAACTTCCAGGACGCGCGCGCCTTCCTGGAAGGCGGCGGGGAACGCGGCCCCCAAATGGCACTCATTTCACCAGGCACCTGGCGCATCAACCCGCTCGTTTTCAAAGTCACCGCCGTGCCCATGACCTTCATCGAAGCCGGCGAAATAGGCGTCGTCGAAGCCCGCGACGGCAAACCGCTCACCGGCGGGCGCATCATCGGCCGACATGTCGATTGCGACTCGTTCCAGGATGCCCGCGCCTTCATGGATGGCGGCGGCGAACGCGGTCCGCAGATGGCCATCATCCCCCAGGGCACCTACCGTATCAATCCCGTTCTCTTCCGCATTGAAAAGGCGTTCGTCACCGACGTGCCCGACGGCAAGATCGGCATCATCACCACCCGCGAAGGCACGCCCCTGAAGACCGGCGACATCGCCGGCCCCGAAGTCCCCGGCCACAACATGTTCCAGGACCCCATGCAGTTCGTCGCCAACGGCGGCACCAAGGGCCTGCAGGAACAAGTGCTCCTCAACGGGCGCTACTTCATCAATCCCAAATTCGCCACCGTCGAATTCGTCGATCAAACCAACGTTCCCATCGCCAACGTCGGCGTCGTCGTCGCCTATGTCGGCCGGGAGGGCAAGGATGTCACCGGCGCCGATTTCCGCCACGGCAACCTCGTCGGGCGTGGCGAAAAGGGTGTCTGGGTCGAACCCCTCGACCCCGGCATGTACCCCATCAACCCACACACACACAAGGTGAAAATCGTTCCAACTGCCAATGTCGTTCTTAACTGGGCCACCGGCCGTACAGAAAGCCACAACCTCGACGCCAAGCTTTCCACCATCACCGTCCGCTCCGCCGACGGCTTCTCCTATAACCTCGACGTCTCCCAAATCATCCACATTCCCCGCAACGACGCGCCCCGTGTCATCGCCCGCTTCGGCAGCATGGAAGCCCTCGTCACCCAAGTCCTGGAACCGACAATCGGCAACTACTTCCGCAACACCGCCCAGGGCTCCGACGTCATTGACTTCCTTACCAAGCGCACCGAGCGGCAGAAGGAAGCCAAGGCCGCCATCTTCCAGGCCCTCGCCGAATACAACGTCGGCGCCGTCGAAACGCTGATCGGCGATATCAACCCGCCCGCTGAACTCATGAAGCCGCTCACCGAGCGCAAGGTCGCCGAAACGCAGAAGCACACGTTCGAAGTGCAGACCGAAGCCCAGGCCCAGCGCCAGCGGCTTGAACAGGCCAAGGCCCTCGCCGACACCCAGCCCGAGGTCGTCGCCGCGGAACGTAAGGTGGCCATCGCCAAGTTCAACGCCGAATCCGCCGTCGCCGCCGCTCGTGGCGAAGCCGAAGCCAAGACCATCAACGCCAAGGCCGACGCTGAAGTCACCCGCGTCACCGGTGACGCCACTGCCACCAAAACACTCGCCATCGGTGAAGCGGAAGCCAAGGTCATCAAGCAGAAAATCGAGTCCATGGACGCCGCCAACTACGCCCTCGTCCAGGTCGCAAATGCGCTCTCCAGCGCCGGCGAAAAAGGCATGAAGATCGTCCCCGACGTTCTCGTCAGCGGCGGCGGCGCCACGGGCGCCAACGGCGGCGGCTCCATCGTCGACGTCCTCATCGCCAATCTTATCCGCGACAACCTCAAATCCAAATAGCCGGCCGGCGCCAGGTTTGCCTGCACTGGCGATCACCACCTCGCCGTAGACTTCGCGCGAGATGCAGACAGAATCAAAAACGCGCAAGAACGGTCAGTTGGGCGACGTCGGCATCTTCCGCGCGTCCTTTGGAAACCCGTTTTTGTCACCACCGCCGGCTTGTCCCAATCTGGCCATTCTGCCCCACGCTCTAGGGCCTTCACCAGGAGTCAGGATCGCAGCGCTACCCTCCCATCACCGCCCCAACCGTTTCCCCGCCCCATCCCGCAAACCGGTCAGCAGCACCTGCCCGCCGCCATCCACTCGAAACTCCCCGAATTTCGCATTCTCATACAACGCCGCGTCCCCTTCCTGAAAGAAGTACGCATTCGTGCCCAGTTTGATTTCGCCCAGGCGCATCCGGAAAAACACCCGCACCTCATCCTCCGCCAACGGCGCCCCGGCGTCAAATCGCCGAAACTGTCCTACTCCCCGCCCGTCCACGCCCAGCACCATGTACCCATCTGTCGCCGCGCCACGCACGGCGTTTTGCAAAGCGAACCGCAGCGCCATGTAGTCCCCCTGCATCAGCGATCGCGGGTCCACCGGAGCCAGTTCCAATAACACCACCCGCCCCTCCGCCAGCACCCGCTCTTTCTCATAAATCGAGTAGTTCGCCGCCAACAACACAACAAACAAACCCGCCAGCACCACCATCCTACGCACGGCGCACCGCCCATCGCATGGCCAGCAGCGCCAGCCCCGTCCCGGTCAGCGCACCCGCCTTCGCCAGCAGCGTTAAATCCAGTTGATAGTAGAAATGCGATAGGTACCCCGCGAACGCCACCATGCCGAGCCCCATCAGAATCCGGTTCCTGTTCGCAAAACCCAGCGTCACCACCAGCACCGCCGCACTTATCCCCGGCGCCCATATTCCCAGCACGGCCAACGGCGCCGCCAGACCAACACCTGTCCAACCGCCGCCAATACGCCACGCCGTCCAGCACAGCACCAGCCCGGTAGCCGCTTGGCCCCACCACAACACCGCCGGGCCCTCTCGCAGGATCATGCTCCAAATCTGCGGCCCCGCCAGCAGAGATCCATCCATGGGCGCCAATGCCAGCGCAAGTCCATACCCCAACGGCCGCCACACATCGGGCGCCGTCGCCATCCATTCCGGAGCCAGCCATATCGCCGCCGCGCCCGTCGCCGTCACCGCGATCGCCGCGCCGGCAAACCCTCCCACATGCGCCGCCATCAACAGAAACACGTTCGCCGCCGCGGCCGTGAATACCCGATGCATTGCGTTCGGCAACCCCGCCGCCAAAAGCGCTTCCAACACGGCCATCAGCAGCAGCACCTCCACCGACGAGTGCGAACCCAGCATCTCACCCAGGCCGAAGAAAATGAGAACCTGCCCGGCCACACTCACCGCGAAACCAAATTGCGACAGCAGCGCGCTGCCCGCCGCCAGGTGGAACGCCGCCAGCGCCGCCATGCAACACGCAACGCCCACCGGCAGCGCAACCGCTTCTGACCGGAAGAGCATCGCAAACGTCATCCCCGCAAAACCCAGCAGCAACAGCCCGCCGAACCACCCCGCCACGCCCATCATCACGCGCACCGGCCATGGCGTCGGCGCCTCTCGCGCCGGCGGCATCTCTCCATGCACCAGGCCCGCCTCCAACAACCGGGCCCACAGTTCCGCCCGCGTCATTGTTCCTCCTCCCGCGCCAATTCCCGAATCCACCACGCCCCCGCCGCCGAAAGTCCGATCACAACGACGCCCATGATCAGCAGGCTCGCCTCGTCGCGCGCCATGTGCTTTGCCAAAAACACCGCCGCTACCACTATGCCGCTCAGCACCAGGCCCGACAGCATGAACACGTCGGATACACGCCACCGGTAATGCCAGAACACCGCTCCGGCCCACGCAACATAGGCCGGAAACGCCCATGCCGATATCTCGCGGAACTCCACTACCGCCATCACACCGATGTAGGTAGCCGCACCGCCGGCGGCCAACCCGAGCACCCTCGCCCCCCAACGCTCCAGCCACGCCACGCCACGCGCCATTGCTAATTCCCACGCCATTTGCGCAGCCAAATTAATCCCTAACAGAAACCACACCACACCGTGCATCCCGAACAGCGGCCCCAGAATTCCCCATCGTCCAGCCTGAAAGTACATCACGGCCGCTGTGTTCAACAGGAATATCCAGAACATCCATAACGGCCCAAACCGGCCGGCCAGTACCCACGGCAGAATCAGCAACGCCCAATAGGCGAATAGTTCGAACGTATCCGCGCCTGTCTGATAGGTCTGCCCCACCAGCGCCAGCAGCGCCCCGGTCAACAGCGCTCCCGCCAGCAGTGCGGATTTGCCGGCCGTCCGTTCCAGCCCCAGCAAAATACACGCCCCGATGGCCAGAACCAGCAACCCTTCGGCCAGCCCGAATTTCGCCACGCGGCTCATCGCCTTCCAGTTGGAGGCGAAAAAGAAAATCACACCGGCCGCCATCAGCAACACGCCAATCCACAACAGCGCCATCCGTGCAAATGCTCGCCACTCCGCGGGCCCAGGCGTGACGCCGGCCATCGCCAGCGCCTGCCGCACATCTTCGGCGCGCAGCCTTCCCGCGCTCGCCCATTCGTCTATATGGTCCTGCGATTGCGCCATGAAGATTCTGGTGGCTACATCGTATCAATCGCCACCACGGAATGGGTGTATCCTCGTCGTTGATGCCTTTGGTCCTCACCCTGCTCTTCTCCGCCCTCGTTGCCGCGCAGAGTTGGCAGCCGCTCACCGGCTGGCAGGAAACGAAGTTCACCGGCCACGGCAAGGCTCGCGTGGAAAACGGAGAAATCTTCCTCGAAAACGGCGCGCCAATGACCGGCGTCACCCGCACCGCTGCATTCCCGAAGACGAACTACGAAATCCGCTTCGAAGCGGCCCGCATGAAGGGCGGCGACTTCTTCGCCAGCCTCACTTTTCCCGTCGGCGACTCGCATTGCACCTGGGTTACCGGCGGCTGGGGCGGAGACATTGTCGGGCTGTCGAGTATCGATGGGTGGGACGCCTCCGATAATGAAACCCGCACTTACTTCACCTTCGAAACCGCCCGCTATTATTCATTCCGCCTCCAGGTAACGCCATCGCATCTCCGTGCTTGGATCGACGAAAAGCAGATTGTCAGCGCCCCCATCGCCGGCCGCCAAATCTCCCTGCGCCCCCGTGCCGAACTGCATTTGAACACCCCGCTCGGCTTTTCCAGTTACAACACCGCCGGCGCCATCCGCAAAGTCGAATACCGCCTTCTGCCTTAATAGGCAAGCCCCCCAGGGTCCCTTCTCCCGTCGCCTGCTGTGTTCCCAGAAAGTGGTATTTCTTAGGAAGCGAGGTATCTTATGAAACCCTGGGCCGCACTCACCGTCCTTTTCCTATCCCCGTCGCAGATCGCTGCACAGGACTATCGCGCCAGTGTTTACGGTTACTTCACCGTTGGCGCCTGCCAGCATTCCTACACCGTGATCGGCGGTGGCGGCGGCGCGGAAGGGTTTCTCTGGAAGGGGCTCACCTTGGGCGCCGAGGGCGGGTTTCTCCAGTTTGTAAACGGGACCGGCTATGGCGAAGCGTATGTTCCTGTCGGGTATCATTTCGGGAAGCGGCAACTGTCCGCCAAATGGGACCCGTTCGTCAGCATTGCGCCCCTGGGCCTCTATGGCGCCAATGGCATTGGCCCAGCCTTCCATGCCGGTGGCGGAGTCACCTACTGGTTCCGGCCCAAACTCGGCATCCGCACGGAGTTCCGCGTCCATGCGCTTGGCCTGGTGGAGACCACCGGGCAGGGTCGCATCGGCATCACGTTTCGCTAATAACCGAAACCCTTCCGGTGCCCGATACACGGTCCTTTCACTCGGCATCAGAGCAGACAGTCCGCCAATCCGGGCGAGTTACCCCATCCGTCCTGACCTCCACGCGCCGTATCTCCGCCTTCCGCGTCCCATGCTCGGTACTCCCAGTGGCGAAAAGTAGTTTTTCCTTATCCGCGCCCGTCGTCAGCGTGCTGTCCTTTCCCACAATGCGTTTCTGCTCTCCCTTCTCCAGAATGCGGGTCTCCTCCAAAGAGCCACGCACATCCCCAAAAGAGACAGTGCGGCTATACATTCCGGAGCCTCCGCCCGTTAGCCTACCCTTTGATTGACTCGGCCAGCAGTTCCACCGTCACGCCCTCGTGCGAATCGGACGCCACCACCACGCCCCGCCGCAACACAAAAACCTGCGGCGACTCATGGCGAATCCCGGTCCATTCCGCCACTTCCCGCGAAAGCTCACGGTCATCCTGCACCACCAGCGTATACACCGGCACTTCGGGGTGCAGCGCGGAGAATCGCTTCACTTCCGATTGCGCCGCGAAACTTACAGGGCACGTGCGGCTGTGCTTGAACAGGATCGCCGCCTCCTGCCGCCGGATCACGTTCAAATCCAACTCCACCTTGACAGACGTTTCGTCTTTGTTCCACCAATTCAACATAGTTCGCGAATCCTCAAGCGCTTATTGCGGCAACACTCTCGAAATGTCGCCGTGCGACTTCTTCACAAAGTCGAAAGCCGCCTGCTCGGCCGCCGGAACACCTTCCGGACCAACCGCCACCGTCACACGCACCAGCGCCGTATCGGTCCGGTTCAAACTCACCGCGTCCGACATGACATAGAACTTTGCCTTGTATTCATCGGCTACCGTGCGCCCGTGCGATTGATACCAGTAGACAACCACGCTCTTGTTATCTCCCCGCTGGACAACATAGTAATTCGCTTCCACCGGGTTCTCTCGGCCAGGCACAGCAATCGGAATAATGGTGCTCTTCTCCGCCACCCATCCATTTCCCGGCAGGCAGTTTTTCGGAGAATGCGGCGCGACACCGGCCCGCTGCGAACGGAAAAACGCCATAAACAGCCCCGCGCCCTGCGGCACGCCGGGGCGAACATAATGGCGCGAAAGCGTATCGTCGGCTTTCAGCACGGCCTGCACTTCCGGCTCCACCTGCCATTCTTTCACCATCATCCAGTCGCCTTGCTGCTGCTTGATCTGCGCCAGCGGAACGGCGGGCGGAACATACTCCTGCCTGGCATTCAAGTAATAGCCAGCCGCGCCTTGCACCACGACCAGTGCGGTAAAAATCACAATGTTACGGGAAGTGAGGAAGGAAAACATGTGGGTCAGGCGGCCGCCGGCGTTTCGGCGCGCCGCGCGGTCACTTTCTTAACGATAAGGTGGAACAGGAGCATCAGCGCAAAGGCAAATCCGAAGGAGACGCCGCCCTCCAGCGTATGAAAGAAGCCTTGTGCAAGTTCGGGGTTATACTCGCTCAACACCCCGGTTGCCGAAACACGGAACGAATTTGCCGCCACCGCAATCGGAATGGAAGCCAGAAAGATCGACCACCGGATCCACAACTTCTCCTCGGAAAAATAGCCGTATACTAAGGACAGAAACGTCAGCGACAACAATGAGCGAATGCCGCTGCACGCCTCCACCACCGAAAGTTTCTGATTCGCCAGTTCCAGCACGTTTCCATCGCGCAGCACGGGAATCCCCAGCATTAAGAGGACATTTTCCGCCACCGCGCTGGCGAATAGTTGCAAAGGGAACGTGATTTGGTTATAGATGACCGCCGGAATGGGCACCATTAGCGGCAGCATCAACAGCGGCAGCGCCAGCGCCCGCACAAACGGCCAGCCCCCCAAAAACAACACCGCCCCCCACACCGACGCCACGAATGCCGAGCGTTGCAGGAACAGTTCCGCCCCCAAAATCCCCAGCGCCATTTGCAGAATCGCCCACACCATCAGCACCAGCCCCAAATAACTCGGCTTCGGCGCAATTTGCAGCAGCTCCTCCCTGCGCGTCCACGCGATGTAGCCGGCAATGGCGGGAACAAAAAAGCCGTGGCCCATGTCGTCGTCATTGGTCCACTGGTTCGCCATCCGGATCAGAATGGGCAAGTAGGCCAACACCAGCAGGCCGAGCACCCAGCCTACCGTTACCCACGGCACAGACCCGGTTCCGGAACTGGCCGCCGGGCCAACCGAGGATTCTTCGTCCACTTCTTTCATTCAACCTCAGTTTGGCACAGGCGCAAGGGGGGTAACAATTACCTGGTTTCCCCCACCCGATGCAGCAACATCAGATTTGTCGTTCCGGAACGCCACATGGGCTGTCCCGCCACCAGAATAACGGTATCCCGGGCCTTGCACAATCCGCGTTCCAGTAATGTGCGGTCCATTACCGCCACCATCTCGTCAGTGGAAGTTTCCGACGGCGTCACCACCGGGTGAATCCCATATACCATCGCCAACTGCCGCGCCACCGTTTCGTTCAACGTAAAAGCGTACACCGGCACCGGCGGACGATACTGCGCCACCAGCCGCGCCGTGGATCCCGACGTCGTGAAAACCACAATGGCCGTCACGTTTGCCGATCGCGCGGAATGATATGTCGCATCGGCCAGGATCTCAGCTATTGACGGATTCGACCGCCGGGGCGGCGGCTGATACCCTCTCGGGCGCATCGCGATCTCCGCCTCCGCCGCAATCCGGGCCATCATCTTTACGCTTTCCACCGGGTAGCTCCCGGCCGAAGTTTCGGCCGACAGCATCACCGCGTCCGTCCCGTCATAAATGGCGTTCGCTACGTCGGAGACCTCGGCACGCGTCGGCACGGCGTTTTCTATCATCGACTCCAGCATCTGTGTGGCCGTAATCACAAACTTGCCGCTATGGCGCGCCTTCTCGATCACCGATTTCTGGATGAACGGAACCTTTTCGCACGGCAGTTCAACGCCCAGATCGCCGCGCGCCACCATCACACCGTCGGACTCTTGCACGATCTCGTTCAGATTCTGCCAGGCTTCCGGCTTTTCGATCTTCGCAATCACGGGAATGGTGCTCTCCCGTTCTTCCATAAACAGCCGCAGGCGGATGATATCGGAGGCTTTCCTGACGAAAGAAAGCGCCACGTAGTCCACCCCTTGCTCGATCCCGAACTGCAGATCGGCCATATCCTTCTTAGTTAATGACGGCGTCGACACATTCACCCCGGGCAGGTTGATCCCCTTCCGGTCGCCGATCATTCCGCCGGCCACCACTTCCGTCTGTACCGCCACACCGTCGGTGGAGATGACCCGCAGTTCCACGGCGCCATCAGCCAGCAGGATCCGGTCCCCTGGCGTCACATCCCGCGCCAGATTGGCATACACCGTCGACGCCCGTTGTGCGTTCCCCAACGTTTCCACCGTGCTGATCTCGAACGGATCGCCGGCGCGCAGTTCCGCTTTCCCTCCTTCAAACATCCCCAGGCGGATTTTCGGACCTTGCAGGTCCAACAGCAAACCGGCCAGCGAGCCTGCTTCCTGGCAGACCTCTCGAACCAGCCGAATACGGGCACTATGATCTACTTGGGTGCCGTGAGACATGTTCATCCGAAAGACGTTGACGCCGGCGGCGAGCAAATTCGCGATCACGTCGCGGTCGCTGGAAGCCGGCCCAAGTGTGGCTACGATTTTTGTTGTTCTCACGCTAATCTGAATAGACCCTCTTAACTCATCATGCCATTAGTCCAAGTCATCGTCCTCGCCATCTTGCAGGGCATCACCGAATTCCTGCCCATCTCCAGTTCCGCGCATTTGGCTTTGACACCCTGGCTATTCGGCTGGGCCGACCAGGGATTGGAGTTCGACATCGCTCTCCATTTCGGTACTTTGTTCTCCGTTCTTATCTATTTCTTCCGCGACTGGCTGCGGATTCTCGTCAACGGCCTGGGGCTCACAACCCCGGCCTCTCTCGGGCCGGACCCCTCGCTCGACCGCAATCCCAGGTTGCTCTGGTACATCGTCGCCGCCACCATCCCGGCCGGCGTCGCCGGGTTGCTGTTTAAGGATACCGTCGAGTCCACGCTCCGGTCCCCTTACGTAATGGGGACCATGCTTATCGTCGTGGGTTTGGTGATGTGGGCCGCTGAGAGGTTCGCAAAGCACGAACGCACCATGAACGAAATGTCCATGAAGGATTGCCTCTTCATCGGCGTCGCGCAAGCGCTGGCGCTCATCCCGGGCACATCCCGCAGCGGAATCACCATGACCGCCGGGCTCCTCCGCAACCTCGACCGAGCCACCGCCGCCCGCTTCTCCTTTCTCCTCTCCACTCCCATCGTCGCCGCCGCCGCCCTCAAAGGTCTCCTCGATATCCGCAAGCATGGCAACCTCACGCCGGAATTGATCCCCTCACTCGGAATTGGCATCGCCGTTACCGCTGTCACCGGTTGCATTGTCATCGCCGTGCTCCTCAAGTTTCTCCGCGCCAACTCCGTCCTTCCTTTTGTCCTCTACCGTCTCGCCTTCGGGGTCTTTATCATCGCGCTTGCCTTCTCCCGCGCATAGCCCCCGCCCCTGTAAAATGGGCCAATGCTGCTAACGATTCCGCTGCTCCTCGCGCTCGCCGCCGACACGCCTCTCTTCAACGGCAAGAATCTGGACGGCTGGGAATCGGTGGGCGACGGCCAATGGACCGTCATGCGCGATGGCACGCTGCTCGGCCAGCGCACTGCCGACGTTCGCAAACTCCTCGCGCCGGGCGCGCGCTTCACCACCAAGAAAGAGTACGAAGCCTGGGAGAACACCCAGGCCTGGCTCTACACGAAGCGCAACGACTACGGCGAATTCGATCTCCACGTCGAATTCTGGACCAGATCCCAAGGCAACAGCGGCATCTCCATTCGCGACTCCTCCCGCGGCCAGTTCGGCGCCGCCACCCCGCCGGACTTCCGCAAGACCCCAGCCAAAATCGGCTATGAGATTCAGATCAACAACCGCTACCCGGACCCCCACCCCACCGGCAGCATTTACACGTTCGTCGATGCCAAGCCCGGTTTCATGCGCGAAGACGACTGGAACTCGCTCGATATCGCCAGCCGCAACGAAAAGATCACGGTGAAACTCAATGGCAATGTCGTCGCCGAACATGCCGGCGACCCCAACCGCCCCAAAACCGGCCCCATCGGCCTCCAACTCCATGACCAGTTTTCCGTCATCATGTTCCGCAACATCCGGATTCGCGAATTACGTGCGAAATAGACCGTAACTTTGTCATAATAGGAGCGCTCTGGCTATTGCGCGCTCCTGACCGCGCCCCATGCACATTCTCAGGCCATCTGCCGATCGGCGGCTCAACTTGCTGACGGGACTTCTGTTCCTGATCGGCGGAGGCGTCCTTGCGGCAAGCCTTATTTCCCACTCCCCCGAAGATCCGGCCTGGAATACGGCCGCCGAAGCCTTGCGTCCGCACAACTGGATCGGCTATCCCGGCGCCTTGTTTTCCGATGTCGCTCTAAGCCTGGCCGGCTTCGCCTCCTGGCTCATACCCGCCATGGTCTGCCTCTTCGGGTTACGCCGCATGAGGTCGCAGATTGTCGAAGCCCCCGGTCTGCGCCTGTTTGGCGCCGGCTTGCTCGTGCTCAGCGTCTGCACTTTGCTGTCGCTTGCGCCCGATTGGAAACCGCTGCATGAAACCATGCCTCCGGGCGGCGTCGTCGGTTTGGCCCTGTCGGCCTATCTGCTGGCCAATCTGAACTACGGCGGCACGCTCGCCCTCGTCGCCGTGGCCATTCTCATTTCGGTCTACCTCACCACCACCTTCACGGTCGAAACCATTGAAGGCTGGATTGCCGCTCCCATCGCCTGGTGGGACGCCCGCGTCGATGGCTATCAGAACTGGCTGGATCGCCGCCGCGCCCGTTCGGAACAGAACCGCCTCATCAAAGAGGCCCGCCGCCAGTCCCAGGGATTGCCGGACCCGCCTCCGGAAAAGCGGTCGAAAAAACCGAAACGCGAAGAAGAGCCGCCGGCCGAAGCGCAAGAGGCCCCGCCCTGGCAGACCACCGCCACCGCCTCCGCCCCGGTCCATTTCGACGAGCAAGAAGAAGCGCCCGCCGCCAATTTCATCCCCATCGTTCCGCTGGAAGAGATGGAGGCCCCATCGCAGGCTTTCCAGCCCCCCGCCCCTTCCTCCGCCCCTTCCGCCGCCGCCCCGCCCTGGGATGTGCCGCGCAAAAAGGCCCGTAAGAACGATTCCGTGTTCATTCTTCCTCCCACGCGGCTGCTCAATGAACCGCCCGCCCGCAGCCAATACGATGAACAGGAACTCCACGAAACCGCCGCGCGCATCAAAGCAAAGTTCGAAGAGTTCAATGTCACCGGATCGGTGGTGCAGATCAACCCCGGCCCCGTTGTCACGACCTTTGAATTCAAGCCGGAAGCCGGCATCAAGGTCTCGCGCATCACCCAGCTTTCCGAAGACCTGTGCCTCGGGCTCCAGGCCGAATCGGTGTTAATTGAACGCATCCCCGGCAAGTCCACGGTTGGCATCGAAGTGCCCAACCGCAAACGGGAAGTCATCAGCCTGCGCCAGATTCTTGAATCCGACGAGTTCCGCGATTCCCCGTCCAAACTGACCATCTCGCTCGGCAAAGACATCAGCGGACGCATCAAGGTCGCCTCGCTTGAATCCATGCCGCACGTGCTCATCGCCGGTTCCACGGGTTCCGGTAAGTCGGTCATGTTGAATACGCTCATCATGTCCGTGCTCTATAAATCGACGCCGGAAGATGTGCGGATGATCATGGTGGACCCCAAACGCGTTGAATTGGGCATCTACGAAGGCATCCCGCACCTGTTGACGCCCGTCATCACCGATCCCAAGAAAGCCACCTACGCGTTGCGCAACGCGGTGCTCGAAATGGAGCGGCGCCTCAAACTGCTTGCCGCCCAGGGCGTCCGCAATATCGACCAGTTCAACAAGAAAATCCGCGAGATCGTCGCCAAGCCGCGCGACCTCTTCGCCGATCCACAGGAACTGGCCGAATTGGATGAGTTACGCCCGCTGCCCTACATTCTCATCATCATCGATGAATTAGCGGATTTGATGATGCTCGAACGGGCTGGCGTCGAAGAGAGTATTACCCGCCTGGCGCAAATGGCGCGCGCCGTGGGCATGCACCTGGTCCTGGCCACACAGCGCCCGTCGGTGGATGTCATCACCGGGCTCATCAAAGCCAACTTCCCCACCCGCATCAGCTTCCGCGTGGCGACGCGTGTCGATTCCCGCACCATTCTCGATGACATGGGCGCGCAGCACCTGTTGGGCAAAGGCGACATGCTCTACCGCCCGCCGGGCACCTCACGGCTCACCCGTGTTCACGGCGCCTATGTTTCGGAAGAGGAAACGAATGCCGTAGTGGACAACTGGAAGTCCCAGGCCCAGCCCGATTACGATCAAAGCTTCCTGATGGCTCCGCCAAACGAGGAGACCGACGACGACGATGCCGATGGCGATTCCGCCCTCACCGGCGAAGAAGATCCCCGGTACCAGGACGCCGTCCGCGCCGTCTGCGAACTCGGTAAGGCGTCCACTTCAGTTCTCCAGCGGCGCCTGCGCTTGGGCTACGGCCGGGCCGCTCGCATTCTCGACATGATGTACCGCGATGGCATTATCGGCCCTCCCGATGGCAGCCGTCCCCGCGAAGTGCTCAAACGCCCTGATTGGCTCGACGAAATTGACGGTGACGAGGAGTAAGCTATCTCTATGCGTTTACTCCTCTGCACTCTGTTCTTGCCCGCCCTTCTGTCGGCGGCCGATCCGATCACCGCGGCCTTCAAGGCCCGCCTGCATACCCAAAAACTGAACTTCACCGAATCCGCGGTGGCCATGCCCGAAGACGGTATGGCCTTCCGGCTCACGCCCGACCAGCGTTCGTTCGGTGATTGGCTGGAACATACCGCGGACATGAACTATCGCATGTGTTCGCAGATCGTGGGACAGCCGGCCCCGAAGGATACGGGCGTAAATGGCGTGCAAAGGCGTGGAAAAAAGGCGATTGAAGAGGCAATTAGCGGTTCTTTTGCGTATTGTGACAAGGTTTTGGATGGGTTTACCGACGGGAAGGCCATGGAAGAAGTGCCGGTGGGAAACAGAAAAGTTGCCGCTGTGGACGTCATGTTTGGCCTGGTTACCAACCTGAACGCCCACTACGGCAATATGGTGGGGTACATGCGGGTGAAAGGAATTGTCCCTCCTTCCACCGCGCGTACCAGCAAAGCGAAAAAATAATAGGTTCTACGGATTGGCCTGCGCCGGGTAGCGAACCAGCGTGAACTGAACCAGCCGCAGGTTTTCTCCCGCCACCGTGCTGTTGCCTTCCAGGGAAAAGGTGAGCGCCGTCCCGATGGCCTGTGTGGTGTTTTCCACGAACTCGCCGCCCGTGTAGCCATTTGGCCCCTTGGCGGTGCCGCTAATTACGGCGCCGCCATCATATAGCGCCACCTCGCCGCGCTGCTCCAGCAGGTTCGCGACACCCAGCACCAGTAAGCTGCCCACTGTAGCGCCGCCCCAGCGCCAGCGCACAAGGTAGGCCGCCGGGCCGTCGTGCAGCCATGTGACGTGAACGCCGACGCGGTCCCCCGGTTGCAACATCCCCGCCGGTATCGTGCATGATCCGAATGAAGCTAGACTCGCTGATCCGGACGTGGACCCGCCGCTGGCGCAAAGCACCTGTGGCGCCGTGTGTACCTTCCCGGATTCAAACGTCTTTCGCGCACTCTGTGCCGTGTTGAACCAGGCGTCTCCTTCCGCCCGGGTCACCGGGTCGGTCGCGGTGCCGCTTTCGCGCCAGGCGGCGTAACCGGCCCCGGAGACGGCCTCAATCGATTTCACCGCCAGCACCCCATCGGCTCCAATACTGGCCTGTTCCACACCAGAACTGTTCTGCCAGGTTTGCAGCACCGTCTGGCCTTGAGCAATGCCCCCACGAACCGTAACCGTCGTGGATCCGTTCAACGCCGCGTCATGAACCGTTAGCGTCGAAGCGCCAAGGTTGCTGCCAACAGACAATCTCCGGTTGGAGTTGTCCCAGGTAAAGTACATCGGCGCTTCGGAGAGCGTCCCTTCCGCCCCGGTAAACGGCACGGCCCCGTTGTGAAAGCCGGTAAACAGACAGGTATTCCAGATTGCATCCACGCCGTTCGACATCAGGCACCGGTTCGCCGCGCCAATGCTGAGGCGCGTCCACTTGGGCGATCCCGTGGCCGAGGAGCCGACGATCAGGTCGCCCCGCTGCACTGGCGCGGCCGAAGCATCGGAGTGCTCCGCCCCCAGCAACGCATGGCTCTGCGCCGGGCGCGCGTTGGTCAGCCGGATATCGGCGTTCGTCACATATTTATTCGTGGCCGATGGCGCGCCGGCCGTCCCGCTCAGCGCCGCCTTTTCATGGGCCGCCGGGTCATTGGCATTGGAATGCGTCGGAAACTGCAACGCCAGTTTCGATTCCACAATCCCAGCCGCGGCGGCGATGTTGAAGTTGCTGATGGCCGCCTCAGCTATCTGCGGCGCCGGAAAGGTCCCGGTAAGCGCCCCAGATGCCAGTCCGCTCGGGCTGCCATTGCTGGCCAGCCGAAAGGAGGCCAGCAGAAGGTCGTTCGTCTGCGGCACCGATTGGCCCCCAAACGTAACCGTCGTGCCGGAAAGCGTGTAGTCAATTCCTGTTTTCATTAGGATTCCGTTGCGATAGAGCTGAAGGCTCCCCGGCGGGCTGGGCGCCTGCGACAGCGTGAATACAGTATTGGATCCATTCACCGAACCGGCCGGCACCTCCCCGTCCACGAATCCGGGGCCGGATGAACCAGAACCCCCGGTCCCGCAAGGGCCGCTCGTCCCGTCCACCCGTATGCAATCGCTAAGGTTACCCTGCACCGATTCCAGCGCGCCTGTTGGGCCGGACTTCACAATCCGGTCGGTGCTGAAGCCAAATCCCTTCACGGGGCGGGCGTCGAGTTCGTCGGCTAGACCGGCGATATCGCCTATCGCCAACGATTCGGGTGGCGTCGTGTTGCCCCCGGTTACGGCGCCATTCGCCACGCGGACCGCAGAAAGCCCCACAGGCGTGGCCGACGGCACCACATTCCACGTCTCCGTGAACTGTACCCGGCCGTCTGAGTGATAGCGTACAAAATAGTGGGCCCCCGCGCTGGCGTTGCTCGTAGGCACTAACCGCACGCGAAGCGCGCCGTCAACGATAGGTACCACTACGCTGGAAGTTGCGACAGCCGAGGAATCCGACGCCTGGAAAGAGTTCCATTCGATGTAGGCTACGCCATTAAAACGGGTGCCATCGGCTTTATAGAGTGTGTCCTGGACGGTGGTAAGCGCGGGCGCCGCGCCAGCGCGATCCGTTACAAGGCACAAAAGAGTGAGATGGACCACACAGGTCCACAATTTCAAGAAACGCATGGAAACGGCCTCCGGAAAACAAAAAACCCGCAAGCCCTGGACAGGACCGGCGGGTGCAAGACAATTCGCTGCTAGCCCCAAGTTAGCAGGCCGCGTCCAGCCAATCCGCCGCCGCCCATTCCGCCCAATCGCCAGATACCATTGAAAAAAGAGCAGTTATCCAGAGAAAAATAAATCCGCATCGTCTGTGACTGACAAAGATCTCTCCAGCATTTCGGCGGGGGAACGCGGGGGAGCGGGCGAAAATGGATCGCCGAAAGGTGGAGAGATCGGGCGGTGAACGAAAACGCACGGCGAGGCCGCTGCTATGGGGTTTGAATGCCGCGA
>JAEUQC010000114.1 GCA_016789905.1 Bryobacterales bacterium | reverse complement strand
GGATGCCCGTCACTGGATAAGACGAATGGGCCGTTGGCGAGCAGGGTATTGACGTACCGCTCGCAGATGGCGTTGAGCTCGGCGTAGACGGTGCCGGGGGCGGCCAGGGGCAGGTGGTTTGTCAGGCTTTCCAGGAACTGAGGGAGGTCCGGTTCGTGATGGAGGACCTCGCGGAGTAGCCGGAGGTTGTAGAGCGCGGAGGCGAAGTAGGCCAGTCGGTAGGCGCGGCGCCAGTCGGCGGGAGGCATGTCGCCGGTGGCGACGACTACTTCCTGGAACTCGTCGATGACGGGATCAAAATTCGGGGTGGAGGTTTTCCATTGGCAAAGACGGGTTTGGAGGCCGAATTTCTCGCGGGAGGCGGGGTCGCCGAGTTCGGTGTTGTCGATGAGGCGGCAGAGGAAGAGAACGAAGTCGTGCCCTGGGATGGGAGGCATGGCGGTGGCGATGGTTTGGAGGAAGCGCTGATAGGTTTGGCCGGGGAGGCCGAGGATGAGTTCGTTGAAGGTGGGAATGCCGCGTTCGCCGCAAATGTCGCGGAGTTTCTGGGCTTCGCCGGTCTGGATGTTATCGCGTTTGACGGCTTCGAGGACTGCGTCGTCAAAGTCCTGAACGGCGAGGCCCACCCAGGTGCCGATGCCGCCGCCCTGGAGGATTTCGATGGTTTCAAGGTTGCGGCCGTGGTTGTTCTTGGTGAGGTAGTAGTAGAAAGTGGCGGGGCGGCCGGTTCGCTGGCGGAGTTCGACGAGGCGGCGGGCGATGGCGGTGTCGCGGGGGCGGATGCCGAAGTTGGCGTCGGCAAGCATGAGGTGGGAGAAGCCGTTGGCCGTGATCCAATCGAGTTCGGCGTGGACTCGCTCGATGGGGAATTCGACTACCTTCTTGGTGAGGGACCAATCGCAGAAGGTGCAGGAAAAGGGGCAGCCGCGATTGGTTTCAAAAAGAGCCATGTGAATGCGGGCGCGGTGGCGGGCGAGCAGTTCGTCGAAAGTGCCGTCGAGATAAGGGCTGAGGAGAAGGGAAAAATCGGTGATGCGTTGGGGGGCTGGGGTGGTGAATTGGCGGGTGGCGAGGCCGGGGATATCGGTTAGGGGCGTGCCGTGGAGATGGGCGCGGAGGAGGGCGGGAAAGGTCAGTTCGCCTTCGCCGAAGGCGAGGATGTCGACGGCGGGATGATCGTGGAAGAAGCGCTGGGCGCGGTCCGGGCGCCGGGGGACAGAGGGGCCGCCGGCGACGATGAGGCAATGGGGACGCGCGGCGCGGGCGGCAGCGGCTACGGCGAGCGAATAGGCGGCGTTCCAAGGATAGAGCGAGAGGCCGAGAACGTCGGGGCGACCGAGGGCGGCGACGGCTTTGGCGATGTTCTGGCGTTCAATGGCGACCCGGAATTCGGCGGCGCGGGCGAGGGCCGGATCCTGGCGCGCGGCGGCGACGAGACAGCCGGCGGCAACGGGGAGGACGGGAGTCGAGTCGATACCTTCATACTGGCTGACGGCGACGCGCATGGCTTACATCATGGCATGATGAGGCCATGGCGGATTTGGCGGAGGAGTTCCGGACGAAGGGCGCGGCGGAGTTGGGCGCGGTGCTGGATGCGGCGCAGGTGGAGGCGATCCGGGCGGCGTTTGATGCGTTGTTGGACCGGGGTGTGGTGGGGCCGTACGCGACCATCGTGCATGACAGTTGGCGATATTCGAAGGTAGTGGCGGAACTGGCGGTGCAGGTGGGGGAGCGGGCGTGCGCGGCGCTGGGTTTGCGGGAACTGGTGCTGTTCCATGACCACTTGTTGTGGAAAGCGCCGGGCGGGGAGGACATGGACTGGCATCAGGACTATTCTTACTTGCCGGTGGACCGGGCGGATGGGTTGACGCTATGGGTGGCGTTGGATGAGGTGACGGAGGAAAACGGGTGTCTGTTCTATTTGTTTGGGACGCACATGGAGGGGGAACGGCGGGCGAGTTGGGGATTGCGGGGAGAGGATGACATGCGGGCGGGATTGCCGCCGATCGAAGTTACGGAAGGGGAAAAGGGCGTGCCTGCGCCCGCACCCGCGGGCCATGCGATTGCGCACCACGCGAACCTTTGGCACCGTTCGCCGGCGAACCGGAGCACGGGCGTGCGGCGGACGTGGCTGTTGTCATTTGTGGCGCCGGAAGCGCGCTGGAGCCCGCGTCATGCGCCGCATCCACGCAACGCCGTGGAGCCGCGTGAGGAGGGACAGGCGCTAGAGGCGGATTTGTTGCGGGTGCGCGTGGGTTAACTGGGAAGCAACTTCGATATGTCGTTATAGAGAACGAACGCCACCACCATCATGAGGAACACAAAGCCGAGCTTGAAGATGTTCTCTTTGAGCTGGAGGCTCAGGTCGCGGCGCATCACCATTTCGATGGCGAGCATAAGGATGGTTCCGCCATCTAGGATGGGGATCGGGAGCAGGTTAAAAACCGCCAAGTTGAGCGAGACGGCGGCCATCATTCCGATAAACGTCGCAAAGCCCTCGCGGGCGGCTTCGCTTGACAGCCGGGCAATGCCAATGGGGCCCTCCAGCGACTTGGGAGACATGCGCCGTTCCACCATGCCGCGCAGCAACTGGAGGATGACGCCGGCACTGCGCTTGTTCTGGCGCACGGATTCACGAATTGCCTCGCCGAATGGGAGCGCAACGAAGGTGATTCGCGGCGTGAGCTGGACGCCCAGCAAGTAGCGCTTATTCTTGGCGTCGAACTCCGTTAACTTCGGCTCCACGGTAACGGTGGTTTGCTTGTTGTCTCTCAGGTAGGTGAGTTGCACCGGTTTGCCGGCGCCTTCCTTGAGTAAAGCATGAAGTTTGGCCGTGGAGCGCAGCGGCACTCCGTCGAGTGCCACCAGAACGTCCCCGGCCTTGACACCGGCTGTTTCGGCTCCCATACCGGGCGAAAGCGCGCCCACTTGTATCTCGTGGCGGTCATGCCAGCCGGCATCCCCAACGCCCGAAATATCATCAATCTGCGGCGTAAGCGTGCCGGAGATCTGCTGTCCATTCCGGTTGATCATTAGCGGCAATTCTCGATTGGCGGCGCCCACAACGGTAAGTGTCACCTCTTCCCAACTCGGATTCTGCTTGCCGTCAATCGACGTAATGACGTCCAGTTCCTGCACGCCCGCCTTTGCGGCCGGGGAATTCGCCTCCACAAAGCCGACCGTTGGGGCGCCGTCCGAACCGACGACTTTGGGGTAGCGATTCATGTACAACCCCGCGAGCAGGCCCACGGCGAGAATGATGTTCATGGCGGGCCCGGCGAACGCGATGATCATGCGCTGCCAGCGCGGCTTGGCAAGAAAGCTCCGTGGGTCTTCCACGCCGTCTTCACCGGCCTGTTCCCCCACCATTTTCACGTAGCCACCGAACGGAATCAGCGAAACGCGGAAATCGGTTTCGCCTCGCCGGAAACCAAACAGCCGCGGGCCGAAGCCGAAACTAAATGCTTCCACGTGAACATCGAACCAGCGCGCCGCCCAATAGTGGCCCAACTCGTGGATGAGGACCATGATCCCGATCAGGACCAGCATCCACCAGATATTATTAATGACTCCCATGCCTGCTTGCTCCTGTTTGCCACGCCTCAAAGGGCGGCGGGAGCCCTTTCCTGAACCAGATTACGGGCCGTCTGGCGGCTCAATTGATCGATTTCCAATACCTCTTCGACGCTTCGCGGCGTGCGATTGGGTACTTTTTCCAATGTCTCACGGACTACTTCCGCAATTCCAGGGAACGCCAGACGTTCCTCCAGAAACGCTTCCACTGCTATCTCATCGGCTGCATTCAGAATACATGTAGAGGCGCCCCCCGTTTCCTGCGCATCGTAGGCGAGTTTCAGCAACGGGAATCTGTCAAAATCAGGCGGCTCGAATTCCCATACCCGTGCCGTCTTCCAATCCATACGCGGAACAGGAGCCGGATCACGAGCCGGGTACGTGAGCGCGTACTGAATGGGCATTCGCATGTCGGTGGCGCACACCTGGGCAATCACGCTGCCATCGTTATACTCCACCATTGCGTGTACAGACGACTGTGGGTGGACGACGACATCGACGTCGCGCGGATGGAAATCGAAAAGCCAGCAGGCCTCAATAACTTCAAATCCTTTGTTCATCAGCGTCGCTGAATCGATGGTGATACGGCGGCCCATCTTCCAGGTGGGATGGTTCAACGCTTCGGCTACGGTGACTAACTGCATTCGTTCTTTCGGCGTCTTTCGGAACGGCCCCCCGCTGGCCGTCAGGATAAGTTTCGCAACATCCTCCCGGCGCCCGGCGCGCAGGCACTGGTGGGCGCCGTTGTGCTCGCTGTCCACCGGGATCATCTGCGTGCCGTGCTTTTTGACCGCCGCCATCACCAGTTCGCCACCAGCAACTAGCGTCTCTTTGTTGGCCAGGCCGACCGATTTGCCGTGCACAATGGCCTCATAGGTGGCTTCCAGCCCGGCAACCCCCACAATAGCCGACATTAGATAATCGACCTCTGGAGCAATGGACACCGCCACGCGGGCGCGGGCACCGTGGGCCAATTCGGGCCGGAGCCCCGTTTCGTGCAGCCGGGCGGCCAGCCGATCCTGAATCCGCGAGTCCGCGACGACCACTACTTTGGGTTCGAACTCGCGAATCTGTTCCACCAGCAGGTCAACGTTGGTCCCGGCCACGAGGGAGTATATCTCGTACTGCTCCCGGTTGCGGCGGACAACGTCAAGGGTGCTGGTCCCAATGGATCCGGTGGAGCCTAGAACTGTCAACTTCCGCATGCTTGCCGTATCCAAATCATATCACTTCAACGGTTTAAGGGATTCCGCAGAAGGCGCAGCGAGGGGCAGAATGTTTCCCGAGTTGCGAGTAGGACCCTATCGATTTTGATAGGGAACCCCGAAGGGCGCCAGGGAGGATGCTTCAGGGGTCTTTATGAGGTTAGTCTCGCTTTGGTGGGAGTTGCCTCCCTGGCTTGATTCCAATATTAATATATGGAATTTGGAATTGCAAGAGTTTTCTGTGAAAAATAAGAGAAGTAGGACGCGTTAGGCGTCCTTCTTCTTCACTTCGACCCCGGTCATTCCTTCTAACACCTTGATAGTAGAACAGATATCCTCATCTCCATGGCCAGTGGCGATGGCCGCCTGGAACATCTGATGGGTTAAAGAAGTTAAAGGAAGAGGGACTCCCAGGTCTCGACCCGACTCCAGCATGAGCCCGATGTCCTTGTGCATCCACTTTACGGAGAAGTTTGTGGAGAAATCGCGCCGGAAGACATAGGGGGCTTTGAAGGCGATCAAGCCGCTCTTGGCGGCGGAATTGTCGAGGATATCGAGCATAAGGTCCGGATCGACGCCTGCTTTCGTGGCGAGCACGAGACCTTCGTTGAATGCTTGCAACAAGTTAGAGAGGATCAGGTTTTGTGTGAGCTTGGCGTGCATGCCCAAGCCCGGGCCCCCGCAGTAATAGAGACGCTTGCCCATGGGCTCCAGGAGCGGTTTCACTTTTTCATAGATTGCCTTGTCGCCGCCGATCATGAACGTGAGCGTGCCGCCCTCGGCGCCGGGTTTGGAACCGGTGCAGGGAGCGTCCAGGAAATCGACACCTTTGGCCTTGCATCGAACGGAAGCGGATTTGGAATAGGCGCAAGCGACGGTGGAAGCGTCAACGATGACGGTCCCGGGCTTTGCGGTTTCCATCAGGCCATCGGGGCCAAAGACGACTTGCTCGCTCATCGCTGTGTCGCCAACGATTAGGACGATGACGTCTGCATTGGCGGCCACGTCTTTCGGCGTGGCGCAGGCGGTGGCGAGGCCGGGGAATTTGGCTGCCAATTCCTCCGCTTTCGCGGCCGTGAAGCTCCAAAGGGCCACTTCGTGGCCGGCTTGCAACAAGTTGCGGGCCATGGGGTAGCCCATGATGCCCAATCCTAAGAATCCTAATTTCGCCATGACTCCGCCAGTCTATAACGGAGCGAGACGAGGCAACAAGAGTTTTAGCTGTGAACCGGAATTTTTGCGAGCAGTTTGAGGACAAGGAGATCGGACGCCTGATAGGTAGTGGCTCCAATATTGCTCACTTCATCGTCACTTTGGGCGATGTGGGTTTTGACCAGCTCACGGAAACGGTCGATGGAGATCCCCAGCGCGATGGCCGCTTCGGTCTCAGAGAAGAAAGACTTCGAGGCGCGGGTGGTGAGGGTGGTAGTCAGCATATGTTTGGGTCCCGGAAAGGGGTTGCTATAAGCGATTCTAGGGACAGGCGGGCCGAACCCCAATTGGTGTGAATCCTTAGATGCCACTACGCAATGTACTGACATCGGGTGAGCGGGGCTAGATAGGTTGCAGGGCTTAGCGGCGGGGAAAAATCTACTTAGTAACGGTGAGCGCGCGGTTTGCCCATCGGCTTGGTATCATGCAGCCGAATGGACCAACAATCAATGAACCAACAATGGATCCTCGTCGCTCGTCCGGACGGACTGCCCAAAGCCACGGACTTTACCTGGCGGGAGACCGCGGTCCCCGAACCGGCGAACGGAGAAGTCGTTGTACGGTCCGTCTACCTGTCGCTTGACCCGGCAATGCGCGGATGGATGGCGCGGGATTCCTATGTTCCGGCCGTGGCTCTTGGGGATGTCATGCGGGGCATTGGCATCGGCGTGGTGACGGCGTCCAAAAACGCGGCCTTCGCGGTGGGAGACCAGGTGCAGGGAATGCTCGGCTGGCAGACCTATTTCCTTAGTAACGGGAAGGGCTTGAACAAGCTGCCGGCGCTGCCGGTGCCATTGGCGGCGCATTTCGGAATGCTCGGCCACATCGGGTTGACGGCATATTTTGGGTTGTTGGACATCGGCGCGCCAAAGGCGGGGGAGACGCTGGTGGTGTCGGCGGCGGCGGGGGCGGTCGGGTCGCTGGCCGGGCAGATTGGGAAAATCAAGGGCTGCCGGGTGGTGGGGATCGCCGGGAGTGACGAGAAGTGCGAATGGATCACGAAAGAGTTGGGTTTTGACGCGGCGATCAACTACAAATCCGAGAACCTGCACAAGGCGTTGAAGGCCCATTGCCCGAACGGGATTCATATCTACTTTGAGAATGTAGGCGGGAAAACGCTGGAGACGGTGCTGAACCACATGGCCGACTACGGCAGGATTCCGGTTTGCGGAATGATATCCGGCTACAACCAGACGGAGCCGGAACCAGGGCCGAACAACCTGTTTCAAGTGATCGTGAAGCGGCTAAAGATGCAGGGGTTCATTGTCACCGATTACTTGCCGAGGGCGGTGGAGGCCGTACGGGATCTGGTGGGTTGGTATGGCGCGGGGCATTTGAAATACCGGTTGGATGTTACCGAGGGGCTGGCGAACGCGCCAGCGGCGTTTCTGAAGTTGTTCGACGGGTCGAATCAGGGAAAAGTAGTCGTCCAGGTGGGGTCTGAGAATTGATAATATCGGGCACATGTTGCCGTATGTGCTTTTGTTCATGTTGGGTGTTTCGCCGCTGCTAGCGCAAACGCCGGAAGACGGGCCGGCGTATTTTGAAAAGAATGTCCGGCCGTTGCTGGCCTCCAAGTGCATAAGCTGCCATTCGGCAACGAGTCAACCGATCATGGGCGGGCTGCGGCTGGATTCGCGGGAACATGCGGTGAAGGGCGGCGGGCGTGGGGCGTCCATTGTGCCGGGGAAACCGGCGGAGAGTTTGCTGTTGCAGGTGGTGCGGCACGAGGCGGGTCCGCTGAAGATGCCGCCGGGGCCGAAGATGAAAGACGCCGAAGTGGCGGTGTTGGCGCAGTGGGTGCAGATGGGAGCGCCGTGGGGAGCGACAGCGGTGGTGTCGCAGGCCAAGCAGGAAAAGTACTGGGCGTTTGTGCCGCCGGTGGCGCCGGCCGCGCCGGCGGTGAAGAATGCGGCGTGGGTGCGGTCGCCGATTGACGCGTTCATTCTGGCGGGATTGGAAGCGAAGGGATTGGCGCCGGCCAAGGCGGCGGATAAGCGGACGTTGATCCGGCGGGCCTCCTATGACTTGACAGGGCTGCCGCCGACGCCGGCGGAGGTGCGTGACTTTTTGGCGGATTCGTCGCCGGATGCGTTTGCAAAGGTGGTGGACCGGTTGCTCGCCTCGCCACGCTACGGCGAGCGCTGGGCGCGGCACTGGATGGACGTGGCGCGGTACGCCGATTCGAATGGCCTGGATGAAAACCTTGTTTATAAGAACGCCTTCCGGTATCGCGACTATGTGATCAGCGCCTTCAATAAAGACAAGCCGTTTGATCGTTTTTTGACCGAGCAACTGGCTGGCGACCTGTTGCCGGCGCCGGATTTGAAGACGCAGATTGAGAATTGGACGGCGACCGGGTTCCTGACGCTGGGCGCGAAGATGCTCGCCGAAGACGATCCGATGAAGATGGAAATGGACATCGTCGATGAACAGTTGGACACGACGGTCCGGGCGTTTATGGGCCTGACGATTGGCTGTGCGCGGTGCCACAACCACAAGTTCGATCCGATTCCTCAGGCCGATTATTACTCGATGGCGGGGATATTCAAGAGCTCCAAGACGATGGAGAATTTCAAGGTCGTGGCCAAGTGGCACGAGTTCGTTTTGGCGCCGAAGGAAGACCGGGACAAACTGGCGGCGCATGAGGCGCGGGTGGAGGCGAAGAACAAAGAGATCGGGAAGATCACCAAGGCGCAGAACGAAATGCTGGCGACAGCGGCGAAGAAACGCGTGGGCGCTTATCTGCTGGCCGCGGCGCGGGTAAGGCACGATGAGGAGATTCGAGTGGCACCGGTGGAATCGGCTCCGGGCGCGATTGTGCGTGCGGCCGGTTCGTTTGACGCGGGAAACGTGCCGCGGGAACTGGTGAAGAAGAAGCCGAATGTGCCGAAGGACGTGAAAGGCCCGTATTTCGCGGAGTACAAGATCAACGTGCCGGCCGCGGGCGAGTATCAGATTGACGTGCAGGAAGAAGAAAAAGGCGCGGGCACGGCGGACCTGTGGGTGAACGGCGTGTGGATGAAGCGGGGCGCGGATCCGGTGCAGAACCGGGAGGCGTCGCCGGAGACGGGCGGCTGGTCGTACGTGGCCATTGTGCCCTTGCGGGCGGGCGCGAACACGATCCGGCTGGAGCATGCGTCGCGGTTCCCGTACTTTGAAACGCTTTTGGTTGCGAAGAACACGTTGGCGGTGGCGCCGAAATCGGTGGTGCAAATCGCCACGCAATTTGGCGTGAATCCGGGGTTTTTGGAACAGATGGTGGACTATTTGAAGCGCAGCGATGGGGCGGTGGCATCGCCATTGTATGCGTGGGAGATATTGGGCACTCGCGCGCCGATTTCGGCCTGGAATTCGCCGGCTTCGAAGCTGTTTGCCGGGTTCACGGGCACGGCGCCGGAAGCGGTGGCGGCTCACTACGAGAAGCTGTTTTTGGCGGCGATGGAAAAGGGGAAGGAGAACACCGATCCGGGGCTGAAGACGCTGTATGAGTTCCTGGCCGAGAAGTTCGGGCCGTTCCGGGCGCCGGACAATGCGCGCCGATACTACGCAGTGGACGTGCGGACGCAATTGACCGCGCTGGGCGAAGAGCTAAAGGCGCTGGAGGCGGCAACGCCGGATTATCCGCGGGCGATGGGAGTGACGGAGGGCGCGAAGATCGACGATCTGGCCATTCACCTGCGCGGCAGCCACTGGACGCTGGGCGAGAAAGTGCCGCGGCGGTTCCTTTCGGCGCTGGGCGGGGACAAGGTATCCATTCCGGCGGACCGCAGCGGACGGCTGGAGTTGGCGCAGTGGATGACGCGGCCGGAGCATCCGTTGACGGCGCGGGTGATCAGCAATCGCATGTGGCGGTGGCATTTCGGGCGCGGCATTGTTCCCACGGTGGACAATTTCGGCCGTCTAGGTGAGAAGCCGGTGAATCAGCCGCTGCTCGATTGGCTGGCCGTGGAGATGGTGAAAAACGGGTGGAGCATGAAGGCGCTGCACCGGACGATGATGCTGACGAGCACCTATCAGATGTCGAGCGCGTTTGACGCCAAAGCCAACGAAGCGGACCCGGACAATACGCTGCTGTGGCGGATGAACCGGCGACGGCTGGAGGCCGAACTGGTGCGCGATGGCATTATGGAAGTTTCCGGCGGACTGAAGAAGGACTACTCGGGCGGCACGATTCTGAAATACAAAGACCGGCAGTACGTGGCCAATACTTCGAAGGGCGGCGACGTGGATTACGACCGGCCGATTCGCGCCGTGTACGTGCCGGTGGTTCGCAGCTCGATGTATCAACTGTTTTCCGCGTTCGATCTGCCGGATCCGGCGGTATCGAACGGGGACCGCGACGCAACCGTGGTGGCGCCGCAAGCGTTGTTCATGATGAACGGCTCGGTGATGCTGCGGCACTCGCGGATTATGGCGAAAGGCCTGCTGGCGCGGAGTGATCTGGACGACGCGGGGCGGGTGCGCGAGGCATATGAACGGGCGTTGACGCGGCCGGCGACGGCGGGCGAAGTGGACCTGGCGCTGAGCTATGTGGCGCGGATGCAGACGGCATGGAAGGGCGACCGCGAAAGTGCGTGGCAAAGTTTCTGCAAGTCGCTGCTGGCTTCGAACGAATTCATCTACATTAACTAAGGCACCCTATGAACCGGCATTGGAACTCCTATTTGAACAAGACGCTCTCGCGGCGGGAACTGCTGCAGGTGTCGAGCGCTGGCTTCGGCAGTCTGGCGCTGGCGGGCATGTTGCAGGCGGCGGCGCCGTCGCCGCTGGCAGTGAAGGCGCCGCAGTTTCCGGCGAAGGCGAAGCGCGTCATTTTCCTTTTCATGCACGGCGGTCCCTCGCAGGTGGATACGTTTGACTACAAGCCGCTGTTGAAGCGCGACCACGGCAAGCCGCTGCCGTTTGAGAAGCGGAAAGTGGTGTCGGCGGAGACGTTCAACCTGTTGCAATCGCCGTGGGGGTTTAAGCAATACGGGCAGAGCGGCGCGTGGGTAAGCGACCTGTTCCCGGAGACAGCGAAGATGGTGGACGATATCTGTTTCATCAAATCGATGTGGGGTTCGAACTCCCGGCACGGCGGGGCATTGCTGGAACTGCACACGGGCAGCGATACGTTTGTGCGGCCGAGCATGGGATCGTGGATCACCTACGGGCTCGGCAGCGAGAACCAGAACATGCCCGGTTTTATTACGATATGCCCGACGCAGAGCCACGGGGGCGCGAACAATTTCGGGTCGGCATTTTTGCCCGCGCCGTATGCGGGTACGGCGATTGGGTCTGTGGGCATTGCGGCCAAGGACGCAAAGATTCCATTTATTTCGAACACGGAGACGCCGCGCGAAATACAGCGGAAGGAGATCGACTACAGCCAGGAATTGAACCGAAAGCAACTGGAGATGACCGGACCGGACCGTGCGCTGGAAGGGCGGATTGAATCGTTTGAACTGGCCTTCCGTATGCAGACCGAGGCGCCTGAGTTGCAGGACCTGAGCGGA
The DNA here is from genome assembly GCA_016789905.1 of Bryobacterales bacterium. Classification (GTDB taxonomy): domain Bacteria; phylum Acidobacteriota; class Terriglobia; order Bryobacterales; family Bryobacteraceae. Next base: position 63,625 of record JAEUQC010000114.1, on the reverse strand, counting down.
GAAAGCGAAGCGACGAAGAAGCTGTACGGATTGGACAATCCCATCACCGAGGACTTTGGCCGGCAGTGCCTGATGGCGCGGCGGTTTTCGGAAAAGGGCGTGCGGTTTGTGCAGGTGAGCCACACCTATAAGTGGGACCAGCACGAGCGGCTGAAACGGGATCACGAGCAGAATGCACGCGAAGTGGATAAGCCAATCGCCGCGTTATTGCAGGACTTGAAATCGCGCGGATTGCTGCAAGATACGCTGGTTTTGTGGGGCGGCGAGTTCGGCCGTACGCCAACGGCGCAAGGTTCCGATGGGCGGGATCACAATCCGGAAGCGTTCACGATGTGGATGGCGGGCGGAGGCGTGAAGGCCGGGCTGTCGTATGGCTCCACTGACGACTACGGATACTATTCCGTGACCGACAAGGTTCACTTCCACGATCTGCATGCGACCATGCTGCACCTGCTGGGGATGGACCATTTGAAGCTGACGTTCCGGCAGTCGGGACGTGATTTCCGGCTGACCGATATTCATGGTCATGTCGTGAAAGGGATCATGGCGTAACTGTGATCCTGCAAGCCGGCGGGCGGAGAGTCTGGCTGCGCCCGTTGCGAGCGGGGGAGGCTTTGCCATCGATTCCGGCGCCGTTTGCGTGTCTGTTGTGGGGCGCGGAGTCCCCGGCCGAGGTGGAAGCGGAATTGGTGCGGGCCGGTGCGAGGCGGGTTGTTGCTGGCCTCGACGGGGCCTCTGAAGAGGAGACGGTCTGGCGATTCCTGTTGACCACGGATTGCGTGGAGTGCCTGCTGCTGGTGAGCGGGGAGGACCGAATGGCGGCGGAGAGGCTGATGGCGGCGATGCGGGAAGCGCTCGGCGCGGAGGCTGCCTATGATGCGGTACGGACGGGGAGGCCACCGCTTCCGGATGCCGCGCCGATGGATGATGAAGGCGGGTTGCTGCGCGTGGCTGTGGATGCTGGGCGCGCGGATGTGTTGGAACAGTTGTTGGAGCGCGGCATGGATCCGGATGCGCGTGTGGATGTGGGGGGCGGAGAAGAGAGCTGGGGGATGCCGTTGTATGCGTGCGTGCGGCGTGGGGATCATGAGATGGCGGAGGTGTTGCTGCGCCACGGCGCGGATGCGAATGGGCGCGTCTATGCAAGTGGCACGCCGTTATCGGAGGCCTACGGGCAGCGCGATGAGCGGATGATCGCGTTGTTGATTGCGTATGGAGGGGAGCCGAATGCGTCAATGGCGGGGCTGTACCGGCGGATGGATTTGGCGTTGGCGTTGTTGGAGAAACACGGGGACGCGGTGTTGCCCGATGACGGATTCAGTTCGGGAACGGTGGCGGAGCAACTGCTAGGCGCCGCTGCCAAGGGCGGGGACCCGGCGATTCTGCGGTTGGCGATGGAGCGGGCGGGAATTCCAAATGGTGATCCGCGATGGCAAAGACTGCTGGGGGCGCCGCTGCATTTTTGGAATCACTGGGTAGGTCCGTGGTGCCATTTGGAGTGGGACCGGGGAGGGTACCTGGAGTGTTTCCGGATGGTGCTGGAGAAGTGCGGGGAGGTGGACGAAGCGGCGGTGCTGGGTGCGATTGCACGGATGGGTTCGCATGTGCGGGCGGAGGAGAGGGCGGCGTTTGCGGCGGCGGTAGTGGCGCGACGGAAGTGACTGAAAAATTACGCCAGCCAATTCCGCTTCTCGGAGTATGAACCCAATCCGTGGCATCTGCTCTCTCCTGTTGGCCGCTCCGCTCATGCACGCCGCCTGGACATTCGAAACGATTTCCAACGCCACCGAAGGCCACATGGCCTCGCGTGTCGTTCTGAACGGGGAACGAACCCTGGTGGCCTATCACAACGCGAACACACTCATGGCCGCTACCTCCAACGGTGGGGCTCTTGTTCCGGAGACAGTTCTCAACTTCGCCAATCCCAGCAAGATATTTGCCTCCGTTGGCACACGTGGTGCGGGCCTTATCAGCTATTGGAACGGCAGTGTATTCCGTTTCGCACTCCAGGTAACACCCGGCGCCGGGAACTGCGGGCCCAGCGCCAACTGGGCCTGTGGCAGCGTTAAGCTTCCGAATAACACATTGACGCAGGTGGCCGACACCATTGTCGGTCAGGCTGACGCACTCGGCAATAGCTACTTCATCTACAGGTTGCGCACGACGAACGGTGTCAACAACGGCGTCTTCTACACCAAACGGACCCCGGCCGGCACATGGACCACCCCGCTGAAGATCAACCTCACGGAGATCGATGGGATGAGTCCGGTGGCCATTGAATTGGTCTCGGAATCGAGTATCCGGTTTTTGGCCGCGGGCAACAACGGTGCGGCCACTGTGAGCGGGAACGCCGGGACATTCTCAGCCATTTTCGGGCAATTGCCGGCGAGCAACATTACCAGCGCCGACATGCAGAAGTCCACCGCCCCAACGCACTTCTGCTTCACGAACGCTTCATTAAATGTGCGCATGGTACACCGCAGCCCGAATACAGGCCAGTGGCAGGGGATTCAGAACGCGAACGAAACGGGAGAAACCGTGCGGCCGCACTGCTCCATCCAGATGCTGGCAGCGAATGTTCCTGTAATCGCCTACACGTCAACGGCTGACGTTGTCCGCTTGTGGCGTAACGGGATCTGGGAGACAGTCGACGCGAGCGGCGTATTTTCTAAACCCATCATCGACCTCACGCCTGCGAACAAACTGCTGATTCTCTACCAGGGCGCGGGTTTCCTGAAGTTCGGCCGCGAGCAATAGCCCTACTGATAGAACTCCTCAACGGCGATGACGGCGGTCTGTGAACGTAGCGTCGTCACGCCGATCAGGTTGCCCATACTATCGAACAAACCCCCGCCCGCTGTTGCGGCGGAGACCGGTGCGTTGGAGACCAATAGCTTGATGTTTCCTTGTGTTTTCGCCGATTGCAACGCGCCCTCGGCCAGCGTGCCGGCCCGCACGGTGAACGTCTTTTCGCCGGCCGCCAGGTCCTGCGCGTAGCGCACGCCGTTCACTGGCTGCAGGTGCGTCCCGCCCACTTCCAAAACACAAAGGCCCGCCGCGCGCTTCGCCTTAATCAGCCGCACGCTGGTAGTGATCAGTTTGCCATTCTGATACAGCCCCGTCGATCCGGTGTTTTCCAGCACATCGCAGTTCGTCAACAACAGTGTATTCGACACGGCCACCGCCGCGCCCTGGAATTCTGAGGCTTCCGGCTTCAATTGCGACGCGTCCCCCGCCGTTACCAGCGCGTAGACCGAGTTGCCAACTTCCTTCCATAGAGCGGCGCCGTCCAGGTTCTTCGAAAGTGTGCCCGGCGGCAAATCCGAGATGCCGTTGGACCACGATGGCCACGACGTACGCGCGGAAACGGTGGGGGGCGGTGGAGGCGGCGCGGCCTCCCGTTGCGGCGGTGCCGTGCTGGCCGCCGGCTCCACGGTAACCTTCATCTTCCGCTGCGAACTGATCGCCCCAAGCAGTTGGCCCAACTGCGACAGTTGCTTTCTGGAATCCAGCTTTCCGGCCTCCGTCGCCGATTTCTCCGCGTCGTCAAGCTTGCCCAGATTCAGGTTGGATACCGCGTTCACATAATGCAGTTGCGGATACTCGAACGGGTTCAACTTAATTCCTTTGGCGCTCACTTCCGCCGTCTTTTCCCAATCCTTCTTTGTGCCATGAATCATTGCCAGATTCACATACGGTTTCACATACTTCGGATCGGCGGCGATTGCGGCTTCAAACGCTTTCTGGGCATCGCCGGGCCGCTGTTGCATTTCGTACAGGCGCCCCTGGTCGAACCAGGCAATGGCGTACTTCGGATATGCCGCGGTGGCCTTCTCGATTTCCACCAGCGCCTCAGGAAGCTTCTTCTTCTTGATCAGATCCAGTCCCTTTTCGTAGCTCTTCTTCGCCTCTTTGGGTGCCATGGCCGTGGTCATGGAAAAGGTGAACCCCTCCACGTTGGCCAGACGATGCAGGATAATCGTCCCGATATCCGGGTTGTCCATGAACCGGCGCCCGGAAAGGTTAACAACATCCGCCCGGAATCCGGGCAGGTTGGCCCGAATTTCGCAGCCCATCAGGTCCCGCTCCGAAATGCCCGCGCCTTGCCCGCCGAAGCCTGTGTTCCGGTTACCGCCCATTGTCGATCTTCCGAACAATCCGTCATCCAAGCCACCCGATGTGCTCGCGTCGGCCATAATGGCATTGTTGCGCCCGAGTTCTATGCTGAAGTGGCCCTTCGAATTGGTGTAGCCTTCCGGTCTCACCGTCCCGTTGCAGACGCGCTCAATGGTCACCGAGTCCGGCGGCGGAGTGCCATCGGCAAGCATTACTTTCCCGGAGATGAAAATGGGCCGGTTCTGCTGCATGTCCGGGAACCGGTTCCGGTCCATTGGGTCCTGTCCGGGGAATGGACTGCGGCCAGGATTGGTCGGGTTATTGCCGCCCAACCCGCCTGGATTCGTGGGGTTCGTGTTGCCCCCCAGTCCGCCGCCCCCGCCGCCAGGATTGGTGGGTGTGGTTGCCCCCGCGCCGCCGCCTGCCGCGGGTGGTGTTTGCGCCAATAGCGCCGCCGGAATCGAAAGGACGAAAAGAATCGCTGAAAGTCGCACGGACTCCCTCCAGAATGGCCACATTATGCCATAGCGCACAGTACCTCTATGTAAACTCGCGGTAACGCCACGCCTTGCGCGGGGTATCATGACAAATAGTGGCGCTGCGCACCCGCTCTCAGAGAACCGTGACGGTGCTTGTTGTCTTCATTTGCGCCGCCAGCAGCCACGCGCAGGAACCGGCGCCGGAGGCGCCTTACGCCGGACGCAGGATCAGCACCATTCGGTACGCGCCGGAAACGCAGCCCTACTCGCTGTCGATGCTGGAGCAGATGAATCCCGTTAAGGCCGGGGATCTTTTCGACAGCCGCCAAATCAGCACCGCCATCGCCAGGCTCTACGAAACGGGCCGTTTTTACACCGTCGATGTCGATGCCACGCTTTCGGGTGAGGACGTTATCCTCGAATTCCGCACGGAACCGGCATGGTTCGTCGGCAAGGTGACGGTCAATGGCTCTGCCGATCCGCCCAACGACAGCCAGTTGATCGCCTCCTCGCAACTCGAACTTGGACAGGACTTCACTGAAGACTACCTGTTGCAGTCCAGCCAGAACATCATCTCGCTGATGCGTTCCAACGGGCTCTACCGGGCCAAAGTGAATCCGCGCTTCGAGTATGAACCGCTAACCCAGCAGGTAAACCTAACCTTCAATTTGGACCACGGACCGCGCGCGCGGTTCACCCAACCCGTCATCACAGGTACCTATGGCCGCTCCGCCGCCGCCATCCTTCGCTCCACCCGCTGGCAGCGGTTGTGGGGCCTCGCCGGCTACAAACACCTTACGGAAAGCCGCGCCCAAACTGGCCTGGAGCGCATTCGCTACTCCTTTCAGGCGCGCGATTTTCTAATGGCAAAGGTGGCACTGGAAAAGCTGGTCTATCAGCCGGAGACCAACCGCGTTCAGCCCCATCTGCGTATCGACGAAGGCCCGCGCATCCGTATCCGGGCCGATGGCGCACGCCTAAGCCGCGGAAAGCTTCGCCAATTGGTTCCTGTCTTTCAGGAGCGCACCGTGGACCGGGACTTGCTCTCCGAAGGCGGCCGCAACATCGCCCAGTATTTCCAGGCTCGCGGCTACTTTGACGCGTCGGTCGAATTCGAATCCTCTCCGGTGGCCGCTAACGGCGAACAGACGATTCTCTATTCCGTCGATCGCGGCCCGCGCTACAAACTCACCGCGCTCGAAATCAAGGGCAACGAATACTTCGACAAGAAAACCATCCGCGAACGGATGACCATCACACCCGCCACGCTTCTGCGCTACCGCAACGGCCGCTATAGTGAGGAACTGCTGCGTAAGGATGTCGAATCCATTCAGTATCTCTACCGCGCCAACGGGTTTCGCGACGTCAAGGTCAATACCCAGGTGGAAAGTAATGCCCAGGGCAAAGGCGAAGAAGTCACGCTGCGAATCACGATCGTTGAAGGCCCGCAGTGGTTCGTCAACAACGTCGAAATCAGCGGTGTCAATCTGCGCGATTTCGATTTCGTGAAGGGGAGTCTGCAAACCACCGAAGGCCAGCCCTACTCCGACACTGCTCTTGTCTCCGACCGCGATTCCATTCTGAACTTCTATTTCAATAGCGGTTACCCGGACGCCACGTTGGAACTGCGCACAACCACCGACGAGGAAGCGCATCGCGTCAGCATAAAAATCGAAGTGACTGAAGGCCGCCGCAACTTCGTTCGCCGGGTTTTAGTTGGCGGCTATCGCACCACCCGCCCCCGGCTTATCTACGATCGGATTCCGCTGGAAACCGGCGATCCGCTCTCGCAAAGCGCCATTATTGACGCGCAACGCCGGCTTTACGATCTCGGTATCTTCGCCAAGGTCGATATTGCGCTCCAGAATCCGCAGGGAAAAGAGCGCGACAAAAACGTCCTCTACCGCCTGGAAGAGGCCAGCCGCTACAGCTACACCTTTGGCTTTGGCGCGCAATTGGCCCGCATCGGCGGCGGTTTGGGAACCTTTGATTCTCCGGCGGGTGCGCCAGGATTCTCCCCTCGTGTCAACTTCGGCGTCAGCCGCGTCAACTTCATGGGCCTCGGCCATACCGTCAGCTTTCGCAGCCAGTTGTCCAACTTCCAAAAGCGGGTTGTGGCCAACTACTACGCGCCGCAGTTCACCGGAAACGACCGCTTGAATCTGAGCTTCACCTCTCTTTTTGATGATTCTCGCGACATCCGCACGTTCGCCGCCCAACGCCTGGAAAGCAGCATCCAGCTTGGACAGCGGCTCTCCAAGGCCAACACCTTTCAATACCGGTTTACCTTCCGGCGCGTGCAGATCGACGAATCCACGCTCTCCATTGACCCGGCTCTCATCCCTCTTTTCTCTCAGCCCGTTCGCCTTGGAATCGTCTCGGCCTCGTTTGTGCAGGACAAACGCGACGATCCCATTGACTCCCGTCGAGGCACCTACAACACGGTCGATTTCGGCTACGCCGGCAGTGCGTTCGGATCCCAGTCGGACTTTCTGCGTCTCATCTTCCGGAACTCCACGTACCACCGCGTCAGGCGCGATCTTGTCCTTGCCCGGCTCACAACGCTTGGCGGCATGTACAGCCTGAGCGGCCGCACTCCGGCGCGTGATGTGCCCCTGCCGGAGCGCTACTTCTCCGGCGGCGGCGCCACCCATCGCGGCTTCCCTGATAATCAGGCCGGTCCGCGGGATCTTTCCACCGGTTTCCCACTCGGCGGCAAAGCACTGGCGATGAACACACTCGAACTCCGCTTCCCGCTCATTGGCGATACCATCGGCGGCGTCGCCTATCACGACATGGGCAACGTCTTTCGCGACCTCGACAAAATCTCGTTCCGTACCTCCCAACGGAACGTGCAGGACTTCGACTATATGGTCCACACCGTCGGTTTCGGCATCCGTTATCGCACACCGGTCGGCCCCGTACGTTTCGATATCGGCTACTCCCCCAATTCGCCGCGCTTCTTCGGTTTCAAGGGAACCCGAGAGGAACTCGTTCAGGGTGGCGGTACCCGCCTGGTGCAGCGGATCAACCAACTGCAGTTTCACTTCTCCCTGGGGCAGACATTTTGAGACACCTCGCCCTATGCCTGGTTTTCTCGCTCGCCGCGGCGGCGGCCATCGTCGATGGCATTGTGGCCACCGTTGGCCGCGTGGTGATCACCGACAGCATGGTCCGCCGCTCTCTGCGCACCGCCGCGCTGCTGGCGAAGGCGCCGCTTGATGAATCGCCGAAAGCTTGGGAGGAAAGCCGCGGCCGGCTCATCGAACAGGCCCTGGTGAAAGAGGAGATTCGCATCAGCCGATACCAGGTGGCTCAACCCGACGAGGTCCGGAACTCCATGGAGCAGATCCGCGCCCAGTTCGGCGGCCCCGCCGCCTTCGCCGCGAAACTGCGCGAGTACCGGCTTGCCGAGGCCGACGTAGCCGAAAATGTCGCGTGGCAGATCACCTTTTCCCGCTTCATCACCTATCGCTTTCGCCCCGCCGTTCAAATGACCGACGACGCTCTTCGCGCTTACCATCAGAAGTGGCGTCCGGCCGGCGAGAAGCCTCCGTTTGAAGCCGCGCGCGACCGTCTGGAAGCCGAATTCATCGCCGAAGAGTCGGCCCGCTATCTGGACCGTTGGCTGAACGAAGTGCGCCAGCAGACGCGGATTGAAACGCTGCAACCCGGGGGCTTCAAACCATGAAGCGCTTTGCGCGCCGTTTTCTGATTGCCGCCGGTGTACTTGCTCTGCTGCTCTATGGCGCTTGGTATTGGCTTCTTCGCAGTGAGTGGCTGCGGGAAAAATTGCGTGCCCGCGCCGTGCAGGAAATCGAAAAAGCAACCGGCGGAAGAGTGGAACTCGGCCGCCTCGATTTCGATCCCTCGCTGCTCGGCGCCAGCATAGACCGCTTCGTGCTCCATGGAACTGAACCAACCGGCGCCGCGCCTCTTGTGCAGGCGGAGCGGATCCAGGTCGGCCTCAAGATCCTGTCGTTCCTCAAACCCAATGTCGACGTTGGCCGCATCGAAATCGTGAAGCCGCGCGTCAATATCATCGTCGGTGCTGATGGCAAAACCAATTTGCCCTCGCCTGCCGTGCCGCGTCCGCCGTCGGGCCGCGGGCCGGTGGAGGAGATCCTCCGCCTCGCTGCCGATGTCTACGAAATTCGCGACGGCGAGTTCTCCTACGACGCCAAGATATACAAGTTCTCCGCCAGCGGCCGCAACCTCCAGGCGCATTTCGACTACGATGCGAAAGGCCCCGTCTACAGGGGGTCGGTGGCCTCTGATTCCTTGGAAGTCCAGGTGGGCAAGTTGCCGCGTCTCCCGGTTGACATGGCGGTTACCGTCACAGTCGAAAAGGACGCGGTGGATTTCTCCGCCATCCGGCTGCGGTCGCAGGCCAGCACCGTCACCGGCACCGGCCGAATCGAAAATTTCCGTGCCGCGCATGGCGAATTCGCTTTGAAAGCCGATACCAATCTCTCCGAATCGGAACGGCTCTTCCGTGCTCCGGCCGGAAATGGCGCGGTTCACACGGAGGGCAAATTCACCTGGCTTGGCGGCGCCCATGTGCGCTATGAAGGTGAACTGCATGGCCCGGCGCTGGACGCCGTTATCGGGGGCATCCGCGTGCGGCCCGTCGCCGTGAGGGCCCACGTTGTGGCCACGGAAAAGGATCTGGTCCTCACAGACCTCCGCGCGCATACCGCCGAAGGCTCTTTTGCCGGCGCGGTTTCTCTGCCGCGCTACGAAGGCTACCTGGTTGATGGACGCGTGGAAGGACTCTCTCTCCGCACTGTTCTGGAGCGGAGCGGCAACAAGCCGCTTGGGTACAGCGGCGTCATGGCGGGTCCCTTGCGCTTGGAAGGCGCCTGGTCTGGCGGGCTGATGGTAGATGCCGATCTCGCACTTAGTCGTGGCGAAGGTGGCGTGCCCATTGAGGGCCAAGTGGCTGTTCGTTATGACAAAACCCTGAAGCAAATCGTCTTCAGGGACTCCCATGTCACCACCCCGCACTCACGCCTGGATGTTGCCGGCACGTTGATGCAAACCCTTCGCGTCAAATTCGCCACCACGAATCTGGACGACATTCTCCCCGCGCTCGCTTTCACGGGCGTCGCTACGCCCTTACCTGTAAACTTGGAAACGAATGGGTCCGTCCTTTTTGAAGGCACTGTCTCCGGCGCGCTCCAGGAACCTCTTATCGCCGGCCAGTTCCGCGCCATTCGTGCCCGTTGGGACAAGCTGCAGGCCGATGCGCTAAGCACCACCGTCCTCGCCTCCGCCGGCAAGTTGACGCTCACCCGGTTCAGCGTCACCCACGCCGGTGCCACGGCTACCGGCAACGGCACCATTTCGCTGCAGGGCTGGAAGGCCAGCGGCGCCAGCGCCATCGATCTGCGCGCCGAAGCCCGCAACTTGAACGTCGGCAACCTGCGCGCCCAGGCTGGCATCACCGAACCCATCGAAGGCCTCCTCCACGCCACTGCCCAAATGGAAGGTACCGTCGATGACCCTCGCGGCGAACTGCAAATCGATTGGTTCCGCCCCTCCCATGGCGACGAACACCTGGACCGCATTCGCGCCACCCTCCAACACGGCCAAAACACGCTGCAAATCAAATCCTTCGACGCTGCCCGGGGTGCCGCACGCCTCACTGGCGCAGGATTTTTCACGCACGGCCGCGCCGATTGGCGCAACGGCTCCGCCTCCGGAGCCTTTCGACTGGCCGGGCTCGACCTGCTTGAAATCCCGGCCATACAATCCCTGCGCAAAGGAACACGTGGGCTGCTCACCGCCAGCGGCAAGCTGCAGGCCCGCGTAGTGAACGGCGCGGCCCGCGTCACCTCGATTGACGGCGATAGCAAGCTGGCCAATGTCGTCATTGACAACCGGCCCTATGGCGACGTTACCCTCAACGCCGCCACCACCGCCAACGGTGAAGTGGCCCTAAACATGAAAGGCGCGCTCCGCGGTTCCCCCATTACTGCCACATCCCGTTGGCGCCTTGAACCTGGCTACCCAGGTACAGCCCATCTCGAAGTAGGCGAACTTCCCTTTTCCGTTCTCAATGAACTTCGCCCTTCGCACGTCGCCGCGGAATCCTGGCCCTTTGTCGGCGCCTTCCGCGCCGCCGTCGATTTTGCCGGACCCGCCGCGGATATTGACCGCTGGAAAGTCGACGTGAAGCTCAATGATGTTTACGCGCGGCCCGCCCGCCGCTCCGTGCTTCCGGGCCGGGCCATTGCCCAGGATTTTGAACTCCGCAATGATGGTCGGATTCACTTTACCGCCGAAGGCCGCACGGTCACCATCCGCTCTGCACGCTTCATGGCGAAGGATACGAATCTGTCTGCCGCCGGCACGTTTTCGCTTGCGGAAAAGCGCCCTTGGGATCTCAGAGTCAACGGGCTTCTGAATCTTGCGGGGCTCCGCGCGTTCAGCCCCGATATTGTTGCCAGCGGTGTTGCCACGCTACAGGCCAATATTCGCGGGGAACTCGCCAGCCCGCAGGTTTTCGGCGCGTTGGAAATGAAAAATGCCACGCTGAACGTGGATGGCGTTCCCAATGGCCTCGACAAAGTCAACGGCCGCGTCCTCTTCGACCGCCGCCGTGCCACCATTGAAAACCGGCTGACCGCCGAATCCGGTGGCGGCGCGCTCGCCCTCGGCGGCTTCATCGATTTCTCCAGTGACGACACGTTCTATCGTCTCCAGGCCGAAGCGAGTCGCGTCCGCATCCGCTACCCGGAAGGTGTTTCCACCGTCGCCGACGCCAATATCAGCCTGAGCGGCACCACGGAGCGCAGCCTGCTCGCCGGCACCGTCACTGTCCTTCGCTCCGGCTTCACACCCCGGACCGATCTCGGCAGTCTTCTTGCCGAATCCGGCCGTGGCGAAAGCGCCCCCGCCGAAGCCAATAAGTTCCTGGCCAATATGCAGATCGACGTCAAGGTCCGCACCTCCTCGGAGACCCAGTTCACCACCTCGCTCACCAACGATTTGCAAGCCGAAGCCAATCTCCAAATTCGAGGCACAGGTGCGCGCCCAGCCGCCATCGGACGCATCACCATCAGTCAGGGCGACATCAACTTCTTCGGCAACAAATACACCATCAAGCGCGGCGAAGTCAGCTTCTACAACCCCTCTAAACTTGAACCTTCGCTCGACCTCGATCTCGAAACCCGCGTCCGCGGTGTCGATGTCACCGTCAACTTCACCGGGCCTATCAACAAACTCAACGTCAGCTACCGGTCGGACCCGCCTCTCCAGCCCGGCGAGATCATCGCCCTGCTCACCGTGGGCCGTTCGCCCACCGCTTCCACCGTCGGCAGCAGCCAAAGCGGCGCCCGTGGATCGTTCCTTGAAAGCGGCGCCAATTCTCTGCTCGGCTCCGCCATCTCCGCCCCCATTTCCAGCCAGTTGCAGCGCTTCTTCGGCGTTAGCCGCATCAAAATCGATCCCACCATCGCCGGCCTCGAAGGTACCCCGCAGGCCCGTGTCACCGTGGAACAGCAGGTGTCGAAGGACGTCACCATCACCTTCGTCACCAACCTGAACCGTTCCCAGCAGCAGGTGGTGCGTTTTGAATGGAACCTGAGCAAGCAGTGGTCGCTTATCGCGCTGCGCGACGAAAACGGCGCCTTTGGGGTGGATTTCCAGGTCCGGAAGCAGGTGAAATAGATCATGCGCCTTCGTGCGGAAAACAATCGGCTAAAGATTGAACACAGCATTCTGGACGGCGTGCGCGGCATGTTGGAGCGCCTCTTAAAAGAGCGCGACGAGATCCGCGCCATCGTTCCCGGCCGCATTGCTATTGTGCGCGACGCCCGCGGCCCGGTGAAAGTTCGCGTCACCGTTCCCGTGACGAACGGGTGGAAGGCCATCGCTCTAAGCGACGGCGCGCGCCAGGAACTGTTTATCAGCACCACTCTCGGCAAGGACGAGTTGGAAGCCGCCCTAAGGCGGGCGGCGACAGAGTAACGTTACAATTAAATAGGAATACATCCCCTTCCGCAAGGAGTTTTAATTACATGGCTGTAAAAGTTGCTATTAACGGTTTTGGCCGCATCGGCCGCAACGTTGTTCGCGCGGGTATGAACAATCCCGACATCGAGTTCGTTGCTTTGAACGATCTCACCGACAATAAGACCCTCGCCCACCTGTTGAAGTACGATTCGACCCTCGGCCGTCTCGACGCTGAGGTGACCAACGACGCCGAATCCATCACCATCAACGGCAAGCGCATCCGCGTCTTTGAGACCAAGGACCCGGCCGCCATCGATTGGTCCGCCTTCGGCGCCGATATCGTTGTCGAATCCACCGGCCGGTTCACCGATGCCAGCGAAGCTTCCAAGCACCTGCGCGGTACCGTGAAGAAGGTCATCATCTCCGCTCCCGCCAAGGGTGAGGACCTCACCATCGTCCTCGGTGTCAACGACGATGCCTACGACGCCGCCAAGCACAACATCATTTCCAACGCCTCCTGCACCACCAACTGTCTCGGCCCCGTCGCCAAGATCCTGCATGAGAACCTTGGCATCACCAAGGGCTCGATGACGACGATCCATAGCTACACCAACGATCAGAACGTTCTCGACTTCCCGCACAAAGATCTGCGCCGCGCCCGCGCCGCCGCCATCAACATGATCCCCACCTCCACCGGTGCCGCCAAGGCCATTGGCCTCGTGCTGCCCCAGTTGAAGGGCAAATTGGATGGCTACGCCATGCGCGTGCCCACTCCGAACGTCTCCGTCGTTGACTTCGTTTGCGTCACCGAAAAGGAAACTACCACCGCGGAAGTCAACGCCATGCTGAAGGCTGGCGCGGAAGGCCCGATGAAGGGCATCCTCGGCTACACCACGGATCCGGTTGTCTCCACCGACATGATGAAGAACTCCAACAGCTCCATCGTCGATGCGGACCTCACCAAGGTTATGGGCGGCAATCTGGTGAAAGTGGTCACCTGGTACGACAACGAATGGGGCTATTCCTGCCGCGTTATCGACCTCTGCACCTTCCTTGCCAAAAAAGGCCTGTAAAACCCAATGAACCCGAATAGGCCACCCTTCACCGGGTGGCCTATTTCATTGCGTGCCGCGCGTCCTCCAATACCCGCTTCGCGCGGCTCGGGTTGAATACCCCGCAAGAGCAGAAGCGCGCCATATACGTCACTGCCTGTTCCGGCGTTCGCCGTCCTTCTTTCACCCAGTCGATCATCTTCTTCGCCAGCGAATGGCTTACCATTCCATGCCCGCACATCGTGGACAGCAGCATCGTCTGCGTATTGGGCAACTTTTCCGTCTTGCCTTCAAAGCCCAGTGAATAGCCCACCGAATGCCTCGGAATGCCCACCTCGTGGCAACACGCCTCGGCGTTCTCCACCGATGTGGAGATGTTGATGCTCATCCCCAGGTCGGCCTCTTTCACTTTTTTCAGGAAGTCCACCGCCGCCGCGCGGTTGTCGAACACCGCCGCCACGGTCGTCGGCGCATCCAGCCCGCGCACCACCTCTTCCAGGTCCGGCGTCATGTCACGGTTCCAATGGTTCAACGGGCTCATCTCGCTCGATGGCCGCAAGCAGCCGCCGTGGCGCGCGTCTCCCAGGTTCACCGGCTTAAACGGAATCGCCATTGCCAGGAACTGCCGCAGCTTCGGCAGCGCGTCTTTATCGTTCTTCCCGCGCGAACAGATCGCGAACACAACGTAGTCATCTCGGAACGAAGAAGCAGGTCCAAACCGGTGCAGTGTATTTGTCATTTTGCGGCTCCAGCGGGTACATTTTGTTCGGCAATCGCCTCGGGATTGGTCACACGGCCCAGGCCCACATTGGTCTTCGCGCGGTGCAGTTCGTAGCCAAGTTTTTCCAGGATCGGCGCCACCACAGTTTCGTCTCCCTTGGCGTCGCACCGCACGCCCACGCCCAGCACCACCACCGTATCAATCTCTTTTTCCACTTCCTTCACCAGCCGGATGATCTCTTCCGTCTTGTCCACCGTGGTCTTGATCTCAAGAATCGCCGACATCACTTTTTCGTTCAATATGTCTTCCCGAATCTCGCCCGTCTTTTGATCCTTCATCAGAGTCGTCACGGGGTTTTTCTTTTCAAAGTCCACCCCAGCCTTGGCCAGCTTCATCGACATCTTTTCAATCTCATGGAATCGCGCGCCAACGCCCGGCCGGCCGAATTCAATTGTGAACCCAACCTCGCCCTCTTTCACACGCCCGCTGATGTCGTTCGTCTTCACCTCTTCGGTGCCGCGCCCCTCAATTCCAGTCGATTCATGCGGCACGCGCGGATCGCTGAATGCCCGCCGCACCACCCGCGGCCAAACCAACTCGTCCGGTTCAAACGCCGACGTTGGGCAAACGTCCGGCTCCGGCTCAAATCGCAGGCGCATCATCTGGAACACCTTCCGCATGGTGCGCACGATCGTCGGGTTCAGGCTTTCTTTGCTCAGGCCGTTGTAGCAGGCGTAGCATTCCACGCATTCCTCGCGGTCGATAGTAGCGCGCTTGATCACCGGGTCCACAAAGATGGCGCCCATCGGGCACACGTAGGTGCAGTTGCCGCAGGCCACGCATTTGTCGGGATTGATCTTCATTTCGATATTGCTCCTGCTTCGGTCCTGATCACATGACGCGATGCGTCGATACCAAGATATAAAATTGCGCCCGCGACACAAAATACCGCGGCTGTGTAGAAGGGCACGTTCCAGCCGAATGATTTCACAAGAAAGCCCAGCGCCACGGTAGAGATGGCCCCGCCGATATTCCCAAACGTGTTCATCACCGCCGACACGGACCCCGCGAAGTCCCCGCCGATGTCCAGCGGAATCGCCCACGATACGCCCACCGTCAGTTCCAGCCCAAACACCGCCAGGCATGTGTAGACGACGCACATCTCTGCGTTCCCCGTCATCGTCGCCGGCACAATCCCCAACGCCGCGATCGCGAACCCGGCCGCGCCCACGCCCTGGCGCGCCAGTTTCAGATTACCGCTCCGCTCCGCCCACCAATCTGTAATCCATCCGCCCAGCAAGTCACCCACCACCCCCGCCAAAAGCGGCAGCGACGCATACAGCCCCATCTTCTTCAAATCGTACCCGCGGAATTCCTTCAAATACGTTGGCAGCCAGTCCAAATAGATCGCCAGCGTCCACCCATAGCAGAGATACATCAGTCCCAACGTCCAAGTCATTCGGCTTCCTAGAATCAGCTTCCACGGTACGTTCCCGGCGCGCGCGGGCCGTGGGCCCCCAAGCGAACTTTGAATCAACTCCCGCTCTGCCGCGTTCACTTGCCTGTGCTCCTCCGGCGTGTCCCGGTACCAGTAGAACCACAGCAGCGCCCAGCCAATCCCCATGCAGCCAAACACCAGGAAGGGCATCCGCCATCCGTAAGCCAATATCATCCAAGCCACGATCGGTGGCGTGAACGCCGCGCCCAGTCGCGACCCCGCGTGCGTAACGCCCTGCGCCCACCCTCGCTCCGATGGCAGCATCCATCGTGACAGGCTTCGCGTAGCGATCGGGAAGGCCCCCGCCTCCCCCACACCAAACAGAAACCGGCACATGGCCATAGTTACCGATCCGGTCATTACGGCCGTCAACGATGTAAACGCACTCCACCAGATCACAATTAGCGTCAACGCCCGCCGCGGCCCGAACCGGTCGCCCAACCAACCGCCCGGAATTTGGAAGAACGCATAGCCCCACCGAAACGCGCCGAGTATCAGCCCCATCGTCTCCAGGCTGAAGCCAAACTCTTCGCGAATTTTCGGCGCCGCCGACGAGATCACCACGCGGTCCATGTACGTGATCATGTATGCGGCTACCGTGAGCCACAGCACCAGGTGGCGCACTCGGGTCGGACGCTGCTGCATCCCACAGAGTCTATTACGGACGGCGCCTCTCGTGCAGGTACGCGCAATCCATCAGGCGGCTGTTGCCCGTCCCATCGTTCACTGCGAACTGCCGCGACACGAAACCCGTGCCCCGCATCTGCCCGCTCCACAACGATCCGCCCGCGAACGCTCCATCCTTCCGCAGCGCGTAGAAATTGATGTCGAACTTGTCCAGCCGCTTCAGGTCATGGTCATAGTTGCGAGACACCCGTTTCAACGCATCCATCACCGCTTCTGCCGGGCTCATCCCGTGCCGCATATTCTCCACAATCGTGTGCGCCCCGGCGGTGCGGATATTCTCCTCCCCGCGCCCGGTCGACCCGGCCGCGCCCACCTCCTGGTCCACATACAAACCCGCGCCAATAATCGGCGAATCGCCAACGCGCCCGGGCAGTTTCCATGCCAGCCCGCTTGTCGTCGTGCATCCGCTCATCTCGCCCTTTTCATTCAACGCCAGGCAATTAATAGTGCCCGTCGGCGGCCGCACCGCCATTTCATGCGCCCATGCCAGCGTCTCCTCATCGACGTTTGGAAACAGCCGCAACAGCGCCTTTGGCGATTTTCCCGGCGGCGCATCCACGCCGTCGGACCAGTTGGAATGCCCGTTCTGATCCTTCAACGTCCGCTTCCACACCAGAAACGCGAGGCGCGATTTCTCCGTCAACAAATTCTCTTCCGTGAATCCCATCGCCTTCGCGAACCGCAGCGCGCCCTCGCCCGCCAGCATCACATGGTCGGTTTCTTCCATTACCAGCTTGGCGATTTTCGACGGCGTCTTAATCCCCCGTATCGACGCCACGCTCCCGGCGCGCCGCGTCGGCCCGTGCATTACGCACGCGTCCAGTTCCACCACGCCCTCTTCATTCGGCAATCCGCCGTAGCCCACCGAATTGTCGTTCGGGTCCAGTTCATTCACGTTGACACCTGCCACCACTGCGTCCAGCGTGTCTTTGCCGGATCGGATCCAACTCATCGCAATGTCGCAACACGTCAATCCATTGGCGCTGGAAATCACGATGTTCTTCGGCTTTCCCGCCGTTTGCGCCTGTGCCGCCGCTGGCAACGCCACGGCACCCACCATCCAATTTCGCCGGTTCAACATAAGTCAAAACCCTCCTGAAGCGTTAAACTGAACAGCATGACCACGGGAGTTCGCCTCATCGCGGCGCTTTTGCTGATTGCCACATTGTTGTATCCGCAGGCGAAGAAAAGCAAGAAATCGAAAGGATGGGATGCGAACGTCGAGAAGATTGAGGTGCGTCGCGAGGGTGACGTCGTGCTGCTCGATGGCGTTGTCAAAAACACCGGCGGCAAGTTCATCCAGGACATGACACTTCACTTTGAGTTCTACGCCCCCAACAAGGAATCGCTCACCATTCAAAGCGGACCCATCGAAGCGGCCGCTGTCGAACCTGGCGACACCGCCGAATTCCACCTGCAAGTGAAATATCCCACCCGTGCCGTTGAACTCAAACTGGAAGCCCGCGACAAAGACCAGCGGGACATCAACCTCACCAACAACGGGCCCTTCCCCATCGAATAGAACCACTTCGCCTCGCGCGGAAGGGGCCACTTGTTCCCAACCCATCGTTCGATTTGCCACAGTGAGTAAATGGGAGACACGCCTTTTCCGGTCTCCGACCTGCTTCTGCAGTTCGAACCGTCCTCGGAGCTGCCCATGTACCTGCAGCTCTACGAACAGCTGCGCGCCGCCATTGTCGACGATTGCCGCATTCCGCGCGGCGCAAAGCTTCCCTCCACCCGCGCCCTTTCCGAATCTCTCCGCGTCAGCCGCAACACCGTCATCGCTGCGTTTGAACAGTTGCTCGCCGAAGGGTACCTGGAAGGCCGCACCGGCTCCGGTTCCTATGTCGCGCACGCCCTGCCGGAGGCTTGTCTCGACGCCCGGCCCCAGGCTTCCGCGCCCGGCTATGGCCGTCCCCCCGCGCGAATCTCCGCCCGCGGCCGACGTATGTGCGATAGCATGACCTCCACCTCCATCGCCCACGTCGTTCCCGCTCCCGCCAAACCAAAAACCTTTCGCGTTCACGCGCCATCGTTCGATGCGTTCCCATACGATGTCTGGCGCAAAATGTCCCAGCGTACCTGGGACCGCATCCGTCCCGAAATGCTCGGCTACGGCAGTCCCGCCGGTTGGCGGCCGCTCCGCGAAGCCATCGCCCACTACGTCCGCGCTTCTCGTGCCGTTCGCTGCGATTGGCAACAAGTCATCGTCACCAGTGGCGCCAAACAGGCCATGCATCTTGTTGCCCAGACAATGACTGACCCCGGCGACCCCGTTCTTATCGAAAACCCCAGCTACAACGGTATCCGCATGGCCTTCCTGCTCTCCGGCGCCGTCATGCGGCCTGTTCCAGTCGATCACGACGGCCTCGACATCGCCGCCGCCGAACAACTTTGCCCCGAGGCCCGTCTGGTCTACGTCACCCCGTCCAATCAATACCCGCTCGGCTCCACCATGTCGCTCAATCGCCGCCTCGCCCTCCTCGATTGGGCCCGTCGCCGCGATGGCTTCATTCTCGAAGATGACTACGACAGCGAGTTCCGCTTCAGCGGCCGCCCTGTCGCTTCTCTCCAAGGGCTCGATCGGGAAGGCCGCGTCCTCTACGTGGGCACGTTTAGCAAAGTGCTCATGCCCTCGCTCCGCCTGGGCTATCTGATCGTACCGCCGGATTTGGTCGATTCCTTCATCGCCGCCCGCGCTCACTACGATTGGAGTTCCCCGGTCATCGACCAAGCCACCCTCGCTGAGTTCATGAACGAAGGCCACTTTGCCCGTCTCATCCGCCGCAACCGTGCTCTCTACGCGGAACGCCAGCAGATCCTCGTCGAGGCAGGCCGCAGACATCTGCGCGGCCTGCTGGATATTTCTCCGCGTGCCTGCGGCATGCATCTGCTGGGCTGGCTGCCCAAGGGGATCGACGATGACGCCTGCGCCGCCACGCTCCACGCAAATGGAATCGAATCCCTTCCGCTGACCCGGTTCGCCAGCGAGCCCTTCAATCCTGGCGGCCTCCTGCTTGGCTATGCGCCCTTTGATCAACGCGCCATAGAAACCGGGGTTGAAAGAATGGCCGCTATCCTCGAGCGCGAAGTGGTTCCCCCGCGTTAGCGAGGAGTGGCTCTTGGGCCGGAGCGTGGTACACCGCACACTGGCACATGACTTTCTGGCCCCTGTTTGTATTGGCATCTCTGTGTGATCCAGCGCCAGCCCTGGAAGGAAAACGACTCTTTGAACAAGGGCGCTTCGCTCTCGCCGAACAACACTTTCGACGCGCCGTCGCGCAACCCTGCGGCCCCGCGCAACGCGTCGCCGATCAAATCAATCTTGCCGCCACGCTCCGCGAACGCAACCTGTTCGCCGAAGCAAAACAACAGCTACCCGAAGCTTCCACGGTTGCCAATCTTCCCGTCGAAATCCAAATCACGTTTTGGAACTGTCTCGCCCTGCTTGAAGAGCACACGGGCCGCGCCACGCAAGCGGAAGCCGCCTATCGCCGCGCGCAGGCACTGTTGACCCCGGCCACGCCTGCCCGCCTCGCGATGCAGGCCTGGACCAACTTTGCGCGCCTCCGTCTGAAGCAAGGCCTGCTCCGCGAAGCCGAACTCGCGCTGGAACAACCCAACTGGCAGCACGACCGTCCCTCCGCTTACTACCTAAACCTCGCCGAACTGCGGCGCATGCAGGGCCGCCCGCGCGACGCCGAGCGAATCCTGCAGGCGATGCCCGCCGGCAATCTTCCCGCGCAAATCCGCGGCGCCGTCGCCAACAACCTCGCCTCTCTGGCTGCGCGCCGAGGTGCTCATCGCGAAGCAGAACAACGGTGGCATGAGGCCATCGCCGCCTTCCGTGAAGCGTACGGCCCGGCACACCCTACCGTCGGCCGCGCCCTCAATAACCTTGCCGCGCACCTTGTTGCCCGCAAACGGCACGCCTTCGCCGAATCACTCTACCGCGAGGCCATCGCCATGAATCCGGACCCGCGTCTGCTCAACAACCTCGCCGCGCTCCTGCACGATCGCGCCCGCCACGCCGAAGCCGAGGCCCTCTATCAGCAAGCGCTCGCGCAATTTGAACGTCCCTCTCGCGACGCCATCCAGCTTCACGGCAACTACGCCATCTTCCTCT
This sequence comes from Bryobacterales bacterium, assembly GCA_016789905.1. GTDB lineage: Bacteria > Acidobacteriota > Terriglobia > Bryobacterales > Bryobacteraceae. The sequence goes on along the minus strand of JAEUQC010000114.1, from coordinate 42,984 downwards.
CCCAGCAGCGCCGCCCTGATGAAGCAAGCGCACAGTTTCAGCAACTCCTGCAACTGCTTCCGCTCGCGCTCCCGGCCGATGAACCCGTCGTCGCCCGCTACCTGTTCGACTATGAACAACTCCTCCGCCAGAAGCGCGAAGCCGCCGAAGCCGAGCGCATCTCCGTCATCGCCATGCGCTATCGCGTTCGCTCCACGCTCCGCTCCGCCAATTAGCGCCGCACCGCGAACAGGTGGTGCGCCCCGCGGATGAAGAGAGTCCCGTCCGATATCGCCGGCGTCGCCATCACCGTCTCTCCCATCGGGTTCACCGCCGCCTGTTCGTACTTCGCCCCTGGTCGGAACACGTACACTTCGCCGTCCTCATTCGCCGCGTAGACCACTCCATCCGCCGCCACCATCGACGCGCTCGCCGGCGTGCCCATGCCCAGCCGCTGTTGGTACAGCGTCATGCCAGTTAGCGCATTATAGCTCGCCATGATCCCGCCCCGCGTCGAATACGTGAACAACTGCTCGCCCACAATCACCGGCGTCGATAAATACGGCGCCTCTTCCCGCATCCACGCAATCGACTCTTTCGACGCCGTGATGTCACCCGTCGCCCCCGGCCGGATCGCATACGCCCGGCGAATGTTGCGGAAGTAGCCGCTGAATACGTAGATCAGTCCATTCGCCACAAACGGCGTTGGCACAGAGATCATCGACGTGCCCTTCAGTCGCCACAACTCGCGTCCCGTCTCGGCGTCGTACCCGCAAACGTGCTCCACGCCATTCGCCACCAGCTCCGTCCGTTTCGGCCCCTCCACAATCGTCGGAGTCGACCACGACGGCATCGAATCCCTCGGCGTCCGCCAAAGCTCTCGGCCGCTCGCAGCGTCGAACGCCGCCAGGAACGACCCCTTGTGCATGTCCACTTGCAGGTACACTTTCCCCTGCCACAACACCGGTGACGACGCCGATCCCCATTGATAGTCCGGCAAGTCGAACGCCCCCTGATCCATCGCCCCCAGGTCTTTCTGCCAAAGCAGCTTCCCCTTCAAATCGAAACAATACAGCCCTTCCGACCCGAAAAATGCCACCAGGTATTTGCCATCCGTCGCCGGCGTCGGCGATGCGTACGAGTTATGCGGATGCCGCAACACCCTCGGCTTTGCCTTCCCGGCCAACACATTCCAGTTCACGCGCCCGGTCTTCTTGTCCAGCGCCAGCAAGCGGAACTCTTGTTCCGCTCCGTCCTGCCGGCGGTCCAGTTCGCCCTTCAGCGTTGCTTCGAACACCATCGCCGGATCGCTGCTCACGGCTGTCGTGACGAACACCTGCGAACCCCACACAATCGGGCTTGAAAGTCCCAGCCCCGGAATCACGGTCTTCCAAGCGATATTCCGCCCACTAGCCACATCCCAAGAAACCGGCAGGTTCTGTCTCTCCGCCACGCCCCGTGCCCCCGGCCCGCGAAACTGCGGCCAGTTCTGCGCCGGCAGCGCCAGGGCGAACAGCAACAGATACCTCACAGCGGTATGTTCCCGTGCTTCTTCTTCGGCATTGTGTCCACCTTGTTCTCCAGCATTCGCAGCGCCCGGATCACCCGTCGCCGCGTCGTCCGAGGCTCAATTACGTCATCCACAAACCCGCGCTCCGCCGCGCTGAACGGATTCGCGAAGCGCTCTTTGTACTCCGCAATCTTCTCCGCCCGCGCCGTCTCATCGGCCATTTCGCGCCGGTATAAAATGTTCACCGCGCCTTCGGCGCCCATCACGGCAATCTCCGCCGTTGGCCACGCGAAATTCACATCGGTCCGCAAATGTTTCGAACCCATCACGCAGTACGCACCGCCGTATGCCTTCCGCGTGATCACTGTCACCTTCGGCACCGTCGCCTCCGCGTACGCGTACAGCAGCTTCGCGCCATGCTTGATAATCCCGCCCCACTCCTGCTCCGTCCCCGGCAGAAATCCCGGTACATCCTCAAAGGTCAGAATCGGAATCCCGAACGCATCGCAGAACCGCACGAATCGTGCGCCTTTCAACGACGAATTGATGTCCAGGCATCCGGCCAGCACCGCCGGATTGTTCCCCACAATGCCCACGGCGCGTCCGTCCATCCGCGCAAATCCCACCACGATGTTCTGCGCATAGTGCTCATGCACTTCCACGAATTCACCATCGTCCACCACGCGCCGGATCACGTCCTTCATCTCGTACGGCACGTTCGATTCCGCCGGCACCAGCGTGTCCAGCGCCGCGTCTTCTCTTTCGGCCGAATCCGCGCCCGCCACTGCCGGCACGCCATCCACGTTATTTTGCGGCAGAAATCGCAGTAACTCTCGAATCCGCGCGCAGCAGTCGGCATCGTCCTGCGCCAGAAAATGCGCCACGCCGCTCGTCGCGTTGTGCGCCATCGCCCCGCCCAGGTCTTCCTTCGTCACGTCCTCATGCGTCACAGTCTTAATCACGTCCGGCCCGGTGACAAACATGTAGCTCGTCTTGTCCACCATAAACACGAAATCCGTGATGGCCGGCGAATACACCGCCCCGCCCGCGCACGGCCCCATAATCGCTGATATCTGCGGCACCACGCCCGACGCCAGCGTGTTGCGCAGAAAGATATCCGTGTACCCGGCCAGCGACAGCACGCCTTCCTGAATCCGCGCCCCGCCGCTATCGTTCAGCCCGATCACAGGCGCGCCATTCTTCAGCGCCATGTCCATCAGCAGGCAAATCTTCTGCGCGTTACTCTCCGATAGCGACCCGCCGAAAACCGTGAAATCCTGCGCAAAAACATACACCAGCCGTCCATGCACGGTCCCATACCCGGTAACGAACCCGTCGCCGTCAATGGTCTGCGCGTCCATGCCGAAGTCCCGGCACCGGTGCCGCACCAGCTTGCCGGTCTCTTCAAACGAGCCCTCGTCCAACAACAAATCAATCCGCTCGCGCGCCGAAAGTTTCCCCTCCCGGTGCTGCCGTTCGCGCCGTTCCGCGCCTCCGCCCGCCTCCGCCGCCGCGTGGCGCCGCCGTACTTCGTCCAGTGTCGACATTCCCTTCAGAGCGTAGCAGGATCAGCGCGAGTAATAGCCCTTACGGTATCGCATCGTCGCTCTCGGATACCGCGCCTTGGCCGTTGTCGTAAGCTCCAGCCGGATCTGATGGAACTTTCCCGCCTCTCCCCCGGGCGATCCGTAGTGCAGGCTGTAGCGCGACCGAATCCGTTCCAGGATCTGTCCAAACGCCTCTCCCGCCTTGTCGCTTTTAATGGCGTCGCCTCCCGTCTCTTCTGAAATCCCAAACACATCGGCGTAGCTGAAATCCGGGTTCCGGAACCGGCTCTCCTTCTCCGCCTTCTTGCTCTTCCCCACCACAATCGAATTGCACACCGTGTTCGCGTCGTGCAGCGCCCGCACCACCGTCTCATCGGAAAGCTGATAGTTCACGCCCAAGTTGTCGGTGACGATCAGCACCGCCCGCCTCCCCGTCGCCGGCCCATTCTCGGCGAACACCTTCGCCGCCTCCTGCAGCGCCGCGTTGATCTGCGTTCCGCTCCCCAGGTCCCGCTCGCGTATCGCCGTTTTCAACTCCTCCGTCACACGCCCCAGGTCACTCGTAAATGGCGTCGTCAATCTCGCGTGCCGTGAAAACACCATCACGCCCACCTGGTCGCCCGCCCGCAGTCCCTGCATCGCCGTCCGGCTCGCCGCTGTCAATTGCTCCAGGTATCGCGTCATGCTCCCGCTCACGTCCAGCACCAGCAGCAGCGTCACCGGCTCCCGCTCCTGTTCAAAATAGGTGATCGCTTGCGCCGCGTTGTTATCGTAGAGAAGGAAGTCGGTTTGGGTCAGCCCCGCCACCGCTCGCGTCCCTTCAAAGACCTGGGCATCCACCCGTACACTTGCAACGCCCGTTTGGAATGTCGCCGGCTCCGCCGGCTCTTGGCCTCGCGCGATCATCATGATCGCGGCGGCACTGAGTATTAGCGCCTTCATGTCATCCATTATCCTCGGTACTGCCGGACACATTGATCACGGAAAAACCACTCTCGTCGGCGCGCTCACCGGCATGGAGACCGATCGTCTCGCCGAAGAGAAGCGCCGCGGCATCTCCATTGAGCTCGGCTTTGCCCATCTCGACCTCGGCGCCGGCCTCCTCGCCGGCTTCGTCGACGTTCCCGGCCACGAACGCTTCGTCAAAACCATGGTCGCCGGCGTAACCGGTATCGATATTGTCCTCCTCGTCATCTCCGCCGATGAATCCATCAAGCCCCAAACTCGCGAGCACTTCGACATCTGCCGCCTCCTCGGCGTCAGGCAAGGCATCGTCGTCATCACCAAAGCAGACGCGGTAGACCCCGATATAGTCGAACTCGTCAAGCTCGAAGCCGAAGAGTTCGTCTCGGGTTCGTTCCTCGAAGGCGCCCCTATTCTTGCTGTCAGTGCGCGCACCGGCGCCGGCCTTGACGATCTCAAACTTGCCATTCGTAAACTCGCCGCCAACTCTCCCAGCCGCGCCTCCCGCCAGCCCCTCCGCCTGCCCATCGATCGTGCCTTCGCCATGAAAGGCTTTGGCGCCGTCGTCACCGGCACGCTCACCGCGGGCGCCATCCAGCCCGAACAGGAAGTGGAGCTTCAGCCCGCCCAGCGCCGCCTACGCGTCCGAGGCGTCCAGGTCCACGGCAAACCAGCCAAGGCCGCACACGCCGGTCAGCGCACCGCCGTCAATCTCGCCGGCATCGAACACACCGATCTCACCCGCGGCATGGTGCTCACCACCCCCGGCGCCCTCCGCCCCGTCTCCGTCCTCGATTGCCAGTTATCCCTCCTCCCTGGCGTCAAACCCCTCCGCAGCCGCACGCCAATCCATTTCCATGCTGGCACTGCGGAGGTTGTCGGCAGCGCCCGTCCTCTCGCGGACGGCTTCGCGCGCATCCGCCTCCGCGAACCCCTTCTTCTACTCCCCGGCGATCGCTTCATCGTCCGCAAATTTTCCCCCGTCATCACCATCGGCGGCGGGGAAGTCATCGAAATCGATCCGCCCCGCAAGTCGCGCGTCGCTCGTCTCGCACCCCTCGCCACCCCCGGTCGCGCCGCCCTCCTGATCAAAGAATCCATTCACGGCATCTCCAAAGCGGACCTCCTCTGGCGCCTCGGCGAACCCGCCACCGCCGGGGTCGAAATCGGCGCCTGGTGCGTCGATTCAGCCTGGCTCGAATCCAAGCATCCCGAGCTCGAAAGGACCCTTACTGCCTACCACAAGGACAACCCGCTCAAACCCGCCATGCCCCGCGAAGAGCTGCGCACCCGGGTGATCCCCAAGGCCCCGCCCGCGCTCTTTGAAGCGCTCCTGACTCGCAACAAAAAGATCACCGCCCAAGGCGACATGGTCCGCCTCACCAGTCACAAAGTGGAGTTGCAACAGGACGAACAGGACGCCCGCGCCAAAATCGAGAGCGCATTTGAACAAGGCGGCCTTGCCGTCCCCAGCCAGCGGGAGGTCCTCGCCGCCAGCGGCGTCGATGGCACTCGCGCCGCCATCCTCCTCGCCACGCTGCTCAAGGAGAAAAAGCTCGTCCGCGTGAGTGCCGATCTCGTCTTCCACCACACCGCCATCGACGCCCTTAAGGCCCTATTGGCCACCCACAAAGGAAAGCCCTTCGCCGTCGGCGAGTTCAAGGACTGGACGGGCTGCTCCCGCAAGTACGCTATCCCGCTCCTCGAATTCCTCGACCGGGAACGCCTCACCCGCCGCGACGGCGATTCCCGCGTCGCCCTATAAATCGCTGATGCCCAACTGCAGTTCACTGCCGCCGTTCTTAGACGTCAACCGCCCATACAGCGTCCACTTTCCCCCGCCCGGCACAACGTTCTCTGTCGAAGTCACTTCAATTTCGGTCCCCGCCCACCGCACCCGCATCACGCTGCCGTCCACTTCGCCCACCCTTTGATAGCCGCGCCCCCGCAGCGCGTGTACCCCAACCGTCAGAACTCCCATCTCCGGCACCTGCACCGTCACCAGATCACCCGAAAGCGTTGCGGGAAACTTCGCGGTCAATTTTCCCGCCATCGCAACGGGCGCCACCAGCCGCAGCCCCCAATTGCTTGCCATTCGCGTTGGTTCCACGGTGAGTGTCAGCAGATCGAAGACCCGTTGCCCGGTCCCCGAATGCCGCAGGATTTCCACCTCAATCGTGGATCCGGATCGCACGGTTGTCACGCTTGGATACTTAGCCAGAGGAGCCATGCGCAGGTTTTTCTGACTGAACCGCGCCATCTCTTCCGGCGTCAACGTCAACGGCCCGATGCGGATCTCGATGTCACGTCCGCTCTGCACAGGCCTCACTGACAAGTCATAGCCGAAGGCCAACTCCCCCACCTCCACATACCGGTGGATCGACTGCCGGGCCGTAATGACGCCCCCGCTGAGTCTCGGGACCGTTCCCCCAGCGGTCGCCGGTTCCAATAGTGTTCGATAGTTCACGAACACACCGTTCTCCACCGAGTTCACGCCGTCCATCAGATGCACCTGCTGCGCTCGCAGCAGCCCGATGCTGAGTAACAGGATTGTCCTAACGCGCCGCATCGCCACTCCTCAAGAGTTTGATTTCCAACTGCTCCACCGGCCGAAACTGGTTCAGGTCGGTCTCCTGCCGGCTGCTCCGCCACCAAAGCAACCCCAGCAGCAGCGCCAGAATCACCGGCACCGGCACCCGGATGGATCCTCGCCACAGCCACTCCCACGGCCGTTGCCGCCCTGCCCGCACCCCGGCATCCAGCCCAGGGCCCGGCCGCCAATCCGGCTCGCCCTCCCGCAACAATACGTCCAATTCATCGTCACGCAACGGTTCCATTCAGCCCTCCCACATAGCTGCGATACGCCGCCAGAGTCCGGCGCAACGTCTCCCTTCCCCGCGCCAGCCGGGACTTAATCGTTCCCGTATCCACGCCCGTCATTCCCGCAATCTCTTCCAACGTGAATCCCTCCCAGGTAAACAGCAGCACGGCCTCCCTCTGCATCGGCGGCAGCGCGGCCACGGCCTCCCCCACCGCTCTTGGCAAGTCGCTATGCACTGGCGAAACGGTCATTTCCTCCAATTCCACTTCGCGCTCCAGTTTCCGGAAACGCCTGCACGCCAACCGCCGCGCCGCGCCAAACAGGTAGGCCCGCGCCTCCCCCCGGCCCGGTTCGAAGTTCCCCCGCGCCAGCGCCAGAAAGCACTCCTGAGTTATGTCCTCTCCGGCATCAGGCGATCCCGTCAATATCCGTGCGTACCTGTAGACGCTATTCCGGTGCTCCCGGTACAGCATTTCAAAGTTGACGTCGTCCACAACTGGATATTACCGGCTCAACGGGAAAAGGATACGCTACTCATGATGCACGCAAGCTTCGGAATGCTCCTCGGCCTCGCCCTCGGCATGGCCGCCGGCGCCCTGCTGCCCGCCAGTCTCTCCCTCGCCGCCGAACCCCTCGGCCTGCTTTGGTTTAACGGCGTTCGCATGACCGTCATCCCCATCGTCATGGCCCAACTCATCCTCGGCCTCAATACTGGCCTTGACGCCCGTGCCCTCGGCTCTCTCGGCCTCCGTGCCTTCGCCTGGTTCACCGGGCTTTTGTTGATGGCTGCCGGCTTCTCCGCCGTCGCCATGCCGCAAGTGCTCCGCTGGTTCCCCGCGCCCTCCGCCCCGATGGACGCAAAAGCCCCAGGCCCCGTCCCTGGCTTCGGCGATTGGGTCGCCAATTTGCTGCCCTCCAACATCCTCGCCGCTGCCTCCTCCGGCCAACTGCTCGCCCTCATCCTCTTCGCCCTCCTCTTCGGCGCCGCTCTCCGTCACGTGGAAGCAGGGAAGCGAGCAACGCTCCTCCAAGCCCTCGCCGCCGTTAACGACGCCATGCTCGTCATCGTCCACTGGATGCTCCGCCTCGGCCCCTACGGCGTCGGCGTTCTCGCCATGGTCCTGGTCGCCCGCCTTGGCGCCGCTGTCACCGGCATCTTTGGCTATTACATCCTCACCATATGCGCCATCGTCCTCATCGTCTCCGCCGCCCTGTACGTCGTCGTGCTTCTCCGCGGCCGCGTCGGCTTTTTCCAATGGGTCAAAGCCATCGTCCCCGTGCAGGCACTCGCCTTCGGCTCCCGCTCCTCGCTCGCCGCCCTCCCCGCTGAAGTCGCCGCTGCCGAATCGCTCGGCCAGGGCCCCGCCATCACCGGTTTCGTTCTCCCTCTCGCCGCCTCCGTCTTCCGTTATACCGCCACCGTCGCCCAGGTCGCAGGCGCCTTCTTCGTCGCCTATCTCTACAGCATCCCGCTCACCGCCACGCAGTCAGTCCTCATGGTCGTCACATCGGTGCTGCTTACCTATAGCGCCCCCGGCATTCCCAGCAGCGCTCTCCTCGTCGCTCTGCCGCTCTATCAACAGCTAGGCCTCCCGCCCGAAGGTCTCGGTCTGCTCGTCGCCGCCGACGCCATTCCCGACATGTTCAAAACCATGGCCAACGTCACTGCCCACATGACCGTCGCCGCCGTCGTCGCCGAACCCCGCGATACACTTGGCCAATGAGTACCCTCGAACGTGCCATTGCCCTCGCCGCCACCGCGCACGAAGGCCAGATCGACAAGGCCGGCGCTCCCTACATTCTCCACGTCCTCCGTGTCATGCTCCGCCTGCAAACCCCGGAGGAGCGCATGGCCGCCGTGCTCCACGATATCGTTGAGGACTGCGGCTGGACCCTCGATCGCCTCCGCGCCGAAGGCTTCTCTGAAGCTGTTGTTACCGGTGTCGATGCTGTCACCCGCCGCGAAGCCGAGTCCTACGAAGAGTTCGTTCTCCGCGCCAAATCCCACTCCATCGGCCGTCTCGTGAAAATGGCTGACCTTGAAGACAACTCCGATCTCACCCGCCTCCCCGAAATCACCGAACGCGATCGCGCCCGCCTCGACAAATATCGCCGCGCCATGGAAGCACTGTCCAGCTAACCGTTGGGCCCCGGCACGCTGCATTCGGTAGACCAATGGCGTGCAGCATCGCAAGCGCCTGCTTGTAGAATCGAGTTAGTACGCTGGAAGCAGGGAAGTCTATGACCGCAAGTGCCGCTTCATTGGCGAATCCCTTGAAGAATACGTGCAGCGGCTACCGGAACAGGAAATGTCCACACCGGCAGATGCGAATGGCCCCCGTGCAATGACTGGTCCACAGAAGGCCGAGGCCTTCCGGACATGGGCAAAGAGCTTTCCTGCGACCATGCCCATCCTCTCATTGGAGGACCGTAGCCGGGACAAAATCTATGAGTGGGCTTAGACGTTGGCCGTTCTCATGCGAACGATGAACACCTCGCTTCCGGACCAACGCAAGGACCTCGTCGGTGGCCAAATACCCTCAGGCTGATACAGCAGCGTTATCGAGTATGTCCGGGACCTCATTCGAGACGAAGAAAAGCGTAGGGCGCAAGATCGGCTCCAAGCTCTTTGGATGGAAGGGCTCCAGGGCGGAAGCCTCGCGGCAGATTGAATCACGGAAAGTGCGTAAGTCGGTTTAGTGGCGACGGTGCGCAAGCGGGAATCTGCCAGGCGCCACCTCACCGCGTAATGGGTTTGGTATGCCGAGAATTTCGGCACCGAAACGGCTGATGGCTTTCTACTAGCCGCCCATTCAACCGCTTCGATGGTGGCCGGTCAACCAGAGCCGGCTATCAGTTCTTTGTCCGCGGGCCACGAGTCCAATGCATCCGCCGATTCCCCGTTTCGGACCTGTTTGGAACGATTGCTCAAGCCGAACATGTCACATTGCAACCGCCTCGGCTCTACCAACCCCGCCGCCGCTGGTGACCACGCCGTCATCATCCAATCCGGCGGCGTGTCATCACCCGCGGGCGACTTGCGTACTGTCCAACCGTAGCGCGAACAAGCCCGGCGGCCTAGCCCCCAAACGCCTTCCGCAACACCGCGTAGCTCTTCGCCACCGCAGTCGCCGGGTCTTCCTTCCCCTCCATCTCCAGTGAGACCCAGCCCTTGAATCCGGCCTTCCGCAATATCCCGGCAATCCGTGGGTAATCCAGGTCCAGCGTGTACCACTCGCCGCCGCCGTAATAAGTCTTGGCCTGCACGATCGTCGCCAGTCCCGCCAGCCGCCCTATCCCTTCGTACGGGTCGCCCGGATAGTTCCCCGTGTCCATGTTGATTCCCAGCCACGGAGAATTCACCGCCTTGTGAATCGTCAACAGATTGTCCACCCGCGTCGTCAAGCCCCAGTGGTTCTCCAGCGCCAGCATCACGCCCTCTTTTTCGCACGTCCCCAGACACTTCTGGATCGAATCCGTGCACCACGCAAAGGCGTCTTTATCCGTGTACCCCGGCAGCGCCGGCTCGTCGCCCTTCACTTTCATCAGATCATCGAACGATTTGATCGTCTTCCACCGCCCGCTGTTCAGCCGCACGCATGGAATGCCCAGTCGCGCCGCCAACTGCAAACACCGCACGGTGTGGTCGATCATCTTCTGCCGTTCCGCTGCGTCCGGCGACACGAAGTCTTGATGAATCGAAAGCATCGGGAACGACAAACCGCGCTCAAACGCCATCTTTTTCAGCTTCGCGCAGTAGGCCGGTGATTCGTCCGCCATCTGCCGGTGCAGAATTTCCACGCCGTCGAACCCAAGTGTCGCGGCGTGCTCAATCACCTTTTCAATCGGATACTTTTCGGTCTTGAAATGCCAATAGCTGTAGCTGGAAACCGCCAGGGGAATACGCCCTGTAAATGGTGTCGCCTCCAGCGCGGGTACGCCTGCCGCGCCCAATGCCACCGATCCGAGTACCGAACGACGAGAAATCATATTCTTATTGTGACGCATCAGGTAAACAACGCGCTGCGGCGCGCCTTAACGCAAACTGATAGGCTAAAGAGGTTCATCCCTCTATGGAAAGTACTGCAAAAGGGGTCACCCCCATCACCAAGGCTCGGCATCTGAACTGGATAACCATCATTTTCCTGGCCTTCTTCCACGCGGGCGCACTGGCCGCCCCGTTTTATTTCGAGTGGAAATCGTTGGCTGTAATGGTTCTGCTCTACTGGATTACCATCGGTTGGGGCATTGGCATGGGCTACCATCGCCTCCACACCCACCGTTCCTATATCGTGCCGAAGTGGATTGAGTATCTCTTCGCTATCTGCGGAACGCTCACGTTGGAAGGCGGGCCCATCTTCTGGGTCGCCACCCACCGCATCCACCATCAAAAATCCGATCAGGAAGGCGATCCCCATTCGCCCCGCGACGGCAAATGGTGGTCCCATATGGGCTGGATCATCTTCGGCGAATCCAAACATAACAAGACCGAAGAACTGGCCCGTTACACCCCCGATCTGGCCAAGGACCCCTTCTACCGCTGGTTGAACACCTGGCACTTCCTCCCTGTCGCGGCCACGTCCATTCTCATCTGGTACTTTGGCGGCCTGTCCATGTTCCTCTGGGCCGTCTGCATGCGCATCACCCTGGGCCTGCATTCCACTTGGCTCGTCAACTCTGCCACCCACCTCTGGGGCCCTCGCCGCTTCGACATCCGCGACGACTCCCGCAACTCCTGGTGGGTCGCCCTCCTCACCTTCGGCGAAGGCTGGCATAACAACCATCACGCTCATCCCAATTCCGCGCGCCATGGCTTGGCCTGGTACGAAGTGGACTTCACCTGGATGCAGATCCGCTTTCTGCAACTGATCGGGGTCGCCACCAAAGTCAAAGTGGCGACGGTCGATATGGAATCGTCGCTGGCTCGCAAAGTAGCCTAGCCGTCAAATCCACAAAAAGCGAAAGGGCCGGCCGCAGCCGGCCCTTTCGCTTTTCTAGTACCCGCTCTTCTTATCCACCAGGTTCAGCAGCGGCTGCCCGCCCTGGAATCGTTGCAGATTCCCAAGGAAAAACTGCATCGCCTCGTCCGTCCACGTCGCCGTGTGATCCGCGCAATGCGGGCTTAGCAGTACGTTTTCCAGCCCATAGAACGCATGCCCGTCCGGCAGCGGCTCTTTATCGAAAACGTCCAGCGCGGCGCCCTTGATCGCTCCGCTGCGCAGCGCCTCCACCAGCGCCGCTTCATCAATCACCGGCCCCCGCCCCACGTTCATTACCACCGCGTTCGGTTGCAGCCGCGCCAGTTCCGCCGCTCCCACCAGTCCTTTCGTCTCTCCTGTCAACGGCGCCGCCACCAGCAGATAATCCACCCCGGCCATCATCTCCCCTCGCTGCGCCGTCGTGAAGCTCTTCTCCACAATCGGGTCTTCCTCGGATAGTTGCGGCCGCCGCCGGATCACGTGAATCTTCATCCCCAACGCATGGGCGCGCACCGCCGCCGCCCGGCCAATCTCTCCGTATCCGATGATGCCCAGCGTTTTCCCCGCCACCATCTCCACGTCGAACTGCTCCCACCGCCCCGCCTCCTGGTTCCGTACCATCCGCCGCAGATCCTTCGCGAAATGCAGAATCGAGGCCACCACAAACTCGCCCAGCGACTCTTTGAACACCCCCCGCCCGTTCGTCATCGGCACCGTGCTTTCCGCCAGCGCCGGAAACAGAATGCTCTCCAGGCCCGCCGATAGCGAATGCACCCATTGCACCCGCGGCGCCAGGTCCCAGACAGTTTTTAGCGGAATCCCTGGGCCCATGCAGTAGAGGATGGCATCCGCGCTATCGGCCACGGTGGACAACGTCTCCACTGTGTTCCCCACCACATAATTCACATCGGTCGGCAGTTCGCGCAGCCACTTCAAATAGGGCGCGCTTGGATTGGATACAACCAGCAAGGTCATGGAAGACATTGCCTCCAACGTAACACGGCCCATTTGTGACACACTGAATTCGTGGCTGATTTTTGTACTTGCGGCGCCCAGTTGCCGGTTGACGCCCGCTTCTGTCATCGCTGTGGCAGGCCGCTATTTGCCGAAGCGCCACCGGAAATCGAGGATTCCGGCGCCTTCGTCCGGCCTCCAGGCATTCAGCACTCCGCTGACGATCTACGCGCCCTTGCCGGGCCTCCTCCGGAGTCTCTAGCCCACATCAGTTTTCACAATACACGCGCCGTTAGCGCCGCTTTCTACACGGCGATCCTTATCTGGATTCTCATGGTGATTCCCCTTGGCGGCCTGGCTGGATTTCTACTCAAGATGTTCGTCCTCCTCGGCGGCGGTTCGCTTGCGGTGATCTTCTATTCGCGCCGCACCGGCCAAATCCTCTCCGTCGCCGCCGGCGCGCGCCTTGGCTGGATCACCGGCGTTCTTTTCTACGTCATCTGGATGCTGTTTTTCACCGTCACCATCGTCGCCGTTCAGGAACAAGGTGGCCTCATCGAGCTTTCCCGCAAGCAACTGAAAGAGGCCAACTACCCTGCCGACTCCGTCCAGCAAATGACCGAAATAATGAACTCTCCGGAGGCGTTTGGTGTCTTCATCGTCATCATGCTGATCGTCATGTTCATCATGGTGACCCTGCCGATGATCCTCGGCGGAGCCGCCGCCGCCAAAGCCATGGGGCGGGATTAGCCGGCGGAACTTCCCGCACTTCCCCGGCCCATCAACCGCAACACAGCCGGCCCCAGCGCCGTCCGCGCCTTCACTATCAACACGCCGGCGAAAATAATCACCATCGCCGTGATCTCTTTCCTCCCAAAAGGCTCATCGTAGAACAGCTTCCTCGGCGGAGCCGCCGCCGCCAAAGCCATGGGGCGGGATTAGCCGGCGGAACTTCCCGCCCCTCCCCGGCCCATCAACCGCAACACAGCCGGCCCCAGCGCCGTCCGCGCCTTCACTATCAACACGCCGGCGAAAATAATCACCATCGCCGTGATCTCTTTCCTCCCAAAAGGCTCATCGTAGAACAGCTTCCCCAGCGCAACCGCCACCACCGGATTGATGAACGTGTAGATCGAAACCAGGGAGACAGGCAGCGTCTCCAGTGCGTAAATGTAAGCGCTGTAACCGACAATCGACCCGAACGTCACCAGCCACAACAGCCCCGCCACCCCGTTTGCCGATAGCGTTACCGGCCGCTCCGGCACCACCAGCGTCGCCGCAAGGTAAACGACTCCCGCCGCCAGTTGCTGCACCGCGCCCGTCAATAGCGGGTGCGTTTTCGCCCGCCAGCGCCGCTGAAAAATCGACCCCGCGTTCCAGAAGAACGACCCCACCTGCAACACCAGAAACCCCTTCCACAGGTTCGGCCCCATTACCAGCGTGCCGCTCCCTGGCATCACCAGAATCACCACTCCGGCCAGCCCCAGTGCCAGTCCTGCCACCACCGTCGCCGTCAACCGCTCCCCGTTCGGCATCAGCGCCTCCAATCCCACCAGCCAAAACGGTGCGGTGGTCAAAAACAGCGCCGCCAAACTCGACGGAATCCACGTCTCAGCGAACGTCAGGCAACCGTTGGCCACACCTAGCAGCATGAGTCCAAACAGGCACGTTCGCACCAACTCCCACCCGCCAGGCATCGTCCATCCCTTCCATCGTGCCCACGCCAGCAGAACGGTCCCCGATAGCAGGAATCGCAGCGCCACCAGTAGCAGCGGCGGAAAGCTCTCCAGCGCCATTCGGATCCCAAGGTACGTCGTACCCCAGAAAAAACAAATAGCGATCAACGCCGCATATGGCAGCAGGTGCCCTCGTGATCCCATTCGTCATCTTAACACCCGCACCTGGCATGATCCCATTGTTATGATATGGGCTTGATTCTCACCCTCACACTCAACCCCGCCATTGATCGCAACGTCCAGGCCGATCGGCTCGTGTTCGAGGATCGGGCCTATATTCTCTCGACCAATGAATCCGCCGGCGGCCGCGGCATTAACGCCTCTATTGTCATTCACGCCTTTAACGGAGCCACCAAGGCCATTGCCTGCTCTGGCGGCAAGGCGGGCAAACGTTTTGAGGAACTCCTCTCCGATTCCGGTTTTCCCACCCACTTCGTACGCATCCGCCACAGCATTCGTACCAATTTGACCATCGTCGATAAGCAAGGCCTCGCCGTGAAACTCAACGAGCGCGGACCCCACATACAAGCTTCGGAACTCGCCCGCTTTGAAAAAACCGTGGCCGAAAACCTCGAAGGTGCATCCTGGCTCATGCTCTGCGGCAGTCTGCCCCCTGGCATCCCAACGGATTTCTATGCCCGGCTCATCCTGTTGGCCCAAAAAGCGGGTGTGAAGACGCTGCTTGATACCGATGGCGACGCCCTGCTCCACGGCCTCGACGCCGGCCCAACCGCCGTCGCGCCAAACCAGGCCGAAGCGGAGCGGTTGTTGAACCGCGCGCTTATCACCCAGGCCCATTTTCGCGAAGCCGCGCTGCGAATTGTCGCCATGGGCGCCGAATCGGTGGTGATGTCGCTCGGTAGCCGGGGCGCCGTGGGTGCAATCGGCACACGGCTTGTAGAGGCCGTGCCTCCGAACATCGACGCTGTATGCCCCATTGGCGCCGGCGACGCGCTGGCCGCCGCCTTCGTCTGGGCCCTCACCGAAAAAAGGTCCTTCGATGACGCTCTCCGCTGGGGCGTCGCCTGCGGCACCGCCTCCGCCGCTCTCCCAGGCATTGCATTCCCCACTCTTTCACAAACCGAGAAAATGTACTCCCGCGTCGAACTCCGTGTCATCACCACCTGAAAATCGACGGGTCCGCCCAGCCATCCCGATACCCTCGGCATTATCGCCAAGCCGGCCGTACAACTCCCAATAGGCCGGCCACCCTCCAAAACGAATGCGACCTTTATCAGTCACAGTTTTTTGAAATTCACGCAAATTTTTTGTAACCCGCGACGAATCAATAGATTACTGCCGCGCCCTTTCCCTTCATTCGCCCTTCGCCGAGCCGTTTTTTGAACCGCGATTGCTAAAATCAAGGCGCGGAAACCACTATGTCTGTCCAAGTCCTTGCGGCCCCGCAGGTTCACCTGCATTGGGTGCGCGAGACGCCTTCGCGCGCTCTCATTCTGCCTGTGTCCACCACTTTGCCTTCGCTCGATGCGTTGCCCCAGTGTGTCCGGACCGCCGTTTTAGCCACCGGTTTGGCATCCGTTGAACTGCACTTGCCGCCGTTCCGGCCCATCGAATCGCCCAGTTTTGATGCCTGGCTCGAAGCCCTCGTCTTCCGCCAGGACGCCGCCGGCCGTCTCGTTGCGTCTCGCACCGGTGATCCGGATCCGCTCGCAACCCTGGCTTTCCACCATGCCGTTGTGCTCGTTTTTCGCGCGGTTACTGGTGACGAAACACCACTCACTCTGGTCGCCGAATCGCCGCGCTCTCCATTGCTGCGCCGTGCCCTGCCCGTCCGCCATGTCTGCGCACCCCGCGGCGGTCTGTTGGCCGCGCCCTCAGAGCGCGGCCACGCCTATCAGCGCCGCTACAGCGCCGTTTCCCTCGCCGTCCAGGCCGCCATCCGCGATTGCCTCCCTCCGGCGCATATTACTTCGGTCAGCCAATTCGAGGATCGCGAAAAAGCACTGGCACTGCTTGTCTGGAGTTCCGCCCTGCCTATAGTCGGCGCTCACGTCGACGCCCTCGGGGTCGACGTCCTCAATGCCGATTCCGTGGACCGCGCCTTTGCCGGCGCGCAAAAGCGCTTGACGTCCCGCCTTGCCGAGGTGAGCGAAATCCTCGACCGCCTCCAGGTACGCCCACTCATCCGCGGTTCCTATGAACCCGGCAAGGCGCGCACTATCGTCCAATACTGCCAGCGACGGAAACGTTACCTCCACCTGCTGTTTTCCAACGAGTTCCGGCTCATCGCCGCGCTCGTTGGCCTTTGCTCCCGCCTTCCGGGCTGGCGCACCCGCCAGGCCGCCAACCCGGCCCGCATTTACCGCGAGGTCCGCGAAGAGTGGGAGAAAGTCGAGATCCATCTCCGCAACTTCTATCAACGGCGGCCCCACGCGGCTTTTGGCTCCCGCCTTTTGCTGGAAGCCGTACGGGCGCTGGAAGCGGTAGACTAGCTACAACACATAATGAACTACGCGGGGAAACGCGTCCTGGTCACGGGTGGACTGGGATTCATCGGAAGTAATCTGGCGGTACGCTTGGCCCGCGACGGCGCGCGCGTGACCATAATCGACTCCGCAGTGCCAGGATGCGGTGCCAATTGGCACAATTTAACCCCCTGTTTGACGCAAATAAGCGTCATAAAGGACGATATTTGTGCACTTTTTGCGCACCGAAAGGCCATCGAGGGCACTGAAATTGTCTTCAACATGGCCGGCGAGATCAGTCACGTCAACAGTATGAGAGATCCTGTTCGGGATCTTCAATTAAACACCACGTCCCAGTTGTGTTTCTTGTTGGCGCTTCGTGAAATCTGCCCCGGTATTCGCGTCGTGTACGCTTCGACGCGGCAGGTTTACGGTGTGCCGCAGTTCCTGCCGATCAACGAATCGCACCCAATAAACCCTATTGATTTCAATGGGATACACAAACACGCCGCCGCGTCGTACCACCGTCTGCTGACCGCCAGCGGCGACATCGACGCTTCCATTCTCCGCCTGACCAACATCTATGGTCCGCGTATGGCGCTCAATATTCCAGAACAGGGTGTCCTTGGCCATTTCTTCCGCCGTGCCTTGCTTGGCCAGGATATTGAACTCTTCGGCGACGGCAAACAGGTCCGGGATCCCGTCTATGTTGATGATATCGTTGAGGCTTTCCTGCTTGCAGGGGCGCGCAAAGGGCTGCCTTCGCCCAATATGAACGTCGGCGGGCGCGACGCGCTTTCCCTTGAAGAAATCGCTCGTATCCTGGTGGCCGAGGGCGCGGGCCAACTGGTGTACCGGCCATTTCCGGAAGGGCACAAGTCCATCGACATCGGCAGCTTTTCGACCGATAACTCCTTCATTCGAGAGACATTAGGCTGGGAGCCGCGAGTGCCGTTCGCATCCGGCGCCCGCCTTACGCTTGCCTATTACCGCGAACACCGGGAGCACTACCTGCCATGATGAATCCAGCCGAATTCGCCAATATCGCCAAGGCCGAGAACGACTTCTGGTGGTACCGCGGCATGCGGCACATCATGTTTGGCCTGCTGGATCCGGTGGCCCGGCAGCGGAAATTCGGAAGGGTGTTGGAAGCCGGCTGCGGAACGGGCCACTTTGCCAAAGAGCTTGCCGATCGTTATCACTGGCCGATGGTCCCGCTCGACCTGGGCTGGGAAGGCCTGGAGTATGGCAAAGGCCTGGGAATAAGCAACTTAACGCAGGGCGATATTCAATCGCTGCCGTACCGTGATCAAGTCTTTGACGCGGTGGTAAGCATGGACGTAATCGTCCATATGCCGTTGGGCGATGAGGGGAAGCCGATGGCCGAGTTCCGCCGCGTGCTACGGCCGGGCGGATTCCTGGCTCTTCGCGCGTCGGCGCTGAATATTCTGCGCAGCCATCACTCGATTCACGCCATGGAACGCCAGCGGTTTACTCGCTCGCGCCTCACTCAACTCGCGGAAAAGAATGGCTTTAAAGTACTTCGCTGCACCTACGCCAACTCGCTGCTGTTGCCCGTAGCGCTGTTCAAGTTCCGAATTGTGGAGCCGCTGCTGGGCGGGAGTCCGGAGAGCGGCGTTCGCCCGGTTGCTCCTTGGCTGGACCGGCTTCTGCTCGGCCCGCTGCAGGCCGAGGCGCGGCTGATTCCTGCCGGGGTCAATCTACCGCTTGGCCAGTCGCTGATCCTGCTCGCCGAACGAGTGTAGGCTCTGCTGATCTATGACTCCGCCACAACGATCAGCCAGCACCCGACTCGCAGCCCGACTGCGGGGGTATCGCCTTGGCGTGTCCCCCCTTTCCCGTGCTTCTCCACAACTCCGTACAACACGGCGGGTGACAGGTTGTGCAATCCGGCCCATCCGGTGGCCGGGCTGGTCCGTAGCCCTGCCCCCGGATCAGCCAGCACCCGACTCGCAACGCGACTGCGGGGACATCGCCTCGGCGTGTCCCCCCTTTCCCGTGCTTCTCTACAACTCCGTACAACACGGCGGGTGACAGGTTGTGCAATCCGGCCCATCCGGTGGCCAGGCTGGGTTGTAGCCCTGCCGCCCGGATCAGCCAGCACCCGACTCGCAACGCGACTGCGGGGACATCGCCTTGGCGTGTCCCCCCTTCGCCTACCGGTCCGCAAAGCCGTACGACACGGCGGGTTGCAGCTTGTCCAACCAGGCGCCGGCGGTGGCCCGGCTGGGCGGGAGTCCGGAGAGCGGTGTTCGCCCGGTTGTCCCTTGGCTTGACAGGCTTCTGCCAGGCCCGCTGCGGGCCGGGGTCAATCTAGCGCTTGGCCAGTGGCTGATCCTGCTCGCCGAACGAGTGTAGGCTCCCATTCGTGCCACGCTCCCGTCAGCGGAAAATACAGCCCCAGGCGAATGGGACGGCTGTCGAGCCGTGAAACCAGTTCGGCATACTGCTCGAGTTGGGCGCGGTATCGCGCATCATTGCCGCCCGTTTTGTAGTCCACGATCCATCGGATGCCATCGGCGACGAATGACCGGTCCAGCTTGCGGCTGTAGATATCGCCGCCGAAGACGCCGCTCAATTCCCACTCGCTGACCGCCTCCGGATGGGCGGCCAGTACCCAGCGGCCACGCTCACTGGCGAGGGTTTGACGCAAAATCTCTGCCGTGCGCGTAACCGCTGCGTCCAATTCCGCCCTGGGAACGCCCAATACCGATAGCTGGGCCCGCAATGCCGGTTCCCGCTCGGCCACACGTTCCGGGCTCCAGACGGCCAGCCCTTGCTGGGCGACAATCTGCAATACCCGATGCACCAGCGTCCCAATGATGCGAAAGGTCTCGTTGTCGGCGCTGTAGGGCTCCGCCGATTCATCCACGCGCCGCTCCGCCACGTGCCATTCGAGCGCCGGCGGCGGGGCAGGGGCGGCGAAGCCCTCCGGAACGCGCCGTAGCGGAACCCCGGCGGATAAGGCCACGGCGGCCGCGGCCTGCGCGTTGGCGGGGGCGGGGAACTGGTCGCCCACGGCGTGCCAGAGCCGGGCGAGAAAGCTGCCGTTCTGCGCTTGGCCGCCAAACAGGTGCAGCCGCTTCTTGGCGCGGGTGGCGGCGACGTAGAGCAGGCGCCCGGCCTCGTGCTCCGCCTTTCCCTTTTCGTGGGCGCCGAGATAGTCGTAGACGGCGTCGCGATCCGCGCCGGATTCCCGAATGCAACCGATGACCAGGTCATCGGTCTCGCGCCAACGCAGCAGCGCCGAATTCCCAACACGCGGTCTGTTGGAAAGACCGGGCAGAATCACATTGTCGAACTCCAGGCCCTTGCTCTTATGCATAGTCATCACCTGGATGCGGTCTGTGGCGGTGGGATCGGCAGTGGCGCAGAGTTTGGCGAGGGCGTCGTCGAGCGCTTTGAGATCGGGCAGATCGCCGGCCTTGTCCAACTTGTCGAGCAGGCCGAAGAAGGTGTTTGCGTCCTCCTCCTCGGCGCGATCCCGCAGGCAGGCGGGGCCGCCGAGCGCGCGCCAGGTCTCTTCCACATGACGTCGCAGGGGACGGCGGCGGCGGTTTTCCAGCGCGGCAATCAGAATGGGCGCTACGCGTTGAACGCGTGGCGAAGGCTGGGATGGCAGCACGCCGGGAATGGAAGCACTGGCGGCGATGGCGATCAGGTCCACCAGTTCCAGCCCGCACCAAGGTGCGCGGAGGACGCTGAGCCAGGCCACGCGGTCCGCTGGATGAAGCAGGGCGCGAGTAAGGGCGCGGAGATCCTGAATGATGGAGCGCTCGGCGAGCGGGTCCATTTCGACGGCCTGAAACAGAATGTGGCGGCGCTTCAATTCGGCCACAATGGCGTGGGCGTCAGCACGACGTCGAACCAGGATGGCCACACGGCCCTCGGCCTTCTCCACGGCGTCGGCAACAGCGCCCGGCTCGTCTTCCGGCGTTACCGGGTGGCACTCGACGGGCGGTCCGTCGAACTCTCCGCGCTGGGCGGTGCTGGGCGAGTAGGCTACGGCGCCGGAGGCCGGATCGTCCTCGGGTGCCAGCACGCCGGGGAAAGTCGAGTTGAACCAATCCACCAGATTCCGGCTGGAGCGGAAGTTGGCGCGCAGAACAAGCGATTCGAGCGGGAGCCGGCCCAGGCCGCGCCGGCGGCACTGTTCGAACAGGGAAACATCCGCTTCCTGGAAGCTGTAGATGGATTGCATCGGATCGCCGACAGCGAAGACGGTGCGGCCATCACCGGGCATCCAATCGGCGACCAGACGTTCCAGCAGCGCGAGCTTGGAGCGGGAGGTGTCCTGGAACTCATCGAGCAGCAGATGCTGAATGCGGAAGTCGAGGGCGTAGGCGAGCGGGGTGGGTTCGGCGTCGGTGCCGAGGGCTTGAGTGGCGCTGAGGGTGAGTTCGACAAAATCGGTGGCGCGACGTTCCTGGAATACCAGGCGTAGCTGGGCCACGGCCAGGTGCAGAACATTACTAAGCGCTTCGATGATGGCCCACTGTTTGTCGCTATATTGGCCGGGCGGAAGCGCGCGAAGCGAGTACAGGCCGGCGGCAAAGGCGGGGTCGAGATTGGCGCAAAGCGACTCCATTTCCGGCTTGCGCGGGTCTTTCGCCGGGAAGCCCTCGTTCTTGGTGATGCGCTTGCGGGGCAGGCCTTCCTGCGTGAGCAGGAAGCCGGCCAGCGCTTGATGGCGTTCAAGGTCGGTGGCGCCATTGGTGTTGATTTGCGCGTAGGCCATAAGGTCCCACGCGTTGAAGGGGACGCGATGGCGAATTTGCTCCAGAGCGGCCTCGGAAATGGCGGCAAGACTCGCTTCAAGATGGGCGCGATTCAGCCCGCCGGCGATGTGCCGCAGCCACTGGTCGCGGCGCGCGAGCATCTGCATAAGCAGTTCGGCGGTACGGGGCAGGTTGTTGTCGATGTGGAGCAGAAGGCGCGCGAGCAGCGGTTGATACTCCGTGTCCTGTTCCAGCAGGGCGAGCGTGCGGAGCGCGGCGAGGCGGTGCAGTTCGCCGGGGTCGTCGACGAGTGTGGGTGTGCCGCCCATACGGCTCATCCAGGGCATTTGGCTGGTCAGCGAGGCGCAGAGCGAGTCGATGGTCATGACGCGCAGCCGGGAGGGGTTATCGAGGAGGCCCCAACTGGCGTCGGTATCTCGATCAAGCGCGGCGCGGGCAAGGTTCCAGGTGCGTTGGGCGTGCGGCTCTTCGGGCGCCGGTTCCAACGCTTTGCGCAGCGCGCCGCTGATACGGTTGCGCATTTCGCCGGCGGCCTTGCGAGTGAAGGTGATGGCGATGATGGACTCGGGCGTGTCGACAGCGGCGAGCAGGGCGAGAAAGCGCTGGGTTAGCAGCTCCGTCTTTCCCGAACCGGCGGGGGCCTGGACGAGGAAGGACTCGCTGATATCGAGCGCGCGTTCGCGAACGTTCGCGTCGGGAGGCCGCATACCTTCCATTCTCGCGCGGATCGATTCAAAGATTGCTACCGCAGCGCGGCGCGCATGGCCTTCCGATATCGCTCGAACTCCTGGCGCCCTTGGTCCGTCAGGCGATAGAGGGTCCACGGGACCTTCCCGCGAAACTGCTTCTTTACCTCCAGATAGCCGGCCTGTTCCAGTTTGCCGAGGTGTGTTGAAAGGTTCCCTTTGGTCAACTCGGTCTGGTTGAGGAGCCACAGGAAGTCTGCCTCCTTGGAAAGGTACAGCAGCGAAACGATCAACAGCCGGGCCGGCTCATGAATGGTGCGGTCAAGCTCGGTGAGTCCGCGGAGTGTATCGCTCATTGTGCCGCACTCGGTGGAGTTTGCAGGAAACGTCTCAGACTCATCACGCCCATCGCGGTGAGAATGGCGCCGATGATGCCGAACTCCGCCACGAACAGAGATTCGAAGCTGCGGTCCAGCGCGGCAATGGCCGCGGAGATCAGGACGATGACTGGCCCGGCGACGAGGTAGCGGGTGAGTCCGGTGGATCTCCCGATGAGGAATAGGATGAAGCCGGCGCCGAAGCCGCTCAACAGGATGGTGAGAGTGACCCAATGAGCGGCGCTACGCATGGCAACGAAAACGGCCGCCGTCATGGCTGCCACGATGGCGATGGCGGCGGCCTTCGCAACGCCCTCCGGCGCCAACCGGGGGATCATGATGCCCTCCCGGCTGCCAAAGAACCGGTTGCGCAGGCGCGGCAGCGCCCACTGCGCGATCCAGACGCCGGGAAACACGACTAGCATCTGCAAAACGTTCAGGACGCGCCAGGCGGGGTCTTGTTTGTCGAACCCTAGCTTGCTCCATTCGAGCAATGCCGGCGCCAGGAAAAGAAAACCCGCGGTTAGTTCGGACAAGCCGTCGGCCGACCAGGCGCGTTGGACGCGGCGGGTAGCGTCGAAAAGGGGATCAGTCATTTTTCCTCCACAGATTGGTCTGTGGCGCAAACCAGTCTGCGATAAGAATACGCCTCGCCGGTCCGCGTGTCAATAGGTTACATAGGTTAAACACGGGCGGGGGCGGCGTAGCGAGTTTTGCCAGCCTCCTCTTCAAAGGTGAGGACGATGGTGAGGAAGGACTTGGGGGGAGGGTTCCCCGGCGGAGGCGCAGGCGCCGGTGACGACGAGTTTGCGATTGGAACGGCTTCGAGAAAGACGCCGGGGTTGGGCATTCCGACGCCATCGGGGCTGCGCATGGTGATGATGCTGGCGGCGCTGGGGCGCACGTCCATTGTGGCGGAGGGGGGCTGAAGGCGCTTCTGCACACATTGCCCACTCTATGCTTGAGGGCTGCAGTCAAGGCCTAAAGCCGCTGGCGCGGCGCGCTTCGCGTAGCGTTGACTGCCAAGCAGTAGGGCTTTGAAGTGGACTCGCTTGATTTGGTGCGACAGAAGGAGACCATGGAAGAAGAGATCGTCGAGGAGACACGAAACCGGAAGGTGTACGCCCAGCTTCTTTCTGCAATCAAGCAGCGAATTCAGTCTGCCCAGGTTCGTTCTGCCGTCGCCGTCAACCAGGAATTAGTTCTCCTCTACTGGGGGATCGGTAAGGAGATTCTGGCGCGGCAAGAGGCGGAAGGGTGGGGGACAAAGGTCATTGAGCGCCTGGCCAAAGACCTCTCTTCGGGTTTCCCGCATATGAAGGGCCTGTCCCGGACGAATCTGCTGTATATGCGTGCGTTTTCAGAGGCTTGGCCGGAAGAAGCAATTGTCCAACAGGTTGTTGGACAAATTCCTTGGGGGCACAATATCCGGCTCCTGGATTTGGTGAAAGCACGTGAAGAGCGACTCTGGTACGCTCGCGCCGCCATCGAGCACGGCTGGAGCCGAAACAATCTGGTGATCCAGATCGAGGCGGGCCTCTACCGGCGCCAAGGGAAGGCGATTACCACCTTTACCAAGGCGCTGCCGGCCCCGCAGTCCGATTTAGCTCACCAACTCTTGAAAGATCCCTACAGCTTCGATTTCCTCACGCTGTCTAACGACGCCGATGAGCGAGACGTGGAGGCCGGCCTTGTGGAGCACATCCAGAAGTTCCTGCTGGAACTGGGTGCGGGGTTCTGTTTCGCCGGCCGCCAGTATCCATTGGAGATTGCGGGCGAGGATTATCGGCTCGATCTTCTCTTCTACCACCTGAAGCTTCGTTGCTTCGTGATCATCGACCTGAAAAGCGGCCCGTTCAAGCCGGAGTACACCGGGAAAATGAATTTCTACCTGGCGGCCGTGGATGACATCCTGAAGCACCCAAGCGACAACCCGAGCATCGGACTCATTCTCTGCAAGAGCAAGAAGGAACTGATCGTCGAGTACGCACTTCGCAACACGGCAACACCGATGGGCATCGCGGAGTTCCGGCACCTGGAGAACCTGCCTGCGGAACTCAAAGGCAGCTTGCCGACGATTGAGGAGATCGAGGCGGAGCTGAGAACGCCTGAAGGGTCCAACGAGTAACAGCCATAGCGACCGCCACGGATCACTTGGCCGTTTGTTGCGCATGAACGCCCCGCCGTCAACACCTCCAGGCACCTGTCTTGATCGGATGGTCGAGCTAATGCCAAAATGCGCCCTGTTTTCCGGTGTTTCAAAAGGCTAAAGGCGGGAGGCGAGGGCGGCGAGTTGATCGGTGCAGATGCCCCAGCCGGTGTGGAAGCCCATTTGTTCGTGGGCCTCGCGATCGGCGACGGTCCAATGGCGGGCCAGCGCAGTGTAGCGGGTTTTGCCGGCCTCCTCCTCAAAAGTGAGGATGATGGTGAGGAAGGGCTTTGGGGAGGGTTCCCAGGCGGAGGTATAGGCGTCGGTGACGACGATTTTCCTGTTGGGGACGACTTCGAGGAAGACGCCGGGGTTGGGCATGTCGACGCCGTCGGGACTGCGCATGGTGATGATGCTGGCGCCGCCGGGCCGTACGTCCATTTCGGCGGAGGGGGTGGTGTAGGGAAGGGGGGCGAACCACTGTTTGACTAGTTCGGGCTCGGTCCAGCAGCGGTAGACATTCGCGGGCGGCGCGTCGATGAGACGGGTGATGGTGAGGTCGCGGTCGGTTATCATTTTGGGTACTCCTTATGAAGTTGAATATAGGCGCGGGCGGGCGAAAAGACTTCCTACGAGTGTACCTTTTAATGCTCTGCGCAAGCGCTGGGAGCGCGGCGGCACAGACGGGCGCGCGGAGCGTTGTGGACGCCTTTTTTTCACCAGCGGGCATTCCGGAAAAGGGCAACGTTTACACGGGAGAGATGCTGAAGTCCCAGAACCAGAAGACACTCGGGGAGTACTTCGGCACTTCGGCCACGGTGAGCATCCGCGAACTGGCCGCCACCGCCGATACGGCCCGGTTCGGGGCGGAGGTGCGAAGCCGGGGGGCGACGCAAGACTGGTATCTGTTTCTGGCGCGCGTCGACGGCCGCTGGAAGCTGAGCGCGGTGCGGACGCTGGCGCAGACGGGGGTGCTGCATCGGGGGCTGGAAGGCCTGCGCGGAATGCGCCAACGTACGGCGGAGCAGGAGTGGAATTTGCGCAACCTGGAGTTGGTCCTGAGTAGCGACGCGGAGTTAACGAAGCACTTTCTTGCTAACCGGGCCGGGTTCGCGGCGCTTGCCAGCCGTGTGCTTGGGGATCGCCGGGCGGATGGGAAGGCGCTTCACTTGCAGTCGGCGGAGCGGGCCGGGGCTGGGTATGTTGTGTTCACATTCGGCGGTGTGACTGATAATACGGTGGGCTATTTGTTCGTCCCGGAGGGTGTAGCGGTTCCGGCCGTTACACCGGAAGCGTTCATCCATGTGGAGCGGATTGGCGATGGCTGGTATTTGTTTCGGACGACGTAGGTGAAGCGGGCCTTCTTTCGGACCAATCGCGTTAAAGTGGTGTCTGATCGCGATTCAAATGAACCGCCCCTCGTAATCATGGCTAACCCCTCCATCCGTTTTGGCGATCTCACCGTTCAGGGATTTCGCCGCTTACGCGATACGCGCCTAAATCTTCGCCCGCTCTCAGTCCTGATTGGAGCGAATGGCGTGGGGAAAACGTCGGTACTTGACGTGTTATCGCTTCTCGCCCGCTCCGCGCAGGCGAACTTGTTTCCGACGCTCTCGGAACTCTCGGGATTGGGAAACATCCTCACCTATGACCATGCCACGGAGTTGGCCTTGGGCATCACAATGGTGGTTCCTGGCCACGCGCCTCTTGTCTATTCGGCAAGGATGCAACCACAGGGGTTGTCTCACACAATACGCGAAGAGAGCCTAAGCCAACAGCGAACGCAGTCCGCTTCCCCTTTCTTCCATATCCGGTCTGTGGATCGCAACGTTCAGTACTACGATCCGATTGAGAAGCGATTGTCGGGCCCAACGTGGGAGCATAACCCCTTGGAAACATCTCTGGCTCAGGTGCCAAAGATGTTCCAAGAGCCTGAGGACTTTCGGAGGCGGTTGGCCTCATCGACCTTCTATCATGTGCTGAATGTGGATCCGCGATCGCCCGTGCGGCTCCCGCAGCCGATGGGTCCGGCGGAGTTACCGGGGCGAAATGGAGAGGAACTTGTTTCCTGCCTGTTCTATCTTCGGGAAACGAATCGGGATCGCTTTGAAGCGATAGAAGACTCTCTGCGCGCCGCCTTCCCCAGGTTTGAGCGGCTGGACTTCCCGCCAGTGGCCGCGGGGACATTGGCGCTGGCCTGGCGGGAGAAGGGGTTTTCAAAACCGCTCTATTCCCATCAACTGTCCGAGGGGACACTCCGATTTCTTTGGCTGACCACCCTGCTGCAGAGCCCTGGACTGACCGCGCTAACGCTGCTTGACGAACCCGAAGTCAGCCTGCATCCCGAACTCTTGAGTTTGTTGGCGGATCAATTGCGGGAAGCATCGCGACGAACGCAGATCGTCGTGGCGACACATTCCGATACCCTCATTCGCTTCCTGAACCCGGAAGAAGTGGTTGTGATGGACGCAGACGAGGACGGCATGACGCAGTTGACGCGAGCCGATGAGCTGGACCTGGACCAGTGGCTGAAGGATTATTCACTCGACGAGCTATGGCGGAATGGGCGCCTGGGAGCGCGCGCTTGAGAATAGCGATCATCGTGGAGGGAAGGACGGAGAAGGCGTTCAAGCGACATATCCTGGAATTTTTGAAGGTTCGCGTTCCTGGCCGGAGGCCTAAGTTAGACTTCTTCTGCTGTGATGGACGTGTCCACAAAGAAGGCAAACTGCGGAGAACTGTGGAGGGACTTCTTGCAAATGGAAAGTCTCAAGCGGACTATGTGATCGCTTTAACCGACGTGTACACCGGATCCAGCGACTTCAAAGATGCCGCGGACGCGAAGGCAAAGATGCGGCAGTGGGTGGGACAGAAGGAGAAGTTCTTCCCTCATGCGGCGCAGTATGATTTTGAAGCGTGGTTGCTGCCGTACTGGCAGGCTATCCAATAAATCGCCGGGCACAACAGGTCCGCGCCGCCGGGGCTACCGGAATCTGTAGACCATGGCAAACCTCCCTCGTACCATATTCGCGAGATTTTCAGAATCGGCCGGTGTGGACGAGACTACTCGAAGGTGCGCGACGCGGACAGAATCCTTGACGGGCAGAACCTGGAACACGCGGCCGCGCAGTGCCCGGAATTGAAGGCGTTTCTGAACACACTGCTCCAGTTGAGCGGGGGAACGCCGTTATGAGGAACGCTGGCATGACAAAATACGAGGTCATTCTGTACTGGAGCGCCGAGGACGAGGCGTTCATCGCCGAGGTCCCGGAACTGGCTGGTTGCGCGGCGGATGGTGCGACGCGCCAGGAGGCGCTGGCGAATGTGGAGACCGTTATTGGCGAGTGGATAGAGACCGCGCAAGAGCTTGGACGCTCGGTGCCGGAGCCGAAGGGGCGTCTGCTGTTCGCGTAGCCGAGTTTGCGCCCAGCGGGGAGGGCTACGGCAAACCTCCACGGACTCATTTCAGAGAGCGATAATTTGGGCGGCCGGATCCAGTCGCCGCAGATCATTCGGATCGCTTGTAATGATCGGGTCCCGGCGCACCCTGGCGAGGATCACGACCGAAGCGTCGATGACATCCGCGGTGCCGGCGGCGGCGCAGAGTTCTCCACAGGCAAAGGAAAGTCGACCATCGAGAGGAACAATCTCCACTTCTTCACTGCGCAGAAAACGCGCTAAAGCAACCTGAACTCGACCGTCGCGCCAAGCTTGTCCAATAACTCCGGCAGGGACGCGAAAGGTACGGCCCTGCACTAAGGCGCGACGGATCATCGCGATCATGCGCTTGTCCGCGCGATCCAAAGCGATCAGCGCGCCGGCGTCCAGTACTATCCCCGTCGCGACGGGAGTGCGCGTTCTGCCCATTCAATGTCCTCAGCCGCCGGTTCGCCAAACTGCTCGACGAGGTCTCGCAGTAGTGTCCGGAGAGACTCGCGCCGCTCACTTTCCGCCAGGACGCTGGAGATGTAGCCGGAAACCGAATCGGCGCGCCCTGCCCGGACTTCACGGTGGATGTTCGCTAGCTGATCCTTGGGGAGACTAATGGCAATCTTCGACCTAGTCATACCGAGATCATACCGCTGTCTGCCGGGTCAATCAAGCCAGGACAGGATGGCCGGGCCGGGAACGCGATTCCCGCGGTTCTGTGATTGCACGGTTGATGTGCCGGCGGGACACTGGCTTCGGCCGCTCGGAAAACTCTCGCGTCAATTCCGTTGGACGGCCGCAGGGGGATTGGCCCCGCCCCTAGCCCGCCTCCTCCGCGTCCAGCGAGATGGCCATATCGTACACCCGACACAGCGAGTGCAGATGGCACTGGCGGCAGGGCTTGCCGCCCTCCTTCGGGTCCACCTCGGCGCGGCCTTCGGTGAACTCTTTCCAGATGCGGGCGATCACCGTGCGCCACTCGGCGAGTTGCGCGTCCCAGCCCTGCGGGGGCGGCTTCACGCCGGGCATCAGGCCCGGCGCCGCTGCCAAGCCGTCAAACTTGTGCTCGCCGCGCTTCATCTGCGCGAAGACTATCGCACTGGGCGTTTCCGGAAGGGCGACGGCGTACAGGGGCAGTTGCAGGTTGTCGGGCCGTTCGCCGCTCCAAACGCGCTTACCGGGTGCGGTGCTCTTGTAGTCGATCAGAACGAGTTCGCCGCCAGGGAGACGATCAATCCGATCCGCACGGGCGTGGATCGGCGGACCGGCCGGAGTGAGATCCACTCCACGCTCGATGGATTCGACAGTGAATTCGTCGCGCGCGAAGTCGAGTTCGATCCAATCTTCCAAAACGGCTCGCAGCCGGATGTGTTCGAGTTCGACGAGCCGTTCGCGGCCGGCCCTGCTGGTCTCCGTCAGGCCGATCTCCACGGCTTCGGCGATGGCATCGCGGCGCTCCTGATGGGAGACGCGGGCGAGTGCCGCGCGCGTCCGGAACCGCTTCCAAAGCGCGGCCAGCGCGCTGTGCAGCGCATTGCCCCGCTCCAGCGCGGACAGGCCTGGCTCCGGCTCCTTCCACTCGCCGGCTTGCAGGCGAACGGTGGCGAAGGCTTTGAACGGGCACACCGATTGCCACGACAGAACACTGGTTCCGCCGCGCACAGGTTCGGCCGGCGACAGGGCCGGCGAAGTGGCATCCCGCGTCTCATCGAGTGGCGCGGCGATCTGGTAGCCGGGATAGGCGTTCGCGGCTGGAGGCGCCTCCGGGTACTGCAGGATGAGCCGGCTGGCGCGCAGTTCTTCGTCACCGTCGCGTTCGGGGTGGCTAAAGATGACGGTACGGGCGCTATGCAGTAGACGGTCCGTCACCTCGCGGGCAAAGCGCAGTTCACGCTCCGGGGTGGCGTGCGGCAGGTCGAGATCGCGTTGCAGGGCGCGGGGCAGGAACGAGTTGGGTTTTGCGGGCGCGGGCCAGGCGGTATCGGTCATGCCCATGGCCCACAGCGCGTCGAAGCTGGACCCGGCGGCTTGCAACGCTTCCAGAATCTGCACGGGCATTTCTGCGGTTTCGGGTTGGAAAATCGCCTCTTTGGCGAAATCGGTGAGAAGCGTCATGGCTTGGGCAAAGGGCATGGAGGTCTCGACAATATCGAGCGCGGCGAACTCTCGCAGAACCTGCTGCCAGCGGGCCAGCGCCTGGCGTTCGGGGCTGGATTGCGTGCGGCCGCCGGGCCAGCCGCTGGCCTCCAGAATGCTTGGGACGAGCCGGGACCAGGCGCTGGGCGACTGCTGGCGCGCCTGGGCGTGCAGCAGTGCCGTGGCGCGCTGGACGGATTCGGCGAGCAGCGGCGGGCCCGTAGGGGCGACTTCGAGAACGTTGTTTTCGCGGAACTTCACGTCCAAGGCGGCGCGGGCGGCGAATTCTTCTTCCGCACCGTGGAAGAAAGGGGAGCGGAGCAGGACGCCTGCCTCGCCGATGGGCAGCGGGCGCGCGAGCCAGCGGAGCCAGAGGAGCGCGTCAGCAATGATGGGCCAATCGGTGAGTGGGCGGCCGAGCGAGATATTGAATAACGGCGCGCCGAGCACGTCCTCAAACACAGCCTCTACCGTGGGACGGAGGCTGTTGAGGTTTTGGACGACGACGCCAACCGTTTGCGCCTGGCGCGTTTCGAGAAGGGTCCGCGCCCAGCAGGCGGCGGCGTGAATTTCGGCGCGGGCGTCGGGGTAGCTGGCGCGGGTTATGTTCGATGCGGGCTGTGCGGTGCCCGCATAGGTTCGATGGTTGAGCTTCTTGAGCAGCGCGCGTTGGGCGGGGGTGATTTCGTCAAATCCGTCGAGCCAGACTTCGCGCATGGCGGGTTCCAGTTGACCGGCGAGCCATTGTTCGCGACGCGCGGCGGCCAGCCAACGGTTGCGGCTGGCGCGGCGATCAAACTCCACGGCCCAGGTGCGAAATTTGGCGGTGTCTTCGGCGTGATCGAACGAGGGATGCTCGAGCGGGAGTTGGTACTGCTGGCAGAGCGCCCAGGCCTGCGCGGCGCCTTCTGCGGTTGCCTGTTGATCGAGCAGCGGCCCGGCGTCGATGATCTTGCTCCATTCGCGGCGTTCAGCGAAGGGGGTGGGAGTGGCTCGGTCTGGCAGTAACGCGTCTATGGATTCGTTGACCCAATCGGGCCAGGCGCGGATGGCGGGGGCGGGCCAGGCGGTGGCGCCGTTGGCTTGTTGACCGGCGTCGTAGACACGGCGCCAGTGGCGCGCAAGGCGCCGGTTGGCGGTGAGCAGCAGCGCACCCTGGGCGAGCGCGCTAAGAAGGGCGTCCTGCATCCTGGAGACTTCATTGTAGCTGTGGCGATATACTCGAAGCCTATGCGTACCCTGCTGCTGCTCTGCACCGCCTTCGTGGCTGCGACTTTTGCCCAGACGCCTGCGCCATCGCCTTCGCTGAAGACGACCGGCAAGTTTTATGAACTGCGGATCTATCACGCCATGCCCGGCAAGCTGGAAGATCTGCATAACCGCTTCCGGAACCATACGAACGCGCTGTTTGTGAAGCATGGCATGGAAATTGTTGGCTTCTGGGGGCCGACGGATAAAGAAAAGGGTGCCGACAAAGACCTCTACTACGTGCTGGCATACCCGAGCCGCGAGGCGCGCGAGGCTTCCTGGAAAGCGTTCCAGGCCGATCCCGTGTGGGTGGAAGCGCGGAAGGCGTCGGAAGTGAACGGCAAGCTGGTGGAGAAGGCCGAATCCATTTACATGGGCGAGGTGAACTACTTCACGGCCGGCATGAAGGCCAAGAATAAAAAGAAGTAGGCCGCCATGCGCGGCTGGCTGGTGACGAAATCCGATGGCCGTGTCGAAAGCCGCTTTGGCGAGATCGACGCGGCCTGGCTGCCCGCGGGCGATGTGTTGGTGCGGGTGCAGTGGTCGAGCCTGAACTATAAGGACGGCTTGGCGATTACCGGCGCGCCGGGGGTGATTCGTGCGTTTCCGATGGTGCCGGGGATTGACCTGGCGGGCGTGGTGGAAGAGTCGTCTGTGGCCGGGTTTGCGGCGGGCGATTTGGTGGCCGTTACCGGCTGCGGACTGAGTGAGAAGCACTGGGGCGGGTATGCGGAGGTGGCGCGCGTACCGGCATCGTTTTTGGTGCCGGTGCCGGGGGTGTTCAGCGCGCGGCAGGCGATGGCGATTGGCACGGCCGGGTTCACGGCGATGCAGTGCGTGGATGCGCTGGAGCGGCACGGGCTGCGACCGGGCGGGCGCGAGGTGGTGGTGACCGGGGCGGCGGGGGGCGTGGGCTCGATCGCGGTGGCGCTGTTAGCAAAGAAGGGCTACCGGGTGGTGGCGAGTACGGGCCGGCTGGAAGAGGCGGAGTATTTGCGGGGGCTGGGCGCAGCGGAGGTGATGGACCGGGCGGAGCTATCGGCGCCGGCTAC
Organism: Bryobacterales bacterium; assembly: GCA_016789905.1. Classification (GTDB taxonomy): domain Bacteria; phylum Acidobacteriota; class Terriglobia; order Bryobacterales; family Bryobacteraceae. The sequence continues at coordinate 10,232 of JAEUQC010000114.1, read as the reverse complement.
GCGACCGATGGAAAGCGAACGTTGGGGCGGCGCGGTGGATACGGTGGGCGGCGATACGCTGGCGGGATTGATCCGGACGCTGGGGCATGGGTGCGCAGTGGCGGCGTGCGGACTGGCAGGCGGAGTGTCGTTGCAGACGACGGTACTGCCGTTCATTCTGCGCGGCGTTAGTTTGTTGGGCGTGAATTCGGTGGAGGTTGAGAACGCGGAGCGGCGACGGATTTGGGGGTTGCTGGCGGACCTGTTGGGCCGGGATTTGTTGGATTCGTTGACGACGGAGATTGGGCTGGAAGAGTTGCCGGAGTGGGGCGAGAAAGTGCTGCGGGGGCAGGTACGGGGGCGCGTGGTGGTGCGGGTTTTAGAGGGGTAGGTCCGTGACGGCGGATTCGCCGAGGCGTTTTGTGCGACGGATGAGGGCGCGATCGAACGTGACGAAGCGGGAGCCTGGTGGGCGACTGGCAAGATGGAGGGCATCGGCGAAGTCCAAGCCCTGTTCACCAAGCACCAGTGCCTTGTTTACCGCAGGTTCGTCTTCCACCATGACCATCGGCAGAGTCAGCAGACGCGTGAGTGCGAAATGGATGGCAACGCGGTCCATGCCGTATGAATTCCGCAGGACCCAATCCGTTTCCAGTAAAACCGACTTGGCGATCCAGATACGTTGCGAAAGAAACAAATCGCGAGTGAGCGGCGATTGACGTGGGTCATCGTTCGCCAGGAAACGGACGACGACGTTAGTATCGACCGCGAGCATGGCGAGCCCTGACCTCTTTCGGAATCGCCGCCTCCATCTCCGCGAGGGTGACAGGTTTCCTCCGATCGGTCTTGAGGCAGCCGAAGACTTCATCTACCGTCGTGGCCGGAAAAGGCTTTGCGGGGCGGAGCAGAATTCCCTCCTTCGTCTCCTCAACGGTGAACTCCGTGCCCGGGCCCCAGGCGCGGGAGGTCCGAATTGCTTTCGGGAGTATGATCTGGCCTTTTGTCGAGAGTCGCGTGGTTTCCATAGGTAAGACTCCGGTAAGATTATCCCACATTGCTATGGGCTTCAGCGGCGGCTTCCTCAATGTTCACGCGGCTCAGAAGCACGAAGCCGATGACGAAGAAGACAGCGAGCGAGAGCGCGGCGAGGCGATAGCTGCCGGTCATTTGCAAGGCCAATCCGAACACCAGCGGCCCAAGCCAACTGGTGCCTTTGTCGCTGATCTCGTAGAGGCTGAAGTACTCGGCTTCCTTGCCTTCCGGGATCATGAGCGAGAATAGCGAACGGCTGAGCGCCTGGCTACCGCCCATAACAATGCCGACGAGCGCGGCCATGATGAAGAACTCGGCCGGGGTGGAGACGGCGAGATAGATATAGAACAGCACGCCGGTCCAAATGACAAGCGCCACCAGGACGGCGCGTTTAGCTGAGATCTTGATACTGAGCCAGTTGAAGAGCATGGCGCCGGCAAAGGCCACGAACTGGACCATAAGAATGGCGAGCGTTAGCTGTTCCATTGGCATCTTCAGATCGTCGCTGCCGAACTGGCCGGCCATGGCGATGACGGTTTGAATGGCGTCGTTGTAGGTGAGATAGGCAAGCAGGAAGAGCAGCGTCTTGGGATAGCGGCGGAGGTTCCGGACGGTGTGCGAGAACTGCTGGAAGCCGACCTTGAAAATGGACGAGCCGTGGGGCAGTGCGTGCTGCGCGCCGCGATTGCGCAACCCGGCCATGGGAACCAGCGTGAACAGGGCGCACCAAAGGCCGGCGCTGCCCATGCTGATGCGTACGGCCATGCCCTTGGTGATGCCAAGCGCGGTGGCGTTGGAGAGAAACGCGAGGTTCAGAGCGAGCAGCAATCCACCGCCCAGATAGCCGATTCCCCACCCTTTTGACGAGACGCTGTCGCGTTCCTCGGGCGTTGAGATTTCCGGCAGGAAGGCGTTGTAGACAACCATGGAGGCGCCGAAGGCGAGGTTGGCAACCAGGAATAGCGCGGCGCCGAGCAGATAGTTGGTCCCTTCGACGAAGAAGAGACACATGGTGGCGATGGCGCCCGTATAGGCGAGCGCGCCGAGCATTTCGCGCTTGCGGTGGCCGTAGTCAGCAATGGCGCCGACCAGCGGGAGCACGAGAACCTGCGTCAGGACCGATAGAGAGACGAGGTAGCCCCAGAGCGAACGGGGATCGATGTGCAGGCCGAAGGGATGAATGTAGCCATCGGGACCGGCGGCAGCTTTGGCGATGGCCGTCAGGTATGGACCGAGGAAGAGCGTAACGACAGTGGAAAAATAGGCGGAGTTAGCCCAGTCATAGACGAACCAAGCGCGCTGCTCGCGCTTTAGAGATGCTTGCGCAGGAAGGCCCATGCGATGTCTCCGCGCCACTCGTGGCCGCCGTCGAACTCCATGAACTCGAAGGCGCCACCGGGGGCGTAGTGGGATTTAGCTTCGGCCGCGGCGCGGCGCACCATGTCGATAGGCAGGCCTTTGTCGTTTACGCCGTTTTGCAGTTGCAGGGCGCGGGGGGCGATGAGCTTGGCCAGATCAGCGCCGGGCATATCCATGGGACGGCCCTCGGGCGCTTTGCCCGCCGGCATCTCCTGCGCCATCGCGTCGCGATCGCGGATGGAACAGGAGGCGACGCCCACCTTTATGCGCGGGTCGAGCGCCATGGTGTAGAGCGTGAAGTAGCCGCCGTAGGAGAGGCCGACCATGCCGACGCGTTTGGGGTCCACTTCGGGCCGGCGGATCATGACGTCGAGCGAGCGGGAGATGCGCATGGTTTCAACGGCCATCAGGCTGGTGCCGAGTTTGCGGAACTGCGCGTCCATATCGCGGCGGACTTCGGCGGGAATGGGAGTGCCGGAGTCGCGATCGCGGAACGGGTGCATGAGTGTGATGGGCGCCCAGACGACGTAGCCCTGCTGCGCGGCGCCGCGGATCATGTCCTTGTAGTTGCCACCGCCCTTGAAAATGGCCAGTTCGGGGTACCCGCCGCCGCCGTGCTTCGCTATGACGAGGGGCGCGGGGAGCTTAGTATTTTTCGGGACGAGGTAGAGCCCGTAGACCTCCATGTCCGGCGCGACTGGCACCCAGGCGCGGTAATAGGTGGCGACGCTGTCTTCGCCGAACTTCTCCATGCGCTCGGCGTAAGGGCCGGTGAAGCCCGGCGGCGGGTAGCCGAGTTTACCCAGGAACTCCCGGCGGAGCTTTTCGGCATCTTGTTCCTTTTCCAGGCGGGAGGCAAAGCGTTGGAACTGGGCGTAGCTCTCCTCGCGGTACTTGCGGGAGGCGGGAATCTCCTCTTCGAAGAGCGCGGCGGATTCAGCCTTGTAGAAGCGAATGTTGTCGAGTTCGAGCCAGGCGCGGGTACCGCCGGAGCGGGCGATTTCGAAGGTTAGAAGGGAGAGACGGTGAAGGTCGAGTTTGGCGTCGAACGGGATGCGGACGGTGGACCATTGAGGGCCGGCTTCAAAGGGGGACTTTGTGGTGAAGATGCGGAAGTTGTAAGCACCCTCGCCGCGGACATCGAACTCGATGCCGGCGAAGGCGCCGGCATCCATCGGTTCTACGGCGCCCTTTGTGAGGGGAAGGTTGACGCGGGCGTAGGGGCTGTTGGAATCCGAGAAATTGGCGGTGACAGAGAGGGCGTGGTTGCCGGGCGCCCGCTGGATGCGCTGGTAGAGCATGGTGGTGCGGTCGTGCCCGGTGTCGGTGCTATTGACCCAACGGGTGTCGAGACGGCTGCGGCCATTGGGGGATTCGAAATCATCGAGGAGGGAGGGCGCGGGGATGGCGGGGGTGGGCGTAGGGCCATCGGCGTGAATGGCGCTGGATAGCGCGGCGAGATTAACGATGCGGCCGGCGTGGATAACGGTGTCGATACGGTCGATGGTGTTGATGTCCTGATCGGGCCGGCCGTTGACGATAAGGATGTCGGCGATTTTGCCTTCGGCGAGAGAGCCGCGATCATTGTCGCGAAGGACGCGGGCGGCGTTGGCTGTGGCAGCTTTCAACGCATCGGCGGGGCCGAGACCGGCGCCGGCGAGCAGTTTGATTTCGCGGAGGGAGGCCCAGCCGTGGTGGGTGCCGACGATGCCTGCGTCCGTTCCGGCGACGATGGAGATGCCCGCTTTGTGGAGTGCGGCGACGTTCTGGCGCAGGAGTTCGTACTTGCGGATGCGCTGGGCGCTAGGCGCGGCGAGCATTGGGCGATTCTTGAGAGAGTCAATGGCGGCGGGCTCCAGGAGTTCGGTGAGGAGCGGTTCGTTGATGTAGCCCGCGCGGGGTTCGTAGACGGCGGCGGTGGGGCCGTAGGCAACGTTGTTCGCGCGCATCAACTGGATAAGTTCGTCGTCGATGGGCTGATCCTGGATGCCGTGCATGATGGCGTCAACACCGGCTTTGGCGGCGATTTTGCCTTTAGCGAGTGTGACGGTATGGGTGAGCACGGGGATGCCGGCTTTGTGCGCGTCTTCGACGATGGCCCGCAGGGTTTCGAGCTCCATGCTGGTCATGTCGGGCGCCTGGGCGTAGCGCCAACCGTCGGTGAATACCTTGATGATGTCCGGCTTGTATGGCAGGACGCGGGCCATGGCGGCGTGGGCCTGGCGGGGGGTGAGCACTTCATTGGTGAAAAAGTCGCCGCGGCCGCCCTCCACGCCGTGGCCGCCCGGGGTGGAGAAGCGGGCGGCGAAGTGGACGCGGGGCCCCTGCCATTTGCCTTCGGCGAGCAGGCGCCGGACGGGTTCGTAGGTTTCGGGGTAGGTTCCGAAATCGGCGAGCGAGGTGACGCCGGAACGGAGATAAGCCTTGAGGTTTTTGCCCCAATCCTGGCGAGAGCCGCCGACCGTGGGGTAGTTGACGTGGGTGTGGAGATCGAAGAGGCCGGGGAGGACGGACTTGCCGCGGGCGTCGATGATGTCGGCGCCGGGGGGCGAGGGCAGGTTGGGGCCGATGGCCTTGATGCGGCCGTTGTCTATGAGAAGGTCGGCTTGGCGGGCCTGGCCGTCGATGAGGGTGCCGCCGCGGATGAGGAGCGGCTGCGCGAACGCGGCGAGAGAGAAGAGAAGCAGGAGCGCGGGTTTCACTGCATACAGGATGGCGCAAAAGCAAGCGAAGGGGGATGGATAGAAGGAAACGGCCAGTATTGCCGATACACTGGTGATAGACGATGTCGCCACTCCTATCCCGGGTATTGCCGGAACTATTCGGAATCTGTTTAACGTTGCTGTGCCACCGGATGCTGAGCGGCTGGTTCCCGGCGGCGCGGCGATGGCTGCTTATCAGCCTGTTGTTTTGCGTGGCTGGGCTGGTGATGAACATGCCGTACGTATGGCAGTTGCTGCCGCCGGGCGAGGTGTTCAACTGGCTACGGGCGATGCCGATGCTGTGGGCGATCGCGCTATGCGGGACGACGGTGGCACTGGCGATTTCGCGGTGGATGGGGCGGACGGCGGCACCTGTGGACCCGGTGCGGCGGGGCGTGTTGCAGGCGGCGAGAAATGCCGTTGTGGCCGCGCCGGCGGCGGCGCTTGGCTACGGAACGTTCATTGAACGTCGGCGGCTGAAACCGTTGGAAGTGAACCTGGTGGTGCCGGGGCTGCCGAAGGACCTGGCGGGATTGCGGATTGCGCAAGTCAGTGACATACACATGAGCAGTTTTCTGTCGCCAAGGGAACTGGGGGACGCGGTGGACATGGCCAATGCGTTTCGCCCGCACCTAAGTGTGGTGACAGGAGACCTGATTACCAGAGACGGCGACCCGCTGGATGCGTGTATCCGCGAACTGGGCCGGCTGCGGGCGGAGGCGGGCGTGTTCGGTTGCATGGGGAACCATGAGATCTACGCCAAGTGCGAAGACTACGCGGCCGAGGAATGCGCCAAGCGCGGCGTGCGGTTTCTGCGCGGGGAGGCGCGGACGTTGCGGTTTGGCGACGCACGGCTACGGCTGGCCGGCGTCGATTACCAGAAAATGCACACGAACTATTTGACGGGCGCCGCGGCGCTGCGGGAGCCGGGGAGTTTCCAGGTATTGTTGTCGCATAACCCGGATGTTTTTGAAACGGCGGCGGCCCAGGGGTGGGACCTTACGTTGGCCGGACACACACACGGCGGCCAAGTCACGGTAGAGTATCTGAATCAGCACTTGAATTTAGCCCGATTTTTTACCCCGTACGTGTACGGACATTACGAGAAAGAGAAGTCGCACCTCTACGTGACGCGCGGCATTGGCACAGTGGGTGTGCCGTTGCGAATTGGCGCCGAGCCCGAGGTTGCGCTGGTCCGCCTGTGCGCTACCTGATTGTCAGCGATATCCATGCGAATTTTGAAGGTCTGCAAGCCGTGCTGGCGGCGAATGAAGGACTGTACGACCAGATACTGTGCTGCGGCGATTTTGTCGACTACTGTGCCAGTCCGAATGAGATTTGCGATTGGGCCCGCGCCAACTGCGCGGTGGTGATTCGCGGGAATCACGACAAGGCGTGCTGCGGGCTGGACGATACGGACGATTACAATCCGCTGGCCCAGGCAGCGGTGAAGTGGACGATGACGCAACTCACACCGGAGAACCTGGAATGGCTGCGGATGCTGCCGCAGGGGCCGGTTTGGATTGAGGATAAGTTCCAACTGGTGCATGGGTCTCCCTTTCACGAGGACGAATACTTACTGGACGCGCAGGAGATCATACGGGCGCGCCAAGTGATGCAAACGCCGCTGGTCTTTTTTGGGCACACGCACCTGCAGTGCGCCATCCGCTTCCATGGCGACCAGGGAATGATGCTGCCGACGGTGGGCGTGGATGAGGAAACGGCGCTGGTGCAGTTGGAAGCGGGGGACCATTATCTGATCAACCCGGGCTCCGTGGGGCAGCCGCGGGATCGCGACTGGCGCGCGTCGTGCGCCCTGTATGACAGCACCGAAAACCGCGTATTGCTGCGGCGGATCCCCTACGATATTGCCGGCGCGCAGCAGCGCGTGCGGGATTCGGGGTTACCGCCGATGCTCGCCGAGCGGCTGGCTCGCGGGCAATAGTCCCCGTTCGAAATGTTCGCGGAGGCGCCGTGCGGCGGCGGGCCCGACTTCCCGCGCCAGGTTCTCTTCGCTCGCCTGTCGCACGCGTTCCATACTGCCGAGGTTTTTAAGGAGTTTCTCGACCGTTCTGGGGCCGACGCCATCCACGGCCAGCAGTTCGCTGCGCAAGCGGCTGGAATCGCGTTTGTTGCGGTGGAAAGTGACGGCGAAGCGGTGGGCCTCGTCGCGGACGGTCTGCACCAGATGGAGGACGGGGTTGAAGCGATCGAGCACGACCGGCTCCTCTTCGCTTCCGTAGACGTAGATCCACTCTTCGCGTTTGGCGATGCTGGCCAGCGGCTGGTCGGTGATGCCAATGGATTCCAGGGCGGCGGCGGCGGCGTGGAGTTGGCCCAGTCCACCGTCAATGAGCACAAGGCCCGGCATTTTGCCGCCTTCGTCGCGGATGCGCGTGTAGCGGCGGGTGACAACTTCTCGCATGGAGGCAAAGTCGTCATTGCCTTCCACGGTCTTGATGATGAACTTGCGGTAGTCGGCCTTCTTCATCCGGCCGTCTTCCCACACCACCATGCTGGCCACTTTGTCCGTCCCTTGTACATGCGAGATGTCGAAGCATTCGATGCGAGCCGGATTAAGGGGCACGCCGGTTGCGTCTTCAAACGCGCCCAGGATGGCTTTTGAAGAGGGTTTCAGAACGCGAAATCGAGCGTCGAAACAGTGTTTGGCGTTGGTCTCCGCCAGATCGTAAAGAGCCTTCTTCTGGCCGCGCTGGGGCGTGTGGATCTCCACTTTGCGGTTCTTCTTTTCTGAGAGCAGCTCCTCCAAAGTTTCGCGATCATCGAACTCCGCGGGGACATGAATGATAGCGGGAATGTAGGTTTGGCTGAGGTAGACCTGCTTGATGAGCGCCGCCATGAACTCAGAAGGGTGGAATTCGAACTGATCTTCCCAGTAGAATTCGCGGCGGTCAACGATTCTGCCATTGCGCAGGTGGAAGAGGTTGACGGCCAGCAGAGGCGGTTCGGCATAGTAGGCGTAGATGTCCACATCGTCGCCGGAGGCGGCGGCCATTTTCTGACGGTCTTCGATCTCGTCGACGGTGGTGATGACATCGCGAAGCGCGGCGGCCTCTTCAAATCGAAGGTCCTCCGAGGCGGCTTCCATCCGCTGGCGGAGTTGTTTTGAAAGATCCTTCAGCCTGCCGTCGAGAAACAACCGTACATTGGCGATGGCGGCGGCGTATTCAAAATCTGTAGTAAGGCCGGCGGCGCAAGGGCCCAGGCAGCGGTGGATGTGATATTGCAGACACGGGTTGGGGTGAACTCTGGTGAGGTCCACTTTGCAGGAGGGAATTTTGAAGTGGCGATGAATGAAGTCGACCAGGCGGTAGGCCAGATTGCCGGGGAAGTAGGGGCCGAAGTACGTGCCGCCGTCCTTCCGCAGGCGGCGCGTGACGAAAACGCGGGGAAACTTCTCGTTGGTTACCTTGATGTAGGGGTAGGTCTTGTCGTCGCGAAGCAGGATATTGAACCGCGGCTTGTATTGCTTGATGAGGGAGTTTTCGAGCGCAAGCGCCTCTTTCTCGTTGTCGACGACGATGTAATCCAGGTCGCGCGCGACGCCCATGAGAGTGCCGGTTTTTGAGTGAGTGAGCGAATCTTCCGAAAAATAGTTGCGAACACGCGCACGCAGGATTTTCGCTTTGCCGACGTAGAGCACCTCGCCGTGGGCGTCTTTGTAGAGGTACACGCCGGGCAGTAATGGAAGTTGCGCAACTTTGTCTTTTAAGTCCATAAACACACGGCGGCGCTATAATTTCATTGTGGCACGGCGTCTTTGCCTTTTCTTCGTTTTCGCGGCCTGTACACTCACGGCGCAGCAACAGCCCCCGGTTGCCCAGGAGCCGCCGGAAGAGGATTCAACCCTCGTTGAGCCCAAAGAGTACACCTTCAACCCTTTGCAGGCGGAGAAGGAATTGCGGACCGGCAAGTTCTATGCCAAGAAGGGCAACCACAAGGCGGCAAGCTTGCGCTACCAGGAAGCCACAAAGTGGAATCCTGGACTGCCGGAGGCATGGTTACTCTTAGGTGAATCTTTGGAGAAACGCAAGGACACCAAGGGCGCCAAGGAGGCTTATGCGAAGTACCTCGAATTGGCGCCCGATGCCAAGAATGCGTCCGCGATCAAGAAGAAACTCTGATTAACCAGAGCGACGGCGCAGCATGGATTCGGTCATCCGGTCGAGTCCGGCGTCGAGGTCCGGGAATAGATCGACATACTGCAATTGCTCCTGAATCTGAGTAGGAACCGGGCATTCTTCCAGCCGGACCGGCACGATATAAACGCCGTCGAGCGGTTGGTTCAGCGCGCAGTCGAGGGCATAGCGGAGTTCGGCGTGAAATCGTCCGCGCTTTTCCCCGGACAGGTTGGAAAAGCACGGCACGAAGAAATCGCAACTACGGATGGCGCGTTCAATGGCGCGAGGCCAGTTTTGGCCGGGCAACAGTTTACGGCGGTCCATCCAAGGCTCGAAGCCCCTGACGGCAAGGGCATCGTAGAGCAGTTCCACTTTGCTGGCGTCTTCCACGGCGTAGGCGAGAAAGACCCGGCGGCGGCTGTCGGGCACGAATTGAAAGTCACCGCCGTCGGCGCGAAACGTGCCGAGCCCGTCAATTTCGACACGGCGGCCTTCGCTTAGGCATTGGCGCAGAATGCGCGCCAGTTCATCCATAGTGGCGCGAGTCATTGCGGCACCTTGCCTGGTTTGAGTGGTTTAGCGAAATCGAACTGACTCCGATTGCCGGGCGGGAAGGCTCCCAGACCGGGGATTTTTGCGGATTGACCTCGGCGCAGACGGCCGACGATCTGAGCCACGATGGAATCGAGCTGATCGGCGGCGGCGGCGGGCGTGACGCCGGTTGCCCGAGCGAGGCGGCGAACAAGAGCAGACTGTTTCATGGCACCCTCAGAATAGCGGGGGCGTGGCAAGCAATCTGGACGGAGGAATTTTTTCGATTCGGCCTAACTGATTGATGTGGTGTGACTTGTTAGCTGGGAAAAAAATTCGGATCTGTTGTGAATGACAAAGATCTCTCCAGCATTTCGGCGGGGGAACGCGGGGGAGCGGGCGAAAATGGATCGCCGAAAGGTGGAGAGATCGGGCGGTGAACGAAAACGCACGGCGAGGCCGCTGCTATGGGGTTTGAATGCCGCGA
>JAEUQC010000111.1 GCA_016789905.1 Bryobacterales bacterium | reverse complement strand
GCCGTCCTGTCTCGATCTCATTGCCCTGCTACGAATCGAAATGGCCGAACAACCCCAATTGCTACAACCTTTTGGTTTCGAAATCTCCGCGCCAGCGATGACTCGCGCCGCCGCCGCTTGAATTTATGTAGAAACTCCAGGGCCCTCGTGTCCACGAGGGCCTTTTTATTTCGGCAATCCGAATGGCACGCTGTCGCCAGGAATTACGCTAGTGAAATGGAAAGGACTCGCCAATGCCCGCTATAACCGCCGCGCAAATCGCCGCGCTCAATACCGTCACGTTTACTTTCGCTGAAGATGTCGATGCCTGGTCCCAGGCCCGGTTGAAGAACCACTATCTCGCCTGGTTCAACCAGAAACTCGCCAACAAAGGCGCCTGGACCGGCGTCACTCTCGTCGATACGCCCGCCAACCGCGTCGGCTTCCATGCCTTCTGGAACAACATTGGCACACTCACTGGCGGCGCCACCGCCACGCCTTTCCAGTTCCTCGCCCTCATGGCCATCTTCGCCAATGAGTGTCGCGCCAACTTCCAGCCACAGGCCGAAAAAATGGGCCGCCCCGGCTTTCCCGGCATGACGTATCTGTATGAGGCGATCACCGGCTTGAAAGTCTCCTACAATACCCTGCCCGGCAACAAAACAGCCCAACAATGTTTTCGCAATGCCGCGTTCAACAACGCCCACGGCGCCAAAGTCCCCGGCGCCCGGCTTCGCAACACCACCGACGCCCGCTGGGCCGGCCCCGTCTACCCGCGCGCCGATTTTCCCGTCGCGCCTGACGCTGCCACCGCCGGCTACATCATGGAGGCCGACTTTATGAAGTTCCGCGGCCGCGGCTTCATCCAAACCACCAGCCGCGCCAACTACGCCAAACTCATCCAGTTCATTCAGGCCTACACCGGTGACAACAACGTCATCGATTTCTACCAGGCCCAGTGGGCCGGCCTCTCCGTCGATGACGTCGCCTTCGCCAGTTCCAACGAGGACTGGGACCGCCTGTTCCAGGAGACCGATCTGATCATCGCCTCCGAGGCCATCCATCAGCACAACATCGCCAGCGGCAACTACCTGGCCCTCACCGGCGACCCGGACAAAGCCGTCTTCAATATGGGAAAACGCATCTCCGGCGGCACCAAGTACGCGGAAACCTACCGCAACCGTATGGAGCAGTTGATTGTTCAGGCGTTGGCATAGCGCGCTATAGCCCCAGCTTCAGCTTCAGCGCCGCCACCCGCTCCCGCGCCACCTGCAGTTCCGTCTTCTTCGCGTCTTTCAGCCGCACCACCAGGCGGCCGCCAAAGAACCCGTGGACCTCCTGCACGAACGGCAAATGCAACAGCGTGGACCGGTGGATCCGCACCCACTTTTCCGGATCCAGCCGCGTCTCCAACTCGCTGATCGACGCGTCGATCACGTGGGCCTTGCCCGCCGCCGTCGCCGCGAACGTCAGCTTATCTTCGGCATAAAAGTGGGTCACCCCGTCGAGTTCCACAAACTCGATCCGGTCCCCCACCCGCGACGGCAGCCGCGTTGGAAAGCGCAACACCGCCGCAATCGCTCCGCGCAGGTCCGGCGCCGCTTCCGCGCCGGACCGGATCCGCACCAGCTTGTCCAGCGCCCGGTGCAGCCCGGCCGTTTCCACCGGTTTCAATAAGTAGTCGATCGAATGCACCGCGAAAGCCTGCAGCGCGTACCGGTCGTAGGCCGTCGTGAATACCACGTAGGGCTGCGTATCCAGCCGCTCCAGCACCGCGAAGCCGGTCAGGCCCGGCATCTCGATGTCCAGAAACAGTACGTCGGTCTCATGGGTCCGCAGCCATTCCACCGCGTCAACCGGATCGGTCGCCGTGCCAACAATGTCAACCCGGCCGGTCTGCCGCAGCAGCCGTGCCAGCCGGTCCACCGCCAGCGGCTCGTCGTCCAGTATGTAGGCCCGCATCGGCGTCATGCCGGCACGTCCATCCGAACGGCGGCGGGTGCGAATGCCAGCCCCGCCCGGTCGCCGAACAGCACCTGCAACCGTGAACGCAGGTTGTCCAGCCCGTGCCCGGCCGGCAGCGGCGTGGCCGTCACACCCGGCCCGCCATCGGCCACGGTGATCGTCAGCCGTCCGTCGGCCAGCGTCGCGGCAACGCGCACCTCGCCGCCCCCGCGGCTCGGCGCGATCACATGTTTCACCGAGTTTTCCACCAGCGTCTGGATCGCAAGTGGCGGCACCGCCAGCGCCAGCAGCGGCTCCGGTACGTCTACCGCGAATCGCAACCGGTCGCCGAACCGCGTTTTTTCGATCTCCAGGTAGTCCCGGACAATCCGCAGTTCTTGCCCTAGGGTGACCAGCGGCGTCTCGGTTGCATCGAGTGAGAACCGCAGCAGCGCGCACAGCCGCTGCAACTGCGCATCGGCCGCCATCGGGTCGCTGTGGATGAGTGACGAAATCGAGTTCAACGTATTGAACAGAAAGTGAGGATGTATGCGAGATTCAAGCGATGCCAGCCGCGCTTCGGTGGCCAGTTTCAACGCCCGTTCCCGTTCCAGTTCGGAGCGTTCGTATTTGGCCCGCCAGTACTCGTATATCATCAGCATCATTCCGAACGTCAGCGTGATGAATGCGGCGAACTGGAGGTTGAACAGGTATGTGCGCCAGAAGCTTCGTCCGCGCACGATGTCCAGGTTCCACAGCACCGCCAACGCGGCCAGTGTGCCCAGCGCGATCGCGGCCAGCAGCAACGAAATCCGCGCGAGCCACATCACCGTCTGGCCCAGTCCCGTCATCCGCGGCCACAACCGTTCCATGGCGAAGGAGACCATGGACCCGATGGTGATCGTGTATAAAAACGAGACGAACAGCCCTGACAGCGCGTCCGACCCACGAAACCCACCGCTCAGCCATCCGCTAACAACAAATGCGGCGACGGTAATGCCGCCAATCGCGACGACCCAACTTTTCACATTGCGGGACAAAGTCACAGTTTTATTGTCCTCCGCCCCAAGCCCGGTCCGGGCCCCCGCGCGCCCGAACACCGCCGGGCGGCGCGGAACCACTGCGTCCGCGCCGGCCTCTATCAATCCGCTCCACCTGCAGTCTCATCTACTTCTGAAACGCCCTCGGACTTCCCATGTGGCAGCCCACACAGCCCCCGTCACGCCCCGACAGCTTGCCCTCGGCGAACCACTTGTCCGCCTTGGCGCTCCAGGCCGTGTTCGGCAGCTTCTCCTGAATCATCCGGAAGAACTCCGCCGCCCGGTCCTTCTTGCCCAGCCGCGCGTTGCCGTCGGCAATCCCAATCCACAACTCGCCAATCCCATGCTGCGAAAACCGGCTCAGGTCACCGTCCTTCTGCATGTCCCAGGCCGCCTCGTAATCGGAAACGCCCTTTTCCAGCAGCGGTTGACCCATCTGAGGCGGCATGCCACGCGACGCCACCAGGTACGCCGCGCCACGCGGCACTCGCACCCCTATGTTCTTTGGCTCCAACTCCACCGCCCGGTCCATCATTCCGGTCCCGCGCGTCAGCAGCTCCATCGCCGCCTGCATCTCTCCGACACGAAATTTGTCCCCGGATTGGAAAAAAACACCGCCTCCGTGCCACACCAGCGCTTCAGCATGGTCCGGCGTCTCCTTCAACGTCGCCTCGGTAATGGCCATCGCCTTCGCCAGCGAATCTTTATCACCGGCAAACGCCGCAAAATACAGGTCCCGCACCTTGTGGTCGAAACGAATCGGCTCAGCGTTCAACAGCAGCGCGGCGGCTATCACTATAGGAAGTTGTTTCATGGTTGGCTCCTCAAGGTCCATCCTGCCCGCAAATCCCGCCCGGGTCAGCCGGTTTCCGACGAACCGTCCCGTTTTCCCGACGAACCGTCCGCAAACACCGCCGAGCCGTGTAAACTGATCCTCTTGCACACTCTCCGCAACTGGATTCCCGCTGTGTCGATGATGCTGGTCTCACTCATCAGCTACATCGACCGCAACACGCTCGCATTGCTCGCCCCCACCATGCTCGCCGAACTGCACCTGTCCGGCGAACAGTACGGCTGGGTGGTCAGCGGTTTCAGCATCGCCTACATGTGCGGCAACCTCCTATGGGGCCGCTGGATCGACCAATTCGGCCTCCGTCTCGCCATGACCGCCGCCGTCGCTTTCTGGAGCCTGTCATCGGCCTCCCACGCGCTCACCGCCGGCTTCGTCACACTCTTCGTCGCCCGCACCGCCCTCGGCTTCGGCGAAGGCGCAACGTTTCCCGGCGGTCTCCGCACTGTCGTGCAGACGCTGCCTCCGGTCCAACGCGCCCGCGGTGTCGCCGTCGCCTACTCCGGCGGCGCGCTCGGCGCCGTGGTTACGCCCCTCATCATGACGCCCGTCTACCAGGCCTTCGGCTGGCGTGGCGCCTTCTGGTTCACCGGCGCCATCGGCCTCGCCTGGATCGTGCTCTGGCAGATCCTCAGCCGCCGTCCTGAACTCAACACCGTCGCCGATCACACCCCGGCCGAGGCCGCCAACCGCCCCTCCTGGCGCAACCCTCGCTTCTGGTCCTTCGCCTGCATGTACGCCTTCGGCGCGCTGCCATTGGGGTTCGTCCTCTATTACGCACCGCTCTACTTGAAGGTGCTCGGCAAGACCCAGGTCGAACTCGGCCACCTGCTCTGGATCCCGCCGCTGGGCTGGGAGGTGGGCTATTACGTCTGGGGCTGGTATACAGACCGTACCGTCGCCCGCAAGGGCTTCACCACGTCCTCTTATCGCGGCCTGTTCACCGTGCTAATGCTGCTCTCGCTCCCCCTGGCGCTCGTGCCCTATACCGCCAACTTCCCGCTGGCCATGTTCGAGATGTTCTTCGCCATGTTCATCGCCGCCGGCTTCGTCATCAGCACGGTGTCCTACGCCACCACCGCCTTCGGCCTTCGCGACTCGGGCTTTCTGGCCGGGCTGGGAGCGGGCTCCTGGTCGGCGCTGGTCGCCGTCATCATGCCCATCGCCGGCCGGCTGTTCGATCAGCACAACTACGCGGCGGCGTTCCTCGTCACTGCCCTATTCCCGTTCGCCGGCTGGGCCATCTGGCTCGCCCTGAACAGAGAGGCTGGTACCCTGGAACAGAATGTTTGATTCCGAAATGATCGTCAGCGGGCTCATGTGGTACGTGGCCTTCCTGTTCTCCACTGTCTGTCATGAGGCCGCCCACGCTTGGGCAGCGCTGCGCGGTGGAGATACCACCGCCTATCACGGCGGGCAGGTCTCGCTCGACCCATTGCCTCACATCCAGCGCGAGCCGTTCGGCATGATCATCATGCCGTGGCTTTCGTTCCTGCTGAATGGCGGCAGCTTCATGATGGGCTGGGCCAGTGCCCCGTACGACCCGAACTGGGCCAGGTACTACCCCAAGCGCGCGGCGTGGATGTCACTCGCCGGGCCCGCCGCCAACTTCCTGCTGGCGATTCTGGCTGGCCTCGCCATCCGTTTCGGCCTGGCCTCCGGCGCGCTGCTCGCCAGCGAAAGGATGCTAACGAATTCGGGCGATGCGGTGCTGCAACTGCTTAGCATCACCTTCTTTCTGAATATTGTATTGGGAACCTTTAACCTGCTGCCCTTGCCGCCGCTCGATGGCTTCACGGCGATTGGCATCCTGCTGCCAGAAGCAACGGCCGCGCGGCTGGAAGAGTTCCGCCAGACGGCCGGGATGTTCCAGATGGTAGGCCTGCTCGTCGCCTGGCAGGTGGCCGGGTACTTCATCTGGCCGGTCTACCACTTCGCCAGTACGGTGATAATCGGGCGCTAGGCTTACTAGTTCCCCCCTCCCAAAACGCTGGGCGATCCCTGCTACTATGAAATTGTCTTTGCCTGCCTCCGTTCGTCCTTCCGTGATCTTCGGTAGCTAGTGCTCCTTTCACATCGGCTCAGGTCCCTTCGAGAAGTTCGCCAAAGACAGATCGTTAGTAGTATTTAGCTTAAGGAAATCACGTTATGACCAATATCTTCGTCGGGAACCTCAGTTTCCGTACCACGCAGGAGGAGATCCACCAGATCTTCGCCAACTACGGCGCCGTCGAGCGCGTGAATCTCGTTACGGACCGGGACTCCGGCCAGTCGCGCGGATTCGCTTTCGTGGAAATGACCAACGCCAATGAAGCCGAAGCAGCCATCAATGCCCTGAACGGCACCGAACTGCACGGCCGCAACATCAACGTTAACGTCGCTCGTCCGAAGCCGGCCGGCGGTGGCGGTGGTGGTTACGGTGGCGGCGGCGGTGGTCGCGGTGGCCGTGGCGGCGGTGGCGGTGGTCATCGTGGCGGCGGCGGCGGCGGCCGCTGGTAGTCAGCGGACCTTCGAATCGAATCGGCGAACGGCCGGGCTCACAAGCCCGGCCGTTCGCTTTTAGAAGCGCAGGAACCAGCCCCGCCGGTGCATGTACCAGGCAACCAGGTAGAGCACTCCTACATTGGCCAGCGCGAATAGCAGCGAAGCGATGTAGGGCGGCGCAATAGCGGTAAAGACACTGTAGACGCCGGGGCGCCATCCGCTCATATTGAGCAGGCGGGCCAGCAGGCCCGAGAGCGCGTACACAGCGATGGCGTTCATGCCGTAGATGCTGAGCCAGCGCGTGCCGCGTTGGTGGCCTTGTACATCAATGATCCAGTAGAAGCAGCCGAAACTGAGCGCCGCCAGGCCACTGGTGAACACGGCGTACGATGGCGTCCAGATCTGCTTGTTGATGGGCATGAACAGATCGAGAAACGTGCCGAGGAACGCCAGCATCGCGCCGAGCACGAGAATCCAACTGGTCTTCTCCGCGGGCTGCAAATCCTGGCGGCGGAGCAGCGCTCCGAAAAGGGCGCCGAATAGGACGTTGGCGATGGCCGGGAGCGTGCTCACCAGGCCTTCGGGGTCCCACACCTTGGTCCGCGAGTACATGTGGCCGCTCAGCACCAACTGGTCCACCCACTGGCTGAAGTTGCCGATGGGCTCCAGCACGCCGGGGCCGTAGCCGGGGACCGGGACCAGCGTCATGAGCATCCAGTAGACGGTACAGAGCCCGGCGATGGCGGCGAGTTGGCCGCGCCAGCGTGTATTGAGAAAGATGCAGGACCCGATCAGGTAGCAGATGGCGATGCGTTGGAGGACGCCGGGAATGCGGATGATGGAAAGGTCGTACTTAGGAAAGCCGTTGAGCAGCAGGCCGAGAGCGAAGATCATGGCCGCGCGGCGCAGCGTGTGCAGCAGCAGCTTGCCTTTGTCAGCGCCCTGTTCCACGCGGCGGGCATAACTAAAAGTCATGGCAATGCCGACCATCCAAAGGAAGAAAGGAAAGACAAGATCGGTAAAGGTCCAGCCATGCCATTGGGCATGAAGCAGCGGGGGGAAAGTGGTGGCGCCGTTGCCTGGATTATTCACCAGAATCATGGACGCGATGGTGGCGCCACGAAACGCGTCGAGAGACACCAAACGCCTCATGTAACCGGATACAATATGACCCAAGTGATGAACTCCCTTCGAATCGGTTTTGCGCTCGCGTTCACGGTTGGCGCCGTGAGTGCTCAGGATAACAACGACCGGCACGCAATAGGTGTACGGGCGTCGAAGATCATTGCCGCCAACTGCGTGGGCTGTCATGGCGGGCTGCTGAAAAACGCCGGGCTGGACCTGCGGAAGGCGGAGACCATCCTCAAGGGCGGAGAGCGCGGCGCCGCTGTCTCGCCCGGCAATCCGGACCTGAGCCGGCTGTACCGCCAGGTGACGCACCAGGACGGGCCGCACATGCCTCCGGGTAAGAAGCTGTCCGACGAAGACATTGCCGCGTTGAAGCTGTGGATCGAGCGGGGCATCCCGTTCGTGGACATTGTGGACCAGAAGGAAGCCGAGGCGCGCGCGGCGCTGGCAAAGCTGGAGGAGCGGCCAATCACCCCTGCCGAACGCAAGTGGTGGGCGTTCCAGAAAGTGGCGCGTCCGGCGTTGCCGGTGCCGCAAAACAAAGCGTGGGCGCGAAACGCGGTGGACCAGTTCCTGCTGGCGACGATGGAGAAGAAGGGGCTCACGCCATCGCCGGAAGCTGACCGGCGGTCGCTCGCGCGGCGAGCGTATCTGGACCTGACCGGACTGCCGCCAACGCCGGCGGAGCTGAAGGAGTTTTTGGACGACCAGCGGCCGGAGGCGTTCGACAAGCTGGTGGACAAGCTGCTCGACAGCCCGCACTACGGCGAGCGCTGGGCGCGGCACTGGCTGGACATTGTGCGCTTCAGCGATTCGGGCGGCTTTGAGTACGACCGCGAGCGCGACAACGCGTGGCGGTACCGCGATTATGTAATTCGCGCGTTCAACAACGACAAGCCCTACGACCGGTTCCTGAAGGAGCAGTTGGCCGGCGACGAGTTGTACCCGGACAGCGTGGAGGCGCGTATCGCGACCGGCTACCTGCGCCTGGGCGTGGAGAACAACATCAAAACCGAGCAGACGCGGATGGATGAACTGGACGACATTGTGGTGACGACGGCCAATTCGCTGCTGGGCGTAACGGTGGGCTGCGCGCGGTGCCACAACCATAAATTCGACCCGATTCCGCAGAAGGACTACTACCGGATGCAGGCGGTGTTCTTCGGCACCAAGGCCGAGGAGCGGCCGCTGGCGACCGAGGCCGAACTCGCCGCGCATAAGGCCAAGGTGAAGGCCGTGGAGGAGTTACAGCGGCCGATCCGTAAAGAGATGCGCGCGGTGGAACAGCCGACGCGGGACAAGATCATCGCCAAGAGGAAGGCCGAACTGCCGGACTACATGCGCGTGGCGCTGGCGACACCGGCGGAAAAGCGAACCGAGGGCCAGAAGCTGAACGCGAACCAGGTGGAGAAAACGCTGGAGAGCATTCGCGAGGAAGACCTTATTGCCGAAATGCCCGCGCGAGACCGGGCCAAGCGCGAGCTATTGCAGGCGCAGATCGACGACCTGGACAAGCAGAAGCCGAAGCTGGAAACAGCGATGGCGATGACCGAAGTTGGGCGCGAGGCGCCGGACTCCTACTTCCTGCACCGCGGCAACATTGGCCAGAAGGGCAGCAAAGTTGGTCCAGGCGTGTTGTCAGTCGCCGCCGATGGCGAGTGGAACTTCCCTGCCCCGCCGGCGGACGCGAAGACGAGTTTCCGGCGGGCTGGTTTCGCCGAATGGGTAACAAACCCTGACAACCCGCTGACAGCGCGGGTGATGGTGAACCGCATCTGGCAGAACCATTTCGGTGAGGGCATTGTGCGCACGCCATCGAACTTCGGCAAGATGGGCGAGCGTCCCACGCATCCGGAACTGCTGGACTATCTGGCGAGCGAGTTCGTCAAGAGCGGGTGGAGCATCAAGCACATACACCGGCTGATCATGCAATCGACCGCGTACCGGATGGCGAGCGACGACATTGAGAGCAACCGCAAGGTGGACGGCGACAACAGGCTGGTATGGCGTATGCCGCGGCGGCGCGTGGAGGGCGAGGTGATTCGCGACGCGGTGCTGGCGACGGCGGGAACACTTGATCGCGCGGTTGGCGGCCCGGCGGTGTATCCCTACATCGATCCGGTGCTATTCCAATCGAGCTCCAAGCGAGGCTGGAATGGCAAGGCGGTGAACGACCCGTCGACCTACCGGCGGAGCGTGTATGTATTCAGCAAGCGGACGATTCCGCTGCCGATGCTGGAGACCTTCGACCGGCCGGACACGATGACCAGTTGCGCGCGGCGGAACCGGTCGACGATCGCGCCGCAGGCGCTGATACTGATGAACAACGAGTTTATTGG
Source organism: Bryobacterales bacterium (assembly GCA_016789905.1). Taxonomy (GTDB): domain Bacteria; phylum Acidobacteriota; class Terriglobia; order Bryobacterales; family Bryobacteraceae. Next base: position 6,715 of record JAEUQC010000111.1, on the reverse strand, counting down.
TACGCAGGCGAAGCACTTCGCGCAGCGGCTGGAAAAAGAGGCCGGGGCCGATACGGCGGCGCAGGTGAAGCTGGCGTATGAACTGGCGCTGGCGCGGCCGCCGCTGCCGGAAGAGGTGACCAAGGCCGTCGCCTTCATTCAGAGCTATCCGCAAGGGCTGGTGGACTTCAGCCATGCGCTATTCAACATCAACGAGTTTGTGTACATCCCATGAGTCAACGATTCTTTTCTCGACGTGAGCTGCTGTGGAAGGCCGGCGGCGGTATCGGCGGGCTGGCGCTATCGAACATCCTGTCGGGCGCGAGCGCGTCGCCGCTGGCGCCGAAGGCGTCGCATTTTCCGGCCAAGGCGAAGCGCATCATTTCGATCTTCTGCTATGGCGGCGTGAGCCAGATGGACACGTTCGACCCGAAGCCGATGTTGAAGAAGCATGCGGGCGAGACGATACCGGGGAAGACCATTATTCCATCGCAAGGCACGCCGGGCGGGCTGATGCCGGCGCTATGGGAGTTCAAGAAGTACGGGCAATGCGGGATGGACGTGTCGGACCTGTTTCCGCATGTGGCCAAGCAGGTGGACGATATTGCGTTCATCCGGTCAATGCAAACGATCTCGAACGACCATGCGCCAGCGCTGTACCAGATGAACACTGGGTCGATTCAGACGGGCTTCCCGAGCATGGGGAGCTGGGTAACCTACGGCATGGGGACGGAAAACCAGAGCCTGCCGGCGTTTGTGGTGTTCACCGATCCTCGCGGAGGCCCGATTGGCGGGGCGCCGAACTGGGGCAATGGGTTTATGCCGGCGGCGTACCAGGCGACGCCATTCCGGCCGACGGGCGACCCGATCGTGGACTTGAAGCCGCCGCAAGGGATGACGCCGGACCGGCAGCGGAAGTGGCTGGACTTCATGGGCAAGTTGAACGAAGACCACTGGAAGAAGAACCCGCACGATTCGGAGCTGGCGGCGCGGATTGAGTCGTATGAGTTGGCGTTCCGGATGCAGACTTCGGCGGTTGAGGCGGTTGACATCAACAAAGAGACCGAGGTGACGAAGAAGCTGTACGGCGTGGATGGGAGCATTACGGAGTACTTCGGGCGGCAGTGCCTGATGGCGCGGCGGCTTGTCGAGCGCGGCGTGCGGATGGTGCAGATCTATTCAGGCGGCGGCAATTTCGGCGAGAGCTGGGACGCGCATTGGGACCTGAAAGAGAACCACGGGCAGCACTGCGCGGAGACGGATAAGCCGGTCGCGGGGCTGCTGGCCGATTTGAAGTCTCGCGGGCTGTTGGACGATACGTTGGTGATTTGGCATGGCGAGTTTGGACGTATGCCGATTTCGCAGCGGATGTCTGGGCGCGATCATAATCCGCATGGGTTCACGGTGTGGCTGGCCGGCGGCGGCGTGAAGGGCGGAACGATTGTCGGGGCGACCGATGACTATGGATTGGAAGCGGTGGAGAAGCCGAAGAAGATCAACGACCTGCACGCGACCATTCTGCACCTGATGGGCTTTGACCATACGCGGCTGACGTACCTGCATAACGGGCGTTATATGCGGCTGACGGATGTGGAAGGGGAAGTGATTAAGGACGTGCTTGCGTAACGACGGCGGCGCCGTCGCGTGACGGCCTGGCGGACGGGCTTGGCGCGATGGCGAATACACGGGGCGGTATATGCGTTCTGGGAGTAACAGACAAGCCGCGCTAGGTGGCGGGAATTCGAATCGACGCGCTGGACGCTGTGGAAGCGTTTGTCCGGGAGGTGTGTAACGACTCGGTGGAACCGCCGCTGGTGCGATTGTCGAAAGGTTGACTCTCCCCAACTCCGTGGGCATTGAGGTTCCGGTATTGAGAATCGATGTGCCGCGAAGTCTGGTTGTTCATCGGAGTCCGGGCGGCTACTTTCATCGCGTGGGCAGCGGTAAACGGCAGATGTCGCCGGACTATTTAGCGAGACGCTTTCGGCAACAAAGCCAGGCGCGAATCATTCGTTTTGACGAGCAGAATCCAGGCGGTGGCATATCGGGGGCAGAGGGCGACCCCGGACGCGGCGGATATTACGGGGCCACTGGACTTCCAGGTACTGGACGCGATTCGACCGCTTCGGCAATCTGCGCGTAACGAGGTGATAACGAGTTTGCTGGCCCGATGCCGCGTTCCGGGATATCTGGCTGGCGCGACGACAGACCGGGCAATGATGATGGACAAAGGAGGAGAAGGGGTGTTGATCGTACTGGAGCGGACCCAGGCCCTGGCGGGGCGAGCGCCGGAGTACAGAATGATTGACGGCGAGGAGTTGCAACTGTCGATCCCGGCGGCAAGCGTTGAGGGTGGCAAGTAGATGGGGATGGAGACACCTGCGCCCGCGCAGTTTGGCGGAGCTCTCGTTGCCAGGGGGAGGCCGGTGCGGACACACTCCGGAAGGGAGATGGGTTTTGTTGTCCCAGAACAGCCCGGCCACCGGCGGCGCCGGATTGCGCGATCTGTAACCCGCCGAGTTGTACGGGGTTGCTCAGTACGGGAAAGGGGGGGACACGCCAAGGCGATGTCCCCGCAGTCGTGCTGCGTGTCGAGTGCTGAGTGTTATAGATCAGAGCACGGGCGTAACCCGTTGAGGGGGTGGGGATGCAGCGCGTCCTGGGACATGCTAAAGCAAGTCCAGGCGGGGGTTGTGTTGCATGTGGGGTTTCCCGGCCTGCCGCCTGTGGCTGGGGGTATAGGCCAGAGCACGGGCGTAACCCGCTGTGGGGGTGGGGATGCAGCGGGGGTTGTGTTGCATGTGGGGTTTCCCGGCCTGCGGCCTGTGGGCTGGGCGAGGCCGCAGGGAGGCGATGGAGACAACAGTCGCCCGCACGGCTTGGCGGTGCTCTCGTTGACAGGAGAGACCGGCGCGGGCACACTCCCGCTGGGTGATGGATTCGGTTGTCACAGAACAGTTCCGGGCGCCTGACGATGATTGCTCAAGACCAGCGGACGGAGGGGCCGTTGGGCGCGATTACCCTTCGACGGTGTCGCCTTCGCCTTCGGCGAGGAAAAGATTCTTCTCCAGGTCATACTGGCGCTGATAGAGATCGGCGTAGCGGCCGTTAGCGGCGAGGAGCGCTTCATGGGAACCGCGCTCGACGATGCGGCCGGATTCGACGACGAGAATCTGGTCGGCGCGGCGAATCGTGCTTAAACGATGGGCAATCACGAACGTCGTGCGGCCCTTCATGAGATGGGTCAGGCCGGCCTGGATGAGCGCCTCGGATTCGGAATCGAGAGACGACGTGGCTTCGTCGAGAATGAGAATGCGCGGATCGGCGAGGATGGCGCGGGCGATGGCGACGCGCTGTTTCTGGCCTCCGCTGAGCCGCACGCCGCGTTCGCCGACCACGGTCGCGTATTTGTCTGGGAACTTCTCGGCGTACTCATCGACGCGGGCGATGCGGATGGCAGCCATGATCTCTTCTTCCGTAGCGTTAGGGCGGGAGAAGGCGACGTTTTCGCGGATGGTGCCATCGAACAGAAACGTCTCCTGGAGGACGACGCCGAGTTGCTCCCGGTAGGAGGCGAGGGTGACGGAAGCGATGTCAGTCCCGTCAACAAGAACGCGGCCCTGCCGCGGTTTGGCAAAGGCGGCGATGAGGCTGATGGTGGTGGACTTGCCGGAACCGGAGGAGCCGACCAGGGCAGTAACGGTGCCGGGTTCGGCGATGAAGGAAAAGTCCTGGAGCACGGGCTTCGACTCTTCGTAGGCGAAGAAGACGCGATCGAATTCGACGCGGCCGTTGATGGGAGGCATGACGCGGGTGCGGGAGGGGTCCTGGTCCTCGCGCATTTCGGCGAGAATCTCGCGGGTGCGTTCGAGGCCGGCGAGGGCCTCCGTGAGCTGGCTGCCGATGCTGACGATGCCGAAGACGGGGGCGACGAGAAAAGCCAGGAACGCGGTGAAGGTGATGAACTCACCGAGAGTGAGGTGGCCAGCGACGATTTCCTTCGTGCCGATCCACATGATGAGCGAGCCGATGAGCCCCAATAGAACTACGGCGGATTGCGAGAAGAGCGCCACGCCGGTGAGGGAGCGGAGGATGTTGTCGAGCAGACGGTTGATTCCTTGGGCGAAGACGGCCTCTTCACGGTCTTCGGCGTGGTAGCCCTTGATGACGCGAACCCCGCCAAGTGTCTCCTGGAGCCGGCCGGTGATTTCGCCCTGGATTTTGGAACGGTCCTTGAAAAGGGGACGCATGCGGTTGAGGCCATAGAACATAGCGGCGCCGATGGCGATGACAATGGCGAGGGCGAGGAGGGTCAACAAGGGACTGGTTTTGAGCAGGATGGCGAGGGCGAGGAAGGCGGTGAGGAGGCCGCCGATGAAATCGACGAGGCCGGTGCCGACGAGATTACGGAGTCCTTCGACGTCGTTCATGATGCGGCTGACGAGGTCGCCGGACTTGTTTTTGTCGAAGAAGGCAACGGGCAGGCGGCCGACATGGATCTGGATTTTGCGGCGCATTTCGGCGATAAGGCGCTGGGCGGTTTTAGAGAGAATCTGGGTAACGGTGAAAGAACTTGCGGCTTGAATGAGAGTTGCGGCAACTACAGAGGCCACTAAAGGCGTCAACAGTTCGTGACGGTTTTTGCCGATGACATCGTCGATCAGGTACTTGGTGGACGCGGGCAGAGCAAGGCTGGCGCAACGGCTGACGATGATGAGAAGGACGCCGATCGCGAGTTGGCCACGGAGGGGCCCGATGATGGCGAGGAGGTCCGGGAGCAGTTCGCGAAAGCGAAGGACAGATGTTTTTTTGGTGGCGGTTGCCATATGTAAACTCGGGAGCAAAAGCGCCCGTCACTCCAATCTACCGCGCCAGGATCAGGAATCGAGATATCCTAGAGAAAGGTCAAAGGATGAAACCTATTTGTTTTCTCGGCTTTAGCACGGCCGTTATTTTCTCTCAGTTGCTATTGAACGGCCAACCGGCGGCACCCGCGACACCCGCGGCACCGAAGCCGGTGCTGGAGCAGGCCGGCGACCCGGTGGTAATCACAATCGGGGCGATGAAAGTCACCAAAGGCGAGTACGAGACGTTTATCAACGCTCTGCCGCCCCAGATTCAGACCGAGGCGAAGGGCCCGAACAAGCGTAAGGTTGCCGAACAGTACGCGGAATTGCGGATGATGGCCGAAGAGGCGCGGAAGCGCAAGATCGACCAGCAGCCGGCATCGAAGGTGCAGATTGCGTTTCAATTGGACCAGATGCTGGCGCAGATGTTGTTCCGCGATTTGCAGGCATCGGTAAAGGTTGACGACGCCGCGGTGCAGAAGTACTACGACGAGCACAAGGGCGAATACGAAGAAGTGAAGGCGCGCCACATTCTGGTGCGGTTCAAGGATTCGCGCGTGCCGCTGCGCGAAGGACAAAAAGAGCTTTCGGACGCCGAGGCGCTGGCGAAGAGCCAGGAGTTGAAGAAAAAGCTGGACGCCGGCGGCGACTTTGCCGCGCTGGCGAAGAGCGATTCTGATGACACAGGCACGGGCGCGCAGGGCGGCGACCTGGGCACATTTGGCCGCGGGCAGATGGTACCGGAGTTCGACGCGGCCGCGTTCAAACAGGACGTGGGCAAAGTGGGTGACCCGGTGCGGTCCGCTTTTGGCTATCACCTGATTAAGGTGGAAGAGCGCAAGAGCAAAACGATGGCCGACATGAAGGACCAGATTGAAAAGCAATTGCGTCCGGAATTGGCCAAGCAGGCGGTGGAAGCGATCAAGAAGGCAAATTCGATTGCCGTCGACGACGCTTACTTTGGAAAGTAAATAGCTTTCGCTGTTTTTTCGAGCCCGCTTCCCGCATGGGGAGCGGGCTTTCGTCTGTGTGGGCGGTTTCCGACGGTGGCGGAGGCGCGTCCGGGGCGGCTGTTTCAGCGGCCGGAGCGTCTTCCGCCGGGCGTTCCTGGGACCCTCCGTTGGCGGAGAAATGGCGGGAAACGCGGAGGATGTCCTTCTCGATCCGGGACAGTTCGAGCTGGCAGCGGCGGATGCGGAGATCGAAGCGATCGAGCGCGCCGGACTGGGCGTTAGCCTGGACTTCCGTTTCGGTAACGACGGAGGTTTCCCGTGCGGTTTCGGGTTGGATGGCCTGCACGTCGTTGAAGACGCGGGCGAGGTATTGGCGGCGGACTTCGCGGAGGCGATTCAACTCCCAGCGGATGGCGACGAGGTCGTCGACTTTGTCGGCGATATAGCGATTGGACGGATTCCAGACGGACTGGTACTGGGCGCGCAGTTCCTCATAGGCGACTTCGTTGAAGGTGGCCGAGAGAGTCGGGTCCTGGGTGTAGAGGCCATGGATGATAGAAGCGGTGCGGGCGCGCTCCAATCCCTCCGGCGTTTTCGGGCCGCGGGATTTTGCTCCGTTGATCCGGGCTTGCTCGGATCGGGTGAGCTTCTTGGTTTCCGTTTGCATGAGTATTTCCCCCTACTTCCTGAATAGCACGTGGTTTGGCGGTTCGGTACTGTTTTGGATTTAGTACCGCCAGAGGAAAGCTGTTTGTTTTGTGGCGGTTGGCGGGGGAAAAATAAATATGGATCGTCTGTGAATGACAAAGATCTCTCCAGCATTTCGGCGGGGGAACGCGGGGGAGCGGGCGAAAATGGATCGCCGAAAGGTGGAGAGATCGGGCGGTGAACGAAAACGCACGGCGAGGCCGCTGCTATGGGGTTTGAATGCCGCGA
>JAEUQC010000085.1 GCA_016789905.1 Bryobacterales bacterium | reverse complement strand
ATGGGCCGCGCTTGGGGACGGATACCGGGTGGAAGCTTCGTTTGTACTGTGGGAAGGAGCGAACGTATTGCAGATTCCAGCGAATGCGCTGTTCCGCGCGGGAGAGGGCTGGGCGGTGTTTGTGGTGGAGGGCGGGGTGGCAAGGCGGCGAACCGTGCAGGTGGGGCACCGGTCTTGTGTCGCAGCCGAGATTAGCGGTGGGTTGCGGGAGGGAGACGTGGTGGTGCTGCACCAGGACGAGACAGTGGAGGAAGGCAAAGCGGTACAAGCAAGCCAGCGCTAGGGGAGTGTTGCAGGTTCCGGCGTATGCGCTGTTCCGCGTGGGAGAGGGGTGGGCGGTGTTTGTGGTGGAGGGCGGGGTGGCAAGGCGGCGAACCGTGCAGGCGGGGCACCGGTCGAGTGTTGCGGCCGAGATTCGCGGTGGGCTGCGGGAGGGAGAGGTGGTGGTGCTGCACCCGGACGAGACAGTGGAGGAAGGCAAGGCGGTACAAGTTAGCCAACGCTAGGGGTTGTTGCAAGTTCCGGCGAATGCGCTGTTCCGCGCGGGAGAGGGGTGGGTACGGTTGTCGTGCGGCGATCGGGCCGTCGCGAGCGGGGAGGTAGAGGGTTTTCTGCAATTTCGCCGGGAGGATTCCTCGCCGGTCACGGTCTTGTTGGGCCTGGGCCATTGAGCAGAACTGCGTTGGCGGGCTGAGTAGACAGTGCGCGCCGCGATTTGCCCTTGCGAACGGGAAGGTGCGATTGACAATAACTGAGAAATATCATTGCGTTGCCGCTCGGCGATTGGGTATAAAAGCAGGAACTGTTGTAGGGGGGATACCTTGTCGTCTTTCCGAATCTTAATGTTGGCGACGATTTTGCCTCTGCATTTAGCCGGGCAGGGCGGGTCGGCGACGATTAGCGGTATTGTTCAGGACGCGCACCACGCCGTGGTGCCGGGGGCGCGCGTACAGGTCCGGCACACGGAGACAAATTCGACACGGGAGCTGACGGCAAGCGAAGACGGCGAGTTCACGGTGACCAATCTGGCGCCGGGGCCGTACGAACTGCGGGTGGAACGCGAGGGATTCCGGACCTATGTGCAGAACAGTATTGTTCTTGAGTTAGGACAGGTGCTGCGGGCGGAGGTGCACTTACAGTTGGGAGCGGTGGCGGAGTCGATTGTGGTGTCGACGGAGGCAACGCTCATCAACACCGAAGTGGGGGCGATTAAGGGCGATGTCATTTTGCAGCAAGAGATCAATGACATGCCATTGGACGGGCGAGACTTTACGGACCTGGCGATGATGGTTTCCGGAGTGGTGCCGATGGCACAGGGCGGGCAGGGGTCGGGATTGAATGTGAACGGGGCACGATCAGATTCAACGAATTACTCGGTGGATGGGTTCAACAACCGGAACCCGCGAGGAGCGGCGGCGCAGGTGCGGCCGAATGTGGGTGCGATGCAGGAGTTCAAGATGGAGGTGGCCGGGTTTTCCGCGGACACGGGGCGAATGGCTGGGGGAAACATCAACATGGTGCTGCGGTCGGGAACGAACCAGTTCCATGGAGACGTGTTTGAGTATTTCCGGAATGACATATTCGACGCGCGATCGTTTTTCGATCAGCGAAAACAGTCGCTGCGGCGGAATCAATTTGGGGCGACAGTGCATGGGCCGGTGAACATACCCGGGCTTTATAACGGCCGGGACCGGACCTTCTTTCTGTTTAGCTGGGAATCGTACCGGGAGGTGCTGGGACAAAGCCAGATTGGGAGCGTGCCGACGCTGCTGCAAAGACAGGGCGACTTTTCGCAATCGGTGGTTCCGGTGACGGGCGCGAAGCTGTATTTGCGCGATCCGCTGGCGACGGGCACCTGTTCGGCGACGGTGAGCACGGCCTGTTTTCCGGGCAACAGAATCCCGGCGAGCCGGTTTCACCCGATTGCGCTGAAGTTGCTGGAATATTATCCGCTGCCGAACCGGGGGGACGCGGCGAATAACTACATCAGCACGGCCAAGGACTTTGACATATGGAGCAGCTACGTGTGGAAGATCGACCACCGGTTCCGGGAGAAGGACACGGTGAGTTTCCGGGCGCAGTTGCGGGACGCGGACACGACGAACCCGTTCGCGGCAGGGGCGATTCCGATGTGGCCGAATTTTTCCGACGATGTGCGGTCATTGGCCGGGGTGGACTACACGCACATGTTTTCGCCGACGCTATTGACCGAGGTACGCGCCGGATATAGCCGGGGGGCGACGCGGGAGAGCACGGCGTGGCAGGGCCAGGACATCGCGGCGCAACTGGGGATAGCGGGCGTGACGAACGACCCGGTGCTGAAAGGGTGGCCGAGGGTAACGATACAAGACTATGTTTCACTGGGTTCGGTGGCGGGACAACCGGCAGATTACCACGTGACAACGCTGCTGGCGAGCAACAAGTACACGTGGATAAAGAACAAGCATGTACTGAAGTGGGGCGTGGACATGGAGCGGGTGCGATTCAACCAGCCGTTTTACGACAACGCGCGGGGAACATTGGCGTTTCAGCGTAACTGGACGCAACATTCGGTGGCGGATTTCCTGCTGGGAATGATGCAGACATCGACGCGGAACGCGCAGACAACGCGAAACTACCTGCGCTCCTTCAGCGTGGGCGCCTATTTCAACGATGACTTCAAAGTGACGCGGACGCTGACGCTGAACCTGGGGATGCGGTACGAACTGGATATGCCGCCGGTGGAAAAGTATGGAAGGGCGTCGAACTTCGTGGCCGAGTTCGGAAAGATCATCATTTCCGACGACGCGAACCTGCCGAACCTGCGCCAGCGAATTGCGCAGTTCAACCTGCAGGACCGCGTGGCACTGGCAAGGGAGGTGGGCTACCCGCGGGCGCTGGTGTATGCCGATAAGATCAATTTCGCGCCGCGATCGGGATTTGCATGGCGCATGCCCGGGAAGGCGACTAGCGTGCTGCGAGGCGGGTACGGCATTTTTTATACGGGCCATTTGCTGAACCCGATCCGCACGAGCCTGATGACCGGATTCCCCTTTTCCGTGAACCAGACATTTACGAGACTGGCGACGGACACGACACTGGTGACGCTATCGAACCCGTTCCCGGAGAGCCGGGCGACGGAGGGGAATTCGACAAACTCCAATGGGTACGATCCGCACCCGCCGCTGGGATACCTGCAGAGCTACAACCTGACGATGGAACGGGAGCTGGGCGGGGGGATGGCGCTGGAAATGGGATACGTGGGATCGAAGGGAACGAACCTGGGCCGGCAGTACGACATAAATCAGCCGCTGCGTACGATGGAACTGTATCAGGCCAATGCGGTATTTCCGCGGCCGATTGCGGGCATCAACACGATCAACTACTACTCGTTTGGCGCGAACTCCAATTACAACGCGGGGCAGATATCGCTGCGGAGGAGGGCGCGGGGCGGGTTCTACCGGTTTAACTATACGATCAGCAAGTCAATTGACGACGCATCGCAGTTGAGCGGGAACTCGACGGGCGGGTTCGCCGGGGCGCAGAATTCGCGGGATTTGAAGAGTGAACGGGGACGAAGCGATTTTGACCGGCGGCATGTGGTGACGGCGGTGTTTTCGACGACGCTGCCGTTTGGGAGAGGTAAGCGGTTCCTGAAGAACGCGCGCGGGTGGAGAGGCGGGGCGGTGGCGGGATGGCAGTTTTCCGGGAGCGCGACTTTTTACAGCGGGCAGGCGTTTACGGTGACATCGGCGAATGTGGACACGGCGCTGGGAGAATCGCTGCGGCCGAACCGGATAGGGAGCGGCGCGCAGCGAGATATCGCGGGCGCGGGGAAACGCGGGGTGGACTACCCGTGGTTTGCGTTGGCCGATTTTGAACCGGTGCCGCGCTGTGCGTCGCGGACGAGTTGCGAGGTGAGCCCGAACGGGTTTGCGCCGTTTGCGTTTGGGAACTCCGGAAGGAACATACTGGACGGGCCTCGGAGCCACTTCATTAACGTGGCGATGATGAAGAATTTCCGGCTGGCGGAAAAGCGCGGGTTTCAGTTCCGGTACGAGTTGTTCAATATGCTGAACCACGCGAACCTGCAACTACCGGAGCGGCAGTTCAACTCGTTGGGAGGAGGACTGATCACCGGAGTGACGGACCGCGGGCGGGGCGGCCCGCGGGTGATGCAGGCGGCGCTGAAGTTCGAGTTCTGAACGGGTTAGCGGGCGATGTCTTCCCGGACGAAGGCGACGCGGCCAGCGGCGAAACGGCGGAGCTTTTCGGTGGCGTCATCGACTTCTCCGTTCGAGTAGGGCTTGACGGAATCGGCAGTTGAAAAGGGCCTGGTGAGAGTGGCGATGCGTTCGATTTCAAGATCGAGCCAACCGCCGGGGCCGCCGGCGATGGAGGCGCACCGATCTAGGGCGCGGAAGAAATAGTCTCGATGTTCGGGGATATCGAGCAAGCGGCGGGTGAGGACATTGGTTTCGATATTGGTCCAGATGGACCGATCAACGGCGGAGAAGGTGACGTCCTTATCCCAAGGGATGAAGATGGACTCCTTGGAACCTTCGAGGCGATAGAAGTAGAAGTTGTTGAGGCCCCATTCGCCGGCGATGCCGTCCGATTCGGCGAGATAGGTTTCGGTGGCGAGGTAATCGATGAACTTGTTGATATTGAGGAAAGGCGCGAGGGCGGGGGAAAGATCGCCGGGGGCGTTGATGACGCGAACCATGTCGGCGATGGGCTGGGGATCGGGCGATTTTTCGTTGGTTTTTGGCGCGAAGGGGAGAGGAGAGTAGAGCGCCGGATCGGCTCCGCGATCTTCAAAGCGGAAATCGCCGGTCCACTCATAATCGTAGAGGTAGCCAGAGTCCTGATTGAGAGTACGTTTGAGGAAGAGTTTATCGACGGGTTCGACGGCGGTGTAAAGACCAGCGGGATGTCCATTGACGAAGAGCTGCACATAGGCGAGACGCGGAGCGGGAATGCTCATTTTCTGGAAGAGTTGAAAGCTAAGCGCCTCCGCCATCATGGAAGCGTCCTGCACGAGGTTATCGAGGACAATAGACTTCAAGCCGCCGACGGTTTGGCCGCTGGTGAATTTATCAAAGTCGAGTTTCAGGCCGGGCTTGGCGGCATTCCGACTGCCATTGCCCCTGGAGCGGATGGCGATGCGCGGGAGACTGACGTTGTGCCATTGGAGGCTGGCCTCGTAGTAGGTATCGAGGAGGTAATCCTTTTGGAGTTGCTCCCACTGACCGGGAGCGAGTTGGAGGTGGAGCGGAGAAACCTGCGAGGGGTCGAAAAACTGCGCCGCGCACGGGAGTAACGCGGCGCAAAGGAAAGGAACCAACCGTATCGACATTGTCTGAGGGCATATCGGCACCGGCAATGAAAGTGTGAAAGGAAACGGTTTTCTCTACAGTAATTTCGATGAGCGATTCCCACTGTCGTACTCTTGAACAGAGAGGCCTGCATGTTCACCTGGATCTGCCCGCAATGCGGCGGGGAAGTATTGCCGTCCCAAGAAGAGTGCCCGCGGTGTAAGAAGCCCGAGGCGGCGGCGCCTGTTGCCGCGCCAGCGCCAACACCAGCGGCAGCGGCGCCGCCGGCCGTACCAGCGCCAACGAGTGCGCCTGTTCCAGCGACGATGGCGCCCGCACCGGCGCCGGTGTTCGCAAGCACACCGGCAGCGGCGTACCATGCGCCGCATTTGGAGCACAAATCGACGGCGGTGCGCGACCTGCTGGTGATGCTGGGGGTGGCGGCAGTGCTATTGGGAGTGGGCTATTTCGTCTGGAACCGCGGGGAACAGAAGGCGGAGAAGACGGCGGAGACGAAGGCGGAACTGGAAGCGGCGAAGGCGAGAAACGCGCATCCGCTGGCGAAGCAGATAGAAGTGACAGGCATCCGGCTGCGGGTGCCGAAGCCGGGCCAGGCGGAGGTGCAGTTGCTGGTGGTGAATCACAGCGCGGCGGAGATAGCCGAGATTGCGATGGACGTAGTGCTGGCGGGCAAGAACAAGGGGAAAGAAGTGGCGGTGTTTCCGGTGAAGGTGAAGCGGCTGGGGCCGTTTGCTTCGGTGGAGACGACGGCGAAGGCGAAAATTGAGGTTAGCGCGATTGACCTGCCGGACTGGCAGTTCCTGGAAGCGCTGGTAACGATTCACGCAAACGAACCGTAGGCCAGATGATGCGGGAGCCGCCGCCCCAGTGCCGGTCGAGCGCTTGCTGGCGGTAGGTGAAGATGGAAATGAGATTGGCTTGGACGGCGAGGACGTGGGCGAGACGGCCGAGGGGTCCGAAGGGGAGTTTGTAATCCACCGTGTCCCGGACGAGAGTGCCGCCTTCGACGGATTCAAAGGTATGCAGATGGCGCCAGAAGACGTAGGGGCTGCGCAACGCTTCGTCGATAAACTGAGCGGGCGGGGAGTAGGAAGTGATGCGGGTGCGCCAGTGCATGGGAAGGCCGAGCCAGGTGAAGCGGTAATCGATTTCGGCACCAAGACGCATTTCCACCTTGTTTTTTGAGGTGACGAGGAAATTGAGCCAGGGGGGAGTGATGATGGCGAGGTTGTAAGGATTCTGGAACATCTCAAACACTTCGCCGAGGGGCCTGGGGACAATCATTTCGCAGCGGAGCTGGTAGTGGGACATAGATTTGGGGGCGGCGCGAGGCCGAGGCGGACGAGATTTTCGCGAGCGGGTTTGAGGCAAGGGTCGCGCTGCAAGGCGGCTTCAAAATCGGCGCGGGCTGCTTCTGGCTGGCCAAGGGCCAAGAGGGCGGCACCACGATTTTGAAGGTGCCGCGCCTGGCCGGGGGCTAGAGCGAGGGCCCGGCCGAATTCCTGTAGCGCCTGCGCCGCGTTACCAGACTCCAACCACACTCTCCCTGATTCAGATGCCACGTCAGGATTGGCCGGCGCTATATTCTTTGCCGCATCCAGGGCGGCGAGCGCTTCGGCGGGGGGAGAGAGGCGGGCGAGTTGGATGTAGGGGCGTGGGGTGGAGGGATGGCCCGCGACGACCTGCGCCCAGAGGGCCCGTTCGCTTTGCCAGGTGGAGCGGCGCGCGGCGGCAAGGGAAGCGAAGAGGAGCAGCAGAGCGAGGGCGAGTTTGGGCCATTTGGCGAGGAACAACGCGGCGGCGATGGCGAGGAAGGCCATGGGAAGGTACATGCGACGGAAGGCGAGAGCGTCGGCGGCGGGGAGAATGGACGAGCTGGGAAGGAGGACGATGAGCGCGGGGAAGAGCCAAAAGCCGGGCTGCGTGGATTTGGCCCAGAACCAGGAGGCGGCGAGGACGGCGAGGACGAGGACGGGCCAGAAGAGGAGATTTTCCGAGGGGCGAGCGGGGTCGATGGACATGTTGACGGGAAGGAGAATTCGCCAGAGGTAGGCGGGGATGGCGCCGCCCTGGAGAAGGAGGTATTTGTAGGGCGTGGTTTGCTGGCCGAAACCGGAGCCGGAGGCGGCGATGAGTTTTGTGGCGTAGAGGACGCGAGCGCCGGCGGCGGCGGAGAGGGTCAGCATGGCAGATACGTAGAGCCAGCGCGGGCGCTGCTGGCGGGCGAAATCGATGAGCAGAAGAGCAAGGGGGAAGGCGACCCATTCTTCTTTCGCAAGCAGAGAAAGGGCGAAGGCGGCGGTGGCTTTGACGGGCTGTTCCCGCAGCCAGAACCAGAGGGCGGCGAGACAGAAGAGGGCGGCGAGGCTGGAGGAGCGGGCGAACACGTACAGTAGCGGTTCGTGGGTGAGGGGATGGAGGGCGAAGAGGGCGGCGGCGATGGCGGCGGCGGCGGGATTGAACAAGTGCCGGGTGACCAGGAAGAGCAGCGCGGCGGAGAGAGAGTGGATGAGCAGATTGGTGAAGCGGAAGCCGGCGGCGACGGGGCCCCAGAGATGAAAATCGAACCAGAAGGTGACGTAGGTGAGGGGGCGGGTTTGTTCGAGCGCAGCCCATTGCCGCCAAGCGTCGAGCGGGGCGACGGCGGGGCTTGCAAAGAGCGAGTGATCGTCAAAAACGAATGTTCCGGGGAGGGCGAGCCAGGCGAGGAACGCGAGGGCAGGGGCGAGGAGGAGACGCGATGTTACCATGAAAAGTCAATGAAACGGCCCCGGTCCAAGGCAGACAAACAGGCACGATTGCAGCAGATTCTGAGCATTTTAGATGATTTGTACCCGAACGTGACCTGTGCGCTTCACCATACGAACGCCTGGGAACTGCTGGTGGCGACGATCCTTTCGGCACAGTGCACGGATGAGCGGGTGAACAAAGTGACGCCCGGGCTATTTGCCAAGTATCCGACAATTCAGGATTTCGCGGCGGTGCGGCCGGAAGTGCTGGCGGTGGACGTCCATTCGACGGGATTCTTCAACAATAAGGCGAAGAGCATTGTGGGCGCGGCGCAGAAGATACTGGGCGAGTTCGGCGGGGAGATTCCGCGGGACATCGAGACGCTGCTGACGGTGCCGGGAGCGGCGCGGAAAACGGCAAATGTGGTGCTGGGGACGGCGTTCGGCATTGCGAGCGGAGTGGTGGTGGACACGCATGTGGGGCGGATTGCGCACCGGCTGGACTTGACGCGCGAGGAGGTGCCGGTGAAGGTGGAGCGGGACCTGATGGCGATATTGCCCAAGGAGCGGTGGATCTCGTTTTCGCACCAATTGATCCATTTTGGGAGGCAGACTTGCGTGGCGAGGAAGCCGAAGTGCGGGGAGTGCCGGATGGAAGAGTTGTGCTACGCCGAGGACAAGGAGGCATGAGGGCGCTGGTGCTGGGGCTGGCGCTGCTGTCAAGCTGCGCGCCGCTGCCGGAATCGTACCCTGTGCCGGAGCAACGAGTCGGGGAAGAGGGGCAGGAACCGGAACCGCTGGGGGCATTCGTGACGTTTGCCGATGCGCGAGCCGAGGACTACGCGGTGAAGGGATTTTTGCCGGCGGCGCCGGACCAGACGTGGCGATGGGCGACGGAAAACCCGACATTGCGATTCCGCGTGAGTGATGTAAAAGGGCTGCGGCTACGGGCGAATTTTGCGTTTCCGGAGGGCAGCCATAGGGCGCTTCTGCCGATTACGGTGAAGTATTTTGTGAACGAGCAGTTGCTGGAAGCGGTGGTCTATAAAAACGCCGGGACGATGGAGTATCGCAAGGGAGTTCCGGCGGAGTGGTTGAAAGTGGACACGGATAACCTGGTGCGGATGGAGATTTCGCCGGTGTATGTGGCCGAGGCGGATAAACAGAAGTTGAGCCTGATTCTATCGGAGATCGGGCTGGAACAAGACAAATAAGCAATGGGAATGGTGGCGTATATTTTGCTGGGTTGGGCGCTGACGGTGGCGGCGTGCTACGCGTGCGGCGCGATGCTGCTGGCGCGGCTACGGGTGAGTTGGAGCCGGGAAGAAGAGATGGGCCTGCGATTCGTGGCCGGGGCGGGAATCTATAGTTTGCTGGTGTTCTTGCTGGGATTGACGCACCTGTACTACCGGGCGACGTTCGTGGCGGGGCCGGTGCTGCTGGTAATGGCGGCGTGGCGAATGGGCGCGCTGCGGCTGCCGGAAGAGCGGCTGGCGCCGCTGCCCTTATTTTGGCGGCGGATGCTGTGGGTGATGGCGCCATTTACGGTGCTGTATCTAGCGAACGCGATGGCGCCGGAGGCGAGCCCGGACGGGGCGGCGTATCATTTGGGGCTGGTGGCGAAATACTACCGGGAACGGGCGATGGTACCGGTGACGACGAACATTTACGCGGCGCTGTCGCAGGGCATGGAAATGCTGTTTTTGTCGGCCTATGCGGTGGGGCGGCATTCGGCGGCGGCGATGGTTCACTTCACGTATCTGCTGGCGCTGCCGTGGCTGCTATTGTGTTTCGGGCGGCGGTACGGAATGCCGGGAGCGGGTGTTGGCGCGGCGGTGTTGGTGTACTGTTCGCCGGTGGTGGGAATTGATGGGATAAGCGCGTACAACGACGTGGCGGCGGCGGCGGTGTGGTTCAGCCTGTTCCTGGTGCTGCGGCGGATGGAGGATTTGCCGGCGCAGATGGGGCTGGTGGTGCTGGCAGGGGTGCTGGGCGGGAGCGCGTACGGGATGAAATACACGCTGGCGCCGGCGCTGATCATGGCCGCGGCGTGGGTGGTGTGGCTGCATAGGCGGGCGGCGGCGCGGCCGCTGGTGACGCTGAGCGTGGCGGCGGCGCCGTTCGTTCTTCCGTGGGTGGTGCGCAACGCGTTGTGGTGGCGCAATCCGCTGGCGCCATTTTTTAACAACTGGTTTCCGAACCCGTATGTGCAGCATTGGTTCGAACTCGACTACCGGCGGCACATGTCGATGTATTCGCTGGAATCGTGGGCGCAGATCCCGATGGAAGTGACGGTACACGGGGCGGCGCTGAACGGATTTTTGGGCCCGGTGTTTTTGCTGGCGCCGCTGGCGCTGCTGGCGGCGCGGCAGAGAGAGGGACGGCGGCTGCTGCTGGCGGCGGCGTTCGCGCTGGCGACGTACCCATCCAACATTGGGACGCGATTTCTGATTCCGGCGCTGCCGTTTGTGGCGATGGGGTTATCGATGCCCTTTGGACGGTGGCCGCTGGCGGGGCTGCTGGCGGTACACGCCGCGCTGAGCTGGCCGAACGCGGTGCCGGCATACGCCAGCCGGTGGGCGTGGCGGCTGGAGAACGTGATTTGGAAAGAGGCGCTGCGGGTGCGTGACGAGGAGGGTTTTTTGCGGTCACGCATTTCGACATACGCACTTACACGGAAGTTAGAGGAGTTTGTGCCGGCCGGGCGGCGCGTGCTGGGGTTCAGCCAGTTACCGGAGGCGTACACGAACCGGGACTATATGGTTGCGTTTCAATCGGCGGAAGGCAATGGGCTGCGGGACATTTTCCTGAGCGCGCTGATTCGTGACCGGCAGCCGACAAAACTGGTGAAGCTGCGGGTTCCGGCGGGCAAGCACCGGGCGGTGCGGGTGGTGCAAAACCGGGACGACGGCGGGGGACAGTGGTTCATCAGCGAGATGCGGCTGTACCATGGCGAGCGGGAGATACGGCGCTCGGCGCATTGGCGGCTGCGGGCGCGGCCGACGCCGCAGGAAGCGCAGAAAGCGTTTGACGGGTCCTATGTCACGCGGTATGTGAGCGACCAGGGACGTTACAACGGAATGTATGTGGAAGTGGAGTTCGGGCGGGAAGAAACACTGGACCTTGTTACTTTGCACATTACGCCGGACCAGCCGTGGGATACGTATCATGTGGAGGTACCGGGTACGGATGGAAAGTGGCGGCGAGTGGAGACCGAACTTACACTGACGGACCTGACGGCGCCGCAGGGATTGCGGCGGGCGGCGGTGGAGGAGTTACTGCGTCGGAATGTGCAGTATCTGGTGGTGTCGGAAGGCGATTTCGGGTATGCGGATCTGGTATTGAACCGCAAGCTTTGGGGGGTGGAGGAGTTGGCGAACGCGGGCGGAGTGGCGTTGTACCGGCTGACGCCGAGGGAAGAGTTGGAAACGGGGGGAAAGGACGGGAAGTAATGTTGTTTCTGGGCGTGGACGGAGGGCAATCGAGCACGACGGCGCTGATTGCCGATGAAACGGGGCGGGTGCTGGGCCGGGGCGCTGACGGACCGTGCAACCATGTGCAATCAGCGGCGGAAGGGCGGGAGAAGTTTATCCGGGTGATTGGCGGTTGTGTGCGGATGGCAGCGCGGGAAGCGGGGCTGGCGGAGGCGATGCCGGCGTTTCGAGCGGCGTGCCTGGGCTTCAGCGGCGGGCCGGCGGATAAGCAAGGGATACTGCGGGAGATGCTGGCGGCAGAGGAGTTGTTAGTAACGACAGACGCGGCCATTGCGCTGGCGGGGGCGTGCGGCGGCAGGGCGGGGATCATTACCATCGCAGGGACGGGGCACATCAGCATGGGCCGGGGCGCGGACGGGCGGCTGGCGCGGGCCGGGGGCTGGGGCTACATTTTTGGCGATGAGGGAGGCGGGTTCTGGATTGCGTGCCAGGCGGTGCGGGCGGCGATGAAGGTGCATGAACATTGGGGATTGCGAACGACGCTTCATGCGCGATTGCTGGAGGCAACGGGGTTCGCCGAGGCGAACGCGATGATGCATGCGATGTACACGGCGGAGTGGCCACGGAAACGGGTGGCGGCGCTGTCGACAATCGTGGATGAAGAAGCCGAGGCGGGCGACGCGGAGGCGCGGGACATACTGGAGCGCGGGGCGGCGGAGCTGATGAAGATCAGCGCGATGGTGCGGGAGAACTTGTTTGGGTATGACGAGCGGGCGCGGCTATCGCCGATTGGAAGCGTGTGGAAGAGCCGGCTGATGCGGGAGCGGTTTGTGGAGCTATGGATGGGGGCGAACGGGCGGAATGAGTTTGGGGAGGCAGCGATGGGACCGGCGGCGGGGGCACTGCTGGAGGCGTTCCGAATTGCGGGATTGCGGGCGGAACTGAGGGATTTGCCCGCCAGCGAGAAGTGATCGGATTATTGTGGCGTGATAGGATCGAGTTTTAGGGGCTGTCAGGAACGGTCCCGCAAAATTATGGCAAAACTATCGATTCGTGACCTCGAACTGAAGGGCAAGACCGTGTTCATGCGGGTGGACTTCAACGTCCCGCTGGCACCGGGAGGACAGGAAATCACCTCCGACAAGCGCATCCGGGCGGCGCTGCCGTCGATCAAATATGCGTTGGAACAGGGCTGCGGCCTGATACTGGCCAGCCACCTGGGGCGGCCGAAGGGCAAGCGGAACGCCGAAATGAGCCTGCAACCGGTGGCGGTGAAGCTGGCCGAACTGCTGGGCAAGCCGGTGACGATGGCGCCCGATTGCATTGGCGCGGAAGTGGAGGCGCTGAAGCCGGCGGCGGGCGAAGTGCTGCTGCTGGAGAACTTGCGTTTCCATGCGGAGGAAGAGGGGAACGATCCCGGATTTTCGAAGCAGTTGGCGGCGTTGTGCGATGTGTATGTGAACGACGCTTTTGGGACGGCGCACCGGGCTCATGCGTCGACGGTGGGGATTATTTCGCACGTTTCGCAGGCGGCGGCGGGGCTGTTGATGGATAAAGAACTCCAGTGGCTAGGCAAGGCGACGCAGAATCCGGACCGGCCGTGCATCGCGATTCTGGGCGGGGCGAAGGTGAGCGATAAGATCGAAGTGATTCAGAACTTATCGAAGGTGGTGGACCGGTTGATCATCGGCGGCGCGATGGCGTATACGTTCCTGAAGGCGCGGGGCGAGGCGACAGGAAAATCGCTGGTGGAGGAAGACAAGATTCCGCTGGCGCTGGAGCTGATGAATTCGCTGGGCGATAAGCTGATGCTGCCGGTGGACCATGTGGTGGCGGCGGAGTTCAAGGCTGGGGCGGAGAACGAAGTGGTGACGGCGATTCCGGAAGGCAAGATGGCGCTCGACATCGGGCCGGCGACGATTGCGGCGTATGAAGCGGTGGTGAAGGCGTCGAAGACGATTATCTGGAATGGGCCGATGGGCGTGTTTGAATTGAAGCCGTTTGATACGGGCACGGTGGCGGTGGCGATGGCGGTGGCCAACTCCGGCGCGGTGAGCGTTGTGGGCGGCGGCGATTCGGAAAAAGCGATCAAGTCGGCCGGCGTTTCCGATAAGATCACGCACGTTTCAACGGGCGGCGGAGCGTCGCTTGAGTTTCTTTCGGGCCTGGAGTTGCCGGGCGTGGCGGCGTTGACGGAGAAGTAGGGATGGTGTTGGGCATGACTTCAATTGGACAGCGAAATCTGTTCGGTTGAAGTCATGTCTATGGTCGTCTCATCCGATTTTCAGATCACGCGTCCGCCAGAAGTGCGCGAGCGGATGGGCATTCAGCCGGGCGACAGACTGGCGTTGGTGGGGCACCCGAAGAACCCGCGACTGGTTCGCGTTCCGAAGCTGGACGAGATGATTGGGTCGATGAGAGGTTGCGATGTGAGCGGATATCGCGACGAGGGGGACCGCCTTTGAATGCAGTGGATTCGTCCGGTTGGTTAGAGTTACTGACCAGCGGGCAGAATACAGACCATTTCTGGGAGATGGAATCTATATCGAGGTATCGCGTGCGATTGTGATGCGGGCCATCGATGTGTCCATTGCGCACAAGCTGGCCATGGGGGACGGCCTGATCTATGCGACGGCGCTTGAATACAAGGCGACGCTGTGGACGCAGGCGTTGCGTATTTTGAGAAAGCCGCCTAGGCGAGGAGTGGTTTTATAAGATGTCCGTGGACGTCGGTGAGGCGGAAATCGCGGCCCTGGAAACGGAATGTAAGCTTCAGGTGGTCGATGCCGAGCAGGTGGAGGAGCGTCGCCTGCACGTCGTAGACATCGATTTTGCCTTGCGTGGGAGAGAAGCCGAACTCATCGGTGCCACCTATCACGGTACCCGCTTTGATGCCGCCACCGGCCATGAAGAGACTGAACGCATCGATGTGATGGTTACGGCCGATCTTGCCCTTTTCGCGGACTTCGCCCATTGGGGTACGGCCGAATTCCCCGCTCCAGATGACTAGCGTCCGTTCAAGCAGGCCGCGCTGTTTGAGATCCTTGATCAGCGCCGCGGTGGGCCTGTCTACTTCGCCGCAAACACGGTCGAGCGGCTTCGTGATGTCGTCGTGATGGTCCCAATCGGCATGATAGAGCTGGACGAAGCGGACGCCACGCTCCACCAGGCGGCGGGCGAGCAGACAGTTATTGGCATACGACGCCTTGCCGGGTTCGGCGCCGTACATTTCAATCGTCTCTTTGGATTCGGACTTGAAATCGATAAGCTCCGGGCCGGAGGTTTGCATGCGATAGGCCATCTCATACTGCGAGATGCGCGCGGCGATTTCGGTGTCGCCGGTTTCGTCAAGTTCCATCTTGTTGAGGTCGCGGATGGCTTCGATGGTGCGGCGCTGCTGCTCCGCGTCGACACCTTTGGGGCTGGAGAGATCGAGAATGGGATCGCCAGCGGAGCGAAACGGCACGCCCTGATAAGAAGACGGGAGGAAGCCGGAGCCCCAAAGAGCGGCACCGCCGCGAGGACCGCGGGGACCGGACTGGAGCACGACATAGCCGGGCAGATCCTTGGATTCGCTACCGATTCCATAGGTGACCCAGGAACCGATGGAGGGGCGGCCGGTGCGGACGGAGCCGGTGTTGGCGAAGAGCTTGGCGGGACCGTGGTTGAAGTTCTCCGTGGAGACGCCATGGATCATGGCGATATCGTCGGCGACGGTGGAAAGGTGGGGCACCAGGTCGGAGAACCACATGCCATTGGAGCCCGCCTGTTTGAAAGTCCGGCGGGTGCCGAGCAGCTTGGGAGGTTCCTTGGAGAACGTGTCCATGAAGGCGAAGCGTTTGCCTTTGAGGAACGATTCGGGAGTTACATTGCCGTCCCACTTGACTAACTCAGGCTTATAGTCGAATAGCTCAAGCTGTGTGGGCGCGCCGGCCATGAAAAGGAAGATGACGCTATCGACTTTGGGCGCATGGTGGCGGGCGTTGACCTGGGCCAAAAGCTTATCGGCCATGAGGCTGGCGAGGGCGGCCTTGCCGACGCCGAAGCCGCAATCGCGGAACAGGTGGCGGCGGGTCTTCTTGAGGAGGTGTTTCTCTTCCGGATGCATGTGAATTACTCCCGCGTCATGAATTCGTCGAGGTTAAAGAGAACGCGCGAAACGGCGGTCCAGGCGGCGAGTTCGCTCTTTTCTTTTTGGGCGTCGCGCTGGGAAGCGAGGAACGACAGCAGCCGTTGGGACTCGGCGGGTTTGATGTCGCGCTGGACGGCGCGGCTCCAGGCGAGGCGGAGTTTGCCGTTGTCGTCCAAGGCCGCGCCGCCTTCGAGCACCTGTTTGGCGAGCACTTCGGCGAACTCGAAGTAGGCGTCGTCATTCAAGAGAATGAGGGCCTGCAGGGGCGTATTGGAACGAACCCGGCGGGTACAGGTGACAGCGCCGTCGGGCGCGTCGAAGGTAATGAGGCCGGGATGGCCTGCGGAGCGCTGAAAGAAGGTATACATGGCGCGGCGATACCTATCTTCGCCCTCGGAGACCTTCCATTCGCGTTTGACCTGGGTGACATCGTTGGCGCCTTTGGGGATGGGCGGGTAGACGCTGGGGCCGCCGATTTTGCGGGCGAGGAGACCGGTGGCGACGAGGGCGGAATCGCGAATGATTTCGGCATCGAGGCGGAGGCGGTTCTGGCGGGCGAGGAGTTTGTTGTAGGGGTCGATGGCGGCGGCATCGGGCCGGTTGGTGGAGGCCTGGCGGTAGGTAGCGCTCATAACGATCATTTTGTGCATCCGCTTGACCTTCCAGCCGCCGGACATGAATTCGGAGGCGAGCAGGTCGAGCACTTCGGGATGGGTGGGGCGATCGCCAACGAGGCCGACATCGTTTTCCGTTTCGACGATGCCTTTGCCGAAATACTGCTGCCAGAGGCGGTTCATGGTGACGCGGGCGGTGAGGGGGTTGTCGGTATCGACGAGCCACTTGGCGAAATCGAGGCGATTGGGGACGGGGTTGGGATTCTTAAGCGGCGGGAAGACGGCGGGGACGCCGGGCTGGACGGCGCTGCCTTTGCGGGTGAAATCGCCGCCGAGGTGGATGTAGTGATCGCGCGGGGCTGGGCGGTCGCGCATGACGAGGGAACGCTGCACTTGCGGCTTCCGTTTGCGAAGGTCGACCAGTTCCTTGCGGAGAGCGATGAGGCGCGGGTCTTTGTCGCCTTCCTGGTCGAGCATGTCCTGGAGCTTCCGGATGCGAAGTTCGACATCCTGGACGTCGTCATCCCATTTGGCCAGGGCGGCAATTTGTTCGGGGGTGCCGAGTTCGAGGAACGGGCGGTTGAAGTATTTGCGGTCGGCTTCCTTGTCGATTTCGTCGGTGTTATTCATGAAGGCGAAGAGTTGGTAGAACTCGCGCTGGGAGATGGGGTCGTACTTATGGTCGTGGCAGCGGGCGCAGCCAAGAGTGAGGCCAAGCCAGACGGCACCGGTGGTTTGGACGCGGTCGGCGACAGCTTCGACGCGGTATTGTTCGAAATCAATGCCACCTTCATAGTTGGAAGGAGTATTGCGGTGGAAGCCGGTGGCGATGATCTGATCGGTGGTTGGATTGGGCAGCAGATCACCGGCGAACTGTTCGATGGTGAAACGATCGAAGGGCATGTCGCGGTTGATGGCGCTGATGACCCAATCGCGGTAGGGGAAGATGTCACGAGGAGCATCGATGGTGTAGCCGTCGGAATCGGCGTAGCGGGCCAGATCGAGCCAGTGGCGCGCCTGGCGTTCGCCGAAGTGAGGGCTGGCAAGGAGCCTGTCGACGAGGCGTTCGTAGGCTCCCGCGGATTTATCGTTGACGAAGGCGGACACTTCCGCGGGTGTAGGCGGGAGGCCGACCAGGTCGAGCGAGACGCGGCGGATGAGCGTGGCGCGATCGGCTTCCGGGGAGGGCGCGAGGTTCTTTTCCTTGAGCTTGGCTTGAATGAGTTCGTCGATGCCGCTGGCTTGGGGGCGCCTGACAGGCTGGAAGGCCCAGTGGGTGGACTTACGGCGTTTGGCGGCAGCGAATTCCGGGGTGGAAGGTAGACCGCGCTTGACCCACTGTTCGAGTGTGGCGATCTGCTCCGGCGCAAGCTTCTTGCCCGGCGGCATTTTCAGGCCGTTTTCGTGACGGATGGCTTGGAGAAAGAGGCTGTTGTTATCGCCGACGACGGCGGCGGGACCGCGGTTGCCGCCCTTTTTTAGCGCGTCGAGAGAATCGACGGCCAAGCCGCTATTGAGGCCATTGACGGAATGGCACCCCTGGCAGTTGGTCCGGAGCAGCGGGCGCACTTCTTTGTCGAAGAATTCGATATCGGCCGGTGTTTGGGCGAACGCCGCGAGGGCGGTCAACACACTGATGGCAAGGCGCATGTTGCCAAACATCATACCAACGCGCAGAGGGGGAAAGGGCGCCACGGGACGCCCTTGGCCAAGGGCGTCGGGCTACTTTCCGGCGGTGGCGACTTTAGCGATCAGTTCGCGTTCCGCGCGGTACCAGTCTTCCTGGGGAGAGCCCATCGGGCAACCGCGATCGAGCCAGGACTGATAGGCGCGTTCTTCGATGGCGCGGGCATCGATCTGTTGCTGGGTTTCGATGGCTTCAGAGAGGTTTGCGATGGAGACGATTGGGGAATCGGCAGGCTTGGCTTTGGATATTGCTTTGCGGCGGGGAGCCGCCGCTTTGGCGGTCTTTTCAACAACGGAAGTAGCCGCGACTTTGGTTTTGGATTTTTTCTTAACGGGGACGCTGGCGGCGCTTTCAAGGGCTGTGGCGACGGCGGCTTCGTTCTTTTTCTTGGTTGGCATGGGGGAATTGTCACTCCTGAAGGGTTTGAGAAATCGACTCACAACGGGGTAACGGGGAGGAACGAGCTCTCAATTTATTTTACTAGAGTTGAACGTTAACATGCAGTTACGCTGGAGAGGTGCGTGGAAAGCCATTGGCAATGCTGGCTGTGGTTCCCCTGTTTTATCAGGATGTTTTGCCCATATTGGAGCGAAAATGCCAGACCTGTCACCGTGAGGGAGAGGCGGCGCCGATGGCCTTGGAGACGTATGAACAGGCGCGGCCATATGCGCGGGGAATCCGGGACGCAGTGATGCGTCATACCATGCCGCCGTGGTTCGCCGAGGCAGAACGGGGAGTTTTTGGAAACGATCCGCGACTTACGGAAGAGGAAATCGCCACACTGCGGCGTTGGGCGGAAGCCGGGGCGCCGGCCGGAAAGCCGGTGGCACCGGCCGTAAAGTGGACGGAGGGCTGGCGGATTGGAGCGCCAGAGGCGGTGGTTCGAATGCCGAAGGCGTTCGCGGTGCCGGCGCGGGGCGAGGTGGATTACCAGCATGTGATTGTTCCGAGCGAGTTCAAAGAGGACCGCTGGGTAACGGCAATCGAGGTTCGGCCATCGAGCCGGGCGCACGTTCATCACGCGGTGGTTTTTGTGCGTCCGCCAAAATCGGTATGGCTGCGGGGGCAGCCGACGGGGGAGCTGTTCTCGGCGAAGGGGCAGGCGCTGGCGGGGCTATCGACGTTGGATGAAGTGATCGCGGTTTATCTACCGGGGGCGGAACCGCACGTTTTGCCGGAAGGGCACGGGAAGCTGATTCCGGCGGGCAGTGACCTGATCTTCCAAATCCACTATACGGCCAACGGGAAAGCGGGCGAGGACCGGACGCAGGTGGGAATGGTATTCGCCAAGGAGAGGCCGAGGATGCGGCACTACTCGATGTCGATCGCGCAGGGGGAGTTCGAGATTCCGGCGAACGCGGCAGAGCATGAGGTGGAGGCGACGTTTGTGGTGAACACGCACACCGAGATCTATGCGCTGGCGCCGCACATGCATTTGCGCGGTAAGTCGATGCGCGTGTTGGCGGTGGCTCCGGACGAGAGTGAACGGGTGCTGCTGGATGTGCCGCGCTACGATTTCTATTGGCAATTGGTTTACCGGCCGCGCCGGCCGGTGCGGATTGAGAGGGGGACGGAAATTGTGGTGGAGGCGGTGTTCGACAACTCTCCGGCCAACGCACGCAACCCAGACCCACGGGCGACAGTACGGTGGGGCGAGCAAAGCCGGGAGGAGATGGCCGTTTGTTTTGTGGATTTTTTGCTGCCGGTGCCGATTTCGCCGGTGGAGCTATTCCGCGCGCCGCGGTTGGGCGGGGTGAAGTAGACTTGCGTGATGCGCGTGACGGTGTTGATAGGTGTGATGTGGGCGACGGGTTGCTCCGGGTTCCAGGCGGGTTTTAAGAAGGGGTTCGATAAAAGCTTCGTGGAGAAGTGCATGAAATCGGCTACGGAGAAGGGGGCTACCCAGGCGCGGGCGAGGGAGTATTGCCAGTGCGCCCTAGGGAAAGTGAACGGCGGGAGTTCAGTTGACCAGGCGGCGGAGGCGTGCCAGTAAGGGTTGGCGGTGTTTGGCGGATGGGCGCGGCGGTTGTTATTGGTCAGGGGTGGGTGGCTGGCGGGTTTGTAGTAGGGATTTGGAGGAAGAGTACCTGCCAAGGAGTGCGGCCCGCGGGCGGTGGGAACTCGATTGACCAGACGGTGGAGGCATGCCTGTAGGGGTTACGGAATAGGTAGACTTGGGAAATGCCTTCTACTGCTACACGCCGGATGTGGCTGCGCGGCGCTGCCGGGCTGGCCTTGGTTGAAAACGGCTGGTCTGCTGACTGGCCGCTGTTTCGGGGGGAGGGCTACGGAGGAGTAGCGACGGGCAAGTTGCCCGTGGAATGGAACTGTGATCCGGCGGCGGGCCCGGATAAGAACATCCAATGGAAGACGGCGGTGCCGGGATTGGGCCACGCGAGCCCGATCATACTGGGCGACCGGATCTACCTGATCACGGCGGAGAGCGAGGACGCCGGAAAGCGGTCCTTGAAGCTTGGGCTGTACGGCGACATTAAGCCGGCCGACGACAACGGCGTGCAAACCTGGCTGCTGCTATGCCTGGACCGGAAAACGGGCCGGGAGATCTATCGCAAACCGTTCCGGAAACAGAAACCGGGCAGCGTGAGGCACACGATGGCGACGCACGCCAATTCGACGCTGGCCTCCGATGGGAAGTACCTGGTGGCTTGTTTGGGCGCCGATGGCCTCTACTGCTTCGACAAGAGCGGGAAAGTGCTGTGGCAGGTGGAGTTGGGGCCGATGCGGCTGGGAATGTACGGCGCCGATTGGGGGTATTCGAGCGCGGCGGCGATTGCGAAAGACCGGGTGTTTATTGTTTGCGATGAGGTGAAGGAGCCGTTTTTCGCAAGCTATGACCTTCGTACGGGCAAGCCTGGATTCCGTGTTTCGCGCAAAGGAGTGAGCGAGCGGAGTTGGAGTACGCCGTTCGTGCTGACGCAGGCGGGAAAATCGCAAGTGATACTGAATGGGTACCCGTGGATTGTGTCCTACGACGCTTTCACGGGAGAGGAACTCTGGCGATTGGCGAGCGGCGGTGATATACCGGTGCCGACACCGTTTGTGGCTGGCGACTTAATCTACATCACCAACGGCCACGGGGGGAAGACGCCCGTCTATGCCATACGGCAGACGGCGAAGGGGAACATAACGGGAACCGAACATGTAGCGTGGAGCGCGGAACAGGGCGGGGCGTATCTATCGACTCCGGTGGTTTACGGCGGGAATATCTATCTGGTGAATTTCAATGGCGTCATCCGGTGCTTCGACGCTGTGACGGGCAAGAAGCATTTTGAACAGCGGCTGGGGGGAAACAGCCTGGCGGTGGCGGCGTCACTTGTGGCGGGCGACGACAAAGTATATGTGCCGACGCAGGACGGCGACATGATTGTGCTGGCGGCCGGCAACACGTTCCAGCAGTTGGCGAAAAATGCCATGGGCGCTGGGCTGATGGCGACGCCGGCGATTGCCGATGGGGTGTTGTACGTGCGGACGGCGAGCCAGATGGTGGCGGTGCGGTCGAGCTAAACGCACGCCCGGGGCGCGCGGGCATTCTAAGATGGTTCGTAGCCCTTCGACGTATGATCAACATTCAAACCAGCCTAACTCCCGCCGCACTGTTGCCGGCGATTCAGAAACTGTGGTCCGCCTCCGCCGCCAAGATCCGATCCCTGGAAGACGCCTGGGAGCCATCCAAAGGCGCGCCGGTTTTCACGGTGAACGGGCGGTATACGTCACGGGGGTGGACGGAATGGACACAGGGGTTTCAGTTTGGCGCCTCCATTTTGCAGTTCGACGCGACGGGGGAAGAGTGGTTCCTGCAACAGGGCCGGCAGCGCACGGTTAGCCTGATGGCCCCGCACATCACGCATGTTGGCGTACACGACCACGGCTTCAACAACGTTTCGACCTATGGCAACCTGCTGCGGCTGATGGACGAGGGGCGCATTCCGGAAAACGAGTGGGAGCGGAACTTTTACGTACTGGCGCTGCAGTGCACGGGCGCGGTGCAGGCGGCGCGCTGGTCGACCATCAAGGGCGGCGGGGGCTACATTTATTCGTTTAACGGTCCGCATTCGTTGTTCGTGGATACAATTCGCTCGCTGCGGGCCCTGGCGGTGAGCCACAAGTTGGGCCATGTGCTGATGGGGGAAAACGACCAGAAGATTTCGCTGCTGGACCGGCTGCTGGACCATGCGCGCGCAACGGCGCAGTTCAACGTTTTCTACGGCGAGGGCCGCGACAGCTACGACACACTGAACGGCCGCACGGTCCACGAGGTGGTGTTCAACCGCAACGACGGGAACGCGCGATGCCCGAGTTCGCAACAGGGCTATTCGCCATTTACGACATGGACCCGCGGACTGGCGTGGGCGATGCTGGGCTTTGCTGAGCAGCTTGAATTCTTCGCCGCCCATCACCTGACGCCGCCTGACTTCATGCTGCGCGCGGCGCGGGCCACCTGCGACTTCTACATAGCGCACACCCCGACATGCGGCGTGCCGTACTGGGACACGGGGGCGCCCGGGCTGGCCCACCTGCCCAACCACAACGACAAACCGGCCGACCCGTACAACCGCTATGAACCGGTGGATTCCTCCGCCGCCGCCATCGGGGCGCAAGGGTTACTGCGGCTGGGCAAACTGACTGGGGAAGCGAACTACACGCAAGCCGGGTTGACGGTGGCCAACACGATTTTCGCCGAGCCCTACCTGAGCACCGATGCCAACCACCAGGGGCTGTTGCTGCACGCCGTTTATCACCGGCCCAACGGGTGGGACTACATTCCGGCCGGGCAAACAGTGCCGAACGGCGAATCCTGCATGTGGGGTGATTACCACGCGCGCGAGTTGGCGCTCCACATTCAACGATTGGCCGAAGGAAAGCCCTACCTGACGTTCTGGGGCTGAGACGCTGGACCCGTTGCACAACACACACCGCATAGCGCCGGAGCGAACACCGATACTCAAGCTGGCGCGCCCGTTCCAGGAGTTCGCCGCCCAGGAGACTTCCGGCGGCGTGCTGCTGCTGCTATGTTCCATCGCCGCCGTCGTTTGGGCGAACTCGCCGTGGGCGCACATGTACACGGCGCTGTGGCATACGCCGGTTACGATTGGCGTCGGTTCACTGACGCTGGCGCGGGAGCTGCATTTCTGGGTAAACGACGCGTTGATGGCGGTGTTCTTCTTCGTTGTTGGATTGGAAATTAAGCGGGAGATGCTGGCGGGCGAACTCGCCTCTCCGCGGCAGGCAGCGCTGCCGATTGTGGCCGCGCTGGGCGGGGTGGCCGTGCCGGCGATGCTCTATTCGATGGTGAATGGGAATGGGGCGGGAGCGGCGGGATGGGGTATCCCGATGGCCACCGATATTGCTTTCGCGATCGGCGTGATGGCGCTGCTGGGCGACCGGATTCCATTGGGCTTGAAGGTATTTCTGACGGCGCTGGCGATTGTGGACGACATAGCGGCCGTGGTGGTGATTGCGGTTTTCTACACAACGACGCTTGCGTGGGGCGCGCTGGGCGTGGGCGGGCTGTGCCTGGTGGCGGCCTTCGCCGCCAACCGGCTGGGCGTGCGGCATCCGATGCCGTATGCGTTGCTGGGAGCGGCGCTGTGGGGAATGGTGCTGGTGTCGGGGATTCACGCGACGCTGGCCGGGGTATTGCTCGCGTTCATGATTCCGGTGCGCACGGCGATCAACCAGCAGCGGTTTCTGCAACATGGGCGGGCGGTGCTGGACCATTTTGAACGGGCCGCGAATGTGGAACCCTTTGATATTTTGAGCGACATTGAACAGCAGGCGGCGGTGGAGGCGCTGGAAGACGCGTGTGAAAAAGTGCAGCCGCCGTTGCACCGGATAGAAGAGGCGCTACACCCGTGGGTGACATTTTTCATCATGCCGCTATTTGCGCTGGCCAACGCGGGGGTGGCGCTTTCGGGCAACTTGGGCGAGGCTTTGGCCGGGCCGGTAACGCTGGGCGTCATTGTGGGCCTGATGCTGGGCAAGCCCATTGGCGTTACGCTGGCGGCGTGGCTGGCGGTGCGGAGCGGGCTGGCGACGCTGCCGGAGAGTGTAAGCTGGCGGCAGATTCATGGCGCAGGGTGGCTGGCCGGGATTGGGTTCACGATGTCGCTATTCATGACCGGACTGGCCTTTACGGATGAGGCGCAGATGAACGCGGCGAAACTGGGTATTCTTGTGGCGTCGGTGGGGGCCGGGGCTATGGGTTCCCTGCTGTTGCGCCGGGCCGGTCAGCGATAGCCGCCGGCCGGGACGCTATTGATGACCGGACTGGCGGTTACGGATGAACGTCGCTACCGGCGGTACGGGCGCGGGTAGACCAAGGGCGTAACGCGGTGCGGGGTTGGGGTGTAGCGCGTTTTGGGGCAAGTTAAAAGATGACCGGTACAGGGGGGGGTGCTGTGGGGGGTAGGCGTTTTCGTTTGTAAGAATTGGGCGGTAAGCCGTTGGCTGCGTTGGCAGTTAACGGTTGCCCTACGAAAAAGAGGG
>JAEUQC010000058.1 GCA_016789905.1 Bryobacterales bacterium | reverse complement strand
AGCGATTGAGTTCTACGCTGTCACTGCTTTGAGCCATTCCTGGGTCCTCTCCCGTATGCTTTGGCGGTCTGGCGACGGCGGGATGAGCCCGCTGATGACGGCCACCGAATCCGCGCCCGCAAGCAGTACCTGGCCCGCGTTTTCCAGTGTGATGCCGCCGATGGCGACAACCGGTCTATGTGACAGGGGCCGCCATTCGCGGAGCGAAGCGAGGCCCACGGCGGGGTCCGGATTCTCCTTGGACGAAGTGCCGAAGATGGGGCCGAGGGCGTGATAGTCCACCGGTTCGAGATTGGCGGCGAGCAACTGTTCCTTATTGTGGGTGGACAGTCCGATAATCGTGTCCGGCCCAGCGAGTTGGCGGACGAAGACGGGGAGCAGATCGTCCTGGCCGACGTGGACGTGGGCGTTCAGGAGTCTGGCCATATCCACCCGGTCGTTGACGACGAGGCCGATGCGGGCCTGCTCACATAAAACAGCCAGGTGTGCCGCTGTTTCAAACAAATCGCGGGAGAAATGGCCTTTATGGCGGAGCTGGAGAATCTGCGCGCCGGCTTCGATCATGCCAATGGCGGCTTCGAGCAATGGGACGCCGGCGCGATCAAGCGCAGCGGTGTCGAGGATCGGGTAGAGTCGCGGAAGGCTCATCGCAGGTGTTTTTCGAACAGGGCGGTGGTGCGGCGCAAGGCGTCCATCCAGGTCTCGTCGCGGACGAATCCGTGATCCTCCTGCGGGTAGAAGATCTCTTCGAACGGGCGGCCTTCCTGAATCAGCTTTTCTGTTAATTGCACCGTGTCCTGAAATAGAACGTTCGAGTCTACCATGCCGTGTACCAATAAAAGATGATCGCGCAGGTTATGGCTGAAGGTAATGGGCGAGGAACGGCGGTAGGCTTCGGGGTTCTCGGCCGGGGTGGTGAGGCGTTCGCGGGTGTAGCCGTGGTTGTAGTTTTCCCAATCGTTGACAGCGGCCCAGGAACTGCCGGCCTTGAAGACGCCGGGGGCGAGGAACATGGCCATATTGGTCATGAAGCCGCCGTAGCTGACGCCCCAGATGCCGAGTTTGGCTGTGTCGATGTTGCCAAGGCTCTGCATGTAGTCAACAGCGCCGAGCACGTCATCCAAGTCGGGGCCGCCCATGTGGAGATAGACGCCGGTGCGCCATTCGCGGCCGTAGCCAGACGAACCGCGATAGTCGAGATCCATGACGACGAAGCCTTGCGAGGCGAGGTAGGCGTTATAGACGAAACGCTGATCCTGATAGGAGCCCCATTGTTTCAGGACGCTGGAAGCGATGCCGGCTCCGTGGATGAAGAAAACGCTGGGCCACTTCTTGCCGTCCCTCTTTGAGGGGTCGTAGCCCGGCGGGAGAAGGAGTTTGGCCTTCACGGTGGCCTTGTCGCCCCGCGAGGGGAACTCGACAAAACGGGTCTCCGGCCAAGTGTAGGTGGAAAACGCAGGGCGCGGTGAAGTGGTGACGCGCGCGCCGTCGACAAAGAGATCGAGCGGCATTTTGAGGTCGGCTTCGAGCATGGCGGTGTGCTTGCCGTCTTCGGAGACGACGCCGACGCTGATGCCCTCGCGGCTGGAGAGTTTTTGCTTTGTGGTGCCGTCGGCGGAGATGGAGTAGAAGTGGCGTTCGCTGGTGCTCACTTCGGTGGAGGCGTAGAAGATTCGGCCGCCGATCCATTGCGGCGCAAAGCCGAACCGTTCAGTGTCGAGTTCCCATTTGCCGCGGGTGATTTGCCTGGTTTCGCCGCCCGTGGCCGGGATGTGGTGGAGATGAATGAAGCCGTCAGAATCCTTCGTAAATGCAACGGATTTGCCATCTGGCGACCACATGGAGAATGTTTGGGCCACCCAGCGCGGGTCGGCGATTTCGGTGAGTGTGCGCGCCTTGCCGGTGGCGGCGTCGTAGATGCGCAGCGTCATTTTCTTGCGATCTTGCGAGATGACTTGGGCCAGAATGGAATTCGAATCGGGCGACCAGGCGGGCGAGGCGCCTTCGCCGAGGCGGACTGGTTTGCCGCCGGTGGAGGGGACTGTAAACCAGAGGGGCGGGGCCGGTTCGTCACCGGCCACGGTGCGCGGGAACGGTCGGGCGGCGACGAACTGGCCGGAGTAGTTCGGCAGGATCTGCACGCGGGCGCCGGGTTGCGTGGCCGAATAGAGGACCTGCTTGCCGTTGGGTGACCATTGAAGCGCAGTGGCGTTGCCGGCGCTGGCTTCGTTCAATTGGACAATGGCACCGGTGGCGATGTTGTGGACGAAGATTTCGCCGGCGCGGATGAAGGCCAGCCGCTGCCCATCGGGCGAGAAGCGTGGGGCGGATTCGGAGGCGCGGGTTTGGGTGAGGCGGAAGGGGGTGTTGGCACCGGCGGTGGAAACCCAATAGAGATCGCCCTTCCAGGCGAAGGCGACGCGGGTGCCGTCATCGGAGACGGAAAAGCTGGCGAGTCCGGCGTCGGGAGGGCGGTGTGATCTCAGGCGAGCATCTTTTTCATCTGGGGCGGGGTTGAAGGGGTCTCCTGTGAATTCGAGGTTGGTGAGGCGGGCGCGGCGTTTGGTGAGGGCGTCGTATGTGTAGATATCCTGGAAGCGGCGGCCGTTTTCGTTCCACAGGAAAACGAGGCGGGGCGCCTGTTTGGCCCAGATGACCTGTGTGGGCGGCGTGCCCCAAATGTAGGGGCGCGTGAAGAGCGTTTCAATAGACCACGGCGCGGCGGCGAGCACCGAACCGATTGCGGCCAGGGATAGGAGGAGCCTCATAACGGTTATCCCGCATGATAGCTTGGAATCATGAAACGGCGTGCGTTGTTATCGCTGGCGGGAGCGTCCCCGTTGTTGGCGGTGAGGCCCCCGAGGGAGCCGATGCCGAAGTTCCAGGCGAAGTCGCTGGACGGGCAGGTCCACACACGGGAGAGCCTGAAGGGCAAAGTGGTGCTGGTGCAGCACTGGGCCACATGGTGCGGGTACTGCCGAAAAGATGAGCCGGCGGTTGAGCAGATATTGAAGGATCACGCCAAGGACGGGTTGGTGGTGTTGGCGGTCAACGCGGGGGAGACCAAGGCAAAGGTGTCTTCCTATCTCCTGGAGCACCCGCGGACGGCGAAGGTGGTGTTGACGCCAGATACGAACCTGGCGGTGCTGTTTGAAGGAGCGGGATTGCCGGCGTATATCTTGATCGATCGGGAGAGTAAGATTGCGGCAATGCAGCCGGGGGCGGGCGGGCTGATGGCGTTGCGGGGGATGTTGAAGGAAGTGGA
>JAEUQC010000052.1 GCA_016789905.1 Bryobacterales bacterium | reverse complement strand
GTAACCGTTCGGCGATCCCCAGTCTTGCGGGAATCTGGGAGCCGGGTTAGCCTTGGCGATGGAGTTTCCAAGCCATGGGCGTAAGGGCGGGTATCTCGGAGGTCTTCCGGTCGGCCAAGCCCGGCAGCACATCGGCCAGGTATCGCCGTACCGGAATATCCAGCCTGCGGCAGGTCTCGACGACGGAAAGAATCGCCGCCACACGCGGCCCGGCCTGCACACTGCCGATATGGATCCAGTTCTTCCTGCCCACGGCGATTGGGCGCATGGAATTTTCCGCCAGGTTGTTGGACAACTCAATCTCGGCGTGATCCAGAAACACAATCATCCGCGGCCACTGCCCCAGCGCGTAGTCCACCGCCTCGCCCAGCTTGCTCTTCGGCAACACAGTGCCTTTCACCGCCAAGAGCTTCGTATGGATCTCGTCCACCATCGGCGCCGACTTGTCTCGCCGCAACGCATACCGGTCCGCCAACGCCATCTTGGCCTCCGCCGCCTCGCGATCGATGGCAAACAGCGCATCCATCCGCCGCACAAAGTCAGCGGCCACCGCGTCCAGCTTGTTCACCTTTACCGCGTCGACAAAGTACCTGCGAACATGGGCCCAACAGCCGGCATGCACGGCGACACCCTTGGCCCCGGCGTTGTAGCCCGCATAGCCATCGGTCTGCAAGATGCCCTTGTAGCCGGCAAGAAACGTCTCGGCCGCTTCGCCGCCACGCCCCAAATGAAACGCGAAGACGACGGTGCCGCCCGGATTGCCGAACTGCCACAGAAACGCCTGATGGTTTCGGCCCAACTTCTCCTCGGGCCGTTGCACCATCACGGTCGTTTCATCGGCTTGTATGTAGCTGCCAAGAAGCACTTCCTTCCGCATCGCCATCACGATGGCGCCCAGCAGATGGCCCACCTGTATCACCCAGCCATCCATCGTCCCGCGGCTGATCTCAACCCCGGCGTCGCGGGCCAGCATCACGCATTGCCGGTAAAGCGGGAGATGATCGCAATACTTCGAAACCACCGCGTGAATGACCACCCGGTTGCTGGCCAATCCCTTTTCGACAATGGCGGCTTCCACCGGCGCCGTCGCCACGCCGCCCTGTTTGCAGTTCCGGCAGGCGCGCTTTTCGCGCCGCGTCACCGACACAAAGAACTTCGCCGGCTCCACATCGAGCCGTTCGCTCTCCTCGTAGCCAATCACGGCCGTTTCGGCACCGCAATGGCCACAGGTGCACTGCGCCGGCGCGCAGGCAACGACGCTCACCACACGCGGAAGATCGGCGGGCAGTGTTTGGCGGCCCGGATGGGACTTGTGCCGTTTGCGCGGTTTGGCCGGAGCCTCCGGCAACGGGCCGCGGGCGGCCTCGGCGACCACCTCGTCCAGCGTCGCGCTGATCTCTTCGTCAAACAGCGCCAACTGCGCCGCACTCAGGCTCTCCCCGCGCGGACCATACTTGGCGATGCGCATCAGGCGAAGCCGTTCTTCCAGTTGCGCGATCCGCATCTGGGATAGATTCAGCTCGATTTCCGCCGTCCGTGCCCGCCGGTCGGATTCCTCCAGCCGCGCCAGAAGGGCGGCTATTTCCGGAGTAACTGGGGAAGGCGTGGGGGAAGTCGGATCCATCGCAGCGACTTACATAGAATACTATGTAAGCAAGTAATAAGCTAGTCTTTTAGTGACTATCTATGTCTTTTTTCTACGCAGCCATAGAACGGCGAAACCACTTACGGGCTTTGGTTTGTTTCAGGTCAATTCCGCTCAACAGCATCGTCAATTCCTCGGCGCGCATGGCGATGCGTTTCTGCCCTTCGGCGGCCTTCGGCCAAGCGAACCGGCCTTTCTCCAAACGCTTCGAACAGACCCAGAGACCCGAGCCATCGAAGACCAGCACTTTGACGCGAGTCCGGTCGCGATTGGCGAAGAGAAACAGGTGGCCG
This sequence comes from Bryobacterales bacterium, assembly GCA_016789905.1. GTDB lineage: Bacteria > Acidobacteriota > Terriglobia > Bryobacterales > Bryobacteraceae. The sequence goes on along the minus strand of JAEUQC010000052.1, from coordinate 519 downwards.
CTGAGCGGATCTTCCCCCAGCAGGTCGCGAACCAGGCCAAAGAGACCGTCGAACCCTTTCCGCATATCGGTGGCGCCGGGAGCAACAAAGACCCGTGTGGCCGTGGTGAGACCGAACATCGCTATGCCTCTTCCAGCCAGCCAAGCAAGGCACGGAGCGGCTGGCTGTGACCGGGGACCAGCGCCAGGTCGGCCCAGCCGATTTCCATTCGGCGTCCGTTGCCAAGTACGACGGCGACGGCGCCATTGGCGGCCGGCGCCAGTGCCGCCGGTTGCAGTTCGATTTCAACGAGCGGAGCGCTGGACAACCGGACTCGCCGCCGGTAGTAGTCCAGCGTTGTGAGGGCCAGTCCATGCCTGGCGCAGTAGGCAGCCCGCGACTGATTTCCGTTCTCATACCCGGCGACAAGCGCTCGAATCTCCGACTGACTTCGATGGTGGCGTCTTATGTCTCGCTTCATTCCTATAGCGAACCAGATTCCCGGCAATTAGGAAACCAGGGGGATCGCCGAACGCTTAC